>NZ_CP071321.1:3740000-4340000 GCF_017309585.1 Nitrogeniibacter aestuarii | reverse complement strand
CAGCACATCCGCTTCGGTGCGGTGCAATTGTTCATGCGCGAATACCGCTTCGACTTGTGGCCCGACAAACACGGCACGGTCGGCAAGCACCTCGTCCGCCTGACGGCCGACGTCGGCAAGGACCCGTCGGTGCTCGAGCCGGATGCCTTTGCCAACGGAACGGTGGCGGTTCAGGGCTTCAGCGCCATGGAGCGGCTGCTCTACGGTGAGGGCATCGACCGATACGATGCGCCGGGTTTCGATGCGCGCTGCAAGGTGCTGAGCACCATTGGTGAGAACCTGGCCACCATGTCGGCCGATATCGTCCGCAACTGGGCCACGCCCTCGCCGCCCGAGGACGCGGCCGAGCGCGATGGCGAATTGCTCGGCAGCATCAACACCGAACTGGAACGGGTGGTGGCACAGAAGCTCGCCCTGCCTCTGGGCAGCGAACTGAAATACGCCCGCGGCACCCGCGCCGAGGGCTGGCGCAGCGGACTGTCACTGGCGGCCATTCGTGAAAATCTGAACGCCACCCGTGCGCTGTACCGCGTCGGATACAAGGCGCGCGCCAAGGCGGTCGGACTCGACGGAAAGCTGGAGAAGGCCTGGGCGGCCGCGCTCGATGCGCTCGAGGCCATCGGCAAGCCGCTCGACGAGGCCGTGGCCGATCCGGTCGAACGACCGAAGGTCGAGACGCTGCGCGCACGGGTCTCCGAGCTCAAAACCATGGTCGGCAGCGATCTGGCGCCTGCCCTGGATCTGACACTGGGATTCAACAACCTCGATGGCGATTGATCGACGACGCTTTCTCAAAGGGCTCGCTGCGGTGGCTGCGGGCGCGACCACGTCGCGTCTCGTGGCCAGCCCGCAGGGCGCGCAACTGCTCAGCTGCCGCGCTGACGGGGGCGGACGCTACTTTGCCACCCTGTTCGACACCACCGGACGCGTGCTGCTTGACCTGCCGCTGCCCGCGCGTGGTCACGACATCGCCCTGTCGCGAGATGGCCGCACGGCGGTGGTGGTGGCGCGTCGACCGGGCGACTTCCTGCGCGTGATCGACGTGGTCGAACGCACGCTGGTGGCCAGCCTGCGCTCGGCACCGGATCGTCATTACTTCGGCCACGGGGTCTTCAGTGCGGATGGTCGGCTCTTCTATGTGGTGGAGAATGACTTCGAGGCGGGCGAGGGCCGCATCGGCGTGCTCGACACCACCGACGGCTGGCGCAAGGTGGATGAGTTCGCCAGCCATGGCGTGGGTCCGCACGAATTGCTGCTGGCTGCTGATGACGAGACCCTGGTGGTGGCCAACGGCGGCATTCTCACCCACCCGGACACGCCGCGCGCCAAGCTCAATCTGCCCACCATGGCGCCGAACCTGGCCTATGTGGATCGAAAAACAGGTGCCTTGCTCGAGAAAGTCGAGCCGCCAGCGCAGTGGCACCAGCTCAGTATCCGTCACATCGCGCTCGGTGCCGACGACCGGGTCGCCATTGCCATGCAGTACGAGGGCGACAAGGCGGACGACCCGCCCATGATGGCGCTGCACCGCCGCGGCCAGCCGCTGCAGATGCTGTGGGCGCCCGACGACATCCGCCATCGCCTGCAGCACTACTGCGGCAGCGTGGCGTTTACCGAAGATGGCAGTCGCTTTGCGGTGTCCTCACCGCGCGGCGGCGTGGTGCTCAACTGGAGCGCCGAGGGCGACTACCTCGGTCACCATGAACAGGGCGACGTCTGCGGCCTCGCCGCCGCCGATGGCGAACTGTGGGCCTCGGATGGACATGGTCGGCTGGAGCCGGTGGGCGACGCCACGCGCCGCGCCGATTTCGCGCAGGTGCGCTGGGACAATCACATGGTGGCCGTGCGCCGCAGTTGAACTGCGCTCAGCCGTCCATCGGGTCCGCGGGGCCGGCGAGAATGCGCTGGAGAAGGACCAGATCGAGCCAGCGGCCGAATTTGAAGCCCACTTGAGGCAGGGCGCCGACCCGAACGAAACCCATGGACTCATGGAGCGCGATGCTGTCCGTGTTGTCTGCATCGACAGCGCCGACCATCGCATGCAGTCCAGCCGCCTCGGCCGCGTCCACGATGGCACCGAGCAACTGCCGCCCGAGTCCCCGGCCACGATGGTCCCGATGCACGTACACCGAATGCTCCACGGTGTATTTGTAGGCCGGAAACGCCCGAAACGGGCCGTAGGTGGCGAAGCCGAGCAGTGTGCCCCGGGCATCCACCGCCGCGATGACCGGATGGTCCGCCGCCTGTTTGGTGTCGAACCAGGCCAGCATGCGTTCGCGCGACCGTGGCGCATAGTCGTACAGCGCCGTCGAATTCACGATGGCGTCGTTGAGGATCTCGGTGACGGCGTCCAGATGGACGTGCGCGTCACACGGCATCAGGGAAACAGACTCGATCATCCGCACATGGTGTCACGCCCTCGGGCCGGGCTCAATGGTCGCCATCATGGGCGAAAGTGAACTATGACGAATACATGGCCGTTGCCGGGCGCTAGACTTCGGCACCATGAGTCTCGCCATAGTTCTTACCCGTGCCCTGGATGGCATGGATGCGCCCCCGGTCAGCGTGGAAGTTCACCTCGCCAATGGATTGCCGGCGTTCTCCCTCGTGGGGCTGCCGGACACCGAAGTGCGCGAAGCGCGCGACCGCGTCCGCGCCGCCATCCAGACCAGTCAGTTCGAGTTTCCCGCGCGGCGCATCACTGTCAATCTGGCGCCAGCCGATCTGCCCAAGGAAAGCGGGCGCTTCGATCTGGCCATCGCTCTGGGCATTCTGGCGGCCTCCGATCAGATCAAACCGGCGTCTCTTGAAGGCCACGAGTTCGCGGGCGAACTGTCGCTCACGGGGCTGCTGCGGCCAGTGCGCGGCGCGCTGGCCATGGCGCTCAAGACGCGTGACGCCAACCGCACGCTCGTCCTGCCCACCGACAGTGCGCGTGAAGCCGCCTTGGTTCGCAATGCCGAGGTGCTCGCGGCGGAGAGCCTGCTGGCCGTGGTGGCGCATCTGAACGGCCATGACAGCCTGCCCAGACCCGCCGTGCCGGATGCAGGCAGCGAGGTGGTGGCGGTGCCGGATCTGGCCGACGTGAAAGGGCAGATGGAAGCCCGGCGCGCATTGGAGGTAGCGGCGGCCGGCGGGCACTCGCTCTTGTTCTTCGGTTCGCCGGGCACCGGAAAATCCATGCTCGCGCAGCGTCTGCCGGGCATTCTGCCGCCCATGACCGAGGGTGAGGCACTGGCCTCGGCGGCGGTGTATTCCTTGTCGGGCAGCTTCGATATCGCGCGTTGGGGGCAACGCAGCTTCCGCAGCCCGCACCACTCATCGTCCGTGGCGGCAGTGATCGGCGGTGGCAGTATTCCGTCGCCTGGCGAAATTTCCTTGGCAACCCATGGAATTCTATTCCTCGACGAACTGCCCGAGTTCGATCGCCGGGTGCTCGAGGCCTTGCGCGAGCCGCTGGAGACGGGGCACGTGGATGTCTCGCGGGCAAAGCATCGTGCGCGCTTTCCTGCACGGTTTCAACTGGTCGCGGCGATGAACCCCTGTCCGTGTGGCTATCTGGGCGACCCACGCGGGCGCTGCCGGTGCAGCCCGGATCAGGTGGCGCGGTACCGCGGCAAACTCTCCGGCCCCTTGCTCGACCGCATCGATGTCATGCTCGAAGTGCCGGCGCTCACGGCCGATGAGCTGCACGCGGCGCAGCCGGGGGAGGCATCGAGTGTGGTGCGCGAGCGGGTGCGTGCAGCGCGCAGTATCGCCATGGAACGGCAGGGGACGCCCAATGCCCGTCTTGCCGGCGAGGCACTGCGCGCGCATGCTCAGGTGGACGACGCAGGCCGCCAGATGCTGGCCCGTGCGATTGATCGGCTCGGGCTGTCGGCCCGTGGTCATGACCGTGTGCTCCGGGTTGCCCGGACGCTGGCCGATATGGCGGGCGCGGGCGTCATCGGTCGTGCGCATGTGGCCGAGGCGGTGCAGTACCGGCGCAACGCATTGAACTCGAGCGCTTCGCGATGAGTGCCGTGGCCAAAGACCGAAGGGCCGCCGTCGGTATGCTCACCTGGATCTTCGCGGTGGTCGGGGTGCTCATGATTCCGGTCACCGTCTATTGCGCCGAACGCTTCGGTTCCATGCCGCGGGGCCCGTCGGGGGATACGAGCAGTATCGGTACGATCTATCTGATTTATCCCCTGGGCTTTGCCTTCACGCCGCTGTTTTTCGGTCTTGCCGGGCTCGCCCACGCCATCCGCGCATGCGTTCACGAGCGTCAGTTCCTCGTGGCTGCGGTGCTGGCCGTGATTGCGCTGTTGGTCGTCGCGCTCATTGCCGGGGTCGGTTACATGTTCGTGCTTTTCTGTCAGCCCTGAGGGCGGGCCCTGTTGCCGGACCACCGCAACGCATGAGCAAGCGGCTTGGCGTTACACTCGCTGCATACCAACGAAAACAGCCATTCCCCAACTCATGCCCGTTTCCACCCGCTTTCTGGCGGTCATTCTGGCGGCACTGGCGGCCATCGGGCCGTTCTCGATCGACACCTATCTGCCTGCGTTCCATGAGATCGAGGCGGACCTGGGGGCGAGCCGCTACGATGTCCAGCTGACGCTCTCCGCCTATCTGATTCCCTTTGCCCTCATGGTGTTCTGGCATGGGGCGCTGTCCGACAGTTTCGGCCGTCGGCGGATCATCCTCGCCGCGCTCGGCCTGTACGTGCTTGCGTCCGTTGTCTGCGCCCTGGCGCCGAGCATCGAGTGGCTGTGGGTCGGGCGCGCCTTGCAGGGTTTGTGCGGTGGCGCGGGTATTGTTGTGGGGCGGGCTGTGGTGCGCGACGTGCTCGACGGCCCGCAGGCGCAGAAGCTGATGTCCAGCGTGGTGATGATGTTCGCCATTGCACCGGCCGTCGCGCCGATCATCGGCGGCGCCATTCTGGCGGTGTTCCCGTGGGAGGGCATTTTCTGGTTTCTGGCAATGCTCGGCGCGGTGCTGGGCGTGGTGACCTATTTCCAGCTCCCCGAGACCCTGCCCGAGGACAAGCGCCAGAGCCTGCATCCGGCCAACGTGGCACGCGGATACAGTTCGGTGCTGCGCAACGGGCAGTTCCTGCTCATCGCGGCGGCCGTGGCGCTGAATTTCAACGGCTTCTTCCTCTATGTGCTCTCGGCCCCGGCGTTCCTGGTGGACCACCTGGGCATTTCGCCCCAGGGCTTCGGCTGGCTGTTCATCCCGGTGATGATCGGCATGATGGTCGGCGCATGGATCTCCGGTCGCCTGGCGACACGCTGGACGCCCATGCGCACCATCCTGGCCGGCTACATCTGCATGGGGCTGGCCGAGTGCGTCAATGTGCTGGTCAACGCCACATTGCCGCCGGGGCTGCCGCAGAGCATCCTCCCCCTGCCGTTCTATGTGATGGGTATGTCCATCGCCATGCCCAGCCTGACCTTGATGGCGCTGGATCTGTTTCCGGCGCGCCGGGGGATGGTGTCGAGCTGCCAGAGTTTCATGCAAACGGCCACCAACGCCGTGACTGCGGCCGTGTTCGCGCCGCTGCTGTGGGTCTCCACCCTGGATCTGAGCCTGGGCATGGGCGCTTACCTGGCGCTGGGCTTCTGCGCGTTCCTGGGGGTGCGCACGCTGCGCGCCCGCGCGGCACCTGTCACGACCGCGTAACCTTCGCTGGCAAAACTGCTTCCTTTCTGCGGCGCCGATGCGGGCGTCGTGCTGCGTTCAAAAAAGAAAAGGAAGAGGTCATGATCCGCAAACCGCTCGCCACGGCAGTCGTTGTCGCTGCCGCATTCGGTTGTTCTTTCGCCCAGGCGGCCACCACGCCGAGCATCGGCTGGAGCCAGCTGTGGTCCACATCTGAAGCCGGTGGGGCCGCCGAGATCGTGGATGTCGACACCCTCACCAATACCCTCTGGGTCACCAACCCGGACCGGATCGACGTGCTCAGCGTGACCGACGGCTCGCTGGTGAGCAGCATCGATCTGTCCGCCTTCGGCACCATCAACAGCGTCAGCGTCAAGAACGGTCTGGCAGCTGTGGCCGTGGCGGCGCCGACGGTGACCGATGCCGGAACGGTGCGCTTTTTCAACACCACCACGCTGGCGGCGGACGGGTTCGTGACTGTGGGTGCGCTACCCGACATGGTCACGTTCACGCCCGATGGCACCCGCGTGCTGGTGGCCAACGAGGGCGAGCCCGCCGGTGGCGTGGACCCCTTCGGCAGCGTGTCGATCATCGATGTGGCCAGCCGTTCGGTGAGCACCGCCAGCCTGTCTGGCGTGCCGCAGATCAACGGGGTGCGCTCCGCCACCCTGGCCGATATCGAGCCCGAGTACATCGCCGTGTCGGCTGACAGCACCAAGGCGTTCGTGACCCTGCAGGAGGCCAACGCCGTCGGCATGCTGGACCTGAACAGCGGCAGCTTCACCCAGCTGGTCGGTCTGGGCACCAAGGACTTCTCGCAGCCGGGCAACGCCATCGACATCTACGACAAGGACGGCGTCTATAACCCGGTGCCGGTCAATGTGCGTGGTCTGTACCAGCCCGACGCGATTGCCGCCTACGAGGCCAACGGCCAGACCTACTTCGTGACCGCCAACGAGGGCGACGCCCGCGCCGACGAAAGCGACGAGGCCCGCGCCAAGGACGTGGTCTCCGGGCTGCCGACCGAATACCAGCGCATCACCGTGTCGACCATCGACACCACCGCGGGTGACCTGGTCGCGTTCGGCGGCCGATCCTTCTCCATCTGGGACGAAAACGGCAACCAGGTGTTCGACTCGGGCAACATGCTCGAGATCGTGGCCAACGATCTGGGCATCTACGACGACGGGCGCAGCGACAACAAGGGCGTCGAGGCCGAAGGCGTGAGCCTGCTCGAGATCGACGGGCGCACCATTGCCTTCATCGGCCTTGAGCGCACCACCGAGAGCGCCATCGCCATGTACGACATCACCGATCCGGCCAACGCCTCGTTCATCGACATGATCGTCGGCGCCAATGACCTGTCGCCCGAGGGCCTCAAGGCCTTCAAGATGAACGGCAGCTACTTCCTGGCCGTGTCCAATGAGGTCTCCTCGACCACCACCCTGTATGCGCTGGCACCGGTGCCCGAGCCCGAGACCTGGGCGATGCTGGTGGCCGGCGTGGGCCTGGTCGGCGCGGTGGCTCGCCGCCGCCGCTGAGCGGTGGCGCCCGCCCCCGGAAAAGCCCCGCGACGGCGGGGCTTTTTCATGACAGCGGCACAGACGAAGCTTGATGCAGGTCACGGTACGATCTGGCCGCACGCGTAGATTGGAGGCTGATGATCCATCAGTGCGTGACATGGAGGACGATCATGTTTCGCTTTGCGTTACTCCTCGCTGCGGGTGTGGTGCTTGGCAACGCCGCCTGGGCGCGTGGCCCGTGGCGCGCGGGTGAAGACAACACCGCCGGCTGGCAGTTGATGACGCCGCAGGAGCGCATCGAACATCAGGCACGCTTGCGCGAATTCACCGACTATGCGGCCTGCCGCGCTTATCTCGAGCTGCACCACCAGGAGATGGTCGATCGAGCGCGCGAACGGGCGCTGGCCTTGCCCAGAGCGCGTCGCGACGCCTGCGCGCATCTCCTGCCCGATCGGGAGCGCCCGCAGTGAAGCCGTCTCGCTGGACCCTGCCTGTGGTTGTCGTGGGCCTGATTGCCGTGCCGCTCTGGTGGGCATGGCCGGGCTTTGCCGTCGGCTGGCGCGGGGCCGGCATCGTCCTCGGGTGGTTGGGCTACGGGTTCATCTTCGCCTCGCTGGTGTGCATGATGCGCGAGCCGCGGCTGGCGCGCTGGTTCGGCGGGCTCGAGCGCATGTATGCCTGGCATCACGTGCTCGGCGTGTGGGCCTATGTCTTCTTGCTCGCCCATCCCCTCGCGCTGGCGGCCGACTGGCTCCCCGACGCGCCCGACTATGCCTGGTCGGTGCTCTCTCCGGCCCGGCAGGATCTGGCCGGCTGGCTGGGTTGGGCGGCCTTGCTGTGCCTGATGGCGGGGCTTGGGTCGGCGCTCAGTGCCCGGCTTTCGTATTCTGCGTGGCGCTGGCTGCATGGCCTGCTCGCCCTGTCGGTGCCCCTCGGGCTGGCGCATCTGGTGGCGCTGGGGATCACCGACTGGTTGCTGTGGATGCCGGTACTGGCGCTGGGTGTGCTGCTGTGGCGTGTGCTGCGCTCGGATGTGGGGCTGGGGGCACTGCCGCACGTGGTCAGCGCGGTGAGCCGGCCCGCGCGCGACATTGTCGAACTCACACTCAAGCCCATGGCGCGGGGGGTGCGTGCGCGCCCGGGGCAATTCATTCTGGTGGCATTCTTCGAGGGGCCGCGGTTTCGTGGCTGCCACGAGTATCACCCGTTCACGCTCACGCACATCGCGCCCGATGGCAGTCTCAAGATCGGCATCAAGGCGCTGGGTGATTGCACCCGGCACATCCAGTCGATCGAACCGGGGGTGGCGGCGCGGGTGCAGGGGGCCTTTGGAGATTTCGGTGCTGTCGAGGCGGACAAGCCTGCCGTGTGGCTGGCCGGGGGGATCGGCATTGCGCCCTTCCTGGCCTTGCTGCGCGCTTCGCCTCCGGCCCGGCCCGTGACCTTGATCTACCTTTACCAGAGTCCGGCCGACGCCGCCTTTGTGGCAGAACTGGAAGCCCTGGCCCGCCAGCACGCCGGGGTCAGCCTGCAGACGGTGGTGGCCGATGGCGGCCCGCCGGATCTCGATGCCATACTGCCTGCGAGCGAGGTGCTGGTCGGGCGGGAATGCCTGCTGTGCGGCCCCCCGGCCTTGGTCAGTGCCGCGGTGCATGTATTGCAGTCACGCGGCGTGCCGGCCGGGTGCATTCACTACGAGAGGTTCGATTTCCGATGATGAAGCGACTGTTTCAGTTCAGCACCGTCTTGTTCTGGGGGGCTGTCTTCAGCGTGTGGGCGGCGGGTCAGGCCGAATCCGAGAAGACGCAAACGCCGGTGACGCCCAGCTACACCCTGGCCGAGGTGGCACAACACGCCACCGAAGCCGACTGCTGGATGGCCATCCACGGGGCCGTGTATGACCTCAGTGCCTATCTGCCCGAGCACCCGACACGCCCGTCGATCATCCTGCCCTGGTGCGGCAAGGAGGCCACCGAGGCCTACGACACCAAGACGCGGGGCCGACCTCACTCGCCCGGGGCGGACGCGTTGCTGACCCACTACCGCATTGGCGATCTGACGCCCTAGGCCATGTGTCATGACACGGCCTGCGACCGGCATGCTGCCTCATCCTGATCCGGCGGTGCGCCTGCAGCCGCATGCCAGCCAGCCCTTGCTGGGCTGTGCGCGCCTGTGGGACGCGGCCAGCGCCGATCGCATCTTCGAGGCGCTGTACAAGAGCATTCCCTGGAGCGACGGGGGGTATCAGGTGGCCGGCCGGCGGATGGCCCTGTCGCGCTGCCAGTGCTGGTTCTCCGATCCGGGCGTGGCTTATCGCTATCACGACCAGTTGCAGAATGCCCACGCGTGGACGCCGCTGCTCGACGAACTCAGAGCCGTCGTCGAGGCCGCGACCGGCCGGCGCTTCAACGCGGTGTTGGCCAATCTCTATCGCAATGGTGAAGATCGGGTCAGCTGGCATGCGGATGACGACGACGATCTGGGGCCCATGGCCGAGATCGCGTCGCTCAGTGTCGGGGCGACCCGGCATTTCTGCTGGCGGCCCAAACCCGGTACGCCGGGGGTGCCCGGACGTCTTCCGGTGCCCGGTGGCATGCTGCTGTTCATGCAAGCCCCGTTTCAGCGTGACTGGGAACATGCCGTGCTCCCCGAATCGGGGGTCGAATCCCCCCGGGTGAATCTGACCTTCCGGCAGGTGCTGGCAGGCCGCTGATGCTCTGGCGGGTGTGCGACAAGTCGTGCGCGAGTGTCGACAAATCGCCAGCCATTCGAGTGCGCGCAGGGCGCAATGGCCTCTGTCACGGGGTTCCGCCGGCTGGAACGGAGTTTGCATCGACAAGGCCAGAGCCATGATGGATGGAGACGGCCATGATCGAAGTTGCCATTGTGGGTGCCGGGCTGAGCGGCCTTGCACTTGCCAATACCTTGTCCCTTGCCGGTTGTGTCGTGCATGTGTTCGAAGCGCGTGATCGGGTCGGCGGACGCATTGGCTCGGTGACCCTGGCCGATGGTGGTCGGGGGGATCTGGGACCCACCTGGTTCTGGCCCGAGCACCAGCGGCGGATGGCGTCGCTGGTTGAGCATCTCGGTCTTGACCACCTGTGCCAGCATGAGCACGGGACACACATGGTGCAGTCCGAGGCCGGGGCCGAACCCAAACTCGTCGAGCAGGACGACGTGCACGCCAATGCGTCGCGCCTGGCCGGCGGCATGGCGGTGCTGACCGACACCCTGGCGGCCCGCCTGCCGGAAACCGCGCTCCAACTGGAGCATGTGCTCACCTCCGTCAGCGACCAGGGCGGCCACGTGACACTCGAATTTGCCACGCCGTCCGGGCCGCAGCGGGTCGAGTCGCTGGTGGCGGTGTTCGCCATGCCGCCGAGACTGATCGAATCGTCCGTGAGCTTCGAGCCGTCGCTACCGCCGCAGATCCGCGTGGCCATGCGCGAGATGCCGACCTGGATGGCGGCGCAGGCCAAGTTGCTGGCGGGGCAGCGTTCGGATTTCTGGCGGCAGGAAGGACGCTCGGGGACGGCGGTTGCTCCGTATCCGAGTGCCGTGCTGGGCGAGGTCTGGGATGCATGCGACGAGGCCGGCCATGCGGCACTGGCCGCCTTTGTCGGGCTCGGGGCGGATCAGCGCAAGCAATTTGCCAGCGGTCTGCCCATGCTCGCTTCAAGTCAGCTGGTGCAATTCTTCGGCCCGCAGGCCGAACCCGTTGATTGTCATGTGCAGGACTGGGCGACCGAACCGCTGACCTGCGCCGAACTCGATCGCATGCAGGTGGCCGATCATCCGACGGACGCGCCCGAGGTGCTGCAGCGCCCGTGCTGGCAGGGGCGCATCCATTTTTGCGGGAGTGAAACCGCTGCCTATGCGCCGGGCTATATGGAAGGTGCGCTCGAGGCCGCCGGGCGGGTGCACAAGGCGCTGCTCGTCTGGTTCAGGCGCGCCGCCGCCTGAGGTCCGTTCCGGCTCAGCGGTGACGCCGGCGCCGGTTGGCCACCAGGGCGCCACCGGCGATCAGCAGCAGCAGCGCCGAGGACGGCTCGGGCACCGGTAATGCGCTGTAGAGCAGATCGCCACTGATCGGCGTCCATTCCGTCTGGCCCGGCTGCCACCAGCCCAGTTCCAGCACGCCGGCTTCAAGCCGGTTGAAGTAGTCGAGCTCGATGCCATAGAAGCCGGCCGCCAGTTCAATACTGCCGCCCACGCTCCCCGAGAGCGTGTAGAAATCACGGCCGCTTGAGCCGATGAAGGTCTCGCGTCCGACGACGAGGCTGCCGTTACCGCCCAGCAGTGACAGGGTGAAGGCGTCATCCACGAAGATGCCGAAGTCGTACACGCCGGCTTGCGGAATGTAGATGTAGCCCGTGAAGGTGGCCGCGTAGTTCGTTTCCTGCCCGCTGTCAGCCACCACGGGCGCCAGCGGACGCACGTGGTCCTTGTCCCACCCGGTGCCCTGGCCCCAGCCGTCGTTGTAGAGGGTGTTGGCGAAACTCAGGTCGCGGGTGATGCCCTGGGCGCGAGCGACCAGGTTCGGGGCGCCGGCATTGAGTGCCATCGCAGTTGCAATATCGCTTACGGCCCAGAAACCACTCCCCCAGCTGGTGTCACCGATGCGCTCACCGTTGTAGACGTAATCGCTGAAACGCCAGTCGTCGGCGGTCTGTACCCATTGGGAATTCAATCCGTCGCCGGTGCTGGTATTCCGAAAGGCATAGGGGTCGAGCATGGGTGATGCCTCAGCCGTTGCCGAGGCAAACACGGCGCCCGCCATGAGCAGCACGGCCGCAAGGCCATGGAAAATCGCATTGTGATTTCTGTGCAATGCCTGAGGATGTCTGGAGTTGGGCATGAGGGTTCCCGGATCTGTTTGAAATCATTGTCCGCAATCAGGCGGGTATGCACGTACGACTAAAGTCACGTTATGAGGCGCCGTGTCGCAGATGTTTCCACCTTCCTTCACGGGTCTGTGACATTTCTCTCCATAAGCCGGCCAGCAACTGCTCAAGAACCGCCAAATACTTCCGCTAGGCATTTTGCGACGCATGAAATAGTGTCGAAAGTGAAAAAAGTAATTTAAACGGTTGTGTCAATGAGCCCTGAACGGCGGATTCTTCACCTCATCTTCATCCTCTTGGCGAGCGCGCTTGTGAGTGCTCCGGCCGGGGCCGAGGTGCGTCGTCCGGCGGCCGAGCATTCAGTGGCCGTTGAGGCCGCCCGGGCCGGCGATTACGCCACCGCCTTGCCCATGCTCGAAGCCCTTGTCGAGGCGCAGCCGAAGGTCATGAAGTACCGCTACGACCTGATCGTGGTGCGTAGCTGGGCCGAGCTGCACAATGCCGCGCTGTACGCCGCCAAAGGGCTCCCCCTGCGTCCGCTGCCGGAGTACGTGCTGGCGGCCGTGGCCCGTTCTGCGCGACTGGCGGGGCAGCGCGATCAGTCCGTGGCCGCCTACCGGGAACTGTTGCGTCGCAAGCCGCGCTCGACGGAATACCGACAGGGCCTGGATCTGGCCATGGCGCCGCCCCCCGAGCCGGTCTCGCCGCCTCCGCCTCCGCCAGCACCGCCCGAAGATCCGGCGGACGTAGGCGCGCGGGAAATCCGTGCGGCCGCCCGGGCGTTGAATGACAGCTGGTCGCCCCAGCGCTATCGTGCGCTGGATGACGCGCTGGCCGCCTCGGACCGGCGCATCGCCGAGGCCAGAACCGCTGGCGCGACCGCACGCCTGCGTCGCTTGCAGCTCGATCGCATCGAGGCGCTCGTCATGCGCGGGCACAACGCCGAGGCCGTCGCGCTGGCGCAGACGCTTGAGGCCGAAGGGACTTTGCCGGCCTATCTGGCCGCCCTGCTGGGTGATGCGCACAGCCGCTTGCGCCAGCCTGACGCTGCCGTGCGTCGGTATCGCGAAGCGCTGGCAGCCGATCCGGAGCGCATCGCCTGGTTGCAGGCGCTCTACTTTGCCGAACTGGAAGCCGAACACCACGATGCCGCCGATGCCGTCATCCGCCGATTGGGCGACCTGACGGCCGCGGGGTCGGAGGGCGCGCGACGCGATGCCGCCATTCTCGCCGCTCGCGCCGCCCTCTATGCGAACCGTCACGGCCTGGCGCAATCGCGTATCGACGCCGTGCTGGCCGAAGCGCCCGACAACGCCGGCGCACTGCAGACCGCGGCGAGCGTTGCGGCCGCTCGGGGTCAGCCCCGCAAGGCGGAAGCCATCTACCGCCGCCTGCTGGCCGTGCGGCCTGATGACATCGATGCGCGTATCGGGCTGGTGGGCGCCCTGCGCGGTGTCGGTGACCGGCTTGCTGCGGACCCACTGGCGGACGAACTGATGGCGACAGCGCCCGAACATCCGGGTGTGCGCCGACTGGCGCGTGACATGGATGTGGTGCGCCGTGCCGAGCTCGACAGTCGCGTCGAGGCGGGCAAGGGCGCCGGCTCGGTGGTGGGTAACAAGGATCTGACCTGGCACACCTATCTGTACTCTGCGCCCATTGCCAGCCAGTGGCGGGTGTTTGCCCATCATCTGCAGATGGCCTCCGACTTCGATGGAGGCAGGCCGCGGCACGAGCGGGTGGGCATGGGGCTGGAGTACACCGCCCGCGACTGGGGCGTGGTCGGGGAAGTGGGGCAGGCGCTCAACAATGGCCGCGACTCGACGATGAGCCTGCGCGCGGCATGGTCGCCAACGGATCACTGGGCGATTCGGGCCGGTGTCGAACACAACACCGACGACGTGCCGCTCAAGGGGCGCAACGACACCTTCCAGACCCTGGCCGATCGCTACAGCGCGTCGGTGAGCTATCAGTGGCATGAGTCGCGCTCGGTCTCGCTCGGCGTGACCCATCACGACTTCAACGACGGCAACCGGCGCACGGCGCTCAGCCTCGGCGTGACCCAGCGCGTGACCAGCGGCCCGAATCACCGGGTCGACCTCTCGGCGGACGCCTACACCAGCCAGGGTGAGCGGGTGGATGTCTTCTACTACAACCCCAAGCGCGATGTTGCCGTGTCGGTGGGCGTCAGCGCGCACCTGACCGGCTGGCGCCGCTACGACCACTTCATGACGCACGAACTGTCCGCCTTCGTCGGTCAGTACCGCCAGAGCGCCTTCGGCCGCCCGGGAGCGCCGGACCCGACCTACGGCTGGAACGTGTTCCATGGGGTGCGCTACGGCCACCGCTGGCAGCTCGGGCCGGCGCTGGCCATCGACTACGGGCTGGGCGTTCGCATGTTTCCGTACGACGGTACGCAAGAGCATCGCAAGGACGCGTATGCCGGCGTGAACTGGCGATTCTGAGGGGGCGGCATGGATGACATGAGCCTGCTTGCGATCGTGGTGGCCGGGGTCTTCGGCTTCTCCTTCTATTACCCCCTGTTCATGGCTTACCTGTGGATGGCCGGCGGGCTGTTCTACTGGGGGCACTACGAGCGCCGCGACCCGCCGGTGGACCAGCCGCCCGAACTGGACCGCTACCCGGCGGTGAGCATTCTCGTGCCCTGCCACAATGAAGCGGCCTGCATTGCCGACACGGTCGATGCGCTGCTGGCCATCGATTACCCGGAATACGAAATCCTGCTCATCGACGATGGCAGTACCGATGACACACCCTTGGTGATCAACGCCCTGGCGCAGATGCATCCGCAGATCCGTGCCGTGCACCTGGCGCAGAACCAGGGCAAGGCAGTGGGGCTCAACACCGCCGCCATGATGGCGAAGCACGACTTCTTCCTGTGCATCGATGGCGACTCGCGCGTCGATCCGTTCTGTCTGCGCTGGATGATGCGCCACATGGTACGCAGCCCGCGGGTGGCCGCGGTGACCGGCAATCCGCGCATCCGTACCCGGTCGACCCTGCTCGGTCGCATCCAGGTGGGTGAGTTCTCGTCGATCATCGGGCTGATCAAGCGTGCCCAGCGCACCTACGGAAAGATCTTCACCGTCTCGGGGGTGATGGTCTGCTTCCGTCGCGCCGCCCTGCATGACGCGGGCTACTGGAGCCCCGAGGCCCTGACCGAAGACATCGACATCAGCTGGAAGCTCGAGGTGCGTCACTGGGATGTGCGCTTCGAGCCGGCCGCACTGTGCTGGATTCTCATGCCCGAAACCCTTCGCGGCCTGTGGCGCCAGCGCCTGCGGTGGGCCATGGGGGGCACCCAGGTGCTGATGGCGCAGCGCAGGGTGCTGTTGCAGTGGACCAACCGTCGTCTGTGGCCGGTGTATCTCGAGTACTTCGCCAGCGTCGCCTGGGCCTACACCATGGGCGCGGTGGCCTTGCTGTTCCTGCTCGGGCTGGTGGTGGACTTGCCCCCCGAGATGCGGGTGCACACCCTGCTGCCCGGCTGGAGCGGTCTGGTCATCGGCACCACCTGTCTGCTGCAGGTGGGCGTGAGCATGTTCCTCGATCGCCGCTATGAACCTGATTTGTATCGTTATTACTTCTGGATGATCTGGTACCCGCTGGCGTACTGGCTCATCAATGTCTCCACGACCGTGGTCGCGCTGCCTGCCGTGATCCTGCGTGGAAGGAAGAGAGCCACATGGAAAAGCCCGGACCGCGGCCTCGCGCCCACCCAACATCGCTGATCATCGATCGCCCCGATCTGCAAAGCTGGCAGCAGCGCCTGATGTCGCGCACGCTCACGCTGGTGTTCTGGGGGCTGTGGTTCTATCTGTGGTTGCCGGTGGTCACGCTGGCCGGCTGGTGGCTCGGCATCGAGCGTTTCCGCTTCCACATGATCGCCCTCGAAGGCTATGTCGGCTTCATCGACATCGTCGAGATCTACCTCATGATCATCCTGACGCTGTCGGCTGCGCTGATCGGCTGGGCGAAGTACAACCACATCCGCTTTCGAGGCGTGGAGCGACGGCGCGAGCGCACCGCCGTGTCGATCGAGGCGATTGCCAAGCAGGCGGGCACAACCGCGAACGCCGTCGGTGACTGGCGGCAGGCCCGGATTGCCATCGTGCATCACGACGACCAGGGCGGTATTGCCTCTGTGGCGGTTGAGCTCGGTGACCGGCCGGACTCGGGCGGCAGCGACATGCCGCTGCGCACGGCGGCGGGCTGAGGCATGCCACCGGGTCTTGCACGGGGGGCGTGAAATAATCCCCGGTCTGTCACAAATGTCGATTTTCGGCGCCGCGGGTTTCCGCTACTTTGGACGCTGGTAGAGGCCCCTCTCGGGCCGTCAGGCAGCAGAAAGAGTCATGGATCCAGCGTCGGAAAACGAGTTGTTCGGTACCTTTGTGGATGCCGCTGCCGGTGGCAGCGAAATCTTCTTCGTCATCATCATCGTCGGACTCATTCTGGGCGTGCTGATGGTGGGCGTCCTGGTGCTGTTCAACGGGCCGTTCGGCCGCTCCCAAAGCCGCCGCCAGAACAGTGAGCGCCGGGCGGAAGAGCGCCTGCGTCAGCACAAGGATCTCGTTCACCGGATCCGGAGTTTCGCCCGGAGCCGTCAGGAAGCCGTCGCCCAGGGGATCGAAACGCCCGAGGCGGCCGCCAGCGCGCTTCAGCACTATGGCGACGGCGTGCTCGATACGGTCACGATCAGCACGCGCAACGTCAAGCAGGTCGACCGGGTCCGCAGTCTGGTGGCGCAGGAGATGAGCCGCCTTCGACAGAGCGTTCCGGGTGTGACGAGCGCGCACGACTGCCGGGGCACCTGATCGTATCCGGCCCGGTGGGGCCGATGCCGCTTCAGGCCAGTGCGTCGACGCCCGCCCGGGCGACCTGCACATCCTGCTCGGGTTTGACCCCCGACACGCCAACTGCACCCACCACCTGACCATCGACCGTCACCGGCACACCACCGCTGAGCATGCCGCTCAGCTGAGGCGCCGACAGAAAGGCGGTCCGCCCCCCGTTGATCATCTCTTCATAGCCTTGCGACTCGCGCCGGCCCAGCGCGGCGGTGCGCGCCTTTTCGACACAGATGTAGGCGCCAATGGGCGCGCAGCCGTCAAGGCGCTCCAGCGCAAGCGGATGTCCGCCATCGTCGACGACGGCAATGGACACGGCCCACTGCTGACGCTGCGCCTCTTCGCGTGCCGCCGTGACGATTCGCGTCACCTCGGCCTGGGTCAGAACGGCTTTGGATTTCATGGTGAGTTCTCCCGTACTGCAACGTTTTTATCGGTGCCCTCTGGGGGCGGCGTTCATCCTGTCACAGCCACAACGGATGCGCCGGAGGGGGAAACCCGAATGCCGATGGCCCGGATGCGCTGGCGGCCGCCGATCCGATGTCGCGGATTCTTCATGGAAACCTGCGTATAGTGGGCGCCCGGACCGGGTGTCCCGGTCGTTTCAATGCCAGCAACATCAGGATTCAGCCCATGAGCTCCATCAACTTCATCGGTGGCGAAAAAGGCGGCGTCGGCAAGTCGGTCGTCGCACGTCTCCTTGCGCAGTACTTCATCGATCACAATCGTCCGTTCACCGGTTTCGACACCGACCGCTCGCACACGTCGTTCCTGCGGTTCTATGCCGACTATGCTTCGCCGGTGGTGGTGGACAGCTTCGAGGGGCTCGATCACGTGGTGTCGGTATTCGATACCGACGAAACCGCCGAGGCCGCGCCGAGCGTGATCGTCGATCTGGCCGCCCAGACCGCCAAGCCGCTGGCACGCTGGATTCAGGAGTCCGACCTGATCGCCCTCATGGGCGAGATGGGCCATGCGGTGAACTTCTGGCATGTGGCCGACGGTGGCGTGGACTCGGTGGCGCTGCTCGACCGCCTGCTCGACACCTATGGCGATGCGCCCAATTACATCGTGGTCAAGAACTACGGCCGTGGCAGCGATTTCGCCTACATGGAAGAGTCCGACGCCATGAAGCGTGCCGAAGCGGCCGGTGCCCGGGTCATCACCCTGCCGGCACTGCACGAGTCGAGCATGCAGAAAGTCGATCGCCAGAACGCCAGCTTCTGGGCGGCCAGCAACAACCGCATCGGCGACAACGCTCTGGGCCTGCTCGAACGCCAGCGTGTCAAGACCTGGCTGCGTTCGGCCTATGCGACCTTCGACGGACTGCCGCTCTGATCGGGACGCCGGCTCGTTGCAACAAAAAGCCCCCGCCGTGTCGGGGGCTTTTTCGTGGCGCCCCGCCCCAGGGAGCGAAAGACGCGACGTCAGGATCGACGAGATCACCCACCCTGCGAACGCGCCGCGATACGTGCGGTCCGAATACCTGATGACAAACAAGCCTGTTGCTCGCGCCCGAGACGCCCGATGCTGATCTTCACCTACTTCATGCTCGCCGTGGGCGTGTCTTTCCTGTGTTCGATCCTGGAGGCCGTGCTGCTGTCGATCACGGTCTCGCACATTGAGCTGACCAAGGACAAGAACCCCGCGCTGGGGCGGTTGATGGAATTCCAGAAGGACAACATCGACTTTTCCATTGCCGCCATCCTCACGCTCAACACCTTCGCCCACACGCTGGGCGCTGCCGGCGTGGGTGCCGAGGCGGCCAAGCTGTTCGGCGAGCAGTACATGTTCTACATCTCGGCGGTGCTCACGCTGCTCATCCTGGTGCTCTCGGAAATCATCCCCAAGACGGTCGGCGCGTTCTACTGGAAGCAACTGGCCGGCCCGGCCACACGCATCATCAAGCTGCTGGTGTTCATCACCTACCCGATCCTGGTCGTTATGAACCGGCTCACCAGTCTCATCGCGCCGGGGCGTCGGGCGCTGATCACCAAGGAGGAGGTGATCGCCACCGCCTCCGTGGCCGAAGACGAGGGCGTGCTGCACGAAAAGGAGCGGCGCATCATCCAGAACGCGGTGCGCCTGCGCGAGATCCGCGCCCGCGACATCCTCACCCCGCGCAGCGTGCTGTTCAGTGTGCAGCGTGACGCGCTGCTCGGTGTATTCGATGACAAGGCCTCGCTCGATCTGCAGCGCTTCAAGGAATATTCCCGGGTGCCGGTGTTCGGCAACAGCATCGACGACATCGTCGGCGTGGTGATTTCGAAAGAGCTGTTTCATGAGCTGGTGGCCGATGAACTGGCCGACAAGCGTGACATCATCAAGCCGGTGACCCGGGTGAACGAGAACATACCGGTGTCCAAACTCATCGACATGTTCGTGTCACGCAGCGAGCATCTGTTCATCGTGTGCGACCGCTACGACCAGACCGAGGGCGTGGTGACCCTCGAAGACGCAGTTGAAACCCTGCTGGGTATCGAAATCGTCGATGAACTAGATTCGAACGTGGACATGCAGGCGCTGGCCCGCGCCCGCATCCTGCGTCACCGGGGGCAGGTCAAGCGCGACGCCGCCGCCACCAAGGCGACAACCAAGCCCGCCGAGCCCTGAGCCCGGTACGATGAGCGGGGCGCATTGGCGCCACCGGGCACCCAACAAGAGACACGCGCATGGATACCGATCACTACAAGACCATGGTGCTGGAGGCCGGGGCCAGAACCCTTGAGGCCCTGATGGCCAGCGCCACCTACATCCAACTGGCACTGGTGCTGGTCATCTTCGGCATTGCAGCACTGTTGGCCAATCGCATTCGCCATTTCGTGCCGGCGTTCGCCGAGCTGCCCGAAGGCGGTAGCTACCCGCCACTGCGCATCGTCACGGCCAAACTCGGCAGCCTGTTCTTCCCCCTGATCGCCATCGTCATGCTCGGCGTGGCGGTCGAACTGAGCCGCAACCTGATCGGTCAGGCCTGGCTGGTGCGCACCGCCATGGTGGTGGCGATGATGCTGGTGCTCAACACCATCATCCGCGACCATGTGCGCAGCGAGTTCATTGCCTTCGTCTTCCGCTGGATCGGCCTGCCCTTGCTCTTCCTGCATCTGGTCGAGCTGCTCGTGCCGCTGGTGGCCATTCTCGACGCCGTATCGTTCACCGTCGGCAACATCCAGATCTCCGCCTACGACCTGGGCCGGGTGCTGCTGTTCGGCTCGCTGCTGTTCTGGCTCGGCCGGGTGTCCAACAGCACCGGTCAGGAGATCATCCGCCGCCAGGAAAAGCTCGATGTGCGCACCAAGGAGCTAGCCGCCAAGATGCTCGAAGTGGGTATTTTCGTGATCATCTTCCTGCTGCTGTTGCAGGTGATGGGCATCAACCTCACCGCGCTGGCGGTGTTCGGCGGTGCGGTGGGCGTGGGCCTGGGCTTCGGTCTGCAGGCGATTGCCTCGAATTTCATCTCCGGCATCATCATCCTGCTCGATCGCTCCATTTCGGTGGGCGACTACATCGAGCTCGAAGACGGGCGCACCGGCATCGTGCGCGAGATGACCCTGCGCTCCACCACGCTGGAGACCTTTGACGGCAAGGACGTGATGGTTCCGAACGAAAAGTTCATGACCGAGACCTTCACCAACTGGACGCACAAGAACAAGGAGCAGCGCTACCGGGTGGACTTCTCCGTGGCCTACAAGACCAATGTGCGCGAGCTGTGCGAGATCATCAAGCAGGTGGTCGCCAGTCATCCCAAGGTGCTCAGCGGCGATCACGTGCCCATCGAAGAGCGGCCCGACTGCGAGATCGACAGCTTCGGCGACAACGGCATCAACATGTTCGTCGAGTTCTGGATGCAGGGCATCGATGATGGCGAAAACCGGGTCGGCGGCGATCTCATGCTGATGATTCTCGAGGCCTTGCAGGAACACAACATCGAGATCCCCTTCCCGCAGCGCGAGGTGCGGGTGCTCAACGAGGGCCTTTCAGCACCGGGGGCGAACGGGCGGGCATGATCTGCGCACCCCGGAAGATCGGGGCTGTCGATCGCTACCCTGATTTGACTGTCATGCCTGCGTCACCTACGGTGGAACTGCATCCACCGGAGACGTGCCATGCGCAGCCACGCCCCACGGACCCCGACCCGGCAGGCGGGGGAAACTTCTACGTCGCGTGCGAGCGGCAGAACACTGGACGGCGTCCGGTCGACAGGCGCGTCCGCCAGCGTCGACCGGGGGCGCCCGGGTCTGTCGGCGCCCAGCCACAGTCACGACGAGGCGCTTGAGCGCCACGCCGAAGCCGTGGCCGACCGGGTTGTCGCCAACACGCCGTCGGCGGCGGGGGCGCCCACGCCCCGCAGGCCGACCTCCCTGCCGCAGCGTCCGCTGGCCCATCCACTCATGAATGCCGCAGGCGAACCGCTGGCAGCCGCCACGCGCGCGGACATGGAGAAGCGCTTTTCCGCCGTGATGGGCGGGGGTGCGGGTGGGGCGTTCGATTTCAGCCAGATCCGCATCCACGCGGGGCCTGCCGCCAGCGGTGCCGCCCGTGCCATGGGGGCGCTGGCCTACACGGCGGGCAACCACATCGTCTTCAATGAGGGCACTTACGCCCCCCACACCCACGACGGGCGCCGCCTGCTCGCCCATGAGCTGGCCCATGTGACCCAGAACCCGCCCACGGTTCAGTGTTACCGCCCCAATGCCAAACGCTCTTTCAACTTCGGCACGCTGGACGACCCGGCGTCCGGTCTGGTCGAAGACAGCTTCAACAAGCGCAAGGACAAGGAAACCAAGCCCTGGATCGAGCATGTGAACGTCACCTTCAACGATCTGCAGACCGACGCCGGCGGGCACGTCTATTCCACCGGCTGGGCCTCAGCCCAGTATTACGACAACCCGGTCAAGTGGCCGGATTTCAATTTTCCGGTGGGCGGCGGCTCGCGCACCCTGGGCAGAACGGACAGCGGCACCTTCACGGTCAAACGGATCATGGGGGTGGGCTACAACAGCGGGACGTATTCGGGCACGCCGGGTGTGGACTATGACAAGAGCGATCGCGAGGGGCCGGGCAGGCGCTATTCAAAATCCCTGAGCGCCAACATGAGCTATGCCGTGTTCTACAACGGCGGCGAGGCGCTTCATGCCGGGCCGCTTGATTCGAGCTCTCATGGCTGCGTGCATGTCGATTGGGACCAGATGGACCTGGTCAAGCAGCTCAACTACCACAGCGTGATCGGCCTCACCAAGGTGACGGTCAAATACCTGAGCAAGTCCGAAATGGCGGCACGCAAGGCCACCTTGAAAGCGATCAACGACGCACTGAACAGCGTGGATGAAATGCTGGACCTGTTCTGATTGACCCCCCGTCCGGGTTCAGCACGCCAGCCCCAACCGCGCATGCCACTGGGCGATGGACTCGTCCGGGTAGTCATCGAAGTGCTTGTCCTGCGGATCCGCCCGGACCTGCACCCAGGCGGCTTTCGAGCCGAGCATCAGATGCGTGCGCTCCGGCGGCACCGGGAGCGGCGTGTCGATGGCCGAGGCGAGCGGATGGACCAGCTCGGGCCAGCGCGGGTCCCACACCCACAGGTGAGCACCGCATTCGCCACAGAAATGCCGCTTCGCCGGGCTTTGCTGGCGCTCGGCACCCTCGCCGATCATGGCCTGATAGATGCGCACATGGGCCTCACCCTCCACCTTGAGCGTGGCCGCATCGCCCCCCAGATTGATCGCATAACCGCCGGCGCCACCGGTCTTGCGGCAGATGGAGCAATAGCACAGGTTGTAGGGGTAGGGATGCGCCGATTCGAGTGAGAAGCGCACGGCGCCGCAATGGCAGGAACCGTCGAGATGCATGGAGAGTCTCCGGAAAGCTGAGGTCTCCAGTATCGCGGCTGCGGCCGTAGGCGCCAAGCAGCCGTGCTCGGCCTCAGGCGGTGCGCGCACCCCGCTCGCGGCGAAGCGATGGGCTGCGGTTCTGAATAGCATGTGCATGTTGATCCCCTTGCTGAGAGGGGGATCCGGACGGCGATCCGTCCAGGCGGTGTGTGCCGATGTCGTGGGCTGACTATCCCGAAATCAAGGGGGGCGGACCCATGGGTTGATGACCCCATCTCGCGGCGACGAAAAAATTTTCATCCGGGTGCATCCAGATCGCAGGTCGGCACGAAGTACTCACAAGCAGCACTTCGCTGCACGACCCGTTCTGGAGAAAACATCATGAACTTCGCCCGTCGCCCCCTCGCCATCGCCTTGCTCACTCTGGCCTGTTCCCCGCTCTTCGCCCAGTCCGCCAAAGACGGGCTGACCAATTCCCTCATCGGTAACGCAACGCTCGCGGTTCCGGTGGTCAGCGTGCCCGCTGACGTGACTGCCTCGCGTGACAGCGACGTGGGCAATCTGCGCACTCGTGGTGTCTCAAGCGGTGTCCTTGTGCAGCGGCAAAGCGGGGCACGCAGTGCGGACCAGATCCTGTCGGTGGCTGGCGTACTCGGCGCCGTGCGCGTCGATGACGCTCAACTGGGTGGTATCGTCACTGTCGATGTGCAGCAGCTGACCCGCAATGCCGCCGAGGTGACGCAGCGCATCGGCGTAGGCACCCTGATGACGTCAACCATGGCCTCGGCGGCCACGCTCGGCGATATCAGCGGTCGGAATGTCAGCCAGAGCAACACCACCACGGCCATCGACCCGGCGCGTAATTCGCAGGAGATTGCGGTCGCCAGCATTGCCGGCACACAGGCTAGCCAGGTCAGCGCCAGCGGTTCGGTCACCGGCGGTGTCCAGCAAGTGCTTTCCGGGTCAGCCTCCGGCGCTCAGGTGCTGAACGCAGGTTCGGTGGCGAACGTGGATGGCGGTGGGCAGGTGGCGGCGCGCGGCGAGGTGCGTGGCGAAGTCTTTCAGGTGGCTTCGCGCGAGGTTGATCAGCGCATCGATGTCGGCAGTGTCACCGGAGGGGCGCCGGTTGATGCCAGCACCCGTGCCGTGGTGCTGGCGTCCGTCACCCAGCGGGCCGAGGGCGGTGGGCTCTCGGGCGCCAGGCAGTCATTGAGCGTGGGCAGCGCGAACGGCTCCGGCGGCATCGTGCGCACTGACGCCACCCTGGGCAGCACCAGCCAGACGATCACCTTTGACGACAACGTCGATCAACGGATTGCCGTGGGCAGTGCGGAGGGCTCGCGTACCCAGGCGGTCACTGAAGTCTTCCACACCGGCGAGATCGTACAGGCGACTGCCGACAGCTCGGATGTTGTGCAGGATGTCTCCATCGGCAGCGCGTTGAACACCGCAGCAACGGCAACGATCCGTGCTGAAGTGACGGGCAACCTGATCCAGTTTGCCAGCGCCAGCGACGACATGCGCCAGACGATCAACCTGGGCAGCGTGCGCCACATCTATGGGGGCTCCGTCTCCACTGACGTGACCGTATCCAATGTGGTGTTCCAGGAGGCCGGCGGGGCGAGCGACGGACGCCAGCTTGTGCTCATCGGTGGTCTTGAAGGCAATCAGTGAGCGCATTCAGGGCGCGGCTTGCCGCGCCCTGAATGTGGCGAAAGCGCAGGAAGTAGCGCCGCCGTGAACGCCGCGTTGCACTCCAGAGAAAACCTTCACACCGGCATTGAAAAAATATTTTTCGCGTCGGCTGCATCCAAATTACGATACGACACGAAGTATCTCCATGGGACGCACATTTGCGACCCGCCCTTTTGGAGAATCACCATGAACATCGCCCGCCGCCCCCTTGCTGCCGCCTTCCTGACTCTGGCCTGCACTCCGCTGTTTGCCCAGTCGATCCGCGATGGCCTGTCCAATACCCTGGTGGTCAGCGAAAAGCTGGCCGTGCCGGCGCCGAAACTGAATGCAGATCCGGGCAATCCGGAAGCGCCTCCGGCCAGCGGTGTGACCAACCTGAGCACCCGTGGCTCGCTCACTGGCAATGTGACCCAGACCCTGCGCGGTGAGAATGCGGCGGAGCAGTCGGTTTCCGTGGCCGGCGTCGAGGGCAAGACGCGCGCGAACAATGCCGAGCTCAACGGCGGCATCGGCGCCAACGTGACCCAGACCAACAACAACGCCTCATCCATCACCCAGCGCGTCGGTGCCGGATCGCTGGTTGATTCCACCGTCAGCTCCGCCCGCACCAATGGCGAAATCACCGGCCCGGGCATCACCCAGACCAACAACGGCGCCTCCAGCGGCGCGGGTGCCAATGTACAGAGCGTTGAAGTTGGCAGCATCAACAGCACCCAGGCACGCAGCGTCAATGCGCGCGGCAGCCTCAGCGGCGAGGTGATCCAGTTCCGCGGTACGCCCGGTGCGGGTACCCAGTCGCTCAACGTGGGTGCGGTCAACAACGTGGAAGGCGGCGGCAGTGTGTCTGCCAATGGCACCGTGAGTGGTTCGGTCAGCCAGATCGCCAACCGCCAGGTCGAGCAGCGTATCGACGTGGGCAGCGTGAATGGCGGCTCGCCCGCCGAAGCGCGCACCAACGGTACCGTGCTCGGTTCGGTCAGCCAGCGTGCCGACGGCGGTGGCGGCGCCTCGGTGCAGACGGTGAGTGTAGGCAGCGCCAACAACTCGTCGGGCAACATCCAGACCGACGCCACCACGGCCGGGACGATCTCGCAGTTGCAGGGCGCCGGCACCAACATCGAGCAGCGCATCAAGGTGGGCAGCGTGGATGGCTCGCGCACCCAGGCCATCACTGAAGTGGTCAACAGCGGCGACATCATCCAGACCACCAACGGCGCCAGCAATGCCGTTCAGGACGTGTCCATCGGCAGCGCCGAGAACACTGGCGCCGTGGTCACCACCCGGGCCGAAGTCACCGGCGCCATCGGCCAGTTTGCCGGCAACAGCAGCAACACCCGCCAGTCCATCAACCTGGGCAGCGTGCGCAATGCCGATGGCGGCACTGCCAACACCAATGTGACCGTCACCGGCAACGTGCTGCAGAACGCCATCAACGCCAACGGCGGCGACCAGCGCGTGCTGGTCGGTGGTGTGGAAGGCAAGCGCTGAGCCCGGCCCCGGAGGACGCGACCATGATCAGGACAATCACCCTCGCGATGCTGCTCGTCGCCCTGGCGCCGGCCATCGCGGGCACGCCGGACATCCCCGACGACGTCAATGCCCGCATCGCCCGTGCCAAGAGCGAGCAGGCGGTGCTGGCTTCCGAACGCGCCCGTGCCAAATTGCAGGACGACGACGCCGGCGGCGCCGGCACCGGTGTCACCGCCCTCGACAACGGTTGCACCATTGCCATCGGCAACGTGATCGAAGACAACAAGAAAATCGGCACCTCGGCCAAACGCGAGACAACGGTGATCATCACCGGCGATATCATCCAGGCAGGCAACAACTGCCGCTGATCCCAACTCTTTTCTCAGCGCCCGAAAAATGACAACAAAACCGCTCTGGCTGCTCGCCACCCTGACGCTCGCGGCCTGTGCGCCGCTGCCGCCCAAACAGCAGGACGTGGCCGCCGCCGTGGCGCCGCCGCAAACCCGGCCCCAGCGCAACGTCACCAATTTTTCCGACGCCCTGCGCTGCATGGACAAGCTCTACATCTCCTACGGCGTGCGCGACGTGAGCGTAGTGATCGAGGACCTGTCGGACAGTACGCGCAAGGTGGCCGCCGGCACCCGCGACATGATGATGTCGGCCCTGTCGGACCAGACCCGTCGCAGCCGCGCCATCGAGGTCAGCGCCTTCGGGCAGGACGCCAACAACGCGGTGGCCTTCCTCTCCAACGCCAAGAACCGCACCGCCTTCAACGTGGTGCCGCAGTACAACCTGCGCGGCTCCATCAGCCAGCTCGACGAAGGCGTGCTCAAGCGCCAGACCGACGGTGGTGTCTCGGTGGGCAGCACGCTGGGGGCGGGGGCTTCCACCAGCCGACAGTTCAACGTGCTCGGGCTCGACGTGGCCATGGCCGACACCGAGCGTCTGACCCTGTTGCCGGGGGTGGTCTCCAAGAATCTCACCACCATCGTCAAGGAGGGCGACGCCCTCGACGCCCAGGCCACCTTCTCCAAGATCGGCATCAACTTCTCCACCTCCTTCCAGCGCACCGACGGCACCGCCCAGGCCCTGCGCAACATGGTGGAGCTGTCGTCGGTCGAACTCTTCGGCCGCCTGCTCAAGCTGCCCTACTGGCAATGCATCGGCACCGATGCCAAGAACCCGGAAGTGCGTGACGAGATCGAAGACTGGTTCATCGGCATGGAGCGCGGCGGCGAGCTGACCGCCTACTTCCAGACCCAGCTGCGTAACCGTGGCTTCTACGATGGCCCGGCCGACGGCCGAGTCACCCCGGCCCTGCGCCAGGCCGTGGCCACCTACCGCAATGCGCTGGGCATGGGAGACACGCCGGCGGTGGATCTGGCCTTCTTCACCGTCTTCCTCGAAGGCCCGTTCCCCCAGCCGCCCGCCGTGCCCGCGCAGGACGCCACGCCGCGCAGCCAGGCCTCGGCCGGCAACATCGCCTTGGCCATCGAACCGGTGCCGCTACCCGCCGGTGCAGGGGTGGGCTTCACGCTGAGCAGTAACGCGCCGGCCTATGCGTACTGCTACGCCCGTACCGCCGCCGGTAAGCTGCAGCGCATCTTTCCCAACCGCTTCGATGCCGATCCGCGCGTCGAGCCGGGTCAGTCGCTGCAACTGCCGGGCAATCAGGGCTTCAAGCTTCAACCCGGCGCCAACGGCACCGTGCCCGTGGCCTGCTTCGGCGCGCCGCGCGAGATCTACAATGACATCCCCGCCGCGCTGCGCTGGGGTGACTTTCAGGACCTGAACAAGGTGGCCGACTTCGGCGAGGTGCAGCGCATTCTCGAAGCCGTTGCCAACGGCCCGGTGGCGGTTGCCAGCCGCGAACTCGTCCCGGGCAAGTAATGAACGCCCCCGAGTCGCTGGAAGCCCTCATCGGTCGGGTCGCCATGGGCGACCGCGCGGCCCTGCGTGCCCTGTATGACGCCAGCGCCCATCGTCTGTACCCGATTGCCCTGCGGCTGCTGAACGAGCGCTCGCTGGCCGAAGACGCCCTGCAGGACACCTTCGTGGCCGTGTGGCACCATGCCGGCCGCTACCAGGCCGGCCGCGCCACCGCCATGGCGTGGCTGGCCACCCTGGTGCGCAACAAGGCGCTCGACATCGGCCGGGCGCGGCCCAATCACATGCCGCTGGAAATCACCGAGGGCGATGGTGAAACCCGCACGGTGGACGTGGCCAGCGACGGCCCCACCCCCGAAGAGACGCTGCTGGAGCGCTGCGAAGACGCGCAACTGCGCCACTGCATCGGCCAGATCGATGCCGCCCCGCGCGAAGCGCTCATCCTCGCCTACTTCGACGGCCTCACCCATCAGGACCTCGCCGCCCGCCTGTCGCAACCGCTGGGCACCGTCAAAGCCTGGATCCGCCGCTCGTTGCAGCGGCTGCAACGCTGCATGGCCGCCTGATGCGCTACGACCATCCCGACCTGCGCCAGCACCTGGCCTCGGCCTATGCCTTCGGCTCACTGACCCCGCGCGTGCGCGCCCGCTTCGAACGCCTGCTGAAAAACGACCCGGCGCTGCAGGCCCTGGTGGCCGAGGCCGAACTGCGCCTTGCCCCGCTGGCCCTCGCGCTGGAACCCAGGACGCCACCCGCCAACGTGTGGCCGGCCATCGAAAAGCGCCTCGGCTTCGTCGAGGCCAAGGCCTCAAGCCGCTGGTTCGACTGGCTGCTGCGCCCGGCCATCGGCTGGGCGGCGGCCGGTGCCGTGGTCGGCATGGTGGGCGGCCAGTTCCTTCCCGGCCTCGGCCCCGACGCCATGCTCACCGAGCAGACCGCCACGCTCACCCAACTCCCCGCCAGTTACGTCGGCGTGCTCGCCAACGAAGCCGGCGGCGCCGGCTTGCTGATCAGTAGCCTGCGCCACGGTCGCACCGCCGACTTCAAATTCGTCCAACCCGCTATCCCGCCCGCTGGGCAGGTCTTCTATCTCTGGGGTCTGCCCGCCGATGGCGGCGCCCCCATCCCCATCGGCCCCCTGCCTGAGGGCAAGACCGGTAGTGTCGGGCTGCCCGGAGAGGCGGAGACGCTGTTCTTTGGCGTGTCGAAGCTTGGCGTCACGCTGGAAACCGCCGGGGCGACACCGACGACGCCGGGGTTGCCTTATCGGTATCTCGGGTTCTGCGGGAAGTTCTGGCCGTAGGCGATTCGTGACAGCGTGAAGATCGCCGTAAAGACATAGATCGGTGCGTCAGGCGAAGCCGTAACGCACCGATCGACTGATCAGCCCCGCCGACGGCGACTCAGCGCCAGTGCACCGAGCGCGGGCAACAGCAGGCTGATGGAGGACGGCAGCGGAATCGACACCGGGGGCGAGCCTTCACGCCAGATGGCCCAGGTGACGTCCGGGCTGACAAACGAGTTGTAGTTGGCCAGCGCCCCGGCCGGAGTCACCAGGTCGGCCGACGCCGGGTTGTAGTTTGCGGCGCCCTCGATCGACACGTTGCCATCGCTGACAAACCACGGCGTGAAGGCAATGCAGCGCACCACCGACAGGCAGTCGTAGGTCAGCGAGGGGTCGGAATCGAAGGCCGTGGCCAGGGTGCCCTGGTCGAGAAAGACCTGATCGAGCAACTGTTGCGAGGCATCTTCGGCTTCGGCTGAGGAGCCGAAAATGAAGTCAGACGCCTCGTCGCAGCCGTCGAACAGCTCGATACACGTACCGTCGCGAAATTCCACGTCATAGAAAATGTCGTTGACCACCACACTGGTGGCGCCGGTCAATTGTCCGGCACCGTTGATGGTCAGCAGGGCAGCGCCGGCCGGCGCGCTGACAGAAAGGCCGAACAGGGCGGCCAGGGCAAGAGCGCGTGTGCATGTCATCTTCGATCTCCCGTGGGCATGTCTGTAGCCTGAGGCAGGCGAGTCCATTCAAACTGGATGTTTCCTTCCTTCAAGACTAACGGGCGTCGTCGCCTTGCGCGACCGTAATGACATTTCGTTACGAGATACCTGGCTGAGGCGTCTGTCGGCGATGCCACCGCCGTAAAAAAAGCCCCCGGCACACCGGAGGCCTTCCATGACGTGAAGTCGGCGTGTTAGCCGCCCACCACCTCCAGCTCCACCGGCACGTTGTTGCGGGTGGCGTGGGAGTAGGGGCAGATCTCTTCATGCGCGGCTTTCACCAGCGGCTCCAGCTCCGCCTGCGGCAGGCTGGTGTCCTCCACCCGCATCTTCACCGCCAGGCCAAAACCGCCGGCCTCGCGCGGGCCGATGGACACCGAGCAGGTCACCTTGGCGCCGCTGGCGTCCTTCTTCTGCTGCTTGGCCACGAAATCCAGCGCGCCGCCAAAGCAGGCCGCGTAACCGGCGGCAAACAGGTCTTCCGGGGTCGTCGTGCCCGCCTTGCCCGGGCCGCCCATGGCCTTGGGGACGGAAAGATCCACGCTCACCTGCCCGTCCTGCGACTCGGTGCGTCCGTTACGGCCACCGGTGGCGGTGGCCGAGGTGGTATAGGCGACTTCGATTTTGTCCATGTGTTGTTCTCCTTCTCTGTGTGGTCGGGGCGCCCGCATCGGCAACACGCACGGGCGTGGCGTGGCGGGCAAGGGGTGGACTGCGTTGCGGCGTCGCCGTTCAGGCGGATTGGCGGAAGGTGGCCGACGCACCCATCAGCAATCGGTACATCAGCCACAGCAGCAGGATGGGGGTGACGATGGTCTGCATCACGAAGATGATCATCAGATCGATCATGCGGCGTACCGATTGCTCCGCCAGATTCTTCACACCGTCGAATTTCGCCTTGAGCGCTTCGGTTGGCGCGGAGATCCCCTGAACCGATTCGACCACGCCGTCTTTGGCCCGCTGCGCCGCATCGCCCAGATCGCTGAACCAGCCCGTCAGGCCGGAGGAGGCTGTTGAGCCGTCATCGCCGGTCGGGGGCGTATCGGTTTCGGCAGGCGCAGTGTCCGCTGTCAGCGACTTCAATTCCGCCGAGGTGCCCTCGATCGAGGCCTGACTTTCCGCGTAACTGGCGAACGACAGATGCTCGAACACCGATTCGCTGCCGATCAGCGCCACGGGAATCGCGAAGCGCACGAACAGCAGGGCGAGCGTCAGCCGAGTGAGCCAGGGCGGCGCCTTGGCCATGGCGAACAGGGCGGCCCAGGCGATGGCGGTGATAGTCACCAGCATCGACACCCAGATACCCGCGCCGAGGCTCAGCAACAGCTTCTCGATACCGAAGGCCACGCTGGCTGCCAACAGCACCGAAGAGAGGGATTCCACCAGGTCATTCACCGGGTCGAGAATCTCGCCCACCGTCAGCGACACTCCCACGCCCACCGGATGCACCGCTACCTCGGTGCCTTGCGCCACCGAGATCACGCCGTTGAGCGTTCGTGCCGCCGCGAAGCTGGCCAGTGCGCGCGTCAGCCCAGCCTCCGCACTCGCCTTCGCTGCATCCGTGATGGGCGGGTACCAGGACAGCAGGGCGAACAGCACGGCAATCGCAGCGATCAGATAGCGCTTCATCGGGGCCCCGGGTTTGCGAACAGGTGGGGCCTACGTTAGCGCGAATCCGGCTCGCTCGTCTCAGCGCGTGTCGTCAGGACGAGTCCCGCCGGGACGACTCCGGGGCGGGTGCTCCGGGATTCCGCGAAGCGGCATTCGGGCTATTTCGCTGGATGGGCGTTCAGATGTATTTCCGGTGGGAGGCGGAAGGTTAGGGAGCGTTAGGCGAAGCCGAAACTCACCAGAGTGCGGTGGATAAAGCAACACCGGTCGAGGTCTAGTACGGTCTGAAGGGCAGATGTGCAGGGGTTTGTGGCGATGCCCAGTAGATGCGTGAGTGTCATTCCGGCTATTCAATTTCGCCCGAAAACTTTTCTATTCGCTGATGCAGATCGTCAGGCGCAAAGAAGACAAAGGCATTGCCTTGCTTCATCTTGTCGAGAAAACCCACGCGTTCGAGTTCCAGTAAATCGTTGCGCGCGGTCTGGTAAACAACGTTGTGTGTCGCTTGATGTGTCGCGACCCGATAAAGCTCGCCGGGGTGCTTGAGCGCGTAGGTGAGCAGGGCGAGTTGGCGGTGGTTGAGTCGGCCACGAATGCCCGGTGAGCGAAAGAGCAGATTTTCTGCGTCCCTTTGTTCGTCCATTTTACGTGCCAGGTAGGTGTGCAGGCTGGCAATGGCTTTCTGGATGATGGCCAGTTGGTGAAGAACGAAGTAGGTGGTGTCGTTCTTGTCGGTTTCCGTGTGCAGATAGGCTTGAACGTAGGCGGCAGGCGCCTTTTTGAGAAACTGGGAGATGGAGAGAAATTCCATCAACCAGTAGTCGCTGCGGGCCATGGACCAGTAGAACAGCGCGCGCGCGGTGCGGCCATTGCCATCGACGAAGGGATGATCGTAGCCGACCATGAAGTGCAGCAGGATGGCGCGGATGACCGGGTGGACGAAGGGAGTGCTGTGTTCGTCGGCATTGGCGAAGGCGCACAGGCGTTCGAGGCGTTCAGGCAGCTCTTTGAACCGGGGGGGCTGGTGAAGAATCGTGCCGTCGCGATTGTCGACCACGTTCACGTCATCAGCCTGCCTCAGGTGTCCAGCATCGGCAGGGTTTTCCAGGGTGTCGAGGGTCAGCATCCGGTGCAACTCAAGGATGAGTTCCGGCGTCAGGGCTTCGTCCCGCAGCGAACGCAACTGCTCCATGGTGTGGTAGTTGTTGAAGATCATGGTCTCGCCATGATCGCGAGGCTTGCGGCCTTCACGCAGCATGGCCTCGGCGACGCGCCGGGTCGTTGAGGCGCCCTCAAGCTGACTGGAAGTAATTGACTCCTCGATGAGCGAGTGCAGCAGGTAGCGGTCCCGATTCTCATGGATGGGCGCAGCGACCTCGGTACGGATCTGGCCCGCCGCATCGCGGTCGATGTGGTGAAGCGCGATGAGTGCAGGCTCCGGTGTCGCGAGCCGGAAAGGGTGGCCATGCTTATCCACCAAAGGGAGAGACTTGAGCGTCGGGTTGCGGCTCAGCCAGATGGCAAGCCACCATTGCTCCAGCGTGAGCGCGTCAGGTGGTGTTCTGTGGCGTAGTTCGTCCCAGTGGAGATACTTCCCGCTCACCAGCGGGGCGCTGTGAGTCATGAGCGCGGGCAGGTCTGCACGGCTCATTTCGGCCAGAAGCCGGGCTTCGGCGGGCGGCGACATCGGAATTTTCATGTCTACTAATTTGTGCTCGTTTTAGTAGACATTAGTACTTCGTGTCTACCAATGTCTACTAATTTAGACTAAATTTAGTAGACATTGCTTGTTGTGAGGGTAGGACCATCGGTTTGCAAAACGAGGCATAGCGCTGCCGACAACCTAGGGAAGAAACACCGTTACCCTCCACCCAGGTAAGCCGCCCGAACCCCCGCATCCGCCAGCAGCTCATCTCCCCGCCCCGCCAGCGTCACCACACCCGACGCCATCACATACCCCCGCTCCGCAAATTCCAGTGCCAGATTGGCGTTCTGCTCCACCAGTAGCACGGTCACACCGTCGTTTTTCACTTGCTGCACCACCTCGAAAATCTTCTCGACGATGAGCGGGGCAAGGCCCATGGAGGGTTCGTCGAGCAGTAGCAGCTTGGGTCGCGAGAGCAGGGCGCGGCCGATGGCGAGCATCTGCTGTTCGCCGCCGGAGAGGGTGCCGGCGACCTGGGTGTGTCGTTCTCGGAGTCTTGGGAAAAGCAACAGCATGCGATCCAGGTCGGCGTCGATCTGGTCGTCGTCGCGGCTGTAGGCGCCCATGCGCAGGTTCTCTTCCACCGTGAGCCGGGTGAAGATGCCGCGGCCTTCGGGGACGAGGGCGATGCCGGCGCGCAGGCGTTTGTGGGCGGGCAGGGCGTCGATGGGCTGGCCCTGATAGTGAATCTCGCCGCCGGCCAGCGGCAGGGTGCCGGCGATGGCGTTGAGCGTGGTGCTCTTGCCCGCGCCGTTGGCGCCGATGAGACAGACCAGCTCGCCTGTGTTGAGGCTGAGGTCGATGCCTTTGACGGCGGCGATGGCGCCGTAGTTGACGTGGACGTCTTTGAGTTCGAGAAGGGGGCTGGTCATTGGCATCCTCCGAAGAACAAGACACCATCGCGCCAAAAAGTGGAGGGCACCTCCCCCTTCAAGGGGGAGGCAGGGTGGGGGATGGGGTTGCTTTGGGGCTCTTGGTGGTTTTCTAACCCCATCCCCACCCCAGCCCTCCCCTTGAAGGGGAGGGAGTCGCAGCGGTGTTTGCGAACGCTGGTTCTGATCATCCCGCCTGCGCCTCCGCGACACTCCCACCCAGATAGGCTTCGATCACCGCTGGATTGCGCTGCACCTCGGCCGGCACGTCTTCGGCGATCTTGCGGCCGAAGTCGAGCACGGCGACCCGGTCGCACAGGCCCATGACCAGCTTTACGTCGTGTTCGATGAGCATCACGGTGACGCCGTCGGTGCGGATCTGCTCGATGAGGGTTTTGAGCTGCGCGGTTTCGGTGGCGTTCATGCCGGCGGCGGGCTCATCGAGCGCGAGCAGGCGCGGTTCGGTGGCCAGGGCACGGGCGATTTCGAGCCGGCGCTGGTCGCCATACGAGAGGCTGGTGCTCACCGCATGGGCGTGGCGGGCGATGCCCACGTAGTCGAGCAGTTCCTGCGCACGGGCGGTGGTGAGGCGTTCTTCTTCGCGCTGCCGGCGGTTGCGGGTGAGCACGCCCCACACCCCGGCGCGGGTGCGGATGTGGTGGCCGGCCATGACGTTTTCCAGCGCGGTCATGCCGCCGAACAGGCGGATGTTCTGGAAGGTGCGGGCAATGCCGGCTTCGACCACGCGATGGGGTTTGCCGGTGGGCAGGGCGCTGCCTTCGAACACGAACCCGCCCTCGTCCGGCGTGTAGGCGCCGGTGAGTACATTGAAGAAGGTGGTCTTGCCCGCGCCGTTGGGGCCGATGAGGCCGTACACCTCGCCTTGACGGATGGTCAGGCTCACGTCCGCTAGCGCGGTGACGCCGCCGAAGCGCTTGCCGATGTGCTTTGCCTCCAGCAGCGTGATCATGCGCTCGCCTCGCGCACATGCTCGACACGGGCGTAGCGGGCCCGGGCCGGGATGAGACCGCGTGGGCGCAGCAGCATCATGAGGATCATGGCCAGCGAGTAGAGCAGCATGCGTAGCACTTCCGGGTCGAGCAATACGGTGCCGAATAGCGTTTCCTGCAGCGGCACGGCCACCTCGCGCAGTAGCTCCGGCAACAGGCTGAGGATGAGGGCACCCACCAGCGCCCCGGCGATGTTGCCCATGCCGCCGAAGACCACCATGACCAGCACGGCGATGGATTCCATCAGCGAGAAGGACTCGGGTGACACGAAGCCCTGGAAGGACCCGAACAGCCCGCCCGATACCCCGCCAAAGGTCGCGCCCAGTGCAAAGGCCAGCAGCTTCATGTTGCGGGTGTTGATGCCGATGGCCTTGGCGGCCAGTTCATCGTCGCGCATGGCGGCCCAGGCGCGGCCGATGCGCGAGACCTGCAGCCGATGCATGAACACGATGGCGCCGATTACGCACAGCAGGAACAGGTAGTAGAACAGGAACAGGGAGTGGATCTTGAATCCACCCACGCGCAGGCCACTGCCGAACTGCCATTCGCACAGGGCGTCGAGCACGCCTTCGCCCGCCGCAGCGAGTGGATCGCCCGCGCAGAAATGGATGGAATCGAGCGAGCCGATGCCCTGCGGCCCGTTGGTGATGTTGACCGGGTGGTTCAGGTTGTTGAGGAAGATGCGGATGATTTCCCCGAAGCCGAGCGTGACGATGGCGAGGTAGTCCCCCCGCAAACGCAGCACCGGAAAGCCCAGGATGATGCCCGCCAGCGCCGCGCAGGCCGCGCCAATGGGCAGCACCATCCAGAAGGGCAGGTGCACGCCGAAATGGGGCGAGGCCAGAAAGGCCCAGGTGTAGGCGCCCACGGCGTAGAAGGCGATATAGCCCAGGTCGAGCAGGCCGGCGTAGCCGACCACCAGATTCAGGCCGATGGCCAGCAGCATGTACAGCAGGGCGAAGTCGAGAATGCGCACCCAGCTGCGCCCGACGGCCACGTTCGCGATGATGGGCGCGGCGATGGCGATGATCGCCACCAGCCACACCGCGAGGCGCGGATTCTTCTTGCCGAGGACGGGGATGAGGCGGGCTATTTCTTCCATCAGCGGGCCTCGGGTGTTGGCGGGATGAATCCCGCCCTACGGTGTCGCGTCGGTTTGGCGTATCGCCCCGTAGGGCCGGTTTCAACCGGCCATCGGCATGTCGAAATCGGGGGCATGGTGGTCATGCCCGGTCCGACACCCGTTCGCCCAGCAGGCCAGTGGGCCGGAAGATCAGCACCAGCCCGAGGATAGTGAAGGCGAAGATGTCCTGATAGCTGGAGTTGAGAAAGCCGAAGGAGATGTCTTCGATATAGCCCGCGCCGATGGCTTCCACCAGCCCCAGCACCAGCCCGCCGACGACCGCCCCGGCGAGGTTGCCGATGCCGCCGAGCACCGCCGCCGTGAAGGCCTTGAGGCCGGGCATGAAGCCCATGGAATAGTTGGCGATGCCGTAATTGGAGGCGATCATCACCCCGGCCACGGCGGCCATGCCGGCGCCGAGGATGAAGGTGAGCGCGGTCACGCCGTTGGTGTCCACGCCCATGAGCTGCGCGACCTTGTGGTTCTCGGCCGTGGCGCGCATGGCGCGGCCCATGCGGCTGCGATTCACCAGCATGAGCAGGCCGCCCATCATCAGTGCCGAGATGACGATGATGGCGATCTGCACCGGGGTGATCACCACCGTGCCCACCAGCGCGATGGGCTCGGTGGAGATGAGCTGCGGAAAGCTGTGGTTGCCCCGCCCCCAGAGGATCATCGCCAGGGTCTGCAGCAGAAAGGACATGCCGATGGCGGTGATCAGCGGCGCGAGGCGCGGAGCATTGCGCAGGCGGCGGTAGGCGAGGCGCTCCATGAGGTAGCCGAGCAACATGCACACCGGGATGGCCACCGCCACGGCGATGGAGAGCATCAGCAGCGGCGCCATGTCGGGCGCCACGCCCATGAGCCAGAGGATCACCTGCAGCGCGGTGAGCGCGCCGACCATGAGCACCTCGCCGTGGGCGAAATTGATCAGGCCGAGGATGCCGTAGACCATGGTGTAACCGAGCGCGACCAGCGCGTAGACGCTGCCGACCACCAGGCCGTTGACGATCTGTTGGAGCAGGGTGTCCATGGGGTTCAGGTGTGTGGGTCGGGCGTCATCATGGGGGGAAGGGTACCCAAAGCGGTGGGGCGCGCCAATGGGGGGAGGTGTGTCGCACCGGTTGGGCGGGGTGACGCCGGGGATTTGTGGCGCTTTATGGTGTTGGGCGTTGGGCTCTGTGCCAGATTTTCAGGTTGCTGGTTTCGCCCTTTGGGCGACCTACTTTCTTGACGCGCAAGAAAGTAGGCAAAGAAGCGCGTCCCGCCGTCGTGGCCCTTCGGGCTACCCTCGCTGCCCGAACGCCCGGCAGGCGGTTTCGCAAACTCGCCCCGATGGGGCTCAGACAGCGAAACCGCTATTTCTGCCGTTCATCCGGGCGACTCGGCACGACAGAGGGATTGGGGACGTGCCAACTGTGACGGCCGTCCGTTTACGTTTCGCTGTTCGCGGCGTCGCTTCGCTCGCGTGGGCGACTGACCTCACCAGAATGGCACGTCCGGAGTGCCCTCGGTCGCGCCAATCGACAAGCGCCGGGGGCGGAACAACGGGCTTCGCTGTCCGAGCCCGATAGGGCGAGTTGGCGAAGCACGCCGCGCCCGGGGCTTGGCGATTGGGAATCGCCGGCAGGCGACGCGATCGTGGGCTGTGCTTCTTTGCTTACTTTCTTGCACAAGCAAGAAAGTGAGGTGCCCGCCGGGGCGAAACCCGGCCAATGGCGGTTCATGCCTGAACGACCTCACCCATCAGTTCAGTGCTGCAGCTAAACACCATTCCATTCTTGTTTCGCCGCTGGTTTCGCCCTGAAGGGCGACCTACTTTCTTGACGCGCAAGAAAGTAGGCAAAGAGACGCATCCCGCTTTTCGTGGCCCTGCGGGCTCCCCTCCCTGCCCGAACGCTCAGCAGGTGGCTGCGCCAACTCGCCCTTCGGGCTCAAACAGCGCAGCCACTTTTTCTGCTGATCATCCGGGCGACTCGGCACGACAGAGGGATTGGGGGTGTGCCGGACTCAGGTGGCGAGTTCTTTTAATGCGATGTTCCCGGTGTCGCTGCGCTTGGCTGGGCTGCGGATGTTACAAGAGTGGCACGTCCGCTTCGCCCTCGATCGCGCCAATCGACTAGCGCTGGGGGCGGAAACACGGGCTTCGCTGTCTGAGCCCGCAGGGCGAGTTGGCGAAGCACGCCGCCCCCGGTGTTTGGCGATTGGGTATCGCCGCAGGCGACGCGACCGTGGGCTGTGCTTCTTTGCTCACTTTCTTGCACAAGCAAGAAAGTGAGGTGCCCGCCGGGGCGAAACCCGGCCAATGGCCATGGAAACCGCGAATGACTCATACCGCCGACCAAACAAAAAACGGCGACCCGAAGGTCGCCGCTTTCGCCAACGCACTCAGCCCGTTCAGGCTTCGTCAAACACCGCCGAGGTATACACCTCCTGCACGTCGTCGAGGCTGTCCAGCGCGTCGAGCAGCTTCTGCATCTTGGCGGCGTCGTCGCCGGTCAGTTCGGTTTCGTTCTGGGGTTTCATGATCACTTCGCCCACTTCGGCCTTGTAGCCGGCGGCTTCGAGCGCTTCCTTCACGTCGGAGAGTTCGGCGGGGCCGGTGATCACTTCGATGGAGCCGTCGTCGTTGACGATCACGTCGTCAGCGCCGGCTTCGAGCGCGGCTTCCATGATGGCGTCTTCATCGATGCCCGGGGCGAACATGAGCTGGCCGACGTGATCGAACTGGAAGGCCACGCAGCCGTCGGTGCCCAGGTTGCCGCCGTACTTGGAGAAGGCGTGACGCACGTCGGCGACGGTACGCACCTTGTTGTCGGTCAGGCAATCGACGATCACGGCGGCGCCGGCGATGCCGTAGCCCTCGTAGCGCGACTCTTCATAGTTGGCGCCGTCGAGCAGGCCAGCACCGCGCTTGATGGCGTTTTCGATGTTGTCCTTGGGCATGGATTCACCCTTGCACTTGTCGATGGCCAGGCGCAGTCGCGGGTTGGACGTGGGGTCGGGGCCGCCCATCTTGGCCGCCACGGTGACTTCCTTGATCAGCTTGCTGAAGACCTTGCCCCGCTTGGCGTCCTGACGACCCTTGCGGTGCTGGATGTTGGCCCATTTACTATGACCCGCCATAAAACCTCTCCGGTTGCTCGTTCACAGCAGGCCGGCGCGATGCCGGCCAGGGGCGCATGAATTGCGCCGAAATTGAAAGGCGACATTATACGCGCTGCGCGCGCGCGTGCCCGAGATGTCCCCGAGCGGCGCCGAGTCTGTCAAAATGCCCCGTTCCATGCATATGAAATGCCGAGGTAATCCATGACCGCGCTGCGTCTCGTTTTCGCCCTGCTGGCCTGCCTGCTGATGCCCTCGCTGGCTGGTGCCCAGGATCTTACTTTCCGCGGTTGTACCGATGCTTCCGGTCGAGCCGTGCCCAGCCGTGTCGACGAGAGCCTGCCCGAGGTGGTCACCACCGTGGTCGAACAGGGCCGATTCACCCTTCTCTACAATCCGCGCGCGCTGCCGGGCATCTCGGACCCCGCCCGTGCTTTTCTGTATGCGCATGAATGTGCCCGGCACAACCTTGGCCTGGCCCGAGAGGCACGCACGGTCGAAAATGCCAAACAGGCCGATTGCTGGGGGTTGAGCACGCTACAGCGCTCCGGCCTGCTGCGCGGCGAGGGCGATGTGGCCGCACTGCAGTCCGAACTGGTTTTCACCCCGGAGCAATGGCAGCGCATTCCGGGCCCCAATCGCGGCTTCGAACTCGCCTCATGCAGCCTGCAGGCCAAGCCGGCCTTCACCCCCGAGCCCGGTTGGGACATGTGCGTGCACAAGTGCGGTGACCGTCTGTTCCATTGTGGCCAGAGCCAGAGCTGCCTGAATACCTACGATGCCTGCGTGGCCGGGTGTGGTCGCTGAACCCGGCGCGCCTCGTGCTTGCTAAAGTAAGTCTTTCGTTTATTTTTTCCGCTGGACATCGACCATGACCGCTCCCCTGCCCATTGCCCGCTGTGACGGCCAGGACATCTGCCTGTTGCCCCGCCTCGCCAACCGCCACGGGCTGATCACCGGCGCCACCGGTACCGGCAAGACCGTGACGCTGCAGAAACTGGCCGAATCGTTCTCGAGCATTGGCGTGCCGGTGTTCGTGGCCGATGTGAAGGGCGATCTGTCCGGGGTGGGGGTCGAGGGCGTGGGCTCCGAGAAGCTCATGAAGCGACTCGCGGCCATCGGTATCGAGTCTTTCGAGCCGATCAAGAATCCCACCGTGTTCTGGGATGTATTCGGTCAGTCCGGCCACCCGGTGCGGGCGACCGTGTCCGACATGGGGCCATTGCTGCTGTCGCGCCTGCTCAATCTCAACGACACCCAGTCGGGCGTGATGCAGATCGTCTTTCGCGTGGCGGACGACAACGGCCTGCTGCTGCTCGACCTCAAAGACCTGCGCGCGATGGTGCAGTTCGTGGGCGACAATGCCAAAGAGATCAAGACCCAGTATGGCAACGTGTCGGCGGCCTCAATCGGCGCCATCCAGCGCGGCCTGCTGTCCATCGAGGAGCAGGGCGGTGACCTGTTCTTCGGCGAGCCCATGCTCGACATCTCCGACCTGATGCAGACCGACGCCAGCGGCAAGGGCGTGGTCAACGTGCTGGCGGCGGACAAGCTCTACAACAACCCCAAGCTGTACTCCACCTTCCTGCTGTGGCTGCTGGCCGAGCTCTTCGAGCAACTGCCGGAAGTGGGCGACCCGGAAAAGCCCAAGATGGTGTTCTTCTTCGACGAGGCCCATCTGCTGTTCAAGGACGCGCCCGACGCGCTGCTCGAAAAGGTCGAGCAGGTGGTGCGCCTGATCCGCTCCAAGGGCGTGGGCGTGTACTTCGTGACCCAGAACCCGCTGGACGTGCCCGATTCGGTGCTCGGTCAGCTCGGCAACCGGGTGCAGCACGCCCTGCGCGCCTTCACCCCGCGCGACCAGAAGGCGGTCAAGACGGCTGCCGACACCATGCGCGCCAACCCCAAGTTCGATGCGGCCGAGGCCATCACCGAGCTGGGCGTGGGCGAGGCGCTGATCTCTTTCCTGGACGAGAAGGGCCGCCCGCAGATCACTGAGCGCTGCATGGTGGTGGCGCCGGGCTCCCGCCTCGGCCCCATGACCGACGCCGAGCGCGATCAGGCCATCAAGGGCTCGCTGATCTACGGGCACTACGAAAAGGCGCTGGATCGGGAGTCGGCCTACGAGAAAATCCAGGCCGGTTTCGGCCAGAAGGAAGAAGAAGCCGAAGCCAAGCCCGCTGCACGTGGCAAGGCCGAGGAAGAAGAGGGCGGCGGTGGCCTGCTCGACATGCTCGGCGGCATGTTCGGCGGTGGCGGCAAGCGTTCGCGGCGTTCCGACAGCATCATCGAGTCGGCGGCCAAGAGTGCGGCGCGTAGCGTGGGCACCCAGGTGGGGCGAGCCATCATTCGCGGCGTCCTGGGGTCCATTCTCGGCGGAAAGCGCTGACGGGCTGCGGCGCCAGCCGCAGCACTGCGACACCGTGTCGCACCTCGAAGGCAGGCCGTGGGCCTGCCTTTGTCATGTCCGGGCCAGGAAATGGCGCTAGAATATAAGACTTTGCTTATGGAGAAAGTCATGCGCCCGCTCATGATCCTCGCCGGCCTGCTGATGGCCGGTTCCGCCGTGGCCCAGGATGCCGAAGCCCTCAAGATCGACACCCGCAAACAGGCCATGCCGGTGGTGCCCAAGGTGGTTGGCATGATGAAGGAAACCATCAAGGCCGAAGGCCATGCCGGCGCCATTCCCGTGTGCAAGGAAAAGGCCCCCTCGCTGCTCAAGGCCAAGGCCAAGGAGCTGGGCTGGAACATGCGGCGGGTGAGTCTCAAGACCCGTAATGCCGATCGCGCGACGCCCGACGTCTGGGAGGCCACCCAGCTGGCCGACTTCAACATCCGCGCGGCCAACGGCGAGTCGCCGGCTTCGCTGGAAGTGGGCGAGGTCATGACCCGGGCCGACGGCAAGCAGGTCTTCCGCTACATGCGCGCCCTGCCCGTGGCCGATGTGTGCCTGGGCTGTCATGGTGGCGCCGGCCAGATCGAGCCGGATCTCCAGGCTCAGCTGGACAAGAGCTACCCGAATGACCGCGCCACGGGCTATTCCGTCGGCCAGATCCGTGGCGCACTCACCGTGATCCGCCCGCTCCCCTGACCCCAAGTCAGGGTTTCCCTTGGGGGGGCTGCGTTTTGCACGCCGAGGGAAACCGCAGCTTGCCAGCGCCTTCCGGCCCATGACGGCCGGGCGCGCTTGGCGCTACCATGGGGTTGTCGCCGGCCCGTCGGGCCGACTGTGAGGATGGCCCCATGTCGTACACGCTCTATTTCGGCAACATGAATTACTCCTCATGGTCTTTGCGCCCATGGGTGTTGCTCAAGCACTTCAACATTCCCTTCGAGCCCAGAAAGGTCGAGGTGGCCGGCACGGGCCCCAACCCCAGGCACCGGGACTACTCGCCCAACGGTCTCGTGCCCTGCCTGCATGTGGACGGCTTTCCCATCTGGGATACGCTGGCCATCGCCGAATTTCTGGCCGAACGTCACAAAGGCCTGTGGCCCGTCGATGGCATTGCCCGCGCTCGGGCACGCAGCGTGGCCTGCGAGATGCATTCCGGATTCGGTGCCGTGCGCTCGGCCATGCCCATGAACATCAAGCTGCGCCTCAAGGGGGCGCCGCTGGCTGATGACGTGAAGGCCGACGTCAAGCGTATTGCCGAGGTGTGGACGGACTGCCGGGAGCGTTTCGGGCGTGGCGGCGACTTTCTGTTTGGCGAATTTTCGGTCGCCGATGCCATGTTCGCGCCCGTGGTCTGGCGCTTCAATACCTTCAATGTGGAACTGCCGCGCGTGGCCGCCCTGTACCGCGACACCATGCTGGACTTGCCGGCCATGAAGGAATGGGAAGCCGGCGCCCTGGCCGAGACGGTCGCCATGCTGCACTACGACGCGCTGGCCGATGCCTGGGGCGGGCCGCGCTGAGCCGATGGCGGACGAATACTGGTTCGAAGAAGGTTGTTTCATCACGGAATGTCACAACACGGCCAGTGATCCGGGCGTGTCGGTGGCGCGCGCCCGGGTGCCGGTGGGCGGCATCACGCGCTGGCATGTGCTCGACGGCATCGCCGAGCGCTACCTCATCGAGCAGGGCGAGGGTCTGGCCGAGATCGGCAACGGCGCGCCGCAACCCGTCATGCCGGGTGCCGTTGTGGTCATCCCGCCCGGGGTGCGTCAGCGCGTCGTCAACACTGGCGGGGGCGATCTGGTCTTTCTCGCGATCTGCACGCCACGTTTTGTGCCCGAGGCCTATCGGGATGTGGATCCGACGCCTGCCCCCTGAGCGGCATGCCGCTCAAACACGCGCGGCTGCGCTCATCTCGAGCATGAAGTCGATGAAGACCTGCGTGCGCAGGGGCATGTATCGACGGTGCGGATACAGCAGCGAAATTGAATCGATGCTGACGGCAAATGCGTCGAGCACACTGACCAGTCGCCCGCTGGCGAGATCGTCTTCGACCAGAAAACGCATGCACTGCGTGAGCCCGGCGCCTGCCCGGGCAAGCTCGACGCAGGCGAGGATCTCGTCGCTGCAGGTATAGCTGCCGTGCGTCTCCATCGCGCACTCCTGGCCATCAATGTTGAAGCGCCACGGCATGGGGCGTCCGTTCTTGGGTTGGAGGAACTGGATGCACTCGCAACCGGCTAACTGCTCCGGATGATTCGGAATGCCGGCGCGTTCCAGATAGTCGGGTGTCGCCACGACGACGACCGGTACCCGCTCGAGGGGCCGCACGATGAGATTGGCGTCGGTTGGCGGCCGCACGCGAATGGCCAGGTCGTAGCCTTCGCTCACCAGATCGATATTCCTGTTGGTGACGTTGGCCTCGATACGTACCGCCGGGTAACGGGCGCGAAACGCGGGTAGCCGCGGAAGCAGGCGGTATTTTCCGTAGGTCGACGGCATGCTGATCCGAAGCAGGCCGGCGGGTTCGACCTGGGCGCCCGTGATGGTGCGTTCGGCCTCGGCCAACTGGGCGAGTGCCAGGTGGCATTGCTCGTAATAGCGGCGGCCCGCGTCCGTGAGCCTGATCTGGCGGGTTGTGCGGACGAACAGCCGCAGGTTCATACGCGCTTCGAGTCGTGCGACGCTGCGGCTGATGGTGGCCGGCGTCACGCCGAGGACCTGCGCCGCGCGCGTAAACGAATTGTGTTCCGCCGCGGCACAGAAGAGTTCCAGGCTGGCGAGCTGAACGTCATTGAACTGTAGTGGCATAAGTATTTACGGGGTGTAAAGAGTGTTGTGATCCTACACAGGTTTATCGGCCCGCTGTGATGGGTGAGACTCGGCGTTCGTTACCACCCTCCGGAGATACCCATGAAGCTCTACTACTCACCCGGTGCCTGCTCACAGGCGGTCCACATCGTGCTCGAAGAATGCGGATTGCCCTACCGTATTGAAAAGGTCGATCTGGTATCGGGAGCCACCGAAAGCGGCAAAGCCCTGGCCGACATCAATCCCAAGAAGGCGGTGCCGGTCCTCGAACTCGACGATGGCGCGCATCTGACCGAAGGGCCGGTCATTGCTCAATTCGTGGCCGACAGCGCAGGTCGTCTGGATCTGATGCCAGCCGGTGGCTCCCGGCAGCGCTACCGCGTCATGGAGTGGCAGAACTTTCTGACGTCGGAAGTCCACAAGGCGTACACCCCGCTGTTCAAACCGCAGGTCGATGCCGCGAGCAAGACCTTTTTTCGCAAGACGCTGCGTTCCCGATATGCATGGATCGAGGATCAGCTGGCAGGCAAGACGCACCTGACCGGCGACGCTTTCACGGCGGCAGATGCGTACCTGTTCGTGACCGCGAGCTGGGCACCGATGGTGGATGTGGATCTGTCCGGGCTCGCCAATCTGGACGCCTTCGTTCATCGCGTCCGCCAACGGCCGGCAGTGCGCCGAGTCCTGGCTGCGGAAGGGCTTCTGGGGTCGCAATGATGGGCGCCGATCATGCCTATGCCGAGGTCCTGGCCTGTCTGGATGACTACTTCGACGGGCTCTACCGCTGCGATGCTGCACTTCTCGAGCGCGTCTTTCACCCGGAAGCCCGGTATTTCGGGGCCCCGGAAGGCGCGCTGGTGTTCCGCTCGATGGCGGAGTACCTGCCGATTGTGGCAGGCCGGGTGTCAGGGGAGCAACGTCGCGAAGCGCGAGCGGATCGCGTCGATGCCATCGAGTTCGCCGGACCACATGTCGCCATGGCACGCGTGCGATGCCGCATCGGCCCGCGCATCTTTACCGACTTTCTCAGCATGGTGAAGGACGACGGCCGCTGGAGGATTGCCGCCAAGGTCTTTCATACCGAGATCCAGGCCGAGGGTGAATGACATGCCGTACGTGAAGATTCAGATCACGCGCGAGGGCGCCACGCCCGAGCAGAAGGCCGAACTGATTGCCCAGAGCACGCAAATGCTTCAGCGCGTGCTCGACAAGGACCCTGCGACCACGTTCGTGATCATCGAGGAGGTCGAGCTCGAAGACTGGGGGATTGGCGGTCTTCCGGTCGATCAATACCGGAAGCAGCGCGGCGTGACATGAAGCCCGCGCGTGCTGCGTGCACGCATACCTCCGGGGCTCGCGTCGGGGGCTGTGTCGAGCAAGAGCATGCCGTAAATCTAGCGCGGGGGCCCGGCCCCCTGCGCGAGTCGATCGAAGAGCGCCCGCGCGTGTGATGACAGCGCCGCCGGGTCGCGCACCAGCAGGCGCAGATCGCGCCGGGCCCAGTCGTCCGCCAGTGCCAGTGTGACCACCTGATGCGGCCGGCGCGAGCGCTCGACGCTGGAGCGCGGCACCAGACCGAAGCCGACACCGGCCGACACCATGCCCAGCACGGCCTCGAAGCCATGCACCTGGATGCGCACATCCAGATGCCGCCCCAGTTCGGCCGCCTTGTTCATGAGAAAACTGTGAATGCCCGTGCCCGCGTGCAGGGCCACGAAGGGCGAATCGACCACCTCTGCGAACTTCACCCGTGCCCGTGAGGCCAGCGCGTCGCCCGGCGGCACCACCAGCACCAGGTGGTCATCGCGGTAGCGTTGCACATGCAGTTCGCCGGTGCTTACATCGCCCGCCACCACGCCGATCTGCGCTTCGCCCTGGGCCACCGCATGCACGATGTCCGGGCTGGCCGCTTCCTTGAGCGTGACACGCACCTGCGGGTGTGCACGGAGGTAGTCGGCGAGGTCGTCAGGCAGGAAGACGTTGGTGGCGTTGGTGTTCGCCCACAGCGAAACCTGACCGCGCACGCCACTGGCGAACGGGGCCAGGTCGGCATGCAGTTGTTCGAGCCGGGCCAGGGTGTTGCGGGCGCCCTCGCGAAACACCTGGCCGGCTTCGGTCAGCGTGACACCGCGTGCCTGCCGGTTCAGTAGAGTGGCGCCGAACGCCGATTCCAGCCGGGCAATGCGGTGACTCGCCGATGACACGGCAAGGTGGCACTGGTGCGCGCCGCGTGACAGGTTGCCGGCGTCCGCCACGGCGAGGAAGAGTCTGAGATCGGTGAGGTCGTAGCGCATCGGGTAAATGGCGAGCTTTCGGTTTTGACGAACACTGTGCTCGCATCATAGCAATTGTGCAATGCGGTGCCCGGTGGCTAAATGAATGCTCCGAATCAGGAGTTGCCATGAGTACCTGCCAGACCGCCACCGCCGACACCCACACGCTCCCGCTTGCCGGGCTGGTCTTTGCGTTGCTGGCGGCCGTGGGGTTCTCCTTCAAGGCCATCTTCGTGAAGCTCGCCTATCGTCACGGGGTCGATGCCGAAACCCTGCTCGCGTTGCGTCTGGCCTACAGTCTGCCGGTGTTCGCCGTGATGGGCTGGCGTGCGCGTGCCACGACCCGCAATGGCAAGGCACCGCTGGATCGGCGCGACTATGCCTGGCTCGCCCTGCTCGGGCTCCTCGGCTATTACCTGGCGAGCTATCTGGACTTCCTTGGTCTCGACTACATCAGCGCCGGGCTGGAGCGGGTGATTCTGTTCATCTATCCGACCATCGTCGTCGTGCTCTCCGCCCTGTTTCTCGGCAAGCCGCTGACCGGCCGGGTGATGGCGGCCCTGATCCTGACCTACTTCGGGGTGGCCATTGCCGTTGCGCATGATTTTTCGGTGGCGGGGAATACCGACGCCATCGTGCTCGGCAGTGCGCTGGTTTTCGGCTCGGCGGTCTCGTATGCGCTGTACCTGATGCTCAATGGTCAGGTGGTGGGGCGGCTCGGGACATCGCGGGTGACCGCGGGCGGTTCGATCTTTGCTGCGGTGCTCGCCATCGGGCAATTCATCCTCATGCGTCCGCTCGCGGCGCTCGATCAGCCGCTCGAGGTGCACCTGTACGCCCTGGCGATGGGGCTGTTCTGTCTGGTCATGCCGGTGTGGTGTCTGTCAGAGGCCATCCGCCGGATCGGTGCGGGGCCGGTGGCGCTCATGGGCAGCTTCGGCCCCATCATCACCCTGGCCTTTGGCTGGGTGTTGCTGACGGAGCCCATGGGGGTGGCACAGCTTACCGGGGCCGCGCTGGTCATCGGCGGCGTGACCATCATGGCAAAGGGCAAGCGCCGGGCGTGACATGCGCGCCTTGACCGGCGCCGTCCATGCCATTTCAATGGGCGGGTTCCGTTTCCCGTTCGAGGTGTCCTGTGCCGGTCCTGAAGTCGCTGTTCATCGCCTTCGTCTGCGTTTTTTCAACGGTGACGGCATCGGCGCCGGGCGAGCCGCTTCCCGGTTCGGCATGGTCGCCCGGGCGCGTGGGCTTCGTGATTGCGCTGTATCACCTGGACGCCCCTGAGTCTGACCCGGTTGCAGCCGCCCGGCAGCTTGTTGCGTCGGCGTTCCCCGGCGTGACGGTTGTCGATGACATTCCCGAATCGGCCGAAGCACCGGCGGCGGTGCGCTTCGATTACATCCGGGAGGATCTGGCCACCCGGTTTGCACCGCCGGACATGAACTTCCTGCGCTATTTCGGGCGCGGGCTCACACGCGAGCAGGGCGAAGCGCTCCAGCAGGCGCCATCGGCCCTGGTGATGCTGTTCGTGCATCCGGCCGGTGAAGCGGATTCGGCGCTGCGCCGGGCGCAAACGCTCGCGGCGGCGCTGGCCGCTCAGGGGCGCGTGGTGATCTGGGACGAGGCCACCCGCGAGGCCTTCAGTCCCGCCGCCTGGAAAGAGCAACGCATCGACAGCTGGCAGGGCGACATCCCCGATGTGATCCGCCAGACCACCATTCATGCCTATCAGAGCGATGACAGCTTTCGCGCCATTTCACTGGGGATGGAGAAATTCGGGCTACCCGATCTGGTGCTTGAGGAGACGGCCTCGTCACTGACCCGACCGCTGGGCCATGCGCTCAACGGGCTTGCCCAGCGGCTGGTCGAGGGTGCGCGCCCCGACGCGGCGGGCGCGATCGTGCTGGACGCCCGTGGGCTGAAGCACGACCGGGTGCGCGAGGTCTTGCTCGAAGAGATCCAGTCCGACGGGGCCGGCAAGGCGCGCATCTGGTTGCGTGAAGCGCGCCGTGACGATGGTGACCCGCAGAACGCGCTCGCGGCGATGACCTTTTCCGCCACACAGGATCAGGAGCCCCGTGTTGCCCAGCGCGCGTTTTCAACGGCCTTCTTCGGCAAGCCCGAGGACCAGGTCATCATGGGGGATCACGGCGACGACGAACTGATCGCGGCGAGCGAGCGTGCCAGGGCGCGTCTGTCGTCATTCAGGCCCTTGGTCCAGAAAGGCTTGCCACCGGGCGAGCGCTTTCTGGTCAAGGCGCCCTTCACACATGCGGACGGCAATGAATGGATGTGGGTTGAGGTCATGCAGTGGGTGGATGACAAGATGACCGGCATGCTGCTCAGCGATCCGCGCTTTGTGGACAACCTCAAGACCGGGCAGACCGTCACGGTCGATCAGGGCGAGGTTTTCGATTTCATGCACTACCGGGCCGACGGCAGTGTCGACGGCGGCGAAACCAACGAGGTGCTGCAGCGGCAAGCGTCACAGCGCTGATGCGGTCCGGACCGCTATTTATCAGCCCCAGGCGGGAATTTTTTGCGTGGCTGTGGTCCAATGCCTTAAACCCCTTTTCCTCGAGGGTGTTGGTGCATCCTTGATGCAAGGGGGGCGAGAGCCCACTTCGCAAGGAGCCGCGCATGACCCCTCAGAGCGTAGAACACCTCATGGAAGACATCGAGCGGGAAGATCCGCTCGATTTCGGTCTGCTCTCCATCGACGAGCAGGATGCGCGTCAGTTGATGGCCAGTCACTTCTGCGAAGTCAATGAAGTGCTGGCGGATCAGGGGCTCGATATCGAATCACGCCTGGAAGTGATGACGGCGATTGCCGCCCACACCATGGTGGAGAACATGCTGCTCAACGTGGAGCGGCTCAAGGATCAGGCGGCGGACGAATCGTTCTCCGACTGGCTGAGTCAGCACGGCATGAAGTAGCGGACAGTCGTCGGCCCGGCCGGCGGAGGGAGAGGTTCCGGGGCGACTGCGGTCGTCGCCGGGGTCGCGTGGTGAAACATCCATACACCGCCAGGTTCTGCGCGCCGCGCCGCTGGGCTTGTCACTGACCCGGGAGAATCCCATGTCCTTGTCTGACGCGGGCCGTCGCGCTCGTCTTTTTTCCGCATCCCTCTTGCTGACGCTGTCGGCGGCGGTTGTCCATGCCCACGGGGATGTCACCCCGCACCCGGTGGATACGCACGCACTGACACAGCTCGGTAGCGAGTGGCTCGATGCCGATCCCTATCGTGGCAATGAAAAGGCCATCGAGATCGGCGCCGAGGGCTACAAGCACAACTGCGCGGCGTGTCACGGCCTCAATGCCGTGTCCGGTGGCATGGCACCCGACCTGCTCAGGCTCACGTCCGACTGTGCCGGCATGTCTGCTGACAGCAAGGCCTCATGTCTGAATGACAGCGACGAATACTTCCGCGACGTGGTGCTCAACGGCAAGAAAAACAGTGAAGGCCGGGTCACCATGCCTGGCTACGAGACCGTCTTTACCCAGGAGGCGGTCTGGGCGATCAAGGCCTATCTGGACAAGCGGACCGAAGAGGTGAATTGATCAGCTGCTGACACCGCGGACATCATTCAGGCGCCCGGGGCGCCGCGCCGTGGCTTTCTGGCCGGTTTGGTCTTGCGGTGGCGCAGCGCGCAATCAATGCCCAGACGCGCCCACGGCGCCATGGCGGCGGGGCTGTCCAGTGCGCTGTCGGGCGGTGTCCAGTAGCCGAGCGTGAAGGGCTTGCCTTCGCGCTCATAGGTGAAGGGTTCGCCACCGGCCGCTTCGAACTGCGGCGCGCTCTGCGGATCGGCTTTCAGATACAGGGTGTCTTGCGCGATCAGCGCAAAGAACAGGTCGTCCACGTAGAACCCCCAGCCCCCGAACATCCGCTTGGTGCGGATGATGCCCAGCGGCGAGAACAGTTCGATGGCGTGCTGGACATGGTCGGGGAGTGGGGCGGGCATCGGGCCTCTCTCAGGCCCGCGGTCGCGCGCCTAGTGCGTCATGGGTTCGTGAGCCGCTGCGGTCGTGCCCGGGGGCGGTGCGCAGCGTGCGAATTGCATGATACGCCCGACGCGCAGCAACTGACCCTGGGCGTGCAGATACATGTTCTGGGCGGCGTAGGCGGCGCGTTCGGTCTGCACGAGGGACGGACAGTCCTTGTAAATGGCATCGCCCCCCTGGGCGTACTGCAGCACATGAACCAGTTCGTGCACCAGGAAGGAGTTATCGGACGGGTCGTCCACGTCCAGGTCGTCCCGATAGAGCACGCGATTGCGCTCCATGTCGAACAAAGCCACGATGCCGCGGCAGTTGGCGACCTTTTCCTTGCAGGCTTCGGCCTTGAGCATGCTGCCGGGCATGGGGATGAACTCAGGCAGCGACTCGACGGGGACGGGCGGCAGGCCCGAGACCTTGACGGCGGCGCTGAGCAAATAGGCGACGAGTTGGGTATCCATGGCAATACTCCCTGTGGGCTGACATGTTTTTGCTCCCTTCCCTGACTCGGCCTTCTGTGGGCCGCCTCTCTCGGGGTTTGTTGCGCTGCAACAAATGTCGATTTCACTATAGGCTTTCTACGCCTTGTGTCTAGCGTTTCTCCAGATTTCCCTGACGAGCGGTCGGCCTTTTGTCACGCTTTTTGTGTTTGCAAGTGGCTGATATGACGTTTGTTTTTTTCAGAATGCACGTTGCAGATCCATGCCGGCATAGAGGCTGGAAACCTGTTCGGCATATCCGTTGAAGGGCAGGGTGTCGCGCTTGAAAAGCTCGCCGATACGCCGTTCCCGGCTTTGGTCCCACTGTGGATGCTGCAGCTGCGGATTCACATTGGCGAAGAAACCGTAGGCCTTGTGATCGGCCTTGGGCCAGCTGGTGAGCGGCTGATCTTCGGTGAAGGTGATGCGCACGATCGACTTGGCACTCTTGAAGCCGTACTTCCACGGCACCACGATGCGCACCGGAGCGCCGTTCTGACGGGGCAAGGTTTCGCCGTACAGCCCGAGGCCGAGCAGTGTCAGCGGATGCATGGCCTCGTCCAGGCGCAGCCCCTCGACGTAGGGAAACTCCAGAAAGCCGAAGAAATGCGGCGTGATCACCTCGGGATCGTAGTAGCTCTCGAAGCGCACGTATTTGGCCGAGCCCAGCGGCTCGACGTGCTTGAGCAAGGTCGAGAGGGGATAGCCCACCCAGGGCACGACCATGGACCAGGCCTCGACGCAGCGCAGGCGGTAGATCCGCTCTTCGAGCGCGGCCAGCTTGAGCAGGCGGTCGATGTCGAGCGTGACGGGCGTGCGCACCAGGCCGTCGATGGTGATCGCCCAGGGGCGGATCGGCAGTTTGTGGGCGTAGAGCGACGGATCGCCTTTCGAGGAGCCGAATTCGTAGAAATTGTTGTACTCGAGCAGTTGCTTAAGCGGGGTCGGTGTCTCGTTGGTGGAAAAGCGACTGGCCGCGAGCGGCGTCAATGGGGTCGTGTCAGGCGCGTTGGCTGCATGGGCCGGCAGACCCAGGGTGGCACCGGCCAGCAGCGCGCCGCCGTGCGCAAGAAAGCGGCGGCGGGATTCAAACACCGTTTGGGGCGTGATCTCGGAGGGCGCGATATCGGCAGGTCGGCGTATCAGCATGGCACTCGAATTCAGGGGAGACCTGAATGAGACCGCCCGTGGGAACCAATGCTTACTGCCACTCGTCCGAAAGTGTCAGTGTGCTAGCCTAGCCGCCACCTGAGTCGCCAAGCCTGACCCCATGCGTTTCTCCTTTTCTCGCGTTGCCGGCCCGATCATGTTGCCCATGCTGCTCTCGCTGTTCGCAGCGGGGGCGCTGGCGCATGGGGTGGCCGAAGGCGATGCCCAGTTCATGCAGCAAAGCAGCGGGACACAGCTGTTGCCCTTCATCTACCTGGGGGCAAAGCACATGGCCACCGGCTACGACCATCTGTTGTTCCTGGTCGGGGTCATTTTCTTTCTCTACCGCATGAAAGACGTGGGGCTCTATGTGAGCTTGTTTGCCGTCGGCCACAGCGTGACGCTGCTGTACGGGGTCCTCAGCGGCACCCACGTCAATCCCTACCTCGTGGACGCGATCATCGGCCTGTCGGTGGTGTACAAGGCGCTCGACAATCTGGGGGCCTTCAAGGTCTGGTTCGGCGTGCAGCCCGACACCCGTGCCGCGGTGCTGGTCTTCGGGCTGTTCCACGGCTTCGGTCTGGCGACCAAGCTGCAGGATTTCGCCCTGCCCGAGGAGGGGCTGGTGGCCAACATCATCGCCTTCAACGTGGGCGTGGAGATTGGCCAGATCCTTGCGCTGGGGGCGATCCTGATTGCCATGGACGCCTGGCGCCGCAGCCACGCCTTTGCCCGCCAGGCCTTTGGCGCCAACGTGCTGCTCATGGTGGCGGGCTTTGTGCTGGTGGGCTATCAGCTCACCGGCTACCTGATCGAGAGTTGAGACATGACCGACACGACCAAGCACCACACGCCATTGCACGATATCGGTGACCTCGACCCGGAGGGGCTGCCCAGTTCGCGAAGCCTTGTGAAGGCGACACTGCTGGCCATCGTGATTGCCGCCGTCGTTCTGGTGCTGGCCGTGCTGCCGGCGGAGTACGGTATCGACCCGACGGGGCTGGGGCGCAAGATGGGGCTTGGTGCATTGCACGAGGCCGAGGTGGCGAGCCAGACCGTGACCGCCGAGACGGTGGCGCGCGCCGACACCGCGCTGCAGTCGAAAACCCTCACCCTGCCACTCATGCCGGGGCAGGGACTCGAGATCAAGGCGGTGATGAAAACCGGCCAGAGCTTCGTGTTCGACTGGTCCGCCGAGGGTGGGCCGGTGCATGTGGACATGCACGGCAATGCGGCCGATGCGGCCGAGGACGACTTCACCAGCTACTGGATCGAAGATGCGCTCACGGGTGGGCGTGGCACCTTTCGCGCGCCGTTCGACGGCCATCACGGCTGGTACTGGAAGAACAACGGCAACCAGATGGTGACCATCAAACTGCAGGTCAGCGGCTTCTACGACGAAATATATATGCCATGAGGCACGTGCCGACAGGCTGAGCCGCCCGAAGCGCATAAAGTTTGGCGTATTTCGACCCGATATGGGTTGATGGCCGAACATGCCCCGACACCCGAAGCCGCGCTTTCCAGACGCGCGGCGCTGAGCGCCCGGACGATCCGCGGCACGCTGCGTCGTTTCGTGGTGCTCGCCGTACCGGTGTTGCTGGTCGCCAGCCTGGGGCTGAAGTTGCTCTTCGAGCAGTATCAGAACAGCCGCTTCGAAGTGGTTGCTTCGCGCGAAGAGGGGTACCTGCGCGCGGTCGAGGTGGTCGTCCAGCAGGAATTCGACGACGTGATTGGCGATCTGGACACGCTGGTCGCCGCCATTTCGCTGTATCGGTGGTCCGCTGACGCTGCCGCGCTTGAGAAGCTCCCGGCGCTTTTCGTGGCCTACGGGCAGGAGAGCGCCCGTTACGACCAGATCCGCCTGCTCGACCTGGACGGTCAGGAGCGCGTGCGGGTCAACTTCCGCGGTGGTCGAACCGAGGTGGTCCCCCCCGAGGCGCTGCAGAACAAGGCGGATCGCCCGTACTTCACACACAGCCGCGCGCTGCAGCCCCATGAGCGCTACATCTCGGCACTTGAACTGAATATGGAGCACGGCCGGGTCGAGCAGCCGCTGCGTCCGACGATTCGCTTCACCGCCTCGGTGTACGACAGCGACGGCAAGAAGACGGGTGTGCTCGTCATGAACTACAACGCGAACAGGATCGAAGAGCGCCTGCGCACCTTTGCCGGCGTGGGCGATCCGGTCGACAACCTGCTGGTCAACGCCCGCGGTCAGGTCATGATGGACAGCCGGCAAAGCATGAGTGACTGGCTCGTGCGGGCCACGCAGGAAGACACCCGTCTGGCCCGTGTGCGGCCCGCGTGGTCGGCTGCCATGGCCAGTGGCGACGACAACGGCCGCTTGCTGGATGAAAACGGTTTGCTGCTGTTTCATCGCATGGAGCCCCTTGGCTCCGGTCGCACACGCCACGCCGATACTCTCACTACATCGCCAGGCCACTACCGATGGACGTCCGTCCGCTTCGTGCCGGCCCAGACCCTGTTCGCAAACTCGTTCGTGAATTCATTCCCCGGGCGCATCGCCATGGCCAGCGTGCTGGGGGCCATGGCCGCCTTCATGCTGATTGCCGCCTGGTACGTGGAGCGTGACGTGCGCCGCCGGCGCGAACAGATGGAGTTGCTCGAAGGCCGTGAGGCTGAACTGGGCGCGCTGATCGATGCGGCACCGAGCGGCATCCTGGTGGTGGACGATCGGGGCGTGATTGTCCATGCCAACCGCGAACTGTGTGCGCTGTTCGGCTACGAGCACGATGCGCTGGTGGGTCAGCCGGTCGAATGCCTGATTCCCGAGCGGCTGCAAAGAGCGCACCCGGACCTGCGCGCGGGCTACTTTGCGCGGCCCTCGCCTCGCAAGATGGCCGAGAACACGCCAGAGCAGGCGCTCATGGCGCGGCACCGGGATGGGCATGAATTCCCGGTGGCGGTGAATCTGAACATGTTCGGCAGTGGCGCACGGCGGCGCGCCATCGCCACGGTGATCGATGTCCGCCAGCGGCGCCAGTTCGAGGACAGCCTCAAGACCGCGCGTGACCAGGCGCAGGCGGCGAGTGCCGCCAAGAGCGCATTCCTGGCCACCATGAGCCATGAGATCCGCACGCCGCTCAATGCCATCGTCGGCATGAGCTACCTCATGAGCCGCGGGGAGCTGACAGAGGATCAGCGCCAAGACGTGGCCGCCATTCAGTCGTCGAGCAACGCATTGCTGGCGTTGATCAACGACGTGCTCGATTTCTCGCGCATCGAGGCGGGCGAACTGATGATCGAAGCGCGTCATTTCCTGATCTCCGATGTGCTCGACAACCTGCGTCACATGTTCCGCGCCGCTGCCGAGACCAAGGGCATCGTGCTGGAGATCGGGGCCGTCCCCGCGGGCGTGCCGAACAAGGTAACGCTCGATCCGTCGCGGCTGCAGCAGATTCTCGTCAATCTCGTCAGCAACGCCATCAAGTTCACCGAGGTGGGCTCGGTACGTCTGAACCTGAGCATCGCCGAGCCGTTGCCGGCGGATGACCGGGTAATGGTTCGCTTTACCGTCGGCGATACCGGGATCGGGATTGATCCGGAGCGTCAGGCAAAGCTGTTCGACCCCTTCGTGCAGGCCGATTCGAGCACCAGCCGCAAGTTCGGCGGCAGCGGTCTGGGCCTGTCCATCGTCAAGCGGCTGGTCGAGCTGATGAATGGGCGCATCGGCTGCGAAAGTGCGGTGGGCGCCGGCGCCCGGTTCTGGATCGAGTTGCCGTTCGGGATTCCCGATGCCAGTGCCACGCTCAGCCTCGGACCGAGCGCAAGCCGGGAAGACGTCAGGGTGTTGCTGGTTGGTTCGGACCCGGCACAAGTGGGCGAGATCCGGTCGTACTGCCAGAGCTTCGGGTGGACGCTGGATGTGATTGACGGAAGCTGCAGTGCGCCTCAGCAGGTGTGCGAGCGGCTGCAGTCCGTCTGGATCGACTGTGTGCTGGTGGGCGACCCCGGGCTGACCGTCGTCTTGCTCGACACGCTGCGTGGCGTCGAACGCCCGGTACCGGTGTTGATGCTTGGCGACGCCCGTCAGGCGCTGTGTGCCCACCTCGCAGGTCCCTTGAACGGCTCGTCCCTGTTCAATGCCATCAATGAACTTGTTGTGGCTCATGGTGCCGCACCGGGCCGTCTGAGCCTGAATTCCCGCTTGTCGTCAAAACACCTCTGGCTGGCCGATGTGCGGGCGCTGGCTGTCGACGACAGCGAACTGAACCTGCGGGTGGTGGAGCGACTGCTCGGCCTGCAGGGGGCGATCGTGACAATCTGTCAGTCGGGCGAGGCCGCACTGGCGCGAATCGAGAGCGGCGAAGCCTTCGACGTTGTTCTCATGGACGTCCAGATGCCGGGTATGGATGGCTTCGAAACCACGCAGAGGATTCGTTCGCTCAATCCGGCGGCCTGCCCGCCGATCGTCGCGCTGACCGCCGGGACCACCAAGGCCGACATCGCCCGCGCAGTCGATGTGGGCATGTGCGAGCACCTGTCCAAGCCGGTCGATCCCGTCATGCTCGTGCGTGTCGTACGTGGGTGTGTGGAGCTTGCCAAGGGGGGCACGGTTGCGCTTGTCGGCGCTGGCCCGAACGCGCTTGAATCGCCCGTCGATGCGCCCTGGCCGCACATCGCGGGCATTGATTCTGAGATGGCGAGCGCGCTGATGCTGGGCGATCAGGCGTTCTTTGCGTCGGTGCTGGACACCTTCATGCGTAACACCCACACCGTCGCAGCCGTCTTGCGCGAGGCGGGAGAGGCCGGCGATGTACTCGCCGCCAGCCGGATCATTCACAAGTTGCGCGGGCAGGCCGGCAATGTGGCGGCGCTGGCGTTGCAGGCCGCGGCCGGCGAAGCGGAAGCGAAGCTGGGCGAACAGACACTGGCCGACGCGGACCCGGACGGCCTGATCCATACCCTTGAGGCACTGCGGACGGACATCGAGGCCTGGCTGGCCAAACGCAACTGACAAAACACAGAGAGATGGCGTTGTGAAGACAATACTGGTGGTGGATGACGATGAAACCTTCGTGGCCGTGCTGTCGAACCAGCTGCGGGCGCTCGGGTTTGGTGTCATTGAAAACACCTCGGGCACGGACGTGCTCAGGCAGATCGATGTACATGGGCCGGTGGCCTGTTTCATCGACGTGGTCATGGAGGCCAAGGACGGCCTTGAAACCATGACCGAGATCGTGATGAGGGACACTCGTCCCAAACTGATCGCGGTGTCATCGAACACCATGTACCTGGAGTGGGCCGAAGGCCTTGGGGTGGATGCCGTGCTCGGCAAGCCGGTCTTCCCGCAGCAGCTTCGCGAGCTGCTCACGAGGCTGGATATTTGCCCCTAGTATCCTGAAAGGATGCGCTGAAATGTATCAAAAGTAATAGAAAAATCATTCAAGGTGCCCGCGCTGACGCCGTTACCCCTCGAACCGGGGTCGAGCCGTCGTCAATGACCGTCCCGGTAGATCGGGTGTCAGTGCCGGTAGCGGCTGGCACGCATGTGTGCTGCCCCGAGGGAGTTCATGGGCCTAGTTACCGCCTTCAATTCGTATGCCAGCCATCTGGCGCCGGAGTCGGCCAAACGTCTGCAGTTCAGGACGATCTGGCCGTTTCTGCTGCTCGTGATCGTGTTGCTGATCACGGCCATGCTCGGCATTCACATGATGTCGGCGGTGCGTGCGTTCGTGTACGGCGAGGGGCTGTGGTCGAAGGCCGAAGATCAGGCACTGATCCATCTGTCGGCCTATGCAGCTACACAGTCACCCGAGGAGTACGCCCATTTCCAGACGGCGATTGCCGTCCCGCGGGCGTACGCGCGGGCGCGCGACGCGCTGCTCCAGTCGCCACCTGACACCCGGGTGTCCCGCCTGGCGCTGATTGAAGGCGGCACAGACCCGGCTGATGCAGACGACATGATCCTGTTCTTCCGGGTGTTCCATGACACCGCCCTGCTCAAGCGACCCTTGGCGATCTGGGCGGAAGGCGATGGTGAAATCGAACGGCTCGACACGGTGGCCGTGCGTCTGGACGAGGCGATCCGGCGTGGCACGTTCGACGATGCGATGCGCGCGGAGGTCATTGAGGAAATCCACGAAATCAACCGCATCCTCACGCCGCTGGAGTATGCCTTTTCGATCTCCATGAGTGACTCGGCGCGCACCGCCAGCACCTTCATCACCTGGGCGTTGTTGATCCAGACTGCCGTACTGGCCGCGCTTGGATGGGGGGTATCCCGGCGCCTGATCACCCAGCACGTCCGGGCCAACCAGGCCATGCACGCCGAGGCACGGAAAAACATTGCCTTGCTGCGCAACACCAGTGACGGCATGGTCATTCTCGACACAAGCGGCCATGTGGTCGAGGTGAGTGATACGTTCTGCGACATGCTGGGCTACACCCGGGACGAAATGCTGGGCATGAACGTCCGCGAATGGGAGGCCAAGCTGTCGGACCAACAACTGCAACATCAGCTCGCAAAACATCGTGAGGAGGGCGCGCGGGTGCAGTTCGAGACACTGCATCGTCGCAAGGACGGTTCGGTCTATGTGGCTGAAATCAGCGCCATCCCCCCGTCCGAGGCCCATGGCGAGTTGTTCTACTGCCTGACCCGGGACATCACCGAGCGCAAGCGCATGGAGACCGTCCTGCAGGAGAGCGAGGCGCGCTTCCGTACGCAGTTCGAATCCTCGCCTGATGCGACCCTGATCATCAGTGGCCGGAACTTCGTCGAAGCCAACCGCGCTGCCGCGGAGCTGTTCGGCCTGGGTTCGAAAGAGGAGGTGACCCGCATTCATCCGGGCAGTCTGTCCCCCGCCGTGCAGCCCGACGGCAGACCCTCCGCAGAGAAGGCCGACGAGATGATGGCCCTGGCTGAAAGCCAGGGGCTGCACCGCTTCGAATGGGTGCACAAGCGTATTGATGGCAGTGAGTTCATCTGTGAGGTCACGCTGTCTCGCCTCAAGATCGCCGGCGAGGACGCCTTGCTTACCGTGATTCGCGACATCACCGAGCGCAAGGCGGCCGAGACCAGCATCCGTGAAGCGGCCGAGTTGCAGGAGGCGCTGCGCGAACTGCTCGAACTGAGCATGACGGACCAGCCGCGCGCAACCGTGCTTGAGCGCTTCCTGGCGCGCCTTTTCCGCGTGTCGTGGCTGTCGCGCATGCCCCGGGGGGCCGTTTTCATTCTCGACGCCGGGTCTGACGCGCTCACGCTCGAGGCCAGTCATGGTCTGCCTGTCGGCTTGGTCGACCGCCTGGCCGAGGTGAGGGCCGGACAATGCCTGCATCGGGCCGCCATGACGCGAGAGGTGCAGTTCGGCGTCTGCGACGGCGCCGAGATGCGGGACACCTTCTCCGAAGTCGCAGACGCTTATCCCTACAGCTTGCCGCTGCTCTCGGAGCAGGCCGTGCTGGGGCTGCTGGTGATCTTCCTGCCCGAGGGGGAAACGCCGCACACGCGACTGGATGCATTCGTGCGTGCCGCCGCCGACCTGCTGTCGGGCTATATCAGACGCCAGGATGCCGAGGCTGCGCTGGTGGCCTACCAGGAGACGCTTGAATCCCAGGTGCGCGAACGCACCATGGAGCTGGAGCAGGCCAAGGAGGCGGCAGAGGCCGCCAATCAGGCCAAGAGTGCCTTCCTGGCCAACATGAGCCACGAAATTCGCACGCCGCTCAACGCCATTCAGGGGCTGGCTTATCTGGTCAGGCGCTCCGGACTCAATCGAGAGCAGGATGCCCAGATGGGCAAGTTGCTCTCGGCCAACGAGCACCTGGGTGAGGTCATCAACTCGGTGCTGGAACTGTCGAAGATCGAGGCCGGCAAGCTCAGCCTCGATCATGCCCCGATCAATGTGTCTGAAATGGTGGCCAGGGTGTATGCCCTGATCGAACCCAAGGCGCAGGAAAAGGGCCTCGATGTGGTGTGCGAGGTCGGGGCGCTGCCCGCCGGACTGCTGGGTGACAGCACGCGACTCCAGCAGGCCTTGCTCAATTACGCCGGCAATGCAGTCAAGTTCACGCGCAACGGCCGCGTGACGCTGCGCGTGAGGGTCGAGGCGGCGGACGACGCCAGCGTCCTGCTGCGCTTCGAGGTTGAAGACACCGGCATCGGGATCGCCCCCGAGGTGTTGCCGCGCCTGTTCAGCGCCTTCGAGCAGGCAGACAACTCGCTGACCAGTGCTTACGGAGGCACCGGGCTCGGCTTGGCGATTACGCGCAAGCTCGCGCACCTCATGGGCGGCGATGCGGGCGCGCGCAGCACGCTGGGCAAGGGAAGTTGCTTCTGGTTCTCGGCCCGGCTGAGTCGATCGAATGTGATCGACATGGTATCCGGGCGCAGCGCCGAACCCAGAGCCGAAGAAGACGTCGAAGCCGCGCTGAAGCGGGACTTTGCCGGCTTGCGTGTGTTGCTGGTCGATGACGAGGTGTTCAACCGGGAGATCGGCGAAGCCATGCTCGAAGAAGTCGGGTTGCGTGTGGATACGGCGCGCGACGGCGCTGAGGCGGTTGCCATGGCCAACAAGGGCGAGTACGCCCTTATCCTCATGGATATGCGCATGCCGCGCATGGATGGCCTTGAGGCCACCCGGCGCCTGCGCGAGGAGGCCCGTACGCGTCAAGTGCCCGTCATTGCCATGACCGCCAACGCCTTCGATGAAGACCGCCGACGCTGCATTGCCGCTGGCATGGACGACTTCGTTCCCAAACCCATCGACCCGGACGCCTTCTACGCCACCGTGCTCAAATGGTTACGCCAGCGTACCCACGCCGCGTCGGAAACGTCATAGCGCGCTGACATGTGTGCCGGTCGTACAGCGGCCGGGAATGTGGAACCATTGAGCCGTCGCCCAAGCGTCGCATGCGCGTCACGTGTGCGTCATGCCTGATTGATAGCGTGCTCCTGCCTTTCATCCACGCAGGAGCCCGCCATGTCTGTTGTCCTCAAGCCGTCCCGCCGTCGCTTTCTGAAATCCACCGGTCTGCTCCTCGGTGCAGCCGTGCCCGGCGTTGCCGGTGTGCGCACCGCGTTTGCCGCGCCCGCCTACATCACGCTCGATGGCAATCGCCCGCAGCTTGACCAGGGCATCCAGATCGGCGATGTGCGCGCCGATCGCGCCATGATCTGGAGCCGCACCGACCGCCCCTCGCGCATGATCGTCGAGTACGACTTCGACGGCAGCTTTGCCGAACCGGTCATGCTGCGCGGCCCGCACGCCCTGCAGACCACCGACTACACCTCGCGCCTCGACCTCACCGGCCTGCCGGCCGACCGTGAAGTGTTCGTGCGCGTCTCCTACCAGGACCTGTCCAACGAGCGCGTCATGAGCGAGGCCGTCAGCGGCCGTTTCGTGACCGCCCCGATTGGCGCCCGTGACATCCGCTTCGTGTGGAGTGGCGACACCGCTGGCCAGGGCTGGGGCATCAACCCCGACTTCGGCGGCATGAAGATCTATGAAGCCATGCGCCAGACGCAGCCGGACTTCTTCATCCACAGCGGCGACAACATCTACGCTGATGGCCCGATCTCCGAGTATCAGGACGCCGAAGACGGCAAGGTGTGGCGCAACCTGGTGACCGAAGAGGTCTCCAAGGTGGCCGAGAGCCTTGACGAATTCCGTGGCCGCTACAAGTACAACCTCATGGACGAGAACGTGCGCCGCTTCAACGCCGAAGTGCCGCAGATCTGGCAGTGGGACGACCACGAGGTGGTTAACAACTGGTCCGACAGCAAGGACCTGTCCGGCGACATCCGCTACAGCGAAAAGAACGTGCCGCTGCTGGTCGCCCGTGGCAGCCGCGCCTTTCAGGAATACGCGCCCATGCGTCCGTTCTCGGCCGTCGAGAGCGAGCGCGTGTATCGCCACATCCCCTACGGTCGCCTGATGGACGTGTTCGTGCTCGACATGCGCAGCTATCGCGGCCCCAACACCGACAACCGCCAGACGGAAGCCAGCCCCGAAACCGCCTTCCTCGGCGCCGAGCAGGTCGCCTGGCTCAAGCGCAAGCTGGCCGAGTCCCGCGCGGTATGGAAAGTCATTGCCGCCGACATGCCCATCGGTCTGCTGGTGCGCGACGGTGCCAAGTGGGAAAACCTGGCCAATGGCGACGGCGAGCCCCTGGGCCGCGAGCTGGAGATGGCCGACCTGCTGCGCTACATCAAGCGTGCCCACATCAAGAACACCGTGTGGTTCACCGCCGACGTGCACTACTGTGCTGCCCACTACTACGACCCGAACAAGGCGCAGTTCCAGGACTTCGACCCCTTCTGGGAATTCGTCACCGGCCCGCTCAACGCCGGCAGCTTCGGCCCCAACGGCCTGGACAACACCTTCGGCCCGCAAGTGGTCTTCCAGAAGGCCCCGCCGGCCGCCAACACCTCACCCTTCGGTGGCTACCAGTTCTTCGGGCAGGTGGACATCGACGCCCGTACCGCGGAGATGACCGTGGCGCTCAAGGACATCGACGGCGCCACCGTGTTCACCAAGACGCTCGCACCGGAAGGGCGCGGGCGTGGCTATGGACACGGCCATGGTGACAAACACGACCACGAACACGACCACGGTCGCGGTCGCGATCGCGATCGCCGCTGAAACAACGGTTCGACCAATGACAGACCGCACCTTCCGGTGCGGTCTTTTCGTGTCACCCCGCGCGGGGCCGCGCCGGCGGCATGCTAGGGTGATATCCCGCCCCGACTGCCACAGGTGCCCGGATGAAAGCCCTGTTCATCTCCTTTCCCGCCGCCGACTACACGGCCAGCAAGCATTTTTACGAAGACGTGGTCGGGCTCACCGTCCGCCGAGAACACAGCGGCCAACCCCATCGCTTCACTGACTACGAGCTCGGCGGGCTCGCGCTCAAGCTCTTCGAATGGCTCGACCCCTGGCACGGCAGCGGCCACTCCGGCCTGTTCATCGAAACCGACGAGTTCGATGCCGCCGTCGAACGCATTCGCCGATCCGACGCACGCCAGTTCGATGTCGTAGTGCACGCTTGGGGCGGACGCTGCTGCACGGTGGCCGATCCCTTCGGGAATCTGTTTGATCTGATTGACGCGCGGGAAAAGGGGTTGGGGTAGGGGGCGGAGTGGCGACATTCGGCCCAGAGCGGCCGGCTACCTTTCGGACGTATTCGTCAGCTCAGAACCTTAAACGGTCTCTCGTTGGTTATTGCGCCCTACGCGAGCTACAGATCCTCCCCATGAAGTCGTAGATTACCGTACGGTATATGTCAAACCCGTAACTGGCCGGCCACCAAAGGCGGCTTCTTGTTTTCAACTCATACGGTAGCAATCCATCCATGAATCGACTCGCTCTGACCCTGCCCCTACTCATGTTCCTTGCCGCAACGACGCTTGCACATTCAGCCCCTGGGGATAAAAAGCTTGAAGGCGCCGTCATCGGCGTGTTGGGCATTGAAAATCTGGTCATGCGTATGGCACAGACCTGTTCGCGGGTCAATGCCAGCGCTGCCGACACATACAACGGCGCGGCCAACGACTGGCGCCGGCGCAATGGCGAGACAGTTGCTTTGGCAAAGCGCGTTCTGGGGCAGGCGTTTGACGAGAGCATGCAGTCGTTGATCAATCTCGGCGTACAGGCGAAGAACGATGGGTCGTTCAACGCTGTGATGAAAGCACAGCCGGCGGCACAGGCTCGATGGTGTGATCGGTCGGCCGGAGAAATCAATCAGGGGCGGCTCGATGTACATAACAACTCGAAGCTGACTACGCCGCTGGCTGCGTACGGGCAGCCGTAACGGAATGACCTGCTTGCTGGACGACTTTGTCCGGGCGTCGCCATGTGACGCTCCTATCGGCAGCTCGCTCGAAGCGCCGAATTCAAGCGCGGGTACCAGTGGCGGATAAGGACGCATCGTCCCTCCACCTCGGCTCCCTCGCGCACTGCAAACAAGAGAGCGCTTTAAACATACAAGCCCGGATGAGGGCCGCAGGCCCGACTCCGGGAACATCAGTTCAAACCAGCACCACTGCTGCCGGATGCCGCTGGGCTGCATCCGGGCTACGAATCAAAGTCAGTTGACTGCTTCGGGTCGGGTGCGTCCCGACACGCCCTCATCCGTGTAGGTCAGCTTCGAGGCGGTAGTGCTCTTCGTTCGAAGCCTTGCCTTTGTCCGCATTCGCCAAGACGCCCGAGCCATAGCGTCATCGCCTCACTGTTCTTTTCCGGGATATCGGGCTCACCCATCGAGCATCGCCATCAGTTGAAGGCCCGTACCTCTACCGGCGCCCGGCAGGCGCGTGCGGCGCGTGTGCCCCAGGCCATTGCGTCGGCCTCATGGGTGACTTCGATCACCCAGAAGCCACCGACATGTTCTTTTGTGGGCAGGTAGGGGCCGCGAGAGAGCAGGGGGTGTCCGTCGGCGTCGAGCCGGATGGACTGCGCGAGACGCGCGGGTTGAAGGCCGCCGACGAAGATCCGGACGCCGGCGGCCACCATGGCGTCGTTGAGCGCGTCGATGGCCTGGTGCATGGCGGCGTCTTCGGCGTTGGCGGGATCGTAGTCGTCGGGGTGGTGGATGGCGATCAGGTAGCAGGGCATGGGGCCTCCTTCATGGGTGCGTATACCCATGGTCGAACGCAAAGCGTCCGATTCGACAGTGTGCCGGATTGATGACGAGGGCTTGGACTCCATCGCGTAGTTTGGCATGGTCGACGCATGACCCACTGACGCAGGCAGGCCCGTGATCGATTCCGTGATTGAAGTGCTCTCCGATCCGGGGAAGTCCGTCCCGATCGTGATCGGTGCGGCTGTGTCGTGGTGGCTTGCGCATCGCTACTCGTTTGCGCCCAGGACCCCAAAGTTGCGCCACGCCCGCAAGCACAAACGCACGGATTTCGGCTGCAGCTTCAGTCGGCGTGAAGCTGCAGCCGTTGAAACCATCGAGACTCCGGTCGGACGCTTCCGCATCAATGGTGACGGTACGATGACCGATCTGACACGCGGTTTGATGTGGATTCAGGCGCCATGGGGCATGGCGTGGGATGGCCGGGAATTTGCCGGCACGCCGATCAGAATCAACTGGTGGCATGCCACGGAATTGTTCGGGCGTGGCGAGTCCATTGCCGTGGCATCGGCGGGGCTCTCGCGGGCGCAATTGGCGGTGGCTGCAACCAAAGCGCCAGCGCGCGGCAGTTGTACCATCGAGTTCGCCGGGCACGACGATTGGCGCCTGCCCTCGGTAGGCGAACTCGACGCCATCGGGCTCTATGATCCGGCCAGTGACGACGCCGGTTTTGTCGACCCCTGGCGCGAGGGCGCCAGCCTGCTTCGGGCAAGACTGTTTCCGAATCTCCAGCGACTGAGTTATGACTTTGCGCTGTGGTCGGCCAACGAACAAGGCCCTGCCACCGCCTGGGCCATGGAGCGCAGCGCGACAATTGGCGACCACGCCAAGAAGACGGAGAAGTGTGTTCTGGTCGTCCGTGGGGTGAGGCCCGAGGGCGTGTAGGCCGGTTGAGTGGTCAGGGGGAAATTGCCTGAATGTCCTCCCGGTCCACGACACGGTCGAGGAGGCGCTTGTAGGCGATCAAGGCGTCACGGTGCATCAGCGGGACCGACACGCCCAGTACCGTCACGATGTCCGGATCCCGAAAGTCGATGTCGAGTGCAACCCACTCATGCTTTTGGGCATTGAGGATCTTCGCGCCGTCAGCGTTGCCGACTTCGATCTTCGTGCCCTGATAAATGAACTGGACGTAGTCGAGATCCCAGTGCTCGTGGCGATAGTGCGTTGCCGGTTTGGAAATGAAATCGCGGGCGGCTTGAACGACGTCCTGGAACCGATGGCCAGGGACGAACAGATCGATGTCGTGAATCGGTCGAGTCGCGCCAAAGCCGGCAGCAGCGAGGCCTCCGCAGATGACATAAGGGCAGTCGAGGTCTTTGAGCAGTGCGGCGATCCACCGCAGGGCTGCGGTGGCGCCGTGTTCGTCGTCTGATTTCAAAGTCGAGTCCTGAAAGGGGAAGTCTGACTGTCGCGGTCCATTGAAACTGCGAATGGTCTTGTCATGCAAGGGGGCTGCCATGCCCTGGCAAAAAAATACCGGCCATATGGCCGGTACGTGTCGAAGAGAGCTTGCCCTTACCCTCACACGAGACCCAGCCGCTCCACGATCGTCGAGGTCGGCCCGGCCTGGTTCATGCTGTAGAAGTGCAGGCTCGGGGCACCGGCGTCGATCAGCTTGGCGGCGAGGTCGGTGACCACGTCGAGGCCGAAGGCCTTGACCGAGTCGGTGTCGTCGCCGAAAGATTCGAACTTGCGACGCATCCAGCGCGGGATCTCGGCGCCGCAGGCGTCCGAGAAGCGGGCCAGCTTGCTGAAGCTCACGATCGGCATGATGCCGGGCACGATGGGAATGCTGATGCCCATGGCCTCGCACTCGTCACGGAAGTGCAGGTAGGCATCCACGTTGAAGAAGTACTGGGTGATGGCCGAGTTGGCGCCCGCGGCGACCTTGCGCTTGAAGGCGTCGAGGTCGGCCTGGGCGTTGCGGGCCTGGGGGTGGTATTCCGGGTAGGCGGCCACTTCGATACTGAACCAGTCGCCGGTTTCCGCGCGGATGAATTCGACCAGTTCGTTGGCGTAGCGCAGTTCGCCGCCGCCCTGGACGCCGGAGGGCAGGTCGCCGCGCAAGGCGACGATGCGCTTGATGCCCCGCTCCCGATAGCGATTGAGAATGGCGCGGATGCTGTCCTTGGTGCTGCCGATGCACGACAGGTGAGGCGCTGCCTCGAGGCCTTCGTCCTGAATCTCGAAGACGGTGTCGAAGGTCCGCTCCTGCGTGGAGCCGCCGGCGCCATACGTGACCGAGAAGAATTCGGGCTTGAGCTGGGCGAGCTGGGCTCGCGTGTCGCGCAGTTTGGCGACGCCGGCGTCGGTCTGCGGCGGGAAGAATTCGAGTGAGAACGGGATCTTCTGGGTCATTGTTGTCGTGGTGTCGTGCCGGGCTTCAGGCCCGGGTGGCGTGAATGAAGAATTCGCGGTTGCCGTCGCTGCCGGTGATCGGGCTGTCGAAATAGTCGATCACCCGAAGGCCGCAGTGTTCGGCGCAAGCCCGGATTTTACGTTCCACTTCGGCATAGCGCGAGGTGTCCGTGACGATGCCGCCCTTGCCCAGGTTGCCGGGCCCGACTTCGAACTGGGGTTTGACCAGCGAGATGATGTGCCCGTCGGGCGCGAGCAGCTCGGGCCACTGGGGCATGAGCAGCGTGAGTGAAATGAAGCTGGCGTCGCAGACGATGAGGTCGAAGCCGGCCTCCGGGTACAGATCGTCGAAGTCGGCACGGCTCAGGGTGCGCGCGTTGATGCCCTCGCGGCAGCGCACTTGCGGGTGGTTCTGCAGGCGTGGGTGGAGCTGGTCGTGGCCCACTTCGATGCCGGTGACATGGGCGGCGCCGGCTTGCAGCAGACAGTCGGTGAAGCCGCCGGTGGACTGGCCCACGTCGAGGCAGCTCATGTCCGACACGTCCAGCCCGGTTTGCCTGAGCGCGCCGGCAAGCTTGAGTCCGCCACGCGAGACATAGAGGTCGTCCTCGGCCGGCTCGACCTCGATGTCGGCGTTGATGGCGAAGGCCATCGACGCTTTCTTGATGATTTCACCGTCCACCGTGACCCGGCCCTTGGTGATCATGCGCTGGGCTGACGTGCGCGAAGGCGCGTAGCCGCGCTCGACCAGCAGGCTGTCGATACGGAACAGGCCGCCGCGATCGACGGCTTCGGACACGTGGGGCTGGGGCACCGGCGCCGGCTTGGCCGAGCGACGGTGAAAGGATTTCATCGACACGTGCGGCTCACCCCACTTTCACCACTTCGACCGGATGCTCATACACATCCTTGCGCTTGTCGTAGAGCGGGATGGTGGTGCCCTTGATGCGGTTCGCTTCCAGGTCGGCCAGATCCACTTCAGCCACCACGATCTGTTCGATGTTGGGCGTGCCTTCGGCGGCAATGCCGTCGCGGGCAAAGGGGAAGTCCGACGGGGTGATGATGGAGGCCTGGCCGTAATGCAGACCGAGACCCTCGACCGGCAGGTTGCCCACGGTGCTGGTATGCACCACGAACACCTGGTTTTCGATGGCTCGGGCGTGGCAGCAGTAGCGCACCCGTAGAAAGCCTTGGCGGTCGTCGGTACATGAAGGCACGAACAGGATGTCGGCGCCGGCCTCGCACACCATGCGGGCCAGTTCGGGGAACTCGATGTCGTAGCAGATCAGGATGGCGATCTTGCCGAAAGGCGTCTCGAACAGGCGCAGCTGGTCGCCGGCGTCGGTGTTCCACTTCTCGCGCTCCCAGCGGGTGCGGTGGATCTTGTCCTGTTCATACACTTCGCCCGTGGGGGTGAAGTAGAAGGCGGTGTTGAGCAGCTTGCCCTCTTCATTCACGTGCGGGTGGCTGCCGCCGATGAGGTGCACATTCCACTGGGCCGCCAGCTCCTGCATGAGGTCTTTGTAGCGGCGGGTGTAGTCGTGCATGTTGCGCACCGCCTGGCTCACGTCGGACGAATCCATGAAGCTCATGAGCTGGGTGGTGAAGATCTCGGGCAGCAGCACGAACTGGGGGTTGTAGTCCCCGGCGGCTTTCATGATGAAGCGCACCTGGTTCTCGAAACCCGACCAGTCGTGGATCTGGCGCAGCAGGTATTGGACGGCGGCAATGCGTACGATCATAGGTCGATGGTCTCCGGAATGTGGGTGGGTCGGGACGGGTCGTAGTCGTCGTTGATCCAGACGATGATCGAGGCGTGTCCGCAAGACTCCTTGTCTTCGGGCAGGTAGTCCTCGATGACGCCGCAGAAATCGAAGCCTTCATGCAGCTGAAAGCTGAGCACCATGTCCTTGAAGTCGCCCCACACCACTTTCTGGGCGTAGGTCTGTGGTGACATCTCGGCAGCATGCGTGTGATAACCAGGCAGGCGACCGCAGGCAATGATGCGTTTGAGATTCATCGCCCGGCAGATGCTGCGACGGCCTTCGTAGAGCTTGTGCCCTGCGCCTGTGCCACGAGCCTCGGGTGCGACGAACACCTCTGCGCCATAGAGCGTCTTGCCCTCGGGGGTGTGATGCTCGAAGGTGCCCGCGCCGGTGATTTCCTTCCAGGTGTGCGAGTCGGACCAGTCGTCCCAGATGATGATGAGCGCGCTGGCGCAGCCGATGATCACGCCATCCTCACTCTCCGCCACGAGCTGCCCTTGAGGGAACACGTCGAGCTGTTCGGCCAGTTTGCGCCGGCTCCAGGGGGGGATTTCGGGATAGACACGCGCCTGCAGCGCGATGAGTTCCGGAATGTCGTCCGGTCGCGTGTGGCGCACGCGGGTATTGGGCATGGCTCCTCCTGAGCGATTCAATCGGCCGGCATTGCAAGAATGCCGGCCGACTCAGGGCCGAACCCGATCAGTAGCGGTAGTGCTCCGGCTTGTACGGCCCCTGTTTCGGTACACCAATATAGGCAGCCTGCTCGTCGGTCAGTTCCGTCAGCGTCACGTTGAGCTTTCTGAGCTGCAGGCGGGCGACCTTCTCGTCCAGGTGCTTGGGCAAGGTGTAAACACCGACAGGATAGTCCGAAGTCCGGGTGTAGAGCTCGATTTGCGCGATGGTCTGGTTCGCGAACGAAGAACTCATCACATAGCTCGGGTGGCCGGTGGCGCAGCCCAGGTTCACCAGGCGGCCCTGGGCCAGCAGGATGATGCGCTTGCCATCGGGGAAGATCACGTGATCGACCTGCGGCTTGATCTCTTCCCACTCGTACTGCTCGAGGGAGGCGACATCGATCTCGTTGTCGAAGTGACCGATGTTGCACACGATGGCCTGGTCTTTCATGGCCTTCATGTGATCGTGCGTGATCACGTGGAAGTTGCCGGTGGTGGTCACGAAGATGTCGCCATGGGCGGCCGCCTGTTCCATGGTCACCACGCGGTAGCCTTCCATCGCCGCCTGCAGCGCGCAGATCGGGTCGATTTCGGTGATCCACACCTGGGCGGACAGGGCACGCAGTGCCTGGGCGGAGCCCTTGCCCACATCGCCATAGCCGCACACCACGGCCACCTTGCCTGCGATCATCACGTCGGTGGCGCGCTTGATGCCGTCCACCAGCGATTCGCGGCAGCCGTACAGGTTGTCGAACTTGGACTTGGTGACCGAATCATTCACGTTGATGGCCGGGAAGCGCAGATCGCCACGCTGGTGCATCTGGTACAGACGATGCACACCGGTGGTGGTCTCTTCGGTCACGCCCTTGATCTGTTCCAGGCGGGTGGAGTACCAGGTCGGGTCGGTGGCCAGCTTGGCCTTGATGGCGGCGAACAGGCAGGTTTCCTCTTCGCTGGTCGGCTTGGCGATCACGCTCTGGTCTTTCTCGGCCTTGGCACCCAGGTGCAGCAGCAGCGTGGCATCGCCACCGTCGTCAAGAATCATGTTGGAGTAGCCGCCGTCGGCCCACTCGAAAATGCGGTGGGTGTAGTCCCAGTAGTCGGTCAGCGACTCGCCCTTCACGGCAAAGACCGGAATGCGCTGGGCGGCAATGGCGGCTGCGGCATGGTCCTGCGTGGAGAAGATGTTGCACGAGGCCCAGCGCACTTCGGCCCCCAGCGCCACCAGCGTCTCGATGAGCACGGCGGTCTGAATGGTCATGTGCAGCGAACCGGTGATGCGTGCGCCCTTGAGCGGCTGGGTCTTGGCGTATTCCTCGCGGATGGCCATGAGACCCGGCATTTCGGTTTCGGCGATGGCGATTTCACGACGGCCGAAATCGGCCAGCTTCATGTCGGCGACGATGTAGTCGCTAAAGTCAGTCACAGCGTTCATGCGAACTCCTTGCTATGACCGGGGGGAGGCGGGGGCGTCCGAGCTCACGCACCTCCCGTGCCCGGCACGGGTTGATGTCGTGAGCGCCGTTGAAACCAGGCCACCCGTGGCGGGTGGCTTTCCGAGCCTGGGGGCGGTCAGGGATGACCGGCGGCCTCGCAGCGCTCCTCGGAAAGTTCGGAAGTATACGGCAAAGACGGAAAAAACTTTAGGGCGGTGAGTGGTTTGTGAACGCGTCACGCGGGGGAAGACATGAAATACCCAGATGGTATTCTGTCGACATATTCAGAAACGATTGCTCGACATGCCACACAGCCCGATTGAATTGAGTTTGCGCGTATCCGCCGATGACCATATTGCCGCGATCCGCCAGGTGACCTCGACCAGCCATGGCTCAGGCTCGCGAAAGCTTCGCGCCTTCGTCGCCACGGTCCTGCTGTATGCGGTCATCGGGGGCGGAATCACGTGGTGGGTCAAGTCCGACGCGACCGGATTTGTGGATGCCTTGCCGGGTGGCTCGGGCAGCTTGTTCATCCTCGGCTTCATTCTGGTTTTTTTCAGCGCGCTCTACCGGCAGCAGCGCACACTGCGCAGACTCGCGGACCGGCAGGCGAGCGAGTATGTGCTGACCCTGAGCGAAGACGGTCTGGACATCGCCTACGACGGCGCCTCGGGCTCGCTTGAGTGGCGTAAGGTTGCCGGCATTCAGCGCAAGGGCGAGCGGCTCTTTATTCACCTCGATACCCTGCAGGTGATCGTGGTTCCGCTCGACAGGTTGCCCGCACCATGGACTGCCTCCGCGCTCCTGGCAGAGGTGTCCGCCTTGAGTGGCTTCGCCGTGAAAACCCATGCGCCAGCGAACGCACCAGAACCAGCGGGAAGTAGCCATGTGCGGGATTGGCTGCGCAATCTGAAAGCCGGGGCCACCTTTTTCGTTTCGCCGACTCGTGCCGATGGGCATCTGACCGGCAGTGCACTGCAGTTGATCCTGCTCTTTGCTACGTCTCTTACGCTCAACTTGATCGAGACGCGCTTGCGTGCCGGTGAGGGCAGTACCTTCAATCTCGCGGGCGTGCCACACATGCTCTATTTCATCCCCTTGATCCTGGCAACCGCCTGGCTGACGGCGCGGTTGGCGGGCGATGATCGGCGTGCGCTCGTCGGTGCGGTCGCGATGATGAGCGTGCTTGTGGCTGGCAGGGCGATCTTCTCGATCCTTGGTTTGATTCCGGCGAACTGGTGGGAAATGGCCGGAGAGACCGGCGCCTTGCTGTACTGGGCTTTCTACGTGTGGATGATCCTCGCGAGCGTGGTGGCATTGATTCGCTCGCAATCGCTTGATGCGGGCCATCGCGCGGCGGCCTTTCTGGCGATGATGCTCGTGCTGGTCATTCCCTCCTGGTGGCTGCAGCAGGTCAACGAGGACATCTGGCAGCCGCCGTTTGACAATTCCGCCTACGCGGCCTGGGAAGCGCGACAGGCGCGGATGACCAACGAAGCCGTCCTGTACGCTCAGCCGGAACTGCTATCCAGCGCACTGAATGCCATTCGGCCGGGGCGCGAAGGCATCCCGGAACTATTCTCGATTTCCATGGGTGGGCACGGCAGTCAGGACGTGTTCCTGCGCGAGGTGGTTGCGGTCGATCAACTCATGACGACCCGTTTTGATACGGCTGGCCACAATCTGTTGCTGGTCAACAATACCAACACCATGTTGACCCATCCGGTCGCGAGCATGACCGCACTTCGAAAGGCGCTCGTGATCATGGGAGAGCGCATGAACCTCGATGAAGATGTTCTGATGCTGTTCATGACCTCGCATGGTGCGTCGGATTTCACCTTCGATCTTCAGCTGGGGCCTTACCAGTTCGACGCACTCACGCCTGAAACGCTCAAGGCGGCACTGGATGAGGCAAAGATCCGCTATCGGGTCATTGTGGTGTCGGCATGTTACTCGGGGGGCTTTGTCTCGCGCCTGGCGGACGAGAACACGATGGTGATGAGTGCTTCTCGGCATGACCGCAATTCACATGGCTGCAGTCACGAAAACGAGTGGACCTTCTTTGGCCGCGCTATGTTCGACGAGGCGCTTCGGGAAAGCTATTCCTTCGAATCTGCCTTCACGGCTGCCAAGGCTGCAGTCGATGAGCGGGAACGTAAAGAATCGCTCAAACCATCGCTTCCCCAGATCGCCGTGGGGGAGAACATCAGGGCAGCGCTGGCAGCCATTGAAGCGCGGCTCGCTCAAACGGAGGCTGCCGACTCCCCGGGGAGTACGCGCTTATCGACCGATCGGTGATACCCCGATCAGCCAGGTGTGCAGGAACATCACGAACGCACCGTAAATCGCCAGCCCGCCGACGATGGCGATGATGTCGTTGGCCTTTCCGGCCGGCGCGGTGTGCAGGGGGCGTGGCTGGCGCCGCTTCAGGGAGATGCGGTCGGCCACCGCCCAGGCGAGGAAGCCGCCGAAGAGCAGGACGTCGGCCAGCGTGCCGTTGGCGAGCAGATGGGCCAGGGCCCAGAGCTTGGTCGCCACGAGCATGGGGTGTCGGGTGGCCGACTTGATGCGGCCGGGCAGGTAGGTGGCCAGGAGCAGAGGAAAGACGGGCACCAACAGCAGCATGGCCACATGGCGCAGCCAGAACGGCGGGTTGTAGATCACCACCGGATCGAGGCGCGCCTGCCCGTAGCCGTGAATGATGAGCACGAAGCCGATCAGCGCGACCACGCTGTAGATCCCTTTCCAGCCGATCTCGCCGAAGCGGGCATGCATGCGCTCTCGCCAGGGCTCGTTGACGATGGAGATGGCATGCGTGCCGAGGAAGAGGATCAGGCCGAGGACGAGCAGGGTCATTGGGGGCTCCAGGCGGGGTGTGCCGTTGTCATTGCACGAATTCGAGCACGTCCTTGACGAAACGTTCCCGCTGCCACAGATGGGGGGCATGATCTTCGCCGTCATACACATGCAGAACGGCGCTGGGGATGGTGTCGCGCACAAAGTGGGCGGTGCGCACATGGTAGAAGTTGCTCGCCCCGCCATACACCAGCAAGACCGGGATGGGGATGGTGGCGAGCACGTCGCGATAGTCGGCCGCGCTCAGACTGCGCCAGCAGTCGATGAGGGGGCGGGCGCTGAGTTTGCGCAGGCGCTCGCGCATGAGCGCGATGCCCTCGTCGTTGGTCGCATATCGCTCGGCGGCCGGTCGATTCAGACCGTCAGCCACCAGACGCAGTACCGCTTCGGCGAAGTCGTTTTCCAGTGCGTCGATAAAGGCCTGGTTGCGCACGGCGCTGAAGTCGCCATAGATGCCGCAATGCCAGTCGTGGGTGGTCACGAGTTTCGGCGATTGATCGATGATGACTGCGCGTTCGATGCCTTTCGCGCCGAAATCGCGGAAATACTGCCAGAGGGTGAGTGCGCCCATGGAGTGGCCGATCACCGTGGCCTGGGTCAGGCCGTCGTGTTCAATGAGATTGGCCAGATCGCGCGCCATGCGCTCGACGGTCGGTGCGGTGTTCGTTCTCAGCTGATGGCCGCCGTGGCCGCGAGCGTCCCAGCGGTAGACGGTGTGATGCGCCTCGAAGTCGGGCAGGAAGGGCTTCCAGCTGCGGTGGGAGTCTGTCCAGCCGTGGAGCAGGATCAGGGGCGGGCCGTTGCCCGAGACGCTCAGGTGGATCGGTTCGCCGTCGTCGGCGGTGAAGTGCTGCATGGCATCGTGGTGGGGTTTGAGCGCAAAGGCTCAGTATAGGTGGGGATGTTGCGGTGCGGCAAAGCGGCTTTCGCTGGTTCCGACAATGTATGACGCTGAGTGATGGTCGTTGGCCGGGTTTCGCCCCGGCGGGCGACCCACTTTCTTGCTCGTGCAAGAAAGTGGGCAAAGAAGCACGGCCCACGGTCGCGTCGCCTTCGGCGATCCCCAACCGCCAAACACCAGATGCGGCGTGCTTCGCCAACTCGCCCTGCGGGCTCAGACAGCGAAGCCCGTGTTTCCGCCCCCGGTGTTTGGCGATTGGCGCCACCGAGGGCGGAGCGGGCGTGCCGTTCTGGTGGGCCGTAGCCCGGCCGAGCGCAGCGACGCCGGGAACGGCGTTTTGAAACCCGAACAACTTTTCAGCCCGGAACGCTCCAATCCCTCTGCCGTGCCGTGCCGTGCCGTGCCGTGCCGTGCCGAGTCGTCCGAACGCTCAGCAGAAAAAGTGACTTCGCTGTCTGAGCCCGCAGGGCGAGTTGGCGCAGTCACCTGCTGAGCGTTCGGGCAGGGAGGGGAGCCCGCAGGGGCACGAAAAGCGGGATGCGTCTCTTTGCCTACTTTCTTGCGCGCCAAGAAAGTAGGTCGCCCATCAGGGCGAAACAAGCATCGTCACAAAAAACAAATGGTCGTCCTCAATAAGCGCTTACCTGGCCGGCAACGCGTCGAAGACACATACCGCCGTGAACCCGGACTCGCCCTGACAGGCGACCCAGCCCGTCACCCCCGCGGCAGCGCCCGCCGATGTCGCCACAGGCTGACGCCCAGCGTCAGCACGGTGAGCGGTATGACGAACATCAGCATGGCGGTATTGAAGCCGCCCAGCGACTCGCTGCGCCCGGCGTGGAGGATCAGATACACCGTGTAGGCCACGTAGTAGCCGAGGAAGACGGCCCCTTCCCAGCGGGCGATCTCGCGACCGGTGATGAACACCGGCAGGCAGGCGAAGGCGACGGCCAGCATGACCCAGAGGTCCACGTCGATGGCCGCCTGCGGGACCGGCAGTCCCGAGGGCGACACGAGGCCCGCAGCGCCCAGGCAGCCGAGGATGTTGAACAGATTCGAGCCCACCACGTTGCCCACTGCGATGTCCCGCTCGCCACGCAGCGCGGCCATGATGGAGGTGGCGATTTCCGGCATGGAGGTACCGATGGCGACGATGGTGAGGCCGATCACCAGATCGCTGACCCCAAAGGCGCGGGCCACTTCGGTGGCAGCGTTGACCAGCCAGTGGGCGCCGAGCACCAGCAGGCCGAGGCCGCCGAGCACGAGCAGGATCTGAACCACGGGTGAGGCGTCCCAGCGGGCCGCTTCGGGCAGTTCGTGTTCCGCCTCCGCCTGGCTGGCGGCGGAGCCGCGTCGGGCCTGGATGATGAGGAAGCCGGTGTAGAGCACCACCAGGGTCAGTAGCAGGCCCGCCTCGTTGCGGCTGATCGAACCGTCGGCGGCAAGGGCCACGAGCAGGGCCGAGACGCCGATGAGCACCGGAATCTCCTGGCGAATGATCTGTTCGGAGACGGTCAGGGGCACGATCAGGGCCGAGACGCCGAGAATGAGCAGAATGTTGGCGATATTGCTGCCCACCACGTTGCCGATGGCCAGATCCGGGTTGCCGTTCATGGCGGCACCGACCGAGACGGCCACTTCAGGTGCGCTGGTGCCGAAGGCCACCACGGTGAGACCGATGACCAGTGGCGAGACGCCCCATGACATGGCCAGGCGGGACGCCCCGCGGACAAGGCCCTCAGCACCGATGACCAGAGTGGTCAGGCCGAGGATGAAGAGCGTGATTTGAGCGAACATGGTTGCGCGGGTGCTGTGAGGAGGGCTTGGCTTGGATGCGTGCCAGCAGATCAGGTTCCGTTCGTATCCTCGCTGGCCGCCCCCTCCGGCTGATACGTCGCCAGCACCTGATCGACCCGGTTGCGGTCCACATCGACCACCTCGAACTCCCAGCCATCCCAGTGGAAGTGCTCGGCCTTGCGAGGAATGTGACTGAGCAGGGCGAGCACGAAGCCGCCCACGGTGTGGTAGTTGCCCAGCGCTTCGTCCGGGACCACACGGATGCCGAGTTTCTCTTTCATTTCATCCAGCGGCAGCAGACCGTCGAGCAGCCATGAGCCGTCGGGGCGTCGCACCGCGAGGGCGTCTTCCGGGTCGGCGGCGCTGGGACTCATGTCGCCCACCACGGTTTCGAGCAGGTCGTCGAGGGTGACGATGCCTTCGGTCTGGCCGAACTCGTTGACCACGAAGGCGAAATCGGTGCGATGCGCGCGAAAGGCGGCCAGAAGATCGATGAGGGTCAGCACGCTGGGCACATACAGCGGTGGGTTCATCGGGGTTTCAAGAAAGTCGATCTCGCCGTTCATGGCCGCCTTGAGCAGATGGCGGCTGTCGGCCACGCCCAGCGCGTTCTGCAGCCCGCCCTTGCAGATGGGGAAACGCGCATGGGAGGCCTCGCGCAGCAGGTCGAGGTTGTGCTCGCGGGGCAGTTGCAGGTCGAAGAAGATCACGTCGGCCGCAGGCGTCATGACCGCGCCGACACGGCGATCTTCCAGACGGAACACGTTGCCCAGCAGATGACTTTCTTCCGGCCGGATTTCGCCGGCGCGTTCGCTCTCGTCCACATACGCCAGGATGTCTTCGACGCCGGTGACGGCGGGGGCCGAGCGCAGCGGCAGCATGCGCAGGATGACGTCGGACGACCAGGACAGAAAGTGAATGGCCGGTGAGAGCAGGCGGATGAACCATTGCATGATCGGCGCCATCCGTACCGACACCTGTTCCGGGTAGGCAATGGCGATGCGTTTGGGCACGATCTCGCCGAAGACGATGGACAGGGCAGTGACGATGACGATGGTCAGCGCCAGGGAGATTTCACCCGCGTAGGCCGATGCGCCCGGAGCGATGTCCACGACCGCCTGCTGGAGCGCATCCTTCATGGCCGACTCGCCGAAGATGCCGGCCATGAGCGAGGCGGCGGTAATGCCGGTCTGGGTGGCGGCAAGGAAACGGCTGGGCATCTCCTTGATGGCAATGGCGGTGGCGGCACGCTGGTCGCCGGCTTCGAGCATGAGTTGCAGACGGGCCTTGCGGGCGGAGGCCAGTGCCATCTCGGTCAGCGAAAAGATCGCCGAGATGGCGATCAGTACGAGCAGTATCCAGAAGGCGTCCATGAGGGTATTCGCATGTCCATGGCATCGGCGGGCAAGGCGGCGTCGGGCCGAGGCCGCGCCCGGATGCCAGCTTGGCGGCAATCTAACACAGGGTCATGGCGGACCGTGAGTGCCGTGGGCGTCGCCTTCAGCCTGCCCGGGCCCTGCGCTCGCGCACATTGAGCGCCACCAGCGTGACCACCGATAGCGGGATCACGAACCACACCATGGCCTGGGTGAAGGTCTTGAGCGCGCCGCTGCCCTGGGCGTCGAGGACGAGATACAGCACGTAGGCCGCGTAGTAGAAGAGGAACAGGATGCCCTCCCAGCGGGCGATGAGGCGGCGCGCCATGAAGATGGGCAGGCAGGCGACAGCCACGGCCAGCATCACCCACAGGTCAAAGTCGAGTGCGGCCTTGGCGACAGGGAGGCCTTCGGGCGAAATCATGGCGCCCAGACCGAGGCAGCCGAGCAGGTTGAACACGTTGCTGCCCACGGCGTTGCCGATGGCCATGTCGCGCTCGCCGCGCCACGCGGCCATCACCGAGGTGGCCACTTCGGGCAGCGAGGTGCCGATGGCCACCACCGTGAGGCCGATCACCAGATCACTCACGCCGAGAAACTTCGCAAAGATCACCGCGGCGTTCACCAGCAGATCGGCGCCGATGACGAGCAGCGCCAGCCCCGCCAGCACCATGCCCGCCTGTATCGACCAGTGCTTGTCCCAGGTGGCTTCGGGCAGATCTTCACCGTAGTGCTCCTGCTCGGCGCGGCTGGCACGGCGGGACTGGCGAATCAGGAAGACAACGTAGCCCACCAGCAACGTGAACAGCACGATGCCTTCGATGCGTCCGATGATGCCGCCCCAGGCCATGCCGACCACCAGCAGCGAGGCGCCGATCATGACCGGCACCTCCTGACGCACCACTTGCCCTGCCACGGCCAGCGGCCCGATGAGGGAACTGAGGCCGAGGATGAGCAGGATGTTGCAGATGTTGCTGCCCACCACGTTGCCGATGGTCAGATCCGATTGCCCGGCCAGTGCGGCGTCGATGGCCACGGCGATTTCCGGCGCACTGGTGCCGAAGGCCACGATGGTCAGGCCCACGACCAGGGGCGAGAGCCCGAAGGTCAGCGCAATGCGCGAGGCACCGCGAACAAGCACCTCGGCGCCGAAGGTGAGGGCGACAAGGCCGACGATGAACAGCAGGAATTCGGTCATGGTGTTGGGTCAGGAGGTGAGCAGCGGGTGGCCGACGCGGTGCGCGGCCGGCCCGGATTGTCTCATGGGCATCAGTCCAGTGTCGCCCAGCGGCCGTCCTTGAACTGGTAGAGGGTGATGCCGCCGGTTCGGATGTCACCCTTGGCGTCGAACGCGATGGTGCCGGTGACGCCGTCATGGTTGATTGCTCGGAGCTTGGGCAGGTAGTCGTCGGGGTCGGCCGAGTTGGCTGCGTTCATGGCCTGGATGAGGGTCATCGCTGCGTCATAGCTGTACGGCGCGTACAGCTGCACGTCGGTGCCGAAGCGTTGCTTGAAACGGGCGCGGAAATCGGCCCCCTGGGGCATTTTTTCCATGGGTAACCCGGCCTGGGTGCAGTAAACATCGCTGGTGAGTTTGCCGGCGCCCAGTTTGAGCATCTCGCCGGTGCATACCCCGTCGCCGCCAAGAAACTTGCCGCTCAGCCCGAGCTGGCGCATCTGCTGGAGCATGGGCGCGGCCTGCGCATCGAACCCGCCGAAGAAGACGGCGTCGGGTGCGCTGCCCTTGATCTTGGTAAGGATGGCGGAGAAATCGGTGGCGGTGTGGCTGGTGAATTCGCGCGCGACGATGTCGACGCCGTAGTCTTTCAGCTTGGCCGCAAAGGCGTCGGCAAGCCCCTGGCCATAGGCGGAGCGATCATCGATGATGGCCACGCGCTTGAGGCCCAGCACCTGGCCCACATGCTTTGCCATGGCTTCGCCCTGCTGCAGGTCGTTGGCGATGACACGGAACGTGGTCCTGTAGCCCTGCGCAGTGAGCTTTGGGGCCGTGGCCGAAGGCGTGATGACGGGGATGTCGTTCTGCTCATACACCCGGGAGGCGGGAATGGACGCACTGGAGGTGACGTGCCCGACGACACCGGCAACTTCTTCGTCGGCCAGGCGCTGTGCCACCGTGGTGGCCTGGCGCGGGTCGGCCTGGTCGTCTTCGCCAACCAGTTCGAAGACAGCTTTCTCGCCCTTGATCATGATCCCTTGCGCGTTGGCGTCTTCAATGGCCAGTCGAGCGCCATTCTCGCCATCCTTGCCGATGTGGGCGAGGGGGCCGGTCAGCGGGCCGGCGTGACCGATACGGATGGTGTCGGCCACAGCATGACCGAGTCCGAGGCTCAGTAGGGCGAGCGCAAGCAATGATTTTTGCATTTGGCCGAGGCTCCTGCGGCAATGAAATGTCAGAATGAGACCGGGGGTTGAATCACCCGGTTCATTTTAACGAAGGGGTCGGCACCGTGCATGGGCGGCCCGGGAGGACAGTCGTGAAACGCTTGATCGCAACCGTCTGTGGTCTGCTGGGTTTGTTGGGGCTCGGAGGGTGTGAACGCTACCTCATCGAAGACATCCGGCCGGGCGTGACCCACCGCAGCGAGGTACAGGAGCACATGGGGCCGCCGGGGATCGAGTGGCGAAATGATGATGGTACGGTGATCTGGGAGTATTCGATGCAGCCGGCCGGGGTGACCTGCTATCACCTCACCATCGACGCTCAGGGTGTTATCCAGCAGGTTGAGCAGGTGTTCACAGAGGCGCGTCGGGCGCAGATCCGGCCCGGCATGAGCCAGCAGCAGGTGCGGCGGCTGATCGGCAAGCCGGCGCGGCAGTTTGCCTATCCGAACAAGGGCGAAGAAGTCTGGGACTGGCTTGTGGATGATCGCATGCCGTCTGAATCGAAATTCTTCAATGTGTTCTTCGATGCGTCGGGTGCAGTGACCCGGACCGGCTATGAGAGCGAGCAGCGCGGTTAGGGTTTGTGTTCGGGGACTGGGCGCCCGTGTGGCGCCGACAACGGGCGCCGTGGCTGGACAGCGAGGCGTTCGCATCCGGCCTCAAGGCCGGCGCATGCAGTGCCGATAAGGTACAAACGACGCCTCACAGACCCACAAGAAAACAACGCCCCCAATAGGCCCGTATGATCAAGGAAATTCACACCAGCCAGCTCCGCTTGGGGATGTACCTGCACAAACTCGGCGTGTCCTGGTTCAAGCATCCGTTCGTGCAGAACGCCTTCCTGCTTGAGTCGGCGGATGATCTGCGCACCATTCGCGATCACGGCATCGAGAAAGTGTGGATCGATACCGACAAAGGGGCGGACCTGGCGGCCGAATCGCCTGCGTCGGCGACCCCGCGTTCCGATCCGCCCAGACAAGCCCCTGAGGCTGTGGCGCCGGCGGAGGCTCCTGCGCCCGCACCCGCCGCAGTGAAGAAGCCCAGCATGCAGGCCGAGGTGGCTCAGGCCAGGAAGCTGTGCTCCATGGCCAAGAACGAGATCGCCTCCATGTTCAATGATGCGCGCATGGGCAAGGTGGTCAAGGCGGGCGATGCGATGCCGCTGGTCGAGGAGATTTCCGCTTCAGTGTTTCGTCATCCCAGTGCGCTCATCAGCGTGGCGCGGATCAAGACGCATGACGAGTACACCTTCATGCACTCGGTGGCGGTCTGCGCGCTCATGGTCGCACTGGCCCGGCAACTGAATCTTGACCCACATCTGGTGAAGGAGGCCGGCATCGGTGGTCTGATGCACGATCTGGGCAAAGCCGTGATGCCGCTCGAGGTGCTCAACAAACCGGGCAAACTCACCGACGATGAATATTCCATCATGAAGCTGCACCCGGAGGCGGGCTGGAAGATGTTGCGCGATTCCGGCGAGGCGACCCAGGGGACCTTGGACATTGCCCTGCATCATCATGAAAAGGTCGATGGAACGGGATATCCGAAGGGACTCAAGGGCGACCAGATCAGTTTGCTCTCGCGCATGGGGGCTGTCTGCGACGTTTATGACGCGGTGACGTCGAACCGGCCCTACAAACAGGGGTGGGACCCGGCCGAGTCGATCAAGCGCATGGCCTCCTGGAAGGGGCACTTCGACGAAACCATTTTCAAGGCTTTCGTGCGCAGCATCGGCATCTATCCGATCGGTGCCTTGGTGCGGACGAAAACGGACAAACTGGGTGTGGTGATCGAGCAGAACGAAGTGTCGATGCTCAAGCCGAAGATCCGCGTTTTCTTTTCTGCTCGAAGCAACGCACCCATCGAACAGAAAGTGTTCGATCTGGCCTCACCGGCCTGCCGGGAGGAAATTGCCGGTGTGGAGCAAGCCCAGGACTGGGGGCTGGAGAATCTGGAACGCTTCTGGATGGAATGAGCGTGCTCAGGCAGAGCCGATCCGGCTGAGCCAGCTGCGGCGGCGATGGCTTCTGCGGTGCGTCGAATAGTGGCGCTGTCGGCGGCGCTCTTCCCGCTTTTCGTACTCGGTCACCGGGGTGAACTGCTGGGTCCGCTTCGACTTTCGATGTGAGTGACGACGTTTCGACTTGTCGCCGGAGATCCGGTAAATGGCAACGGTCAGACGGATCAGGCCGGCTGTGACAACGATGAAGATCGTCAGCGGGTGAGTGATGAAATCCCAGACGATGAAGGCGAGCTCCAGTAACCGGAGCTTGACCGTACCCGGTTTGCCCTTCGATTGAGCGTGCTTGCCGTTGCCGCTCTGGGCGTGCCCCTTGCCGGCACTCTCATAGCTCTTGTCCAGCTCGATTTCCTGCTGCAGTTCAAGCTCGCGCTCTTCTGAGGTTTTCTCGTCTGGCGCGTTCTTGCCGAGCAAGGTCGAGATTCGGGCTCTGAGCGCAGCAGCGCGTTGCTCGACCTCGGAGCGGTCGTAGAAAAGGGTGTCTGGCGCTGCGGGGGCGGGCTTGTCCAGTTGAAGACGAATCATGCCGGTCTGACCGGTTTCCGTCACCTCGCTCACCAGACTCCGGACATGGTCATTGGATGCCAAGCCAAGATCGACGTCCTCGACCGTGAGGCCGCTCACACGAGGGGCCTGTTCCACACCCTCCGAGAACGCGACTTCGGGTGACGATTGCGTCTCGGTGGCCATCGCGATCCCGACGCAAACGAATGCGCCTGCCAGAATGGCGAGGATGTCGCGGAGTGGGTGCTGGGTGATCGGTCTCATCAGATGCTTACAAGCAAACAGCGCACCAGTTTCAATTTGTTAAAAAGTTATAGGCAGTTACGTGCAGGTGACAGCCGTGGGCTGGTTTCCGATGTTAAGTATTTCGACAGGTATTTCAACATGCTGGCGCCAGTTCTGGATCCAGTGCTAAAGCTTTTCCGGTGACATGCCGTAGTCGCCTGCATGAAGAAAAAGCGCCGCAAACTGCTGCCGCTTGGCGTCAAGAAACGAACGACGACCGAGTTGCCCGCTCTGATCGCCCTTGAAGCCATTGGTCAGCCCTGGTTCTGCGAGGCGCACCTGACCGACCTCATGGTGGTGTCGATGGTGTGCCAGGTGGCGGCCGAGCCCGGCTCCGAGGTTCACAACACGGCGCTGGCGCTGTTCGACTTGCTGGGCAAGGAGCCGCTCGACGCGAAGCAGATCGAACCCCTGCTCATGGAAGCGAACGACTGGATGCAGCGCCAGCCCAATGGAAAGATTCAGGACGCCATCGATCGACTGCTGGCCACGCCGGCCGCAGCCGGTCAAGCCATTTCCCCGGATGAGGACGGCAGCGCGGCGTCCTGAGTGGCGCTTATTCCACCGTGATTTCGATGGTCTTGCTCATGGCGGGGCCATAGGACTGATGCAGGCCGTCGGCAAATTGCAGTGTCAGCGTGTGCTTGCCCGGTGCCAGTTCGATTGTCGTCTCGGTCTGGCCCTTGCCAAAATGCAGATGCTGCTCGTCGGCCGGGACGGGCGTGCCGGCGGCAACCGGCTCGCCGTCTATGATCAGATGATGGTGACCCGTGCCTTCCACGATTTTTCCGGCCGGCTGAACCGTCATGTCGCTCACACCCATTTCGACCCGCAGCGGGCTCGAAACGGTGGCACCATCGGCGGGCTCGATGAAATGGACTTCAGGCGCGGCTTGGGCCGTGAGGCTCAGGGCTGCGAGCAGGGCGGCAGTGATCATCGTTTTCATGTAAGAACTCCATCGGGTTGGGCAGAACTCATAGATGCTATGCAGATGCCGGAGGTCTCGGGTGCTGAATTGAAAGCGGATTTATTCTGACCGCGCCGGTGGGTGTCTTTGTTGCGGCCTCGACACCACGGCTCAAGCCCAGTAAAATCAGCAACCTGCTGAGGAGCGCTGCGACCCGTGGTGGGCTGTGATCCCGGGGCCAGGCTCAGCAACGAACAACGGCGCTCGCAAACTGTTACCGGTTTGCCGCGCCGTTTTTGTTTGCGTGGCGCCAAGCTTTACCCAAAGGATGATTGATGCAAGCCGACCGTACTGCCGAACTGACCGACCTGCTCGCCAGGCGCATTCTGATTCTCGACGGCGCCATGGGTACCATGGTCCAGCAGCACAAACTCGCCGAAGCCGACTACCGCGGTGAGCGGTTTGCGGACCACGACAAGGACCTCAAGGGCAACAACGACCTGCTGGTGCTGACCCGGCCGGACGTGATCCGCGGCATCCACCGCGATTACCTCGAGGCCGGCGCCGACATCATCGAGACCTGCACCTTCAACGGCACCCGCGTTTCTCAGGCCGAATACGGGCTGTCCGAGGTCGCCTACGAAATCAACGTGGCGGGTGCACGTCTGGTGCGCGAACTGTGCGACGAGTACACCGCAAAGAACCCCGACAAGCCGCGCTACTGTGCCGGCGTGCTCGGCCCGACCTCGCGCACGCTGTCCATCTCCCCGGATGTGAACGACCCGGGCTTTCGCAACATCACCTTCGATGCGCTGGTCGACGACTATTACGACGCGGCCAGGGCACTCATGGAAGGCGGCTCGGACCTGCTGCTGATCGAGACCGTGTTCGACACGCTGAACGCCAAAGCCGCCGTCTTTGCCGTTGAAAAGCTGTTCGCTGACCTCGGTCGTCGCCTGCCGGTGATGATCTCCGGCACCATCACCGACGCTTCCGGTCGCACGCTCTCCGGCCAGACGGCCGAGGCCTTCTGGAATTCACTCTCCCACGCCCAGCCGATTTCCTTCGGCCTGAACTGCGCGTTGGGCGCGCAGGAGTTGCGCCAGTACGTGGAGGAACTCTCCCGCGTGTGCGACTGCCATGTGTCCGCCCACCCCAACGCCGGCCTGCCCAACCCCTTGTCGCCCACCGGGTACGACGAGACCCCCGAGGCGCTGGCCGGCGAGATTGTGGACTGGGCGAAGCACGGCATGCTCAACATCGTGGGTGGCTGCTGCGGTACCACCCCGGCCCACATCAAAGCCATTGCCGAAGCCGTGGCTGACGTGGCCCCGCGCAAGCTGCCGGCGGTGGAGAAGAAGCTGCGCCTGTCGGGTCTGGAACCCTTCAATGTGGGCGAGGATTCGCTGTACGTGAACGTGGGCGAGCGGACCAACGTGACCGGCTCTCGCGTATTCGCCAAGATGATTCTCGAAGGGCGTTTCGACGACGCCCTGTCGGTCGCCCGCCAGCAGGTGGAAAACGGCGCCCAGATCATCGACATCAACATGGACGAGGCGATGCTCGATTCGCTGGCGGCCACGGAGAAGTTCCTCAAACTCATCGCCTCCGAGCCGGACATCTCGCGTGTGCCGATCATGCTCGATTCGTCCAAGTGGAGCGTGATCGAAGCCGGTCTCAAGTGCATCCAGGGCAAGGGGGTGGTGAACTCCATCTCCATGAAGGAGGGTGAAGAAGAATTCCTCCGTCAGGCCCGCCTGTGCCGTCAGTACGGCGCGGCGGTAATCGTCATGGCCTTCGACGAAACCGGCCAGGCCGATACCTACGCCCGCAAGATCGAGATCTGCAAACGCGCCTACGACCTGCTTACCGGCATCGGCTTCCCGCCCGAAGACATCATCTTCGACCCGAACATCTTCGCTATCGCCACCGGCATTGCCGAACACGACAATTACGCGGTCGACTTCATCGAGGCGCTCAAGTGGATTCACACGAATCTGCCCCACGCCAAGACCTCGGGCGGTGTCTCGAATGTGTCGTTCAGCTTCCGCGGTAACAACACGGTGCGCGAAGCGATCCATACCGTATTCCTCTATCACGCCATCAAGGCGGGCATGACCATGGGTATCGTCAATGCCGGCATGCTTGGCGTGTATGACGATCTGGCCCCCGCGCTGCGCGAGAAGGTCGAAGACGTGGTGCTCAACCGCCACCCGGGCGCCGGCGAGGCGCTGGTTGACTTCGCCCAGACCGTGCAGGCCGGCGCCGCCAAGGACACCGGGCCGGACCTCACCTGGCGCGAGCAGTCGGTCGAAGAGCGCCTCAAGCATGCGCTGGTCAAGGGCATCACCGAATTCGTCGTCGAAGACACCGAAGAGGTGCGCGCCAAGCTCGCCGCCGAAGGCAAGCCGCCCCTGTCGGTGATCGAGGGGCCGCTGATGGCCGGCATGGATGTGGTGGGCGACCTGTTCGGCGCGGGCAAGATGTTCCTCCCGCAGGTGGTGAAATCCGCCCGCGTGATGAAGCAGGCCGTGGCCCATCTCATCCCCTTCATCGAAGAAGAAAAGGCCCGTACCGGCGCGACCAGCAAGGGCAAGATCGTCATCGCCACGGTGAAGGGCGACGTGCACGACATCGGCAAGAACATCGTCGGCGTGGTGCTCGGTTGCAACGGCTACGAGGTGATCGATCTGGGCGTGATGGTGCCCACCGAGAAGATCCTGCACGCGGCTAAGGAACACGGTGCCCAGGCCATCGGTCTGTCCGGGCTCATCACGCCTTCGCTCGAAGAGATGAGCCATGTGGCCAGCGAAATGAAGCGCCAGGGTTTCGACGTGCCTTTGCTCATCGGTGGTGCCACCACCAGCCGTGCCCACACGGCCATCAAGATCGCCCCGCATTACGACGAGCCGGTGGTTTATGTGCCGGATGCTTCGCGTGCAGTCGGTGTGGTCACCGCATTGCTCTCCGAAGGGCAAAGCGCGAAATTCAAGGAAGATCTGGCTGCCGATTACGACAAGATCCGCCAGCAGCACGCGAACAAGAAGGGCGTGCAGCTGGTGACGCTCGAGGCGGCGCGTGCCAATGCCTTCGATCCACTCAAACTCGCGCACTACAAGCCGGTCGAGCCCAACACCCAGGGCGTGATGGCCATTGACGTGGCCCTCGAGGATATCGTTGAGTACATCGACTGGGGCCCCTTCTTCCAGACTTGGGATCTGGCCGGCAAGTACCCGCAGATCCTGACCGACCCGGTGGTCGGCGAGACGGCGAACTCGGTCTTCCATGACGCCGTGCGCATGCTGGGCCAGTTGGTGACTCAGCAGTGGCTGCAGGCCAAGGCGGTGTTCGGCATCTTTCCTGCCGCCCGGGTGGGCGACGATATCGAATTCTTCGAGGATGAGTCTCGTCAGACACCGATCATGACCTGGTACGGTCTGCGCCAGCAGCACGAGCGCCCGAGCGGCAAGCCGCACTGGTGCCTGGCCGACTTCGTCGCCTCGAAGGACTCGGGCGTCAAGGATTGGTGTGGCGCCTTCGCGGTCACCGCCGGCATCGGCATCGAACACAAGCTGGCCGAGTTCGAGGCGGCCCATGATGACTATCACGCCATCATGCTCAAGGCCCTCGCCGACCGTCTCGCCGAAGCCTGTGCCGAATGGCTCCACTGGCGCGTGCGCAAGGAGTTCTGGGGCTATGCCTGGGGCGAAAACCTGACCAAGGACGATCTCATCAAGGAGAACTACCGCGGCATCCGCCCGGCGCCGGGCTACCCCGCTTGTCCGGACCACACGGTCAAGGCTGCGCTGTTCCAGTTGCTCGATGTGCCCGCCAATGCGGGCATGGGGCTGACCGAATCCATGGCCATGACGCCGGCGGCCTCGGTGAGCGGTTTCTACTTCGCCCATCCGGAGAGCCACTACTTCGCCATCAGCAAGATCGGCGAAGACCAGCTCGCCGACTGGGCGCATCGCACCGGCATGAGCATCGACGCGGCCCGTCGCTGGCTGGCGCCGTTGCTGGGTTGAGGGCCGCAATGGATCACCGGGTCTGCCCGGAAGCGGTGGCCGCGCTTGAGCGTGGTCATCTGATCGATGCCATTCGCCTTGTGCGGGCCGATACCGGACTGGGCCTGGCAGAGGCCAAATCGCTGGTGGAGCGCTACCAGCGGGGCGAAATCGATGCCGGTGCCTCTGATGCTCATGCATCGGAGCGCCACCGGGCATCGAGCCCGGCGCACGGATTGCCTTCGGCGGCAGCGGCGGCTCTGGCTCGCGGTCGGGTGATCGAGGCCATCAAGATCGTCCGGCGCGTTGAAGGCATCGATCTCAAGGCGGCCAAACAGCGTGTGGATGAGGCTCGCGCCCGTATGAGCGGGAAGGGCGCGACGGGGATCGGATTTGCGGGCCCGGCGGAGCGTCGGCGACCCTTTGCGCTGGTCTTCGTGCTGGTCGCGGTGCTCTGCCTTGCCTGGTACGTGCTGCTGACCTGAGCGTTCGGGGGCATTGTGGCGGCCGGTCGCTGGTTCGCTCAACGGTCCTGCGGAGACGCGCCCGAGGGGTAGACGCTCGCGCGCAGCGATGCCATGCTGTGGTCATTCCCCGAGGATTGCCGAGTTGCGTTTCGCATCGGGTGATCAGTCAATCATGGGCCACAGCATCCAGAGGTATCTCATGCGCCGTCTCTTTCAAACCCTGTTCGCGACCGTTCTGACGGTATCTCCCTTGCTGGCCGGTGCGGCTGGTTCCGCCGTGCGCGGACCATCCAATGTGGCGGCCGATGACAGCGAAGTGGCCAACGCGGCGTCAGGTCTGATCGAACTTAATGCCGCGCGCGAGCGTGTGAGCACCGTGCATGGATATGACTCCGTGACCAGCATCAGTGTTGATGCGGACCGGGGCGTCATCAAGGGCTATGCAGAATTCGAGCTTCCCAGCAGCGGCACGTTCAATACGGCCGATACCATCGGTTCGTCAGTGTTCGGGAGTGTGACTTCGCCCGTGACATTCAGTGGAGCAACGGGGCCATTCACGGTGACCGCCGAATTGAGGTTCGACGGCAGTTTCACCGCACTGGATGGCCTGCCGACGCTTTCACTGGCGGGCAACATCACGGCCACCACCTTCACGGCCATCCCGTTCACCCAGTCAATCTACCAGTCGCAGCTGGCGTTCATCATGAGCAAGGCGACTGCCACCTATGAACCGGTGGCGGTGCTGACCAGTCTGGCGACGGAGGAGGCTGGCGGTGTCGAGACGGTAGATCCGGCCTACGCTGGCGCAACTCAGGTGGTTGTGAGTGATGCTGCATCGTCGCTTGAGGGGATTGTGCGCCTGAGTTTTGAAGTCGACCCGGTGCAAAGCTACATCTTCTCGAGCAACCTGCTCGGGCTCGTCACTGCCGAGCCCGGAAGCTTCTCGTCAGGCACGAGCGCGGAACTGCTGGCCTCGGCCGGCGTGGTGGATTTTTCCCATACCGGCGAATTCACCTTGTACGTGCCTCAAGGGGTGACGGTGTCAGGTGATTCCCTGCTGCAGAATGTGGTTGTGACGGCAGTGCCCGAGCCCGCCAGCTATGCGCTGATGCTGGCCGGGCTGTTGACGGTGGGCATCGCCCGGCACCGTCGGCGTGGCCGCGGATTCAGCCGGTGATCGGCGCCATGCAGCCTGTCCACAGCTGCGCTTTGACCTCTTCTTTCGACACGTCGGTGGCATAGACCGCATCGATGATCTGCTTGACCACCGGGCTCTTGAAGTTGGCGAAATAGGCATACGCATCGCTCACCGGGCGCTCGCTGGCCTTGAATGAGTAGCTCAGGTCACCAATCATCTGGCGCTGCATGCAATAGCTGGCCATTTGCAGGCGCTCCTGGGGTACTTGCGCCGTGGTGATGGCGCACCGCTGGAAGTGCCGCACCGTGTAGTCCCAGGTGTTCTGGATCCTGTCGCCATAGACCTGCTCGACAATCGCCATGCGCATCTCCGGATCCGGCTGGGTACGGTAGATGTTCTTGGCGTCGGTCAGGGCCATGCCGCCCCGCTTGCGAATGGCCGAGTGCATGGAGATGTCGGCCATCTCGACGCAGCGGGTCATGCCTTCATATTCCGCCTGGGTGTAGAAAATCTGCTGTGCAGCGCCTTGACCCTGGCCGTTGTCGCCCGCCTGGGTCGCGCCGGTTTCATCCGGCGCGCTCGCCTCGGGGGCGGGGCTGGGTTCGGTGGTCTCGGCCCCGGCCGCGTCGGGGTCGACATCGGCACGAGGCGGGTTGCTCGCGGTACAGGCGGTCAGCAGTGCGATCAGGGTCGCAGCACTCAGCAGGCGGAGGCCGGGCATTGGGGATTCCTTTGCGGCGGAAGGCGACGACAGGGCATTTGCCCTTGTCATCCGGGTCTGTCGGGGATCAGTCGCCAGTATGCTTGGGTGGGCACTGGGCTTCAACCTCGTGCCCGGCATTTGACGGAGTGTGACATGGCATGTGTTGTACCGGTGCCATCATGACGGCGGAGCCTGCTGAATGCGCATGGAGTTTGAACGCATCGCGTGCCAGACTGAAGGCAGGACACATGCACCGGAGCCGAGATGGAGCAGGGAATTTTCGTCAGTTACCGCCGGCAGGACAGCCAGAGCGCCGCTGGGCGGCTCACGGATCACCTCAAGGAACATCTGCCGGAGGTGCCGATCTTTCGCGATGTGGAGACCATCGAGCCGGGTGTGGACTTTGTCGATGCCATTGACCGGGCACTGCGTGCATGCCGGGTCCTGATCGCGGTCATTGGCCCGCGCTGGGTCGATGCGGCACACGCTGATGGCTCACGGCGGCTGGACGATCCGAACGACTACACCCGGCTTGAAATCGCCACCGCGCTGCGGCGCAAGGATGTTCGGGTGATTCCGGTGCTGGTCGAAGGGGCCGACATGCCGACCACGGCGCAATTGCCCGACGACCTGGAGCCGTTGGCGCGACGCAATGCCATCGAACTGGCGGACAAGCGATGGGATTTCGACGTGTCGCAACTGGTCGATTCCCTGCGCAAGACCCTGGATCTGCCCGAGCCCGTCCCGCCTGCGCCGGCACCGGACGCGGTGCCCCCTGCATCCGCACCGGCGTCGCGACGCAAATGGCTCATCGGCGCTGCGCTTGCGTTCGTGGTGGTGATCGTTGCCCTGGTGGAGGACGGGAGTGGATACGACCCGATGGTGATCGATGCGCCCGGCAATGTGTCGATGCCGGGGGCCGGCTCGCCGCCTGCCGTCGACGGCTCGGGTGCCGACGTGCCGGTATCGTCAGCCGCGGCGCCCGCCATGCCCGTCAACCTCACGGGCATGTGGCGTGATGTCGAAGGGGGTGTCCATGAGGTCTATCAGCAGGGGAACCAGCTGCAATTTCGCGGGCAGGTGCCGGACGGCTTCGTCTCCGGGACGGGGGTCATCAACGGTCGTCAGGGCGAGACGACCTATCTCTACAACGGCTATACGCTCCAGTCCCGTTTTACCGTCTCCGAAGACGGACGCCGGATGGATGTGATCATCATCGATCCGGCCACCAACCAGCGTGAGGTGACCCAGCTGTTCCGCATCCAGTAGGCGCGGGCTGGCGGGCGTGTCAGGCTGATTCGGTCTGGGCGCCGAGGCCCAGCTTTTCACCCAGACGGTTGATCAGCCCGCGCATGCCGCGCCCGTCGACCTGTGGTGCGTCCACCAGGCCGTCGGACGCGCGTCGCGCCGGGCCGGCCAGTCCGATGGCGCTGCACGCGCTGTACAGGCTGAAGACATGGCGCTGGGGGATATCGAGCCGTTCGGCCAGCGAGATGAGGTCAATCGGGTGGTTCAGCCACAGGGCCGCGATGCGCATGGCGTCCGGGGGGACCAGCAACTCGTTGAGGTCGGGCCAGTGACGCAGGAACACCGGGGCGCCCAGGGGCGTGCCGAGCGGCACCCGGCCACGGGCGGTCAGGAGCGTGACCTTCCAGATGAAGGCGTCCCGGGAAATCGGGTCCGACATGCAGGTCAGTGGCTCACTGTCATCGGCCAGCGCGAGGCGCACTTCCTTTTCGTTCATATTGACCACGCACAGGGAGCGCAGGTGGTGGTCGGGCATGTTGATGTCGATGGGGCCATTCGTGGGCGGGATGCGCCACTGGCCCCAAACGCCGGTCACCGTGACCGCCTGGCCGGATTCTTCGGCCAGCGTGACGGCCTGTTGAAGAAAGCCTTGCAGGAACAGCGCCGGGTCGTAGAGCGCCCGCGTCCAGGTTTCAGGCGCGCCCCGATCCAGATTGGCGCCCTGGCCGACATAGAGGGATTCGGTGCCTGGTTCGGGCACCGGACCGCGCGGCTTGAAGCTGGCAGAGCCCTCGTGAGGCGGCGGTGGGGTACGGGCGTCGCTGACCGACTCGACGACCGGGTCGTTGACCAGCTTGAGCCGTCGGCGGACGCTCAGCAGCGCTCGGGTCATGCCTTTCGGGCGCAGGGGTTTGCGCACGAACAGGGCCTGGTCCGTGTAATTCACGCTCAGTTCGATGACGGGCGCACCGGGCCAGCGCTCCCGGGCCTCTTGCAGGCGACGGGTGGCATCGCCACGGTCCACGTCGATGATGATCGCTTGCGCCCGCTCGGGCTCGACCAGAACGCATCGCGCCTTGCAGCCCACGCGGAAGAACTCGCGCAGCATGCCGTGCGAGCGTTCATCCATCCAGGGTGCGGCGACCTTGACCGGTTCCAGCGGCACTTCGTTCATTGCAACTCCCTGCACGATTCCATTGGCATTTTATCGGCGAGCTTTCGGCAGACTTGATGGCTCACCTGTCGATTCTTCTGCAAACAGGCCTCGTCAATCATCACCCGGGGTCGGGCGCAATGTCAGCGTCTGGCCGACGAACAGCAGGTCGGGATGACTGATGGTGGCGGCATTGTCCCGCGCAAGTATCGGCCACAGGCTGGCGTCGCCATAGACCCGCCAGGCAATGCCGGACAGGGTGTCACCCGGCATGACCCGGTATTCGTAGATTGCCCGCCCCAACGGATCGTAGCGTTCGGGCAGATGCAGGCGCTGACCCACGGTGAGCTTGTCCGGGTGGGTAATGAGATCGCCGCCCCTGCCGACCGAGACACGTTCGTTGTGGATCTCCATGAACACCGGCCATTGCCGCCCGTCACCGAGGAAGCGCTGTGACAGACTCCACAAGGTGTCCCCGCGACGTACGTGGTAGAGGCGATCGTCCGGTGGCGCGGCGGCTGCTGGGGGATCGATGCGCCAGTCGACCGATGGTTCGATACGCCTGAGCTGAGCAATCGCACGTTCGGCGAGTGCCTGGTTGCCGATCCTTAAAGCGTCCGAAGCGGCATTTGCGACCGAGGTGACCAGTGCCTGGTGAGTGTCGTCGCTCAGGCTCGTGTTCCACTCTTGCACGGTGGTATCGCTGAGCGCTTCCAGCTGGGCGATGGCGCCGTCGGCGTCGCCGGTGTCGAGCTGCTTCAGGATGGCGGTCAGCGGTGCCGGGGGCGGAAGGGCTGGCGTGTCAGGGACCATCACGGGTTCATCCGGCGACAAGCGGCTCAGCAGCGCGCTGAGCCGCTCGGCTTCGAGTGCGTTTCCGCTGGCGTCTGCCCGATCGATGGCCTGATCGAGCGCATCGAGCAGTGTCCCGTAACTCGGGCCGCGAAGGGTCGCCTGCACGGCGGGGTCCTCGGCGTCGAGCAGCGTGGCCAGTGTGGCCTCGGCGCGCGCCAGCTGCTTGTTTTCCAGGTCCGCGATGACGGCATCAATCGATGCTTGAGCCAGCTCGGCCGGCGTTCTCATCGGGGGCTCCACCACAGGCGGCGGTGGTGGAGGCGGTGGTGGGGGGGTGATCACTGGGGGTTGCGATCCCGGATCGACCCCGGTGTCTTCGCTCGCCGGGGACATGAGCAGCCAAGCCGCGATGCTTGCGCCCGCCAGGGCGACGACGATGCCGCCCACGAGCCACAGGCGGGAGGTTGATCGTGGGACGACCGGCGATGGTGCCGGCGCGGGCGCTGTGGCGGCGGGTGGCGCCATGGGCTGAGGCGCCGCCGCGGTGGGGGGCAACTTCGATTGCTTGAGGTCGAACAGCCGGCCGTCGGGCGAGCGCATGTGCAGTGCGGGTGCCCCCCACTCGACCGCAAAGCCGCGAGCGTACAGAAAGGCGCGGGCAGAACTCAGGGCCGCGTCCACCGGTTGCCCGGCGGCCAGATAGCGATAGAAATGCCGTGCCAGTGCGATGGCGGCATCGTCCGGGATGGGAAACTGCATGGCGATCACGGCAGGGATGCCCCGCCGGATGAGACTCTGAGCAACCCCCCCGAACGGATCGCCTTGCGCACTGGCGGCGCCCATGCAGCTGTTCAGGAAGACCAGGCGCAGGTGGGATCGGTAGTTGCGCAGCAGCACGGCGAGCCGGCGCCCGGCGATGGCTTCGGCCGGGCCGCCCGGGCGATCGGATTCAAGCAGCAGCACGCCGTCGTCGCCGACGAAATCGCCGTGGCCGATGAAGTGCAGTACGTGTGGCTGATGCTCCAGCATCGCTGCATCGAGCTTTTCGAGCGACGCATGTTCCAGCCGCGTGGTTTCGAGCACGCCGGCGGCCGCCAGTTCGGCCAGCGCACTGTCCAGGTGGGCCAGCTCCGTGCCTACCGCCAGCTCGGGCCGATCCGCGGGGGCCGCGACCGCCATGAGCATGCGCAGCGGCGGCGCCACCGCCAGACTCGGCGGCGGTGCATCCACATCGAGCCAGCGCACGACCGGTTTGAGCCGGTCGGCAAAAAGAAAGTCGTCATCGCTCGGGCTGTAGAGGAATTCCCAGGGCAGACGGGCGAGGGCGGGAGCCTCGGTGGTGTCGATGATGAAGCGCAGCCCGTCGCCCCGTTGAGGATCGAGTGTCCGCAGCTGCTCACGCAGCTGTTCGCCGCGGATCGAATCGAAAAGCGCTTCGTAAAGGGTCTGGCCGATCTTGCGCGCGTCGGCACCCGACGGCAGCCGGCTGGGCGGGGCGCCCGGTGTCCCGCGCCGCGCCGCGCCCGCAATGGGCGTTGCGTGAGCCCAGAGGGCTGACTCCACCTGCGCCGGGTCAAGCGCAAGGGCCGGCGGCGGCGATTGGGCGCCACCCGGCCCTATATGCACGGCGAAACCCCGGATTTCATCCCCCGAGAATCTGAACGACAGGGAGCGATAGCCGCCCTCGGTGGCGTCCTTGGGGGTGTGCGCCTCATCGCGGGCGTCGGTGGCTGTATCGGCAGGTCCGGCCGGGGGCGCTCCGTGGGCGCGGACCCGGTCCTCCACCTCCATCACCACCTCGGCGGTGAGATTGCCTTCGGGTTGCAACAGGGTGAGCGATCGCAGATAGGCCGGAATTGCGTCAAACGGCGTGGGCGCGATCATCACGGGGAGCACATGCCAGTGCGGTGTGGGCCACTTGCGCTGGGCCAGTTTCAGTTCGGTGCGGGTGTAGCGCCCCTGTTCGACCGCTTCGGGCGACACCAGAAAGATGAACAGGTCGGCCGATTCGATGGCCTGACGGATCAGATCGTCGAAGCTGATGCCGGCAGGCAGATCCTCGTGATCGAAAAAAACCTCATGCCCCAGGGCCTGAAGGCGACAGCAGATGTCGTCGGCCTGATCCCGGTAGCGCGATGAGTAGGAGAGGAAAATGTGCACGAAGCTGGCGGGTGCGGATGGGCAGTACCTCAGTATAGTCGGCGGGCATGTCTCCCGTGGCAATGCGCCAGTGCACAAAAGCAAACGCCGCGCTCTTGGAGCGCGGCGCGTTCAGGCCATCTGCGTCGTCTATTTACCCATGCAGTTGGCGTAGTAGGTGACCGTGGCCGGCCAGTCTGAGAAGATGCCGATGATGCCCACGTCCTGTGCCAGCACGTCGAGCAGGCGGTAGGTATCGCCGGGGCCGGTGGTGGCGTCGGTGATGCTCTGGTAGTACCACCCGCCGCCGTCGACCAGCGTGCCGGAGCGCTCCAGCGTCCATGTGATGATGTCCAGACCCGCCGCCTTGGCCGCCACGGCGTAGTCCGACGGCACGATGGTGTCGGTGCCTTCGACCGTGACCAGCGTCCACAGCGGCGGCGCCACGATGTTCACCCCCTGGGCGGCCAGTTCAGGCAGCCTGGCGATGGCGGCGGGCACGTCGGCTTCGCTATCGACACTTTCGAGGAAAACGGCCTGCTTGCCGAAGCGCGGCTCGTTGTGGATCCAGTACAGCACGTCGTCAAGGTTGAAAGACTGCGGCCACACCTTGCGCGGCGACACGCCCATTTCCTTGTACTCGTCGATCATCTGCTGGGCATAGGCTTCCTGGGTGTAGTCACCCTCGTACGGCATGGCCACGCTGGCGCTCTTGAGTTCCGGCGTCATGCCCACACCCAGTTGCTTGAACAGGGCAATGGATTCCTTGTGGGTCATGAGCGTGCCGGTGGCTGCATACATGTCGGTGCGCCATGACGGGGTACCTGCCATGTACTCTTCCGGCGTGGTGGCCATCGGGTTGGCGCCGTCCATCTTGCCGCGCAGGGCGCGGAATTCGGCCAGGGTCAGATCCGAGGTGCAGCAGGTGGCCTGGGCCGGAGCGCCAGTGGCCAGGTCGGCCGGAATGAAGGGCTGGGAGCACTTGGCCGCCAGTTCAGGAATGCCGAGGATGTTGGTGGTGGTGGCCAGGTCGCACTGGCTGTGGCGGCAGACCAGTTCCCGATCCTTGGTGAAGGTCACGTCGCATTCGACGATGCCGGCGCCCTGGCGGGCAGCAGCCACGTACGATTCCCGGGTGTGCTCGGGGAACTGCATGGCCGCACCACGATGCCCGATGGAGAAGGCGGTCGGTTTGACCGGCCGGTTCTCGCAGGACTGAAGCTTGTGCTTGAGTCGCCCCTCTTCGAGCTGGTCCACCAGGTAGTACGGCCGCACGCCCACGGAGACCATCTGCGCCCCGCGGTCGTGGTGGCCCCAGCGGCGATCGCTGCGATTGTCGTGGTCGTCGTGTGAGCCGTTGCCGGCCAAGGCCGGTCCGGCCGCAAGGGTCGCGAGCGCCAGTGCGCCTGCGCCCATCGCGCGAATCAAGGTGGTTTTCATGACCGTGTCTCTCCTGTCTCGGTGCTCGGGCAGGGTGCCCGGTGCCTATGGAAACAAGCGGTCATGACAGCGCGATGACGCTGCAACGTGCCAGGTGGCACGATCTCGTGTTTCAGCAGGTGCTGGCCCAGTTGCAGGTGGACGCCGCCTGTTCGGCCTTGTTGAGCGGCTTGCCGTCCTTGATCCAGTCCTTGATGCCGCGCGTCACGTTGTACACCTTCGTGTAGCCGACCTGAGAGGACAGGAAGTTGCTGATCGTGCGCGTGCGGTTGCCGCTGCGGCAGATGAGGATGACCGGCTGGTCGGGCGTGGCGATCGGCTGCAGCTTGCGCAGCCACGCGGCGGGTTCGGCGCGGCCCCCGGTGCCGAAGAAGGTGAGCAGATGACTGCCCGGCACGATGCCGGTTTCCTGCCATTCGGGTGCAGTGCGGACATCCACCACCGGCACGCCCGCCGCCTGGAGGCGAAGCAACTCGGCGTTATCGATGTTGATCACCTCTGCATGAACCTGAAGTGCGGCCAGACCCAGTGTCAGGGCGGTCAGAATGCGTTGCATGCGCGTCTCTCCGGGTATATCAGCATCTGCTGATTGTACGCTGACGCTGTCGAGCCTGCCTCAGTCCTTGCGGGCGCCACGGAGCAGGACGCTCACCGTCAGATCGCCGGTCACGTTGACCGTGGTGCGGAACATGTCGAGCAGACGATCGACGCCGAGAATGAGCGCAATCCCGGCCGTGGGGATGCCGAAACCGGCCACGATGTTCGACAGAATCACGATGCCGACGCCCGGTGTGCCCGGAGCGCCGATGGAGGTGACGATGAGCGTGATCACGATGGTGGCGAGCGACTCCGGGGAGAGCACCACCCCCGACATCTGCGCCAGAAAACACACTGCCACCGCCTGATAAAGCGCCGTGCCGGCCATGTTGATGGTCGCGCCCAGGGGAATGGTGAAGTTGGCGACGCTCTCGGGCACGTGCAACTGGCGCACGGCCGTGTCGATGGACAGCGGAATCACTGCCGCCGAACTCGAGGTGGAGAAGGCCAGCAGCAGCACACTGGCGATGTCCTTGAGAAACTGCAGTGGATGACGCCGGGCGAACAGTGCGATCACGACCAGGTAGAAGACCATCAAGGCCAGCAGGCCGGCCAGCACGGTGAGCACATAGCTGGTGAGGCTGGCGACGGCGTCCAGCCCGGAGCGCGCAATGACATCGGCCAGCAGTCCGAACACCGCCCATGGGGCGAGGTACATGGCCCACTTCACCAGGGTCATGGAGATTTCCAGCAGGCCGTCGAGTGCGCCCAGGAAGGGCGCGGTTTTCTTGCGGTCAGCCACCAGCGCAGCGGCGCCGAGAAAGAGCGAGAGCACGACGATGGCCAGCATGTCGCGCTCGGCGAGCGCCGCCTGCGGATTGGCGGGCACCAGATTGACGATGAGCGAGGGCAGGTCGGGCGTGGGCGGACGTGCCGCCACCTGGGCCGGCGTGAATGCATCGGCTTCGGCCAGGGCGGCGCCCGGCGCGATCCACTGGCCCAGACCGACGCCCAGGCCGGCACCGATGCCGGTGGTCAGCGTCACGAACACCAGCAGGCGCAGCCCCACCGATTTGAGCTGGGCCATGCTGCCGCCACCGAGCATGCCCTTGATGATCGAGACCATCACCAGGGGGATGAGCACCATGCCGATGATGGCGAGGAACAGTCGCCCCGGAACGGCCAGCCACGCGCCCGCGCTGACGGCCGTGCTGCGCGAGACCCAGCCCGCTTCGGGGCTGAGCGCGGCGCCGGCAACGATGCCCAGCAACAGCCCGAGGAGCACCTGGGCCCACAGACGTGCGCCGACCCAGGAGCGGACCTCCCACTGGAGATCGCGTACGCGCGATGGCTGCGTCGGGTGAACGGGTGAGGACATGGCGGGGGCGGCCAGGGTGTCAGGACAACATCATTCGACCACGGCCGGCCCGTGGCCGTGTTGACCCAACGCAGTCAAACCGCCGGATGGTGTTGCGCCCAGTCCAGGGCGTCTTCAAGCCGGTCGTTGCCCCAGAAGAGTTCCTTGCCGACCACGAAGGTCGGCGCACCGAACAGGCCCATCTGGGTGGCTTCTTCCACCTGCGCGCGCAGGGCCTTGCGGTTGTCGTCCGACTGCGCCTGCAGGATGAGGGTGTCGGCATCGAGGCCGAGATCGTCCAGAATGCCGCCGAGCACATCCGGGTCGCCAATGTCCCGGTCCTCGCCGAAGTTGGCCTGCATCACGGTACGCGAGAACGGGCCGATCCAGTCCTCTTCCTGACCCAGTCGGGCCACACGCGCCGCCAGCAGGCCGTTGCGCGGAAACTCGCTGGGCATGGTGAAGGGAAAGCCGTAGCGTTCGCACAGGCGCTCCATGTCGCGCCACATGTAACGGCCCTTGGGCGGATAGATGTTGAAGGGCGAATCGTTCCAGCCGAGGCTGAGAAACACCGGGCCGAGCAGGAAGGGGCGCCAGTGCAGTTCGACCCCGGCGGTATCCGCAGCGGCCTGAACCCGCATGACGGCCAGATAGGAGTATGAACTGGCGAACTCGTACCACAGGGTCATGGGGGCAGGGGTGCTCATCGGGTCTCCTTGAAAAAATCGATCAGGGCGTCGGCGACATCGTCGGGCGCCTCTTCGGGCAGAAAATGGCCACTGCTAACGGTGTGGCCGACCACGTCGTTCGCGTAGTTGCGCCAGACCGACAGTACGTCATAGCTGCGATTCACGAAGCCCGTGTCACCCCACAGCACCAGCAGCGGGCAGCGCACGCGCTGGTCGCGACTGGCCCGATCATGCTCAAGATCGATGGTGGCGGCGGCGCGGTAATCCTCGCAGCTGGCGTGGATGCCCTCGGCGGTGGCGAAGCACCGAATGTAGTCCTCGACTACGGCCGGGTCGAAATGTGCACCCGGCGCAGCCCAGCGACGCAGTTTTTCGCGCAGATAATAGGCGGCGTCATTGCCGATCAGTCGTTCCGGCAGGCCGTCGGGCTGGATGAGGAAGAACCAGTGATAGTAGCCGGTGGCGAAGGCCTGATCGGTCTGGTCGAACATGTGCAGTGTGGGCGCGATGTCCATCACGCACAACCGGGTGAGGCGCTCCGGGTGATCGAGCGCGAGCCGGTGGCCGACCCGTGCGCCGCGGTCATGCCCTGCCATGGCGAAGCGCTCGAAACCCAGGGCGGACATGACCTCGACCATGTCCTGCGCCATGGCGCGTTTCGAATAGTTGGCGTGGTTGGCTTGACCGGCTGGCTTGCTGCTGTCCCCGTAGCCGCGCAGATCGGGGCAGACGAGGGTGAAGCTGGAGAGCAGCGCAGGGACGACCCGATGCCACATCAGATGGGTCTGGGGGTATCCGTGGAGCAGCAGCAGGGGTGGGCCCGAACCGCCTTGGGCTACGTGGATGCGGGCGTTTGAAGTCTCGATCTGGCGGTGGGTGAAGCCCGGTTCGAACATGGACGCTCCGTGGCTGTGCGTGAGTGTCGGTGCAAGACAGTATGGCACAGCCACGGATGCGGTCAGCGCAGTGCGCCCCCAGGCAAATGACGGCTCAGATCCCGGGAGGCCGCACTGCCCCAGCGCGGATCGAACCAGCTGAGCAGGCGCTTCCAGAAGGGCGCCGGATGCGCCGCTGTTGCCAGCTCGACGCGCACACAGGCGAGTGTGTTTGCGCTCATGACCACCGGCGAAGGCAGATCCAGTTCGATCTCGCGGCCGGCGCTGAGCACGAAGTCGCGCGACTGGCCGTACTGCGTGATCCACACGCAGCCCGACATGACCTGGATGCGTGCACCGGCGACGCCCTTCATCAGCAAGGGGCGGCCCGGTTGCAGGGTGAGGGTGGTATCGGTCAGGTGAATGGCCATGGTCGGCTCCTTTTCTTCATGGGCCACCGGCGTGTGGCTTGAAGCCAGTATCAACACCGACTACGCTGCTCACAAACGGTTTGTTTTCATTGGATGGATGCGTTTATTGCATGAATAGCCCCTTGCTTCGCCTGCCGCCGCTTGATCCGCTTCGGGGTTTTCTTTGTGCGGCGCGTCATTTGTCTTTTACCTTGGCTGCCGAGGAGTTGTGCCTCAGTCAGTCCGCCATTTCGCGGCAAGTGCAAACGCTGGAGTCAGCACTGGGGGTGAAACTTTTTGTCCGCGGTACACGCAGTCTCGCGCTGACCGAGGCGGGTGAGCGCCTGGCCGAACGGTCGGCGGTCTGGCTGAGCGAGTACGGTCAGCTGGCGGCGCGGCTGCAACGGCCTCAACGGCCGACCGTCAATATCACTGCCAGCGTGGGCATCTCCGCCTTGTGGCTGCTGCCCCAGTTGCGTGACTTCCAGGCCATGCATCCGGACATCGACGTGCGCATCTCGACCACCAACCGGGTGGTGGATCTGCTGCATGAAGATCTCGATCTGGCCTTGCGGTATTGCGCCGACCGGGATGCGCCTGCCGATGCCTGGCGCCTGTTCGGCGAGACCATCATTCCGGTGGCCCATCCCTCGGTGGCCGAGGGGCTCACACTCGATGAACACACGCTCCCGGGTCAGGTGCTGCTCGACTACGAAGGGGTGGGCTATCCGTGGCTGAACTGGTCCCACTGGCTGGCGGCCGAGGGGCTTGAGGATGTCGAGCCGCGCTCGCGGGTGCGCTTTTCCCACTACGACCAGGTCATCCAGGCGGCGATGTCGGGACAGGGAATCGCCATCGGCCGGGAAGAGACGATCAGACCCTTGATCGAAGAGGGACGCCTGACGACCGTGGGGTGCGGCCGCAAGGGCGTTGAGGGCCGCAGCACCTGGCTGATCGCTGCGCCCGGGCCCATGCGTGACGAGGTGGCCCTGTTCGCGAACTGGATCCGACGGGTCGCCGTTGAGCAATCGGGTGATCAGGGCGAACCCGGGCTCAACATTGACGTCCCGGTGCCGTAAGCTCTCGTGACCGGCCCTGTTCCAGATACCCTCATGCACCATTCTCTCGTGTTGTCCCGCCGTCTCCTGCTTGCCTTACTCACCGTGTCGGTGGTGAGCGGTTGCGCTTCCATTCAGCAAGCCGTTGACAAGGTGCGTGGCGAAGAAGCACCGGCGACCGACGCGGCTGAGCCGAAGCCGACGCCCGAAGCGACGCCGGCCCAGGTGCTGGCGCCTCCGGCGCCCAAGCCCGCAACGCGCACGAAACCCCCCGCACCGGAACCAGCCAGACCGGTGCCTGCACCTGCGCCTCGACCGGCAGCGCCGGAGCCACAGGCGGTGCCCGGCCCCGAGTGGCTGAAAAAATGTCAGTCGGTCCAGCTGGCCGGCGGGATCGTGCGCTGTGACGCCGATCTGCTGCTGGCCAAACCTTCGCCCACCGTGCAGGTATTCACCCGCGATCCGGAGCGTGCCGTGGACGGCCAGATCCGCCTGCGCCAGGGGCTGCCGCGCGTCTATCGCTTCTACGTGGTGCCCTGATCGGCGGCGCTGCAGCGCGGGTAACACGTTCAGGCCTACAATAAGGGTTTGAAAGAGTCCTCAGCGGAGCAGCAGCATGACTTACAAGGTGTTCATCGACGGCCGCCATGGCACGACCGGCCTGAAGATCGACGAGCGACTGAGCGGTCGCGACGAGATCGAGATCCTCACCATCCCCGATGACCAGCGCAAGGATCCGGCCGTGAAGGCCGAGTACATCAACTCGGCCGATGTGGTGTTCCTGTGTCTGCCCGATGCGGCCTCGAAAGAGTCGGTGTCACTGCTCGCGCCGGGTAATACCCGCACCCGCTTCCTCGATGCCAGTACGGCCCATCGCACCAACCCGGACTGGGTCTATGGCCTCCCCGAGATGAACCCGGGGCAGCGTGAGCGCGTCAGGAATGCCCAGAAAGTCGCCGTGCCGGGCTGTCACGCCAGTGGCTTCATCATGCTCATGGCGCCTTTGGTGGCCGCCGGCATCGTCCCCGGGGATTATCCGGTGAGCACCTATTCGATCACCGGATACAGCGGTGGCGGCAAGGAGATGATCGCCAGCTACGAAGAGGCTGGCGAACTGGGCGACAACATGAAGAGCCCGCGTTTCTATGCGTTGGGTCTGGCGCACAAGCATCTGCCCGAAATGCAGGCCATGACCGGCATGGCCAACAAGCCGCTATTTACGCCGATCGTGGGTAATTTCGCCCAGGGTATGGTGGTGGCGGTGCCGCTCTTGCCGCGCCTGCTCTCGCGTCCGGTGGCTGCTGCCGATATTGCGCATTTCTACGGCGAGTTCTATGCGGGGGAAACCTTCGTGAAGCCGATGCCGCTGGACGCTGCGCCCTTGCTCGACAACGGCTTCCTGCCGGCCACCACCTGCAACGACACCAATCGTGCCGAGATTTTCACCTTCGGTCATGAGGAGCAGATTCTGGTGGCCGCGCGCTTCGACAACCTCGGGAAGGGGGCCTCCGGGGCGGCGATCCAGTGCATGAACATCATGCTGGGGCTGGACGAGTCGACCGGTCTGGCCGCCTGAGCGGATTCGGCCCATGAAAAAGCCCGGCATCGCCGGGCTTTTTCATGGGTGGGCCAGCGGATTCACGGAGCGAGGTGCCCGACCTTCATCCAGACCAGGGTGTCGGTGGTGGCGCGGGGTGTATGGCCGTGCTTGTTGGCCGTGCGCACCCAGGTGCCCTCCGGGTACTGGCCATTTTCGTCCTCGAGCGCACCACGCACGATGTAGAACTCCTCGCCGCCTTGGAAACGCTCCCGCCTCAGGGAGGTGCCGGCCGGCCAGAACACCAGGCTGACGCGTTCGCTACCGTACTCGTGCAGTGGCTGGGTTTCGATGGCGCCGTGGCAGGGTAGCCACGTTTCCATCTTGGTATTGATACGCAGTTGGGTGTCGTCTCCCGGGGCGAACTGGTGGAGCTTGACCAGAATGACACAGCCCGGCTCGCTGAACGGGGCATGGCTCGTGCCCGGGGGATTTCGGATGTAGGTGCCCTGACCGTAGTCCCCGTGTTCGTCCGAGAAAACGCCCTCGAGCACCAGAATCTCTTCGCCGCCCGGGTGTTCATGGCTGGAGAAGCGGGAGCCGGCGTCGTAGCGAACGATACTGGTCGCGTGGCCGCATTCCGCGAATTCCCGGGCCAGCGGCTTGCGCCAGACACCTTGTGCAGGACTGGGTTGCCAGTCCATCTGCGCCGTGTGGATGACCACGCGGCGTGAAAAATCCATGTTGATCGAGTCCATGTGTCGCGTCGGATCGTGTGGAGGTCGTTACGGAGTGCAAGCATATGTTGCATGAATATGACTGCGATGCTACCCCGAGTCGAAGTTGCCGAGTGTGAGTTAAGACCGCATGGGTGCGACAAACCTGACAGGCGGCCGCTGATTTTGCGCCAGCGGCGGTGTCCGCGTAGGCTGGAGGGCCGCCCCACCAGAAAGGACCTCACCATGTTGCGCGCCCTCTTGCTTGCCTGCCTCACCCTGGCCGGAATCGGCCTCCTGGCGCTCAGCGCCACCGGTACCAGCACGCCGGTTCATGCCCAGACATCATTGGCGCCGGACGAGTGCGTCTGCTCCAAGGGGCTCGTGATCGATACAGTCAGTGGCTCGCGCGTGCTCAACTGCCAGTGCGGCGCCATGCAGTGCGTGGTGGTGACCGGGTCCGGCGCGCTGGAGTGCCGATAGCCATCACCAACTGGCCCGGTCGGGCAGATCGAATGTGATCATGGCCCGGTGGTCGCCAAGCGCGTTGAATAAGGTTCCTGATTGATTGCGCACCGACATCATGACCCTGCACACCGCGTTGAGCTTCTTTCTTGCCCTGTTCATCTTCGGCATCACTCCCGGACCGGGCGTGTTTGCCGTGCTCGGGCGTGCGCTGGCGTCCGGGGCGGGGGCGTGTGTGGGCCTGTCGCTCGGCATGGTGGTGAGCGACATGCTCTACCTGCTCTTTGCCTGTCTCGGTCTGGCGGCCATTGCCAGTCAGTGGGGCGAGGTGTTCACCGTCATCCGCTGGGCGGGTGCCGCGTATCTCATCTATCTGGGCGTGCGCTTGTGGCGAGCACCGGTGGTCACGGACGCGCCGGTGGCGATCAGTCGTCGCGATCAGGCCGCCGGTTTCGTGCAGGGTTTTCTGATTTCGGCCTCCAATCCGAAAGTCATCCTGTTCTACATGGCATTTCTGCCGACCTTCATGGACCTGAGCGCACTCGACGCGCTTGACGTGATCCTGGCGCTCGGGCTCAGTCTTGTTGCGCTGATGCTCGCGTTGATGAGCATTGCCCTCGGCGCGGCACGGGCGCGAAGACTGTTGAGCACACCGCGTGCCGCACAGCGACTCAATCGCGGCGCCGGTTCGATCATGATCGGCGCCGGCGTCTTTCTGGCGACGCGCCGATGAACGCGCCCATGCGGCCCGCGGATGTCGGGCTCGCCCTGGTGGTCGTGCTCGTGTGGGGCATGAATTTCGTGGTCATCAAGGCCGGGGTGAGCGAGGTGCCGCCGTTGCTGCTCGGCGCACTGCGTTTCGCGGCTGCGGCCTTTCCGGCGCTGTTGTTCGTGCGCGCCCCGCGATTGCCCGTCAGCCTCTACCTCAAGTACGGCATGACGATTGCGGTGGGGCAGTTCGCCTGTCTGTTTACCGCGATCCACATCGGCATGCCCTCGGGGCTGGCCTCATTGGTGCTGCAGTCGCAGGCCTTTTTCACCCTCATCTTTGCCGTGGTCTTTCTCAAGGAAGCCTGGCGCCCGAGCCAGCTGGTGGGGCTGGTGCTGGCCGGGGGCGGGCTGATGCTGATCGGCACTGCGCACGGGGTGAGCATGCCGCTCGGGGGATTCCTGCTCACCGTGGCGGGCGCGGCCAGTTGGGCGGTGGGCAATATCGTCAATCGCTCGCTGTCTCGGCATGGTCCGGTCAATATGCTCGGGTTCGTGGTGTGGTCGAGTCTGGTGCCGCCGATTCCGTTCCTGCTGCTGTCCTGGTTGATCGAGGGGCCCGCAGCCATGGGGGCCGCACTCGCCGGATTCAGCCTGACCGCCGCTGGCGCCGTGCTCTACCTGGCCTGGGGTGCCACCTTGCTGGGCTACGGGCTCTGGAGCCGGCTCATGTCTCGCTATCCGGCCAGTCAGGTCTCGCCTTATCCATTGCTGGTGCCATTGGTGGGGCTGACCGCCGGCTGGCTGATCTACGATGAGCGCCTCGAAGCGGTGCATTTCGCCGGCGGGGTGCTGCTCATGCTGGGCCTGATCGTCAATCTCTTCTGGCCGCGGATCGCGAAGCGCCTGATCCGCGCCTGAGGGTTCAAGGAGCCGCTGCGCGGGCCTGTTGAAGCCAGCCTTCCCAGGTGACACGGTGTTGGGCAATCCACTCGCTGACATGACGTTCGACATCAGCCTCACTGGATTCACCATGGTGCATCCGCAGGTTCTGAGCGGAGATGTCGCGCGCCGGCAGGCGCACGAGTCTGAACAGCGTCATCGCGTCGGGATGGGCCTCGGCGAAGCGTCGGTTCACCAGTATGCGGATGGTGTTGAGGGCAAAACCGTAGTCGGTGCCGTCGGGCAGCGCAGTGCGCGATCGATCGGTGTCACCCGGCCGGCTCGAGAACGGGACGGTCAGCCAGATCACGTCCCGACCCGGCACCAGCACGCTACTGACCCAATACGGCGTCCAAGTGTAAAAGAGCACGGGCCGGCCCTTGCGGTGCCGTTCGATGACCTGCTCGATGAGCGCCTCATAGGGTCCATGGTGGTGTGTGACCGTGTCGGTGAGGTCGAACGCCGCGAGTTGATGGTCGATGATCTGCCGGCACCCCCAGCCCGGATTGCAGCCGGCCAGGTCGGCCTTGCCGTCGCCGTCCGCGTCGAACAGGCGCGCGAGACGGGCCTCGCGCAGCTGCCCGAGGTCACGGATGCCCAGGGCTTCGGCGCTCTTGCGGTCAATCAGGTAGCCCTGGACGGCTTGATCGGTCAGCGTACCGCCCATGCTCAAGCGGGTAACACCGCCGGCGGCATCAAAGAAGGGCGCATGCAGCGGATCCCAGTGGTCGGCCAGAAAAGTGGCCTCACCGCTGGCGACGGCCTGATGGGCCTCGGCATAGGGCGTGCGCATCGTGGGTTCGATCGCGTAGCCCAGCGATGCCAGAGCGCGTGTGACCAGGCGGGTCTGGAAGCTCTCTTCGTCCAGCTGGCTTTGCGCGGGGCGCACGACGACCCCGACGCCCGGCACATCCGGGGCCTGACGGGCACCCGTGCCGCTCATGCCGACACACAGCACCAGGGCGATCAGTGACCCGAGAAGCGGACGATATACATGTTTCATACCACTTTGAGCATATCGGCTCATCGCCAAACATCAAGCACCGAACGTTCGGACGTTTGCCTTACCGCGCCGCAATCCGGCCCGCAGCGGCGGGGTGACGGCCGGTGATGCCGGCATACCGTTCGGCCATCTTGTCGATGTCGGCGGCGAAGTCGTCCGAGGCCGGCATGTAGTCCAGTACGCCGATGGTGCGACGTCGGTAGTCGATGTAGCCCAGCGCGATCGGGATGTCCGCGGCGCGTGCGATGCGATGAAAACCGCTTTTCCAGCACGCCACGTGACTGCGCGTGCCTTCGGGGGCGATGCCGATGATGGCGTGATCGTGGGTCTGGCAGTAGCGGGTCAGATCCTGAAGCAGGGAGCCCGGGGTTGTCCGGTTGACCGGAATGCCGCCCATGGCGCTGAACAGGCGACCGAAGGGGGGCAGGAAGAGTGTGTGCTTGCCGAGCCATTTGACCGGCCAGCCGGAGGCGTAGCGGGCGACGATGGCGATGAAGAAGTCCCAGTTCGAGGTGTGCGGATACATGATCAGCACGAACCGGGGGCCGGGTGGCGCAGGCAGGCTCAGCGACCAGCCGATCCGTCGCATGAGCCAGATCGCCCAAGAGCGCGGCCGGGTGGGCAGCGGGCGCTGATCGGGGTCGGAGGTCAGGCTCATGAGTGCATTGTGCAGGACGTGGGCGCTGAGCGGAATGCCCCGGCAGCGAAGCTCATTCCGTGCGAGCGACGGCGTCTTCCGCGTGGGGAATGCGTGGATCCATGTCCGTCGCGGCCAGCGAGGTGCGGTGCACCGGCATGAACTCGGTGCGCTCGTTGTCGGCCACGGGGGCATCCCGGAGGATTCGCCACACCGTCAGCGCGACCAGGCCCAGCAACAGGCCCGCAAGAATCAGCGGCAGGGCCCGGGGCCCGGTCAGGCTCATGAGTGCCCCGGTGCCCATGGGGCCGATGGCGGCGCCGAGTCCTGACAGCAGCAGGAGGGCCTTGGTGGCCTCAAGGGCCTCGCTGGGGTGAAAACGGTCGTGCGTCTGGGCAACAGCCAGTCCGTAGAGCGAGAATGCAAAGCCGCCGTAGCAGCCGGTGGCGATGATGAGGCCCATCGGGTCACGCGGCCCGATCAGGAACATGGCACCGGCGCTCAGCACGGCCAGCGCGCACACCACGACCAGCACCTTGCGTCGGTCGCGCCCTTCGGAGAGCTTGCCGATCGGCCACTGCATGAGTGCGCCGCCGAAAATGGCGGCCGCGGTCAGGGCCGCCACCTGGCCATCGTCGAGTCCCTGATGAGCGGCGAAGGCGGCCGCCAGCCCCCAGAAAGCGCCTGACACCAGCCCCGAGACCAGGCCGGCGAAATAGCCGACCGGGGACACCCGGTACAAATGTGCGAGCGGCAAGCGATGGGTGTCGATCGGGGTCGGTTGCGTGACGGGTGTCAGGGCAATCGGAATGAGGCCGAGGGTGAAGCACACCCCCACGAGCACGAACGAGGCCAGATGGTCGGCCCCATAGACGCCGATGAGAAACTGGCCGGCGCCCAAAGCGGCAAAGCTGACCATCATGTAGCCGGCGAAGATCTTGGCGCGCTGCTCGTGCATCTGCTCGTTGAGCCAGCTCTCGATGACCATGTAGATGGCCACCATGGCGATCCCGTTGATAACGCGCAGCACCCACCAGAACCAGGGGTCGACCCACAGGCCGTAGAGCATGGAGACCACCGCGGCGAGCGCCGCCATGGCCGTGAAGGTGCGGATGTGGCCCACCCGCCGGATCAGCGGCGGGGTGGTGAACGCGCCAGCGATGTAGCCGGTGAAGAAGCCCGACATGACCAGCCCGAGCGTGAAACCGCTGAAGCCTTCAACGCTGCCGCGCAGGCCCAGCAGGGTGCCGATGAGGCCGGAACCCGCGAGCAGGATGGCCATGCCCAGCAGCAGGCTGGCAACGGGGCGAACAGCGTGGATCATGAGGCTTCGACTGCCTGTGGCCGCTTATTCGATGCCCTGGCTCGACAGGTACTCTTCGTAGGTGCCGCGATAGTCGATGATGTCGCCGTCAAGCTTGATCTCGATGATGCGGGTGGCCAGCGAGGAGACGAACTCCCGGTCGTGGGAGATGAAGATGAAGGTACCGTTGAATTTCTCGAGGCCCGCGTTGAGCGATTCGATCGATTCCATGTCCAGGTGGTTGGTTGGCTCGTCCATGAGCAGCACGTTCTTGCTCTGGAGCATGAGCTTGCCGAACAGCATGCGGCCCTGCTCACCACCGGAAATCACGCGCACCGGCTTCTTCACCTCGTCGCCCGAGAACAGCAGGCGACCCAGGGTGCCGCGGATGAGGGTCTCCATGTCTTCGCCCTCGAAGCCACCATCGCGCACGTGTTCGGCGATCCAGTCGGTGAGTGACGCGTCGGAATCGAAATCAGCCGCGTGGTCCTGTGCGTAGTAGCCCAGTTTGGCCTTTTCTGCCCATTTGATGTTGCCTTTCTGGGGGGTGAGCTCACCCACCAGCAGACGCATGAGCGTGGTCTTGCCGGCGCCGTTTTCGCCGATGATGGCTACCCGGTCACCGGCGTCGATGGCGATATTGAACTTGTCGATCAGCGGCTTTTCCATGCCTTCGTAGGCGAAGGAGAGGTTCTCGATCTCGACCGCCTGGCGGTGCAGCTTGTCCTTGGCGTCGACCTCGAAGCGGATCCACGGGTACTGACGGGACGAGGGCTTGACGTCTTCGGGCTTGAGTTTGTCGATCAGCTTCAGGCGGCTGGTGGCCTGCTTGGCCTTGGACTTGTTGGCCGAGAAGCGGCGCACGAACTCCTGCAGCTCGTTGATCTTTTCCTTGGCACGGGCATTGGCCTGGGTCTGACGCTGGCGCGCCAGGGTGGACGCTTCCATGTAGTCGTCGTAGTTGCCCGGATAGACCTTGATGGTGCCGTAGTCCAGATCGGCCATGTGGGTGCACACCTGGTTCAGGAAGTGACGATCGTGGGAAATGATCACCATGGTCGAGTCGCGCTGGTTGAGCACGTCTTCGAGCCAGCGGATGGTGTTGATGTCCAGGTTGTTGGTCGGTTCGTCTAGCAGCAGGATGTCCGGGTTGGAGAACAGCGCCTGACACAGCAGCACCCGCAGCTTCCAGCCGGGGGCCACTTCGCTCATGGGCCCGTTGTGCTGCTCGGTGGGGATGCCCACGCCCAGCAACAGATCACCGGCACGTGCCTCGGCGGTATAGCCGTCGTATTCGGCGAACTGCCCCTCCAGTTCGGCTGCCTTCATGTAGTCGTCTTCGGTCGCCTCAGGGTTGGCGTAGATGGCGTCCTTCTCCTGCATGCAGGCCCACATCTCTTCATGGCCCATCATCACCACGTCGAGCACGCGCATGTCTTCGTAGGCGAACTGGTCCTGGCGCAGGTAGGCCATGCGCTCGGTGTCTTCCTTGGTGACGTTGCCGGCGCTTTGCTCAAGCGCGCCACACAGGATCTTCATGAATGTGGACTTGCCGGCGCCGTTGGCACCGATCAGGCCGTAGCGGTTGCCGTCACCGAACTTGACGGAGACGTTCTCGAACAGGGGCTTGGCCCCGAACTGCATGGTGATGTTGTTGGCGATAAGCACTGCGCGAATCCTGAATCCGGAAAAAGCAAAGCGCCAGCAAACCGGCTGGCGCGAAAGATGCGAAATTTTATCAGAGATTCAAAGACATGAAACCCGCCGAGCGTCGCATCGAAGGGAAAAGGGGTGTGGGGGTTTTAAATATCAGAAAATGCTTATATAGTCGCCTCTCCATTACGACAACAACACTCAACTGTCATCAGAGGAGAGAGACATGAACAAGCACTGGATGCTGGCCGCCGCGCTGGCACTCGCGACAGGCACCGTCGCTGCGGAGAATCTGCGCATCATTGATGAGACCACGGAGTTCGTGGTCACCAAGGCCAATGGCCAGCAGGTGACCATCACCCGGACCATGACGCCGTGTGCCAAGAACAAGGGCTGGATCCAGGTGATGGAGCCTGAGCCGGGCGTGACCGTGGTGGGCGAGATCGAGATCCTCAACGCGCTGAATGATCGCGATGCGCTGGTGATCGACATGCGCAGTCAGGAAGAATACCTGGCCAAGACCATCCCCGGCTCGATGGGCATTCCATACACCGAGGTTGCGACACGCCTGGATGAACTGGGTTGCGAGAAGTCCGCCGACGCCTGGAAGTGCGCGACGCCGAAGAAGGTGTACGCGTTCTGCAATGGTCCGGTCTGTCCGCAAAGCCCGATGGCGATTCACGCCATGGTGCGCGAAGGCTTCCCGGCCGATCACATCTACTACTACCGCGGGGGCATGCTCGACTGGGATGCGCTGGGTTTCACCACGGCACCCGGCGATTTCTGACCTGCCCCAAACAGAAAAAACGCCCCGGAACGGGGCGTTTTTTCATTGCGTGCCGTCAGGCGCTGTGTCGCCGGATGCTTCGGTTTTGCGTAGCCGCGCCTCCATGGCCTTGACGCGCTTGCGGCGGTCCATGGTGCTGGCCTTTGCCTCGAGTGCGCGCGCCACCTTTACCTGCTCGAGACGATCGAGCTTGGCTTCATCCAGGCAGGCATTGACGAGAAACTTGCCGTAGCAATGGTAGGTGGTCACCTTGAAGGCCCGCTCGGCATCGTCGCGAATCGCTTTTGCCTGGGCGCGCAGTTCGCCACTGCTTGGCTCTTCGGCCATGGCATGTCCGCTGGCGGCAAGCATCAGGGCGAGGCACAGGGCGCGGGGAATCAACGGCATGGGCGGACACGGTCAGGCTGGATGAACAAGCCCGTACAATAGCGGTTTTTTCACGGTTTTGCCCAAGTGATTCAGTTCAGAGCCCTGCGCCTGGCCCGTGGTGCGAAAGTCCTCGTCGATGAGGCGACCCTGCAGATCCACCCCGGTTGGAAGGTGGGCCTGACGGGGGCTAATGGCTGTGGCAAATCGAGTCTGTTTGCCCTGTTGCGCGGGCAGTTGCACGCCGATCGCGGTGATTGCGACATGCCACCCAACTGGACCATCGCGCACGTGGCTCAGGAGACGCCAGCGCTCGATTGCAGCGCGCTCGACTACGTGCTCGATGGCGATACCGAATTGCGCGACGTCGAACGGGCGCTGGGCGAGGCCGAGGCGGCCCATGCCGGTGAGCGTATCGGTGAGTTGCATGGGCGGCTGCAGGAGATTGACGGCTACAGTGCGCCGGCGCGTGCCGCAGCGCTGCTCGATGGCCTAGGCTTCGTTCCAGGGGATGCCGCCCGCCCGGTGTCGGATTTTTCCGGCGGATGGCGCATGCGCCTGAATCTGGCTCAGGCGCTCATGTGTCGCTCCGATCTGCTGCTGCTCGACGAGCCGACCAACCACCTGGATCTGGACGCCGTCATCTGGCTGGAGCAATGGCTGCGGGACTATCGCGGCACCTTGCTGCTCATCTCCCACGACCGGGTGTTTCTTGATGCGGTGGTCGGCCATGTGGCGCATCTCGAGCAACAACGGCTCACGCTCTACAGCGGCGGCTACTCCGAATTCGAGCGCCAGCGTGGCGAACGGCTCGCGCAGCAGCAGGCCATGTTCGACAAGCAGCAGCGCGAGCGTGCGCACCTGCAGAAGTTCGTGGACCGCTTCCGGGCCAAGGCCACCAAGGCCCGCCAGGCGCAGAGCCGGATCAAGGCACTGGAGCGCATGGAGACGGTGGCGGCCGCCCATGTGGACACCCCGTTCACCTTCAGTTTCCGGCCAGCGCCGGCAGCCCCTGATCCCATCATCACGCTCGAGGACGTGGCGGTGGGGTATGGCGATAAGACCGTGCTCGATCAGATCAAGCTCACCTTGCGGCCCGGCGAGCGCATCGGCCTGCTCGGTCGCAACGGCGCGGGCAAATCCACGCTCATCAAACTGCTTGCCGGTCAGCTCTCGACCCAGTCGGGGCGCCGCAGCGATGGCAAAGGGCTGGCGGTGGGCTACTTCGCCCAGCATCAGCTTGAGACCTTGCGGCCCGATGAGTCTCCCCTACAGCACATGGCCCGGCTGGACCCGGCGGCGCGGGAGCAGGACTTGCGCAACTATCTGGGCGGCTTCGATTTCCGGGGCGAGAAGGACGGCGTGGCCGTGGGCGCGAGTGTCACAAGCGCGTGCGGCCCTTTTTCGGGTGGTGAGAAGTCCCGTCTGGCGCTGGCACTGCTGATCTGGAAGCAGCCGAACCTGTTACTGCTCGACGAGCCCACCAACCACCTGGATCTGGAGATGCGCCACGCCCTGACGCTGGCTCTGCAGGACTTCGATGGCGCCATGGTGCTGGTCTCTCACGATCGCGCCTTGCTGGCGGCGACCTGTGACCGCTTCGTGCTGGTCGACGGCGGGCGGATACAGCCCTTCGACGGGGATCTGGACGATTACCGCGACTGGCTGGCTGCGCAGCGTACCCAGGCGCTGGCCGACGCGGCCTGCCCGGACCGCTCGGCGGACAAGGCACAGCGCAAGGCGGACCGCGAGCAGGCTGCCGCCGATCGCAAGGCGCGGCTGGCGCTCCGGCGTCCGTTGGTGAAGGAGGCTGAGCAGCTGGAGAAGAAGCTCGCCAGCTGGCAGAAGGAAAAACAGTTGCTTGACGAGCGTCTGGCCGATCCGGGGCTCTACGCCGATCCGGACAGCGCCTTGCTGCAGGATCTGCTCAAGCGCCAGGCGGTGCTGGGCAACGATATCGATGCGGCCGAAATGCGCTGGCTCGACGTGCAAGAGCAGCTTGAGACCATGGGCGAGGACTGACGCCCATGAGAAAAGCCGCACGTCAGGCCAGGAGGTGCCTGCGTGCGGCAATCACCGGGCGGGGTGACAGGCGCCCGGTGTCGGAGGGTCAGGCCTTGGCGTCGAGCTTGCGGCGGGCGATCAGGCCCAGCATGCCCAGGCCGGCCAGGAACATGCCGTAGGTTTCGGGTTCCGGCACCGGCGTCACGGTGGTTTCGAACGCGTAGTAACCCGGATCGCCAAAGGCCATGGTGCTCAGGCTGTAGTCGCCCGCGGCCAGAAGCGAAGTCATGGAGCTGAATCCCGAGGACGATGGCGTGATCAGCCAGCCACCGAGCACACTGGTGCTCGACAGGCTCACCAGCACCGAACTCATGGACGTGAAGCCCTCGAAGCTCAGGTAGGACGCCGTGTCCAGGGAAAAGTCGAAGGTCATGGGGGCCATCGCATCGGCACCCACGGCGAAGACGGATTCGGTTGTCTGGTGCACTTCACCGTCGTAGGTGGAATAGACAAGCGCGTTGGCACTGCTGGCAAAGCCCAGTGCAAGGGGTACTGCAATGGCTAACAGCTTTCGTTTCATGGTCGATGCCTCTCTGCTCTCTGGGGCGGCGCAGGGGCGCCACCCGACGCACACCACGATGCAAGCGGCATGCCACTGTGCGTGTGGACTCAGGCGTTGCCTGAAAACCGCCGGGTCGACGCCAATGTCATGAAATCAAAATTGTTGCGAAACAGTAGCTTGCGGGGGTTGAAACAAAGTTTTTCCAGTTGTTACGAGGTCTTTGGGTGCGAAATTGTCATGCTGTTGTGCAGCAAAAAATGCACAACGATTGTGATATTCGAGACCTTTTCGGGCCGGAATCGACACCATTTCGGTGCGTCCTACACACCTGTCCTACACGGGTGATCTCAATCGATCGGGAGTGTGAATCGCGTTCCGCCCGAGCCATGAACCGAGTCCACCGCTTCGATGATCACGGTCTCGATACCGGGGGGAATGACCACCCCCGGCAGTGACCGGGTAAAGGGTTGCTCGCTCACGTGGGGGTGGAGCAAGGCGCGTGTGGCAAGCACGGTGCCGTCAGGCGTGCGGACGATCCAGGCGTTGGCATAGTGGTCCCAGCCGCTGTCGGCATGGCGGACGGTGACGCTCAGGGTGCACTGGCGTTGCGTATCGCATTGCGCTTGCGCGTCGAGGACGTCCGCCTTGCCGGCGTGGACACCGGTCGCGGCGAGCAGCAGGAGTACGCCGAGGGCGCGACGCATCCGCTTACGCACTGGTGCCGCCAACCCGCCGGGCAAAGGCGAAGGGCACCGAGGCGATCTGCCTGGCGTCGTAATCGAAGAAGACGATGCCGGTCTTGCCACGGGCCACTTCGCGGTCGGTGGCCACATCGTTCATCTGCCACACCAGATCGAAGCCGTATTTGTTGAAGTCCGTCGCCTGCATGGCCACGCGCATGGTTTCACCATGATGGGCTTCCGAGCGGTACTGCACGGCGGCATCGGAGACGACGATGCCGAGACCTTCGACGTCGAGTTCCTGATAACCCAGCGAATGAAAAAAGCGGCTGCGTGCCTCGGACACCAGGGTCAGCAGCAAGGCGTTGTCGAGATGATTGCCATAGTTGATATGGCTCAGGTAGATGGGCAGTTCGGTGGAAAAGCCGAACTGTTCGGGCAGGTCGATCCTGATGCGTGCCATGGGGGATGTGGTCGTGTGATGCGCAAGGCATCATTCAACCACATCCCCTGTTTCGGTGTTACGGGCGCACGTAGGACCAGCCAGCCCGCTGGCGATCGACGATTTCCTTCACGCCGGCCTGAACCACGGTCACGCCCAGATAGAGGTCGCCGTCGGTGACCTTCATCTTCTTCATGGTGTTGCCGCAGGCGGCGAGCTTGACGCCATCGGACAGCGCGACGCCCAGGCGTTCGCTGACCGGCGAGTCTTCCCTGAGCATGGACAGGCCCGGTCCGAAGGCCACGATCTCCACATCCACTTCATGAGCGCCACCCATGGCCGTGACCAGGTTGTTGGCGTTGTTGAGCGCCAGATTCCATTTGGCCGGATCGGCTTCACTCATCTGGATGACCACCCCCGGCTTTTCGCCCGCCGTTGCCATGGATGGCGCGAGCAGCGCGCCGGTGAGCAGGGTGAGTGCGGCGAGGGTCTGTCTTGTCTTGGTCTGCATGATCTCTGACTCCGTTGCGGTGGGGTGGGCGAAGCGTGCGCCGAGCGCCTGTCACTGGCAAGTTGCGGCGCACAAGCGCGCTTGCATGATCGCGGGGCTATGGTCATGATGCCGGCTCGATTCGTGCCCGACCGCCCGTGACTGCTCCCGCTCTCCGTACCCTCGCTGACCGCATCCGGCAGATCGCCCTGTTCGAAATCGGCGGTTTGCTGATCATTTCGCCTGCATTCGCCTGGCTGGGCGACGTGCCCTTGCTCGATTCGGTGGGGATGCTCGCCATCATCGCGCTCATTGCCGCGCTCTGGAACGGCGCCTACAACACCAGCTTCGACTGGCTGGAGGCTCGCCTGACCGGGCGCACCGCCGATAAGCGCCCATGGTCGCTGAGGCTGGTCCATGCCCTGGGGTTCGAGCTGGGCCTGCTGACGATGACCTTGCCGGTGGTCATGTTGTGGACCGGCCTGGGGTGGTTCGACGCCCTGATGGCTGACATCGGGCTTGTCGTCGCCTATGTGGTTTACGCATTCGTGTTCAATATTGCTTACGATCGCCTCTTTCCCATTGCCAGCCCGCCCGACGCATGACCGAGTTCGACGCCCAGGTGCCCCTCGATGACAGCAACACCTTCGGCCTGCCTGGTCGTGCGCGCAGCTACTGGCGGGTGGACGACGTGGACACGCTCGTCGCGGCGGCGGCCGACGGTCGGCTACGCGCGCCGCGTCTGGTGCTCGGGGGCGGAAGCAACATCGTGCTGCGAGGCGATGTGGACGCGCTGGTGCTGCATGTGGCCCTCAAGGGGCGCGCGCTGGTGGAGGAGGCCGCAGACGACGTCCGCGTGGCGGCGGCCGGGGGCGAGAACTGGCACGATTTCGTCCGCTGGACCCTGGACATGGGCTGGCCGGGGCTGGAAAACCTCTCGCTGATCCCGGGGACCGTTGGCGCTGCGCCGGTCCAGAATATCGGTGCCTACGGTCTCGAACTGTGCGAGCGTTTCGACCACCTCGATGCGGTCGATCTCGACACCGGGGCGAAGGTTCGTTTCGATGCCAGTGCGTGTGCTTTCGGTTACCGCGACAGCGTCTTCAAGCGCGCGGCCGCAGGGCGCTATCTGATCACGCGTGTGGTCTTTCGTCTGCCGCGGGTGTGGCAGCCGGTGCAGGGCTATGCCGACGTGCGCCGCTGGCTGGACGAGCATGGGGTGGGCGCACCCACTGCGCATCAGCTCTCGGATGCAATCATCGCCATCCGTCGGGCCAAACTGCCCGACCCGGCCGTGATCGGCAATGCCGGCAGTTTTTTCAAGAATCCCGTGGTGTCGGCGGAACAGGCCGGCGCGTTGCTGGCCGTTCATCCCGAAGCGCCGCACTATCCCCAGGCGGATGGGCGCATCAAGCTGGCGGCAGGCTGGCTCATCGATCAGTGCGGCTGGAAGGGGCGTGCGCTCGGGCCGGTGGCCTGCCACGACCGCCAGGCGCTGGTGCTGGTCAATCGGGGTGGGGCCACGGGCGCTGACGTTGAGCGCATCGCGGAACGTATTGCCCAGGACGTGAAGACGCGATTCAGCGTCGACCTCGAACCGGAACCCCTCTTTATTTGAGGCGCCCTGCCCGAACACCATCAAGTTTTTCGTGTCGGTGCCGTGTAGAACCTACCCAGTGCCGAGTACGCGAGGATTGCGATGAGTGAAGTGGATACAGACGAACGCCGGGGCACCCGTGCCCACAAGCCGGATCTCGACTGGAGCCAGGTGCGCGAGACAGTGCTCATGCTCGAACTGGCCGCGGGCCAGATCGAAGCGGCCATGCGCGATGGCGACAACTCCGTTGAAACCCTGACCGATGCCTTCACTTCGCTGGCGGGCTACGTGCGCGGCATGTCGAACGAGCTCGATGCACTGCCCGACCAGGGCGAGATGGGCGAGATCAAAACCGGGCTGCAGGCACAGGCCTCCCAGCTGAGCGACCGGGTTCAGCAGTCCATCATCGCCTTCCAGTTCTATGACAAGCTGGTCCAGCGTCTGGCCCACGTCTGTCACAGTCTCAGCGCCCTGTCGAATCTGGTGGTCGACCAGAACCGGCTCTTCAATCCCTACGAGTGGGTGTCGCTTCAGGAGAAGATCCGTGTGCGCTACTCCACCCGGGAAGAAATCGAGATGTTCGAAGCGGTCATGAACGGCATGCCGGTGAAGGAAGCGCTGGCCCAGTACATGGCAGGTAAGCACGATCGCGGCGACGAGGATATCGAGTTGTTCTGATCGAGCCCGCGTTATTGAGCAAACGGTCGCTGCGGCGGCCGTTTTTTTTCGTCTGCAGGTTTCATGACAGTCAGGACGCACCGGCGCAGAAGGTTGGCGCCGGATCCATTCCCAGCGGGTAGTCGCCATCCAGCGGCTGCCCGTTTTTCATTGCTGCCCGAAAACCTGCCGTTCGTCGGTTACGGGCGATCGAAACTCAAACTTATCTTGCAAATACCGTCAAAAGTGATAGAAATGATAAAAAGAAACAGCAAATATCAAATGTAATCGAGGTGCGCCATGAATCCGCTGATGAAACGTCTCTTCCACACCGTTCGCGATGGTCTGTTCATCGTGTCGCGTGAGGCCGAGGTGCGCTTTGCCAACGAGGCGGCATTGCGACTCATCCCGGCAGCGCTCGGCGCCCGGATTCCGAACCCCGACCTGGAGCGCATGGTCGTCTCCGTGGCTTCCGGGTACACGGCGCTGCCGCATGCCGAAGACATCGAACTGGGTCGCGACTGCCTGGTGGCTGACGCCGACGTGATCCGGGCACACTTGATGTCCAGTCCGGTCGGCACCGATCTGGTCGTGATCCTGCACAACCTCACCGAAAGCCAGTTCTTCGATACCGCCATGTCCAATTTCAGCAGCATGTTGCAGCGCGAATGCGGCGACGACATGGAGGCCCTGAGTGCAGCGCTCGAAGCACTGGAGCAGCAGATCGATACGGCGGATGCGGGCGAGGTCACGCGCCTGCGCACAGCCGTGAAGAACGCCGGCCATGCGGTCTTCGATACCGTGGGCAAGCTGGTAGGCCTCGCCGCCCTGAGCGATGGCGAGGCACTGGTGGCCGAGGAGCGCATCGTGGTGGCCCAGTGGCTGGCCCGCACCGCCGACTACTGCCGGCGTGTGGCCAACGAGCGTCAGGTGCGCATTCTCATTGATGGCAAGGTCGAGGAATTGCCGCCGGTGTATGGCAGCGAGAAGTGGCTCGACCGCGTGCTCATCGAATGCATCGACAATGCCGTGCGCTACGGCGCCCAGGGCAGCGAGGTGTATCTGTCGGCGGTCGCCCAGGGTGAATACGTGCGCATCAGCGTGCGCAACATGGGCGCTGCCGGCATTCCGGCACACCTGCGCCAGCGCCTGTTGCGGCCACTCTATCGCGGCAAGAACGCCACGGCGGCAGGCGAGCCCGGCCTTGGTCTCGGCCTCTCTCTTGCCAGGCAGGTGGTTGAGTTGCATGGCGGCCGGCTGGTCATCGACCAGCCCGAAACCGACGAAATCGAATGCGCCATCGAAATGCCCACCGGCGCCCCCAAGAGCGATTCTCGCCAGCTCGATCTCGAGCAGGCCCAGCGCTACGCGCGTGATCTGGCGCAACTGATGCAGCGCCGAACCGCCAAAGCCACCTCTTAACAGAACAGCCAAGGAGTGCGACATGAGCAAAGTCATCCTGGTGGTCGAAGACCAGCCCGATCTGAGAAAACTGATCCGAATGACCCTCGACTTCGGCGACTACGAAGTGCATGAGGCCGACAACGGCGTGGGGGGCCTGCGCATGGCCGAGGGGGTCAAGCCCAATGTCGTGCTGCTCGATGTGATGATGCCGGGCGAGCTTGACGGGTATCAGGTGTGCGAGCGCATCAAGCAGGACCCGGCACTCAAGCATGTCATGGTGGTGATGCTGACCGCGCGCGGCCAGCAATCGGACCTTCAGGCCGGCGCAGCGGCCGGCTGTGACGGTTACCTCACCAAGCCTTTCAGCCCGCTGGAGCTCATCGACACCGTCGACGGACTGCTTGAGCGTCAGGCGGCCGAGACCATCTGAGCATCGGTCATGGCGACGCGACGCGACTTCCTCTGCGCGATGGCGGGCTTCGGTGCCAGCGCCGTACTGGCGCCGGCCACGGCAGCGACCGCCGGCAGGCAGCCGGTGCTGGTGGGGCTGGATGCCGAATTCCGCGAACACACCAGCACGTCCGACGAGGCCATCCGCCACGGCATGGAGATTGCCATCGAGCAGATCAACGCCGCGGGTGGTGTGCTGGGCGGTCGCATGCTCAAGCTCATGGCACTGGACAATCGTTCAATGCCGGCGCGTGGCGTGGAGAACGTACGCACCTTCATCGACATGCCCGAACTGGTGGCCTACTTCTGCGGCAAGTTTAGCCCCGTGGTGCTTGAGCAGATTGCGCTGATCCAGCGTTACGGCCTGCCGCTCATGAATCCCTGGGCGGCCGCGGACGCGATTACCCGGAACGGCTCTCGCCCCAACTTCGCCTTTCGGGTGGGCCTGATCGACAGCTGGGCCATGGCCTCTCTGCTCGACGCGGCCGCCCGGCGAGGGCTGGGACGCTGCGGGCTCATGCTGCCGAGCACCGGCTGGGGCCGCAGCTGTGACCGCGCGGCGCGCAGTCACGCCGAAGGGCGGGCCGATATCGAGATCCTTGAGCCGGAATGGCACCACTGGGGCGGGTTCCCCGACTGGCGGGAGCCGATTGCCCGTCTGCGTTCGGGCGGGGCGAAAGCCATTGTGCTCGTTGCCAACGAGCCCGAAGGCGCCGCGCTGGTGCGTGCCATGGCGACCCTGCCGGTCGAAGAGCGCCTGCCGATCTTCAGCCACTGGGGTGTGACGGGGGGCCAGTTCCCGCAACTGTGTGGCGATGCGCTCGGCAAGGTCGATTTCAGCGTTATCCAGACCTTCAGTTTCGAACACCCGCGCAATGCCCGTGCGACCGCGCTGGCACAGGAGGCGAGCCGCCGCTACGACGGTCTGGCGCCAACGGCCATCCCCTCTGTGATCGGCATTGCCCACGCCTACGACCTCATGCACATGCTGGCACTGGCCATCGACCAGGCGGGCACCACCAATCGCCTCGCTATTCGCGATGCCCTGGAGCACCTGCCCCCTTACGACGGTGTGGTCCGCCACTATGCGCGCGCGTTCACGGCCGATCGTCATGAGGCGACGGAGCCGGGCGACCTGTTCCTGGCCCGCTACACGGCCGCTGGCCACCTGCTGCGTGTGCGCTGAGCCGGACGGAGGAGAACATCATGAGTGACCGGAATCCGATCAAACGCATTCGCCGCTGGCTCGACAGCAGCTTCAGTCACCGGGTGACCGCCTACACCATGCTGATCGCGATGATCGCTGTGTCGGTGCTGGGCCTGCTCAGTTACCTCACCATCGGGCATCTGGTGTCTCAGCGGGTCGAGGCCGAACTGATTTCGCACGGTGCAGTGCCCCAGTCCCGCCTGCAATACCGAATCGATTCGCTGATGGCGACCGCGGCGTCGCTGGCCGAGCGCTCCATCGTGCGCAATGCACTGGCCGACTCCGGCGGTCGTCGCGCCTATCTGGACCCGTTCCTGCGCGAACTGGTGAGCTCGGAGTCCGGCATCTGGAACGTTGCGATCACGGACTACAAGGGTGAGAACATCTCTTTTCATGGCAACGCGTCGGCCGATGCCGGGCAGTCAGCCGCGCTGGCCGCGGGCGTGGTCGCGTCGAACACGCCGACCATTCATCTGTATCGCGACAACGGCAACGACCATGCCCATCTGGTGGTGGTGTCTCCGATTCTGTACCCGCGCACCGGTACCGTCGAAGGGGCATTGCGCCTCGAACTCGATCTGGACCGCATGTTTGCCGACGCCTCGGTCCTGGCCGAGGCCGGGGAGGTCATCTCCCTGATCGACAACGAAGGGCGGCTCATCGCCATGGCCGGAACGCCCATTGATGGCCCGGTGCTGTCGGCCACGCTGCCCATCGTGGCCGGTGATGTGCAGATGACGGCCCGGGTCGAAACATCGGTGTGGCGGGTCTACACCCCCATGCTTTCGCTACTGGGTATCTTCATTCTGCTCGGTGCGCTGTCCCTGTTCGCCATCGCCCGCTTCAGTGCCCGCGCGGCCGAGGCGGTGACCCGGCCGGTACGTGCGCTCAGCGCCCTTGCCCAGGAAATTGCCACGGGCGGTACCGTGCGCAAGCTCGAATGCAGGGTGGATGGCGAAGACGAGATCGCCTCGCTGGCTGGCGCGTTCAACCGCATGATTCACACCATCTACGACCACCACGAGCGGCTCGAGTCCGAGGTGCGCCGTCGCACGGATGCGCTCGCCGAGGCCCAGTCCCGCCTGTCGGGCATTCTCGAATCGATTCAGGACATGCTCTATTCGGTGGATCTGCGCGACGGGCGCACCCGCTACCTGTCGCCGGCGGCGGCGCCGCTCATGGGCTTGCCCGCAGCCACCTCCGATCTGGATATCGAAACCTTCCGGGGGTGTGTGCATACGGACGATCAGGCGGCGGTCAGCACCATGATGGCGCAGGTGCGAGACAGCGGGTTTGCCGAGCTGCGCTATCGCATCATCGGCTTCGACGGTGTCGAGCGCTGGGTGCGCGAACGGGTCTATCTGGTGTTCGACGATGCGGGCGAGCCCTGTCGTATCGACGGCATCGTTGCCGACGTGAGTGCACGCATGGCGGCCGAGCGGGCGCGCCGCGACGCCGAGCGCGGTCTGAGGCTCAAGGACCAGGCGCTGGCCTCGAGCAGCAACGGCGTGCTGATTCTCGATGTGAGCGGCGAGGCCGAGCGCATCGTCTATTCCAACGACGCCTTCCACGACATGACCGGCTACCTGGCCGCCGACACGGACGGGCGCGACTGGCGCTTCCTCCATGCCGACAGCGAAGATCGCTTTGCCGTTGAAGAACTGCGTGCGGCGGTGGTGAGCCATCGTCAGGCTACGGTGACCCTGCGTCTGCGCTGCAAGGATGGGGCGCTGCGCTGGGTTGAACTGAGCGTGGCCCCCGTGCGCAGTGAAGAGCGCGATCAGATCGATCACATGGTGGGCGTGTTCAACGACATCCATGATCGCGTGATCGGCGAGCAGCGCTATCGCAACGTGGTCGACAGCGTCAAGGAGGTGATTTTCCAGACCGATCGGGAAGGCCGATGGGTCTTCCTCAACACTGCCTGGGCGCGGGTCACCGGCTTTACCGTGCGCGAATCACTGGGGCTGAACTTTCTCGATTTCATCCACCCTGAGGACCGCGAAGCGTATCGGGAGACCTACGCCGAGATGGCGCGAGGTCACCAGGAGACCTGCGAGCACGAAATCCGGTATCTCACCCGCGACGGCCAGACACGCTGGATGTCGGTCTATGCCCGCAGCACGGTCGACGAATTCGGCATGGTCCAGGGCTTCACCGGCACCCTCATCGACATGACCGAGCGTCATCAGTGGGAAGAGGAACTGCACCTTCGCGATCGTGCGCTGCAGGCCAGCTCCAACGGCATTGTGATTGCCGACACTGCCCAGCCGGACAACCCGATCATCTACGCCAACCCGGCCTTCGAGCGCATGACCGGCTACGCCCAGGACGAGATTCTCGGGCACAACTGCCGCTTGCTGCAGTGTGACCAGACCGACCAGGGGCGGCTGGACGATATTCGAACCGCGCTGCGCGAGGGCAGCGAGACGACGGTGATCCTGCGCAACAAACGCAAGGACGGCTCGCTGTTCTGGAACGAACTGTCGATCTCGCCGGTGCGTGATGCCAATACCGGCGCGGTGACCCACTTCGTGGGCGTGCAGAACGACGTCACCTCCAAGCTCGATGCCGAAAAGCAGCTGTTCGAATGGTATGTGCGGCTGTCGACGATCTTCACCCTCAGCCCGGACGGTTTCGTGTTCTTCGACAACACCGACCGGCTCGCCTACCTCAATCCCGCCTTCGAGCGCATGGTCGGCCTGAACTCGGGCGATCTGGAAGGCAAGACCGAGGCCGAGTTCGACGAGATCCTGCGCGGGCTGTGCGACGACAAGCTGCCCTATGTGTCGGTCTTCGACATGGACGACGACCCCGATGAAGACGGTCTGTGCGGCCTTACCACCCTGAACCTGGCCGGGCCGGGCCAGCGTGTGCTCCAGCGCAGCGTGCGCCACTGCGAGTCCGACGCCGCCACCAAGGTCTTCTACTTCCGTGACGTGACCCGCGAGACCGAGGTCGATCGCATGAAGAGCGAATTCCTCTCCACGGCGGCACACGAACTGCGCACGCCGATGGCCTCGATCATGGGCTTCTCGGAGCTGCTGCTGACACGCAAGTTCGACGAGGGCCGCACGGCAGACCTGCTGCAGACCATCAACCGGCAGTCGAAACGGCTCACCGGGCTGCTCAACGAGTTGCTGGATCTGGCGCGCATCGAAGCGCGTGCCGGCAAGGACTTCAAGATCGAGCGCATTCCCCTGCGCAAGCTCATCGACGACACCGTGGCCGCCCTGATGATGCCGGGTGACGACCGCCAGGTGCAGATGCAGCTGCCCGATCAGCTCCCCGAGATCAGCGTGGACTGGGCCAAGATGACCCAGGCGCTCACCAACATCCTCTCCAACGCCTACAAGTATTCGCCCAATGGCGGCGACATCTGCCTCGACGTGATCGAGCAGCCGGCGGGGGAGGGCAAGCGCGGTGGCCTGATCGGCATCCGCGTCAGCGATCACGGTCTGGGCATGACGCCCGAACAGACCGCCATGGCCTTCGAGCGCTTCTTCCGTGCGGATGACTCCGGAAACATTCCGGGCACCGGGCTGGGACTGTCGCTGGTCAAGGAAATCGTCGAGCTCCACGGTGGCCGTGTGGGGCTGGAAAGCACATTTGGCGAAGGCACGCAGATCACCCTGTGGCTGCCGGTCACCCCGGCGCACGCGCGTGCCCATCTGGTACAGGAGACAACGACATGACCCATACCCTCGAACAGACCCGTGGCATCCTTCAGCAGATTCAATGCGGCATGGGCCCCTTGCCGCCCGGCTTCGATCTCGAAACCCTGGTGTGCCAGACGGTGTCGGCCGTGGCCGCTGACTGCGTCGAGCATGTCTTCGTGCTCGAACCCCCGCGTCAGTTCATCCACGTGCGGGGTGAGGCCGCCGATCTCATCCAGGCTCTGTCCGGCGTGCTGCATGCTCTCACGCGCCTGTCGCCCGGCGGGAGCAGCATCAACATCTGGACGTTTGCCCAGGTCATGAACGGACGCAACTGGGTCGCCGTCAGAATCCGCGAAAACGAAGAAGGATTGCGGCGCGACGGTGCCGAGGTGGCGCGTGCCATGGAGGCCATCACCGCGTTTGTCGAATCCATGGGCGCGAATCTGGAAGTGGCCTGGGATTCGACCGGGACGGCTGAACTGTCGGTGTGGCTGCCCTGCTTCAATCTCGTGGAGTTCGACGACGCCATGCCCGGGGAGCAGATGTCATGAGCCCCCACCCGGTGGTCGAAGCGCTGGGGGCTGAGGAGGTGGTGCTTTCGGACGCCTCCCTGCCCAGCACCTGGGACAAGGCGACGGATGATGTCGTGCCCCATCAGGATCAGGCCCGCGACGCCTACCAGCAGATGTACCGCGTCGCCGACGATCTCAGGCAACTGCGCCTGAACCGCGATGCCGCGTTTCGTGCCCTGGCCGATGCGCACCATGAAACCCTGTTCCGTCTGGCCCTCATGATCGAGATGCGCGCCGGCGGGGACTCGGCACGCATCCTGCGCATTGCCGCCCTGTCGGCGTTGCTGGCCGAATCGATCGACTGGTCACCGAGCGCGTGTGAAATGCTCTCGCGTGCAGCCCCCCTGGCCGACATCGGCCTGTGCATGGTGCCCGAAGACGCCACGCCGCAAACGGGCGCGCTCAACGAATCCTACCGGGACCATACCCGTCAGGGCGCGCGCCTGCTCGGTGGGACGGATGTGCCGGTGCTGCAGATGGCGGCCACCATCGCGCTCAACCATCACGAGCGCTGGGACGGGGCCGGCTACCCCAGCCGGCTCGCGCGCGAGGCCATTCCGGTGGAGGCACGCATCTTCGCCGTGGCCGACTACTTCGATACCATCACGCTGGGGCCGGACGATGAACGCCTGCCGGACTCCATCGCCCTGCGCGCGGTGCGCGCCGAGCGGGGCAAGCGGCTCGATCCGGTGGTGGCCGAGGCCTTGCTCGACAACGCGGTGCGCCTGTGTGGCGCGCGTGATTTCGTGAATGTCCAGGGCGCAGCCGATGGCTTCGACTGGCCCGAAGGCTGGTGGCGGGTGTTCTGATGCGCCGAGTTGGCGCACGCGTGCTTCAGGCGCTGTGTTCGCGTCGCAGCTGGGCGACCTTGGCCTGCACGTAGCCGCGCAACTCTTTGAAGGGCACGGGCTTTCCGTAGCGGGTCACGTCATCGGGCAGGCCGCCCTCGTCGGCGATCTCGTCATCCGACATGCCCGAGACCACCACGATGTCGGTGCCTGCCGTGAGCTTGTTTTCACGGATGCGGCGGATCATCTGAAACCCGTTCAGCCCCGGCATGTTCAGATCGGTGATGAGCAGATCGGGGGGGTGGCGACCGATTTCCAGCAGCGCGTCGAAGCCGCTGGTGACCAACTGCACTTCCAGCGGCAGACCCCAGCCTTCCAGCGTGTGGGTGTACAGCTTCTGCAGAATGCGATCATCTTCGGCGATGAGCAGGCGCAGCGCACGCGTGCCGTTGGCGACCGTGGCGCCGGTGCGTGCCCGCTGGTGGTAGCTCTCGACCGATGCCTCGTCGATGCGGCGATGCCCGCCCGCCGTCTTCCAGGCCCGCAGTTCGCCCCGCTCGACCATCTGTTGCACGGTGCCGAGCGAAAGCCCGAGCCGTTTGGCGGCTTCGCGGGTACTGATGTACTTGGGTTCTGCCATGGTCTGACCCCCACAAAAAGCGCGAAATGGCAAATTCTTTGAATGTGTGAATCCTACCAGCTTTGGTGCGGGGTGGAGGCGCCCTATGCCATCACGATGCGCGTGTGCCCTGACGAACGGTCGGTCAGACGTCAAAAGACCGGGGGGCGACCCCCGGTCTTCATGACAATGGAAAAGACGGTGAAGGGCCGGATCAGCCCAGTTCGATGGGCACGAAGATGCGGGCGTCGTTGCGCTGGATGAGCAGGGCCATGTGCTTGCCGGACTTGGCCACCTGGGCCCGCAGGGCCGCAATGCTGTCCACCGGATTGCCATTGACCGACAGCACCACGTCGCCCGGCTGAATGCCGGCCTTGGCGGCCGCCCCGGCTACCTGACCGACCACCAGGCCGCCGTCCACCTTGGCCTGCTCGCGTTCCTGCTCGGTGAGCGGACGAACAGCCACGCCCAGTCGGGCCTGATCGAGCTTGTCATCGTCCACGCTGGCCACCTCATCCTTGGCGTCCAGCTTGCCCACCGTCAGATCCAGCGTCCTGGCCTTGCCGTCGCGCCAGATCTCGATGCTGGTGTCCGTGCCCGGTTTCATCACCGCCACGCGTGGCGGCAGTTCGCCCGAGCTGACCACCGGCTCACCGTTGAAGCCGAGGATCACGTCGCCGGCCTTGAGGCCCGCCTTCTCGCCCGGGCCGTCCGGCTCGACCTGGGTGACCAGGGCACCATTGGCCGACTTGAGACCGAAAGACTCGGCCAGGCTCTGGTTCATGTCCTGGATGCCCACGCCGATGCGCCCGCGGGTGACGTGGCCGTCGGCGAGCAGCTGGTCTTTCACCTGCACCGCCACATCGATGGGGATGGCGAAGGAAATGCCCTGGTAGCCTCCCGAGCGCGAATAGATCTGTGAGTTGATGCCCACCACCTCGCCCTTGAGGTTGAGCAGCGGGCCGCCCGAATTGCCTGGATTGATGGCCACATCGGTCTGGATGAACGGCACGTAGCCCTCGTTGGGCAGCGATCGCGACTTGGCCGAGACGATGCCGGCAGTCACGCTGTTTTCGAAACCGAAGGGCGAGCCGATGGCCAGCACCCATTCGCCCTCATTGGTGTTGGACGGGTCGCCCAGCGGCACCGTCGGCAGGTCCTTGGCGTCGATGCGCAGCACCGCCACATCGCTGAGCTTGTCGACTCCGACCACTTCCGCGGTGAACTCGCGCTTGTCGGTGAGTTTCACCGTGACCGTATCGGCGCCGTCGACCACATGGGCGTTGGTCAGGATCACGCCGTCGGCATCGACGATGAAGCCCGAGCCCTGGCCACGCACGACACGCTCGCCCTGCGGTACCTGGAATTGCGGGCCAAAGCGCTTGAAGAACTGGGACATCGGGTCCCTCGGATCGAGCGGGCCAAAGGGTGACATCACGCCGCCGCCCTGTTCCACGGTGCCCTCCACGCTCACGTTCACCACTGCCGGGCCATAGCGATCGACGATGGATTCAAAGTCCGGCAGGGCCATGGTCGTGGCCGGTGCCGCGGTGGCAACGGCGGCCACCGGGCTGGCGGCATGCACTTCACCCACCCCGTGACGGGCCGCCACGTAGCCGCCACCGGCCGAGGCCAGCAGGGCCAGGGTGATCACGGAACGCTTGAAGGTCTTGTTTTGCATGTCGAACTCCTCATGTGCATGGAGCGGGCCGGGCCCGCGATGAGCACACTGTATGAGCAGTCGACTTAAGAGAAACTTAAGCGTTGGCCGGTGGCTCGGCCCGGGCGAACGCCAGACTGACGCGCAGGCCGCCGCTGTCGCTGTCCTCAAGCGTGAGCGTGGCCTGATGGCGCTCGGCAATGGCCTTGACGATGGCCAGACCCAGCCCGCTGCCGGGGGAGTCGGCCTCGGCCCGGCGGTAGAACCGGTCGAGCACGCGTGCCCGCTCATGCGCCGGGATGCCGGGGCCATCGTCCGACACGGTGAGCAGCACGTCGTGTGCGCTGGCGCGCACTGCCACGTCCACCCGCCCGCCGCGCGGGACATGGCGCAGACCGTTGGCAACCAGATTGCCCAGCGCAATGCGCAGCGCGCCGTCGTCTGCGGTGATGGTTGCTTCGTCCAGCCGCGTGGCGCCCAGATCGATCCCGTTGGCCTCGGCCAGCGGCTGGTGGGCGGCCAGTTCGCTGCGTACCAGATCGGCCAGTGCGACCGGGCCCATGGCAGCGCTGTCCTGTGCGTCGGGTTCGGCACGGGCCAGGGTGAGCAGCTGACCCACCAGATGGATGCTGCGCTCCAGACCGCTGCGCAATTCCTGCAACGCCTGCTCGCGGTCCGCCTCGGAGGTCGCGCGTTCGGTCAGTTGCAATTGCAGCTTGAGGGCGGTGAGCGGGGTGCGCAGTTCGTGCGCGGCGTCGGCCACGAAGGCGCGCTGGGCGCTCAGGGCCTGATCGAGCCGGCCGAGCAGATCGTTGAGGGCGCCCACCAGCGGGCGCACCTCCTCCGGCTGGCGGTCGGCCGCCAGGGGCGTGAGGGCGTCGGGCTGGCGGCTGGCCACGGCGCGGGTGAGCCGGTTGAGCGGCCGCAGGCTGCGCCCGACGAGATACCAGATCAGGCCGCCGAGCAGGGGCAGTGCGATGAACAGGGGGGTGAGGCTGGACAGCGCTGCGCTGGCGGCCATGCGGCTGCGAACGCGCATGGGCTGGGCAATCTGCACCACGCGATCGGGCAGACTCATGGAAAACACCCGCCATTGTCCGGCGCTGGTGTCCACGTCGGCGTAGCCGAAGCGGGCCAGGTCGGGCAGCACCGTGTGCGGGTGCGACAGATACAGCCGCAGGCCGTTGCGGTCCCAGATCTGGATGACGAAATCGAAGGCGCGTTCCGGCGCGGTGATCGGCGCGGGTTGGGCGAAGCGCGAGTCACGCATGGAGAGCGCGAACTGGCGCAGGTGGTAGTCCATGACCGTATCGATCTGATCACGCGCCGCCCGGTAGGTGGCGAAGCCCCCCAGGCCGAGCACCACGACGATGGCCCCGAGCAGGGACACCATCAGGGTGCGGCGGATGGATGTCATGCGTCCTCCGGAATGAAATAGCCGACCCCACGCACATTGCGGATGGTGTCGTTGCCCAGCTTGCGCCGCAACGCGTGGATGTGCACCTCCACCGCGTTGCTGCCGACCTCTTCACCCCAGCCGTAGATGCGCTCTTCGAGTTGAACGCGCGACAGGGGTTTGCCGCCGGCCTCGACCAGTGCTTCGAGCAGGGCGAATTCCCGGGCGGCCACGCTGACCGGCGCGCCGTCGTGGGTGACACTGCGCGCCGCCGGGTCGAGTTCGAGTCGGCCCCAGCGCAACACGGGACTGCTCTGGCCGTGCGCCCGCCGGGTGAGGGCCCGGATGCGCGCCGACAGTTCGTCCAGATCGAAGGGTTTGACCAGATAGTCGTCGGCGCCGGCGTCGAGCCCGCGCACCCGGTCGCCGACGGTATCGCGGGCGGTCAGCACCAGCACCGGAGTGGCATCGTTGCGCGCACGCAAGCGGGACAGCACGTCAAGGCCGTCGCGTCGCGGCAGCCCGAGATCGAGCAGCACCAGGGCATAGCCGGTATCCCCCAGGGCCAGCTCGGCGGCCACGCCATCGCGCACCCAGTCCACGGCATGGCCTTCGCTGCGCAGGCCGCGCTGAACGCTGGTGCCGATCATCGGATCGTCTTCGACGAGCAGGATTCTCACAGAGGGGTCATCGGTTCGGGAGGAGATATTCTAGCGACAAGGCGACGTGAAATTTGTTCTCCGCACTGGAATGGTGCCCTCGGGAGGCGTATGCTCGCGCCGGAAAGAGCTACGACGAAAGTTAAAGCACGCTCGCCCGGATCAGCGCGGCGGCGCAAAAATAACGGCTTGCATGAGTGATCGAATACCCCAATTCGGCGTCATCGCAAGACTGATACTGAGGCAGAAGGCATGTCCGATTCACCTTCCCTGCCGCCGTTGCCGGCGCGGGACGAATGGCCGCGTGAGCTGGCCGGCGAGCACGCGCACACGCGCGAATTTTTCGACAGGCTCGGCGCGCTGTGCGCCGCCCCGGAAGGGCGCGATTCGTGTGACGCGTGTCATCGCCTGGGCGCGTCCGAGTGTCAGCGCGGCCTTTCACCTTTGCTCGATGACGTGGCGGGATTCATCTTCATGCACTTCATCAATGAAGAGCGCATGATGAAATCGGTCGGGTATTCCACCCATGAGCCCGATCTTCACGCCGGTCATGTGGAAGACCACGCCAACCTGTGCGAGGCCCTGTTCCAGATCATCACGGATATCGACAAGGCGCCCGCCGTCTCCCTGATCCGGCGACTTCAGGCCGTTCTCGACCGCCTCACGCATCAGCACATTCCAGATTTCGATACGCCTTTTCTGAAGCGGCTTGCCGCACTCTGAGATAGCGCGGCCCGCCCCGGTCAATGTGCGTCGGGGGGGTGAGACCGCGTCTCGATCAGCGTGCTCTCCAGCGCTGCCATAAGCCGGCGACCGAGCACGATGGCCTGCGGATCGGCCGCGCGGGCACTGGCGCAGGCCTGATCGGCAGCCTCGTGCAGGGCACGGGCACGCAGGTGACCTGCGGTGCCCTTGAGTGAATGCGCGATGTCGGCCAGCGTCTGCAGGTCGTATGCATCGATGGCGTTTTGCAGACGCGCCAGCGTGTGGCTGTGGCTGCGCACGAAACTCCGGGCCAGACGCGTGACCACCTCGGGTTTCCCCGGGAAGCAGGCATTGAGCGCCTCCCAGTCCACCGGTGCGTGTTGCACCGCCTGGTTCGCGGCCGGCAGGGCCTCGTCGCGAACCTCGGGCAGCGGAGGGGGCGCGTGCAGATGAGCGCGGATGGTGGCGATCAGGCGGTCGAGTTCGATGGGCTTGGTCACGTGGTCGACCATCCCGGCCTGCAGGCATTGCTCGCGCTCTTCGGGCATGGCAAAGGCAGTCAGGCCGATGATGGGGATCGATGGTGCCAGCGCGTGCAGGCGCCGTGCCGTCTCGTAGCCGTCGATGCCGGGCATCTGGATGTCGGTCAACACCACATCGAAGGCATCGGCGCCTGACCGGGTGACCAGGTCAATGGCACGCAGTCCGTCCTCGACCAGGGTCAGTTGCGCCTCTTCATCCCACAGCAATTCCTCGATTACGATCCGGTTCAATTCGGCATCTTCGATGGCCAGTATCCTGACACCCGGCAAACGCCCGCGCGACCTTGTACGCTCGGCGGCGGGCGCGTGACGATGCATCAGGGCGTTGAGGACGTGGCGCACCCGGATGGGCCGTTCGATCACGCTGCCCTCCCAGTCTTCAGGCACGTCCTCGCCGCCGGGGCAACAGACCAGTGCCAGCGCCTGACCGGCCGCCTGCGCTTCGCGCACCCGCGGATGCTGATGGTCGTGCGCGTCGAAGAGCAACAGTGTATGGGTCGGGTCGTCACATTCGGCAGACGGCCTCACCACCTGGATACGGTGCTCACCCAGCATGTCGGTGAGCCGTTGCTGTTCGTCCTCGGGCAGGCCGATCAGGGCAACCTGTCCGCTGGCGGCGGGCGCTTCGAGCGGCGCGCGCATCGGAATGCGCACATCGAAGCGGCTACCTTCACCAGGCGCGCTGCTGACCCGCACATCGCCCTGCATCAGCTCGACGAGGCGGGCGGTGATCGCCAGCCCCAGTCCGGTGCCGCCGAAACGGCGCGTGGTGGTCGTCTCCGCCTGCTCGAAGGCCGAGAACAGACGGCGCTGCTGTTCTTCGGTCATGCCGATGCCGGTGTCGACCACGCTCATCTGCAGCACATCGCCGTCGCGGCTGACGATCAGGTGCACCGACCCATGGTCGGTGAATTTCACCGCGTTGAACAGCAGGTTCACCAGCACCTGGGCCAGGCGCAGGGCATCGCCCCGGCAACTCAAGGGCAGATCGGGGGCTTCATTCACCTGCAGTGCCAGGCCTTTCTCCAGCGCGCGGTGGGCCACGACCGAGATGGCCTGATCGAAGACATTGCCCAGTTCGAAGGGCTCGTCCGCCAGCGAGAGCTTGCCGGATTCGATCTTCGAGAAGTCGAGAATGTCGTTTACCAGTGCCAGCAGCATCTGTCCGGCCCCGAGGATGCGCTCGAAGGTGGCGCCGGCCTTTCGCCCCGCACTCTGGCGCCGACCCGCCTGGGCGAGACCCAGCACCACATTGAGTGGCGAGCGGATCTCATGACTCATGTTGGAGAGGAAGTCCTTGCGCACCCGGGCCAGCCGGTGCGCTTCTTCCAGGGCATTCTCCCGGGCCTGACCGGCGGCCTTCAGTTCGGTAATGTCGAGAATGGTGCCGATGATGCCCACCGGCTGACCTTCGGTATTCAGGATGCGCGCCTTGTGGATGACCACGTTGCGCGCCTGTCCGTCGGCGCGCACCGCGACGGTCTCGTACTCCTGGGTGCCGGCGGGGTCGTTCAGCAGGTCGAGGTCCCGGTCCCTGTAATTCCTGGCCAGGGCGCCAGCGGCCACCTCGAACACCGTGCGACCGATGATGTCGCGTTTCTCGCGTCCGAGAAACCGGGCAAATGCGCGATTGCATCCGGTGTAGCGCCCGAGGGCGTCCTTGTGGAAGACGGGCACCGGAATGGCATCGAACAGGGCTTCCTGCACCTGCAGGTGTTCGCGCAACGTCGCCTCCTGCACTTCCAGTCGCGCCTGGGCCATCATGGCGGCTTCGAGGCGGCTGCGTTCGAGCAGCTCGGTGCGCAAGCGCTCGTTGGCCGTCTTCAGGTCGCCTGTGCGTTTGGCGACCACTTTTTCGAGTTCTTCGTGGGCGCGTTGAAGCACCGCACTGTGCGCGGAGAGCTCCGCGCGCAAGGCCTCGTTTTCACGCGCCACCATGGCACAGGGGGTCAGCTCGTTCCCGATCAGCAAGACCGAGACCCCGCCGTTGTAGTGGGCGCTGGCCCCGTCCTGGGCAACACCGTGCTGGCCCTGGCTGAAACAGCCCAGCAGCGGCGCATCGCCCAGCAGCTGCGCCGCATTGCGCAGCTCCGCGTCGATGGTCCGGGCAGGCAGCAACTGCGGCCGCATGGCGCAGTACCACATCATGGCTGCGGCGGGCCGGGTGTGATGGGCCCGCATCATGGCCTTGCGCAGCGCGTCGGCGGCGGTATCGAAGTGCTGGTCACTGCGGTCCACGTCGAGCAGGCGCAGGCGGGTGCCGTGGGGCACCGGGCGGGTCAGCTGGATGCCGCCCCGGTCGGTGGCGAAACCGGCGGTGTTGAGCTGGTACAGCCCCATGCTGCCGGCGTGGCCGAAACCGCGGCCGGTGGTCAGCGTCAGATGACGACCCATGAGCTGGCGCGCGGAGTGTCCGGTGTGCTCGGCGAACACCTCCAAGGCAGGGCGATGATCCAGGGTGACAAGCTCATGCGCATCGGCACCGGTGACTTCCATCTCAAGGCCGGAGGCCTGAAAGCCATGGCTCAGCCCGATGCCGAAGCGCAACTCGGTCTCGACGATGGCGACCACCAGGCCGCCCTCGATCACCTCGTCGTTGGCAAAGACGTAGTTGGTCTCCATGTGGCCGGCATCGGTGGCCGCACCCCCCACAAAGGGGATCTGCCACTGGCTGCGTGCCTTGAGATCTTCAAGGATGTGGAAGCAGCGCGACGGTGCATGACGCGTCTGTGCCGGTGAGAACACCAGCCCGAACACACTGGTGCCGCGCCGCACGAGCTCGCGCCAGTGCGCGGGCTGGTTGGAAAAATAGGGCTTGATGGCGGGCGTGGCAACGGCCGCCTCGACCGCGTCCTCCCAGCGTTGGGCCACCTGGTGGCCGGCGCCCACATGGGCGCGCAGGTAGGGGGAGGCCAGAAGGGTGACCAGCACGCCGCCCTGACGTACATCGTTGCGATATTCGCCCGAGGCCGTGGCGCCGATGACCGGCACTTCATCGCTTCCGAGCGACCGGCGGATGGTCTTGAGCAGGACGTCGAGCCGATACCCCGCCGAGGCGTGAACGGTGACCAGCGAGGGGGTGTGATGCCTGATACCGGCAAGGGCTTCATCCGTCGCGATCTGGCCGGCGACATCGGCATCGACATGATTCGACCATCCGTGGCCGATGTCGATCAGCGGTCTGTTCATGGGGCGCCCCGGGGCCGTCGAGCATGGAGCACCCTGCACAGGCAGGCAGACACGAGTGCACGACAGACGATGGTGAAGGCGCGAGCCATGGGAGACATCCAGGACGGGTTGAGGCGAACTGCTCGTGTTGTGAACGGCGCCGGCGACACGGTCTTTAACCTTGTTACGTGTGAGCTTGCCTGGTGCGATGCGCCTCGTCCCGATACGCCTCAAATCAGCCGTGAATCGCGTTGGTGGAGGGCGAGGGGGATGGTTTAGCCTCTGATTCAGCGCCCCCGATCCGTGTTGCCCGGCGATTCTTCTTGCGGGCCTGAAGCCAGCAATGCGGCGATGCGTTCCGGCGGTTCAGCCCGGTAATAGAGCCAACCCTGAGCGTGCATGGCGCTGCGTTCGGCCAGAAAGTCGCGCTGCGCCTCGGTCTCGACACCTTCGGCGGTGAGCGCGACCTTCAGCGCCGAGGCCAGCGCGATGATGGCCTCGGTAATCCCCTCGTCGCTCGGTGCGCCGGGCAGGTCCTTCACGAAGGAACGGTCAATCTTGATGCGATCGATCGCCAGGTGCTTGAGCACGCTCAGCGACGAGTAGCCGGTGCCGAAGTCATCGATCGCCACGTGAACGCCCAGTTGCTTGAGGGCGTTGATCTGCTCGCGGCTCTGCTCGATCTGCTGCAGGACGCTTTCGGTGATTTCGAGTTCCAGCTGATTGGCGGGCATGCTTGTGTCATTGAGAATCCGCGCCACGATCTCGGGGAAGTCGCCGGACTGGAACTGCCGTGCCGACACATTCACCGCCACGCGCAAGTGCGGCGCCGCCGACTGGATCCAGTCGTACGCATGCTCGCAGGCGGTGCGCAGTGCCCAGGTGCCCAGATACTCCATCAAGCCGCAGTCCTCGGCCACCGGAATGAAGCGGCCCGGATCGATGACGCCGTCGGTGGGCGAGGTCCAGCGCATGAGCGCCTCGACGCCGATGATCATGCCGGTGCCGATGTCGACGACCGGCTGGTAGGCCATGAACAGCTCTTCATTGGCGATGGCGCGCAGCAGGCCCTGCTCCATGCGCAGTCGTGTGGCGGCCCGCTGGGCCATGTCGAGCGACCACACCCGGGCCCGGTTGCGCCCCAGGGCCTTGGCACTGTACATGGCGCTATCGGCCGCCTTGATCAGGTCTTCGGCGGTGAGTGCGTGCTCCGGGCACAGGGCAATGCCGATGCTGCCCGATACCGACACCTGCTCACGACCGACCACCAACGGTTCGCGGATGCTGGCCAGCACCTTGTCGGCAAGCAGGCGAGCGGTCGGACCGTCTTCAACCTCGGGTGCGACGATGAGGAATTCGTCACCGCCCAGCCGGATGCAGGTATCGCTGGCGCGCAGCACCCGGCGGATGCGCGAGGCCATCTCCACCAGCAACAGGTCGCCGGCGTCATGGCCCATGGTGTCGTTGATGAGCTTGAAGCCGTCCAGATCGATGAAGATCAGCGCAAAGCCGTTCCCTCCATGCTGCTGTCGCTCGAGCTCGCGCGCCAGCACGATGCTGAGCATGTTGCGATTGCCCAGGCCGGTGAGGGCGTCGTGTTGCGCCTGATGGCGAACCAGGGCTTCGGATTCGCGCAGGGCCGTGACATCCGACAGGGCGACCAGATAGTTGCTGGTGATGCCGTCCGTGTCGGTGAGGCTGCACACATGCATCCACGCCTGAAAGTGCTTGCCGTTCAACCGGCGGGCGGCAATTTCGCCATGCCAGCGATCGGTGCCGGCGCGATCGAGCTTGTGAAAGATCGCGTCGCCCGGGCGTCGGCCCAGCAGCAATTGTTCCAGATCCTGTCCTTCGACCTCTGTGCCGGTATAACCGGTCAGTCGGGTGAAGGCGTCGTTGACCATGATGATCCGGCGGTCGGCATCGAGAATGACGATGCCCTCGGCAATGCTCTCGAAGGCCAGGCTGGCCTGCTTGAGCGCAGTCTCGGCTTCCTGGCGCTGGGTCACGTCGCGCACGGCGCCGATGGCGCGCTCAAGCACCCCTTCGGTCGAGGTGTAGAAGCGCGCGAGGAAGTCGATCCAGACCGGGCGCCCGCCTTCGGTGGCGCTGTTCATCAGACGGACCGTGGTCTGGACGCCCTCGCCGCGTTCAAGGGCATTGAAGATGGCCGCCCGGTCGGCCGGCGCGAGTCGGGCCAGCAGCGCGTTCGGACTTTCCGACAATCCGTCCGGTGATGCACCAAGGATGCGCTCCAGATTGCCGAGGCTATGGAATTCGGACTCGCCTGCATCCCATTCCCACACCCCCAGATCGGCCGCCTCCATGGCGATGCGCAGTCGCTCTTCACTCTGACGCACCCGGCGCTCGGCGCGGCTGCGGGCCATGGCCATGCGCAGGGTGGCCTGCAGCGCGCGGGTTTCCACCGGTTTGACCAGATAGCCGTAGGGCGCGCTCCGCTCCGCCCGCGCCAGGGTGCTCGATTCGGTGTATGCGGTCAGGAAGATGATCGGGGTGTGCATCTCGGCCTGAATGGCCTCGGCCGCCTCGGTGCCGTCGATTTTCCCTTCCAGATTGATGTCCATGAGGATGAGATCAGGCTGGTGGGCCCGGGCCAGTTCCACCGCCCGCTCCCCCGAGGGCGACGTGGCCACCACCTCGTGACCGAAGCTCTCCAGAGTGTGCTGCAGGTCGAGGGCCACGATGCGCTCGTCCTCGACCACGAGAATGCGTGCCTGAGTCATGTGTCGATGTCCGCCATGTCACGTTTGACACGGATTTCGAAGTGGGTGCCATGCTCTCGCTCCAGCTGCCAGGCGCCCTTGGCCTGATCGGCGAGCAGCGGGATCAACTGCATGCCGAGCGTGCGCGTCACCGCCGGCTCGATGTTCTCGGGCAGGCCGATGCCATTGTCGGAGACCCGCACATCGAAACCGTCGTCCGTCCCCCTGAGCGTCACGCGCACTTCGCCGCTGCGCGGCTCGGGGAACGCATGTTTGATCGCGTTGGTGACCAGCTCGTTGACCAGCAAGCCACAGGGCACCGCCTGCTTCAGGCTGATGGTGACACCGCTCGGCGCGTCGACGGTGAGCGTGAAGCGGGTGCGACTCTCGCGGAAGCTCTCGCGCAGCAGCGAGCACAGGCGATCGAGATATTCGCCCATGTCGATATTGGAAAAATCGTCGCGCTCGTAGAGCAACTGATGGATCAGGGCCATGGCCTTGACCCGCCCCTGGCTCTCGAACAAGGCACTGGACACCTCGGCGGAGGCCGAGCGGGCCTGCAGGTTGAGCAGGCTGGTGATGACCTGCAGATTGTTCTTCACCCGATGGTGAACCTCGTTGAGCAGCACGGTCTTCTCGTTCAGCGCCTGCTCGGTGGCCTGCTGGACGGCATCGCGCAGGGTGACGTCCTGAATGGTCGCCAGCACCATCGGCCCTTCCTCGGTGGGGATGGGGTTCAGCCCGATTTCGACCGGAAATTCGGTGCCGTCCTTGCGTTTGGCGAAGAGCTTGCGCCGGTCGGCCATGGCGCGTGCGACCGGTTTGGCGAAATAGCTGCGCACATGGCCGGTGTGGCCCTCCCGGTGGCGCTCGGGGATCAGCTGATGGACCGACATGCCCAGCAGCTCGTTGCGCGAATAGCCGAACAGACGCTCCATCTCTGCGTTGGCCAGAATGATCCGGCTGTCCTGATCGATCTTGATGAGCCCGTCCGCCACGGCTTCGAACACCTTCTGGAAGCGCTGTTCCGACTGGGCCAGCTGCTCGGCGCCGGCGGACTGTGCGGTGAAATCCTCGGCACAGTAGATCAGGTAGGGCGTGGCGGCGTCATCGGGGGGGGGCCAGCGCGACAGGCGGATACGCACATCGATGAGCGAGCCGTCCTTCATGCGCTTGATCGAGGTGAACGCCTGCACCTCGCCCTGGGCCGCCGCGCAGACAGCGCGGTGGATCAAGCCCTGCACATCCGGATCGAAGCTCCACCAGTGACACGTCCAGAACGGCCGACCCCGCACCTCGTCAAGCGTGGTGCCATCGCAGCTGGCCAACACATGATTGATCTGGGCGACGTGACCGTCGCCGGTCAGTACCGCGACCATGCCCAACACCGAATTGAGCAGGCTGAACGGCGGGCTCAGCTGAGTATGGCTTTGAGTGGCATCGACCAAGGCATGTCCCCGCTCGCGAGTGCAAAGGCTCGCTCAACCCAGTCTATCGGCCCGCCTGGCTCAAACTTGAATGCTAATCGGGCAAATCGATCCGGGGCGCGGGGCGCGTCTCCGGCACGTAAACCATGGAGCCATCCTTCATCCGGTAGGCCACGCCGGCGCGCTCGCCACCGCCGGCGCCGCCGGTGCCGTCAGCCTTGAAGCGCTCGATCTTTTCGCCGTCCTTGATCACCAGTTCCATGTCCGGGCTGCCCGGGTTGCGGATGACCGTGACCTGGTCTGCGCCGTAGGGCGACAGGGGGCTGTTGGCGACGCTCAGCAGCAGGGCGGCGATGAGGACCAGGAACACGTCGATGAGATTGACCACCGACAGGATCGGATCTTCGTCATGGGCTTCATCCATCAGGGCGTTGCGCATCAGGCGGACTCCTGCCGTTGCTTGTCCACCTCAGCCAGTTCGGCCGCGTACCAGCGTCGCCGCACATTGAGGATGGTGTAGGTGATGGAGGCCGAGATGAGGGCGAGAATCACCGCCGAGAACGCAATCGCCAGGGCCTGGGAGACATCGCTCATCTGGCCATTCCCGAGTGCGCGCAAGGCCGGTCCCATGGGGATCATGGTGGCCACCAGCCCGAGCATGGGGGCCACCCGGGTGATGATGCGCGCCACGTCCAGACGCTGCAGGGCGATCAGTTCGAGATCCTGCTGCGACAGCGCCGGTTGTGCCTGCCACAGGGCGATGAGCTCGAAGCCGCCCGACCGACGCCCCCGCCGTTGCCAGCCCTGCCAGAGGAAGGCGCCGAGGGCGTAAAAGGCGTAAGCGAAGACCAGGGCGATGGTGATGAGTACCGGCGCGAGAAAAACCTGGCCGAGCTGGTACATGGCGCTGTCGAGGGTGGCGATCATGCGCGCGCCTCCATGCGGCGGGTGGTGGCGACCCGGTGAGCGATGCCGGCGAGCATCAACACCCCGAGCCCCCACAACAGGGGCGTCACGGGGGCGCCCGGGGCGGTGTCGGCCGGTGGCGTCTCGACCGGTTCGAGCTTCTGGCCCTGCGGGCCCTGGGCGGCCAGCTGGGCGGCCACGGAACGGGCTTCCAGATCGCGATCGGCGGTGTGATTGCCGGTGGCGAGAAACTCCTGCGCGTCCGGGTCGCCCTCGGCCGCGGCCTCCTTGAACCATTTCATGGCCTCGGCTTCGTTGCGCTCGACGCCCTTGCCCAGGTACAGGGCGGTTGCCCAGTGAAGCTTGCCCAGGGTGGCATAGTCCTTGTTGTCGCTGTGAGCCGCCCGGCGCAGGAGTTCGGCCGCGCCAACGCTGTCCTGCTCGACGCCGTTGCCGGTCTCCAGCATCAAGGCCTTCCAGACCATGGCGCCCACGAAACCGGCGTCGATGCACTTGTCGAAAATGGCCAGGGCGGTGGCGTGGTCGCCGCACTTCTCTGCCCAGTAGCCGTAGGCGCACATGGTGCTGCTCGCCTCCTGCTGGACCCAGTACTCCATCGACAGATCGCTCACCTGGCCATTCTCGTCCGGCGGTCCGCCGCAGGACGTGGGCGGAATCAGGGCGAGTGCGGGGGCGCACCACAGCACCATGAGCAGGCGCGCGAGGCGGTGGATGAGTGATCGGCATCGTGTCATTGGGGGGCTCCCGGGGGATCGAGTGCCTATGGTCCCGGCAATGTCGTGCGCGGAGAAGCGGTTGAGGCGTGCCCGGGCAGATTGCCCGTGCCATGACGTGGGGATGACCCGGTGGGCGTCCGTTATGGATGCATTGCAGGGTGAATTGCCCCGCGATTCTGTCGGAAGGCTTTACAGCGGCGTTCCGGCGGTGCTGCGATGCGAGGAATCAATCCCCGGATTTCTTTGACTTGAATACGGACGGCATGTAATTTGCGTGATATCCATCACATCCGGCATTCAGCACGAGGTCATCGATGAACGTACTGTCCAAACTGACGCTGCTCGGCGCCCTGTCCGCTGTTTCGGCCCCGACACTGGCACTGACCATCGATTTCGGATCCAGCGGATCCCCGGCCGTATGCGCCGCCTCCGCCGACGGGCTGGGTGCCCTGATGAGCTGTGGCAACGCGAGCTTCATCAACCAGAGCTACGGTGACGTGAGCGATCTGGTCGAAGTGACCTACGGCGCACCGCAGCTGGGGCAGTCGCTCCAATGGTGGTCCACCCGCTACAACAACCTCTACGGGGTCAGCTACGCGGGTGGCAGCGATGCCAATTCCACCGCGCGCATCGAACTGATGTCGCAGGATCCGCTGGCCGGCATCGAACTCGTCGGTTTCGATCTGGGGGCCTACGCCGATGCCGCGCGTGGCACCAACGTGACGATCTACGATCTGGCCGACGGCAGCGTGCTTTACTCGGCGCTGGGCATCACGGTCGGCACGGCCGGTGGCGCCAACCTGCCCACATCGTTTGCACTGGGGGTGTCGTCGAGCAAGGGGATTGCCATCGAATGGTTCAACAGCGCCTACAACGTGGGCATCGACAACATCGAATACAACGTCACGGCAGTGCCCGAGCCCGAGAGCTACGCCATGCTGCTGGCCGGTCTGGGCGTCATTGGTGCCATGGTGAAACGTCGCCGCGGTTGATCTGCACTGGCGGCACGAACAGCCCGGCTCAGGCCGGGCTTTTTGTTGTCTGGGTGTTCGGGCGCAGCCAGACCCGGCTGGTCTGCGGATCAACGATCAGGGCGTCTTCGGCGAAGAAGGACGCGCCCAGCTGCGCGGCCGGCTGCGGCCAGACGCCGATACCGCCGCACACCCGGGCTGCCGGCGGGGGGCGTTTGACGAACAGGGTGGCGTCGGTGAATCGGCGCACCGTGCTGCCATCCATGCCCACGAATTCGAGCGCCAGGCCATCGGGCAGGCGCCAGGCCTCGACCCGTTCGGTGACCCCGGTTTGACAGGTGCTCAGCGTGAGCGCGATGTCCGGCCGCGCTTCCAGGCGGATGCCGGCTGCCTGCAGGGTGTGAAGAAACGCGACATTGATGTTCATCGAATGCGGCACGCGACCGTCGTCGAAGCCGGTGTCGATCTGGGCGACGGCGCGCACCGTGCCGACGCGCACCGGCAGCACCGGAATGTTCGGGCAACGGCCCGCCATGCCGGCGTTGGGACACTGGAGCGTCGCCGTGTCGGCTGCGTAGTAGCCTGAGCTGTCCAGTGCCCGGAAGCCGGCCTCACGCAACAGGCCATCACCGCAGAACGTGCGCGGCGAAGCGCGATACACCTGCCGGCCTGAATAGTCGAGGGTGATCACATGCTCGCCGAGAAAGTTGGTGCCGATCACCCCCGCCTGAGGCACGCCGCCCGAGACCGGGGCTTGGGGCTGGGGGCGCAGCTGCACGCGTGACCACGGGCCGAAGAAGTCGAAACGGGCGTAGCGGTCACTGGTGCCGGGCATCGGTTGGGGCGGCATGCCGGTGAAGCCGGCGGGCGTCATGGCGCTGACATCAGCCCCGAAATCGATGACGAAATGACCGGGTCGGCCATCGACCGTGACATCGACATAAGGCATCTGATTCACGATCTGCAGCGGCCGGGATGCGCCCAGACAGCGCGCGAGCGGGCCATCGGCCAGCGGGGCGGGTGCGTTGAGCCATTGCCAGGCGAGACCGGCCAGGGCGAGGACAAAGGAGACGATGGCAGGCAGCGTGAGGCGGTGGCGGGGCATGGGCGGGTCGACGGCCGGACGAGGCCGTCATGATAGCGCCCGCCCCGTTCAGTTTCCGAGGCCGAAGCGCGCGGCGATGCGGGCCAGTTCCATGTCGTTGCGCGCGCCCACCTTGCTCTTGATCTGATAGTGGCAGTTCTGCACGGTTTTGGGGCTGATCGACAGGCGCTGGCCGATGGCTTCGTGGGTGAGGCCGTCCACCAGCAGGCGCAGGACTTCGAACTCGCGTGGCGACAGTTCGCGCAGGGGGTCTGGGGCTTCGTCGAGCAGGGCCATCGCCAGCTCGGGGGCGATGTCCGGGCTGATCACGCGTTGATTGGCGGCCACCTTGTAGATCGCCTGCACCATCACGTTCGGCTCGCTGCTCTTGGTGACATAGCCCAGCGCACCCGCCTTGAGGGCCTGGGCGGCAAACAGCGGCTCCCGGTGCATGGAGAAGGCCAGGATGCGTGCGCCCGCATCGCGGGCCCTGAGCCGGCCGATGAGCTCCACGCCGCCCATGTCGGGCAATGAGAGGTCGAGCACCACCACGTCGGGCGACTGCTCACGGAAGGCGTCGATGGCCTCACTGGCGCTGCCGGCTTCGGCGACGATGGTCAGGTCGCCACGTCGTTCAAGCAGGCGTCGGTAGCCCTCGCGGACGACCGCATGGTCATCGACCAGCAACAGACGGATCATCCCAATCCTCCTCGGGTTCGGCTGCGCGCTTCGGAAAACAGGCGTCGACGGTCATGCCGTTCGGTGCGCGCGGTGTCATGGAAAAGCGTCCGCCCAGGGCTTCGACGCGCTCGGTCATGCCCAGCACGCCCAGGCCACTGCCGCGGGTGTCGCGGTGGCCGCCGGCCCCGTCATCGATGATCGCCAGGTGCAGGCCGCTCTCGTCACGGGTGAGGGTGATGTCGATGCGCTGCGGTTCGGCATGGCGCAGGGCGTTGTTGAGCCCTTCCTGGGTAATGCGGTAGAGGCTGGCGGTGAGGTCGTCAGGCAGGTCGTCCACCTCGCCGGCCACGCTCAGGCTCACCTCGCAGCCGGGGCGGGCCCGTCGGGCCGACGAGACCAGCTGTTCAAGGCTGGCGTGCAGGCCGAATTCTTCGAGCGCCACGGGGCGCAACTGATGAAGGATGCGCTGCAGATTCTCCATCATGTCACCGGTCATGCGTCCGATGGCGGTCAGCGAAGGCTGCAGTTCGGGCATCTTGTCGCCGGCATCCTCGGCCACCATGCTCGCTTCGGCGCGAATCGAGGTGAGGCTCTGGCCGAATTCGTCGTGCAGCTCGCGGGCGAGTCGGCGGCGCTCTTCTTCGCGCACCGAGAGCAGGCGCTGGGCCAGCTGGCGCTGGCGCCGGTCGGTGCGCTGCAGGCGCTCGGCCAGATGGTCGAAGCCTTCGGCGATGCGACGCAATTCGATGAGCTTGGGGCGCGGCATGCGCGCGGAGAGGTCGCCCGCCTCGAGCCGGCCGATGGTGTCGAGGATGCGATCCGTCGGACGCAGCGCCCGGCGCACCGGGAGGTACACCAGCAGATTCACCAGCAGCACGCCGACGGTGATGGCCAGCACCAGCTGCAGTTGCGACCACACCTCGGCCGACTCGCTCTCCACGTCGGTGTTGAGCAGGAATTCGCCCACCTTGATGCCCGGGTAGCGACGGATCAGGCCGGCGTAACGGGCCTCATCCCCGATCCAGCGGTGGAGGACGGCGGTGACCCAGTCGGGCGCGCGTGCCTCTTCGGTGCCGAAGCAGCGGGTAAAGGGGTCGGAGCCGTAGATGTCCTGAACGGTAATGCACAGCTTGAGCAGCAGCCCCAGTTCGCTGAGCATGCTGAACTGCAACTGGTCGAAGCGGCGGTCGAAACTGGGGCGCTCGTCGTCCAGTTCGCGGGCGATGAGCTGCTCGATGGTGGCACCACTGCGCTGTACGTGTTCGCGGATGCGGCGCGCGGCCTGATCGAAGATCACCGCCGAGGCGAGGATGCAGATCAGGCAGGCAAACAGCGTCACCCGGATGATCAGGTGACGCTTGAGGTCGAAGCCGGGCGGTGCCGGGGCGGGTATCGCGGCCTCGCTCACGCGCCGGTGTTCCGTCGGGCGTGATCAGGAAGGGGGAGCATCGAAACGTTGGTGAAGGGCATGGATCCCGGCCTGAAAGATCTGGGCGACCGCATTGAGCGCCTCGCTGTCGGTGGTGGTCTCGTCGGGGTCGAAGCGGCTGCGCCATGTAAAGCGGCAGTGCCCGTCCTCGTCGGAGACCTCCATCTCCGCCACATAGTCCCTGACCGGCAGCGGCGTGTCGATGGCGCGATAGACCTGCGTGTGCAGGTCGTCATTCTGCCAAAGGAGTTCTTCGATGCAGTGCATGCCGTCACGTGTTTTCAGATCGCGCAGGGCGCCGATCTGTCCGTCGAGCCCTTCGAAGATTTCGGAGCGAAGTATGCCCGGATGCCAGTCCTGACTGCAAAAGCGGCCGATCTCGGGCCACACCTCGTCCGCCGTGCCACACAGGGTGGTGCTCTCTTCGATGAAGAGCGAACCGGAGGGGGCGAACATTCTGAATTGATCGTTGTTCATCGTCATGCCTCCTTGCCTGACCGGATCAGGACCAGGTTGATCGGAACGGGCGCTCGAAGCGCCAGGGGCAGGGCACCGATGAATCGATTCAATTCAATGCGCGCGAGGCGGCGGTACGCCGCCCCTGAGTCCAATATAGGCCGGATTCGCCCATGCGGAATGTGGCGCCGCAGCAGGCCGGACCGGCCTGCCACGCGCTGTGCGGGCTTATTTGGCGGGGGTGCCGAAGGTCTTGCCCAGGGCTTCGAAACCACCGGTGTAGACGCCGGCGATGGCGCCCTTGGCATCGGCGTCGCTGACGCCTTCCTTGGCGTCGAAGGTGCTGCTCCAGGTGACCTTGGTGTTGTCGCCGTCGGCTTCGACCTTCAGATCCGACGCGTAGCCGGTGACGGGCAGGGGCGATTCGAGGATCTTGTAGCTCATGGAATGCTCGCCCTGGGCGGTCTGCTCTTCGACGATCAGGCCGCCACCCTTGAGGGTGATATGGCGCACGGCGCCGGCATGCCCGGCTTCACCCGAGGCCATTTCGGTCTTTTCCACGGCGGGATGCCAGCCGAGGCTGGCGAAGTTGCCGATCTGCGCCCAGACCTTGGCTGGGGGGGCGGTCAGCACAGTGGTTTCGGTCACGGACAGGGCGCCGGCATGGGCCATGACACTGGCGCAGGTCAGGGCGGTGGCGAAAAGCGTTTTGATCTGGTTGTTTTTCATGATGACTCCTCCTTACGGGAGCTTCCGATCTTGCGCGCGTCATGGCGCGAACGCGCGGGCGGGCTGCCTGCCACCGGGCGGGCAAATTGCCCGGCCTGCCGGATTGTGCCGCAAGGCGTATGATGGGCGCCGTCCCAGAACGCCCATTGCCATGTCCCTGAACGATCCCTTTGGCCGCCAGGCCGCCAAGCAGGCCCGTGACTATGTCGCCGTGAGCGCAGCGCTCCGGGAGGCGGGCGTCGACTCGCTGGAGAAGGCCGAGCGCTGCCTGGGCAACATCCGCCGCAACGCCATCGTGATGGTGTGGCTGGTGATGGCCTCCATCATGCTCTGCGCGGTGATCTACCCCAAGGCGCTGGCCATTGTGCTGGTGTGCAGTGTGGTGGTGCTGCTGTGGGTGGGGGTGAGTACGCACCGCGGACGCACGCATCTGCTGCGGTTCATGGCCGAAGAGCTGGGCGCCGACGTGCGCAGGAAACCGGCACGTGACGGCGCTGAGGACGACACGCCCGAGACCTGATCCGCGTCCGGCGTTGATGCGCGCGTATGCGGCGCACGAAAACAGGTCGGCGCGTTCCGTGTTGGTGCAAGTCGCGAATATGTTGCACTGCAAGAGTGCGACCGTATCACTTTCGTCCTGAGTCGGTCGGCTCGGATTTCCCAATAAAGTTTTTAAAAAACAGTTTGTTACCAAAATTGGCACGGCGCTGGCTATGGGGAAGCCAGGTCTGCTAACGGCGGCAGTCCGATCCGGAACCCGGGTCTTTCGATGCAGTGGTGGCGTACGCCGCAGTGTCGAACCCGACCATTTTTCATCAGGACGGACGAAGTCGAAGACGCCATGTCGCCGGAACAGCTTTCACTCGATCACCCCCTTGTGGTGGTGGGCAGCGGCCCTGCCGGGCATCGCCTGATCCAGGCGGTGTGCCAGCGTGCGCCGAGCACGCCGATCGTGTGGTTTGGCGACGAGCCGTGGGCGCCTTACAACCGGGTCAAGCTCTCTTCCCTGCTCGCCGGTGAGGCCTCCTGGGACGACATCACCGAAGCGACCCCGATCCCCGACGCGGTCGAGACGCGCTTCGGGCTGCGTATCGAGCGGATTGACCGGGCCGAGTCGCAGGTCATCGACGTTCAGGGGCAGCGTCAGCGCTATGGTGCCCTGGTGCTGGCCACCGGCTCGCGGGCCCACGTGCCCTCGATTCCGGGCGTGCAGACGCCCGGCGTATTCACCTTCCGACACCTCAACGACGCCCAGAAACTGCAGGCACGCAGCGTGCGCAGCCGCACCACCGTGGTCATCGGCGGCGGTTTGCTGGGTCTCGAGGCGGCGCGTGCCGTGCGCCGCTACAACACCCATGTGATCGTGGTCGAGCATGCCGACCGCCTCATGTCGCGTCAGCTCGACGGCGAGGGCGCCCAGTGGTTGCTCAAGGAAGTGCTTGCCGCCGGCATCGAGGTGCGCCTGTCGGCGGGCGTGAAGGGCATCGAAGGCACGGGCGAGGTCAAGGGCGTGCTGCTGCGCTCGGGTGAGGTCATCGCCTGCGATACGGTCATCATCGCCACCGGCATCGTGCCCAACAACGAGCTGGCCCTGCGCGCCGGGTTGCAGGTGGGGCGCGGCATCAAGATCGACGATGCGACCCGAACCTCCGACGAACACATCTACGCGGTCGGCGAATGCGCCGAACACAACGGCGAGGTGTATGGCCTGGTTGCGCCGGGGCTCGAGCAGGCAGCCGTTGCCGCCAACAGGATCTGCGGTGGTGAGGCGGTCTACACCGGCAGTGTACTGGCCACCAATCTCAAGGTGCTCGGCTGCAAGGTGTTCAGCCTGGGCGAGGTGGAGCGGGGCAGTGCCGCCGATCCGGTGCGCGAATACAGCTTTGCCGACCCCGACGGCGATGGCTATCGACGCATCATGGTGCGCAACGGCCAGCTGGTCGGCGCCCAGGCGGTAGGCCCCTGGCCCGAGACGCCGCGCGTGCAGGAGGCCGTGCGCCAGGGGCGGCGGCTCTACCCGTGGCAGACGCTGCGCTTCATGCGCATTGGCCAGCTGTGGCCCGACACCGACGCCTCCGACGTGAATCTCTGGCCCGCCGACGCGACCGTGTGCAACTGCACCGGCGTGACCCGGGGTCAGCTCGATGTGGCCTGTCAGCAAGGGTGCAAGAGCGTCGAGGCCTTGAGCCAGGCCACGGGGGCCGGCACCGTGTGTGGCAGTTGCAAGCCCTTGCTGGTCGATCTGGCCGGCGGCGGGCCCTTGCCGCCCGAGCGCGGCTGGAAGCCGCTCACCGTTTTCGGTGGGGTCGCCCTGCTGGCGGCGCTGTTCTACCTGCTGCTCAAGATTCCCTTCCCCGATACCGCCGATCTGGCCTGGCGCTGGGACGTCATCTGGCGCGAGAGCCTCTACAAGCAGATCAGCGGCTACAGCGCCCTGGGCGTGATGGTGCTGCTGGCGATCATCGGCCTGCGCAAGCGCTGGCCGACACTGAGCAATCTGTTCCAGTTCTCGGGCTGGCGCGTTGTCCACGTGATGCTCGGCGCCCTGCTGGTGGCGGTCATGCTGGTGCATACCGGCGGGCGCCTCGGTGCCAATCTCGACATGGTGATGACGCTCATGAGTGTGGTGGCCGTGCTGTCGGGGGCGGCCCTCGCACTCATCGTCGGTCGCCAGCAGGCGCTGGCGCCGGGCTTCGTGAAGCGGACCCAGCGCGGTGCCGTGTGGATTCACATTCTTGCCCTCTGGGGACTGCCGGCGCTGCTCGGCCTGCACATCCTCAAGGCCTACTACTTCTGAGGCGCAGATGAAGAAAAAAACGAATCTGCGCTGGTGGGGCTTGTGGGCGGTGTTCTCCTTCGCCCTCATCGGCATTGCCTTTGCCGCCATCGACAGCCTCGACAACCCCAAGCCCGGTCCGGTGGATCTGAGCCTGCGCAGCTGGCTGCTGCCCGGCACGACCAGCCATGGGCACTATCAGATCGAGCTGGCCTGCAACGACTGTCACGCCAGTGCCTTCCCGAGCCGCGAAGACGTCCAGGAGACCTGTGAGTCCTGTCATGCCGCGGATCTGAAGGCCGTGGATGACAGCCACCCCAAGGCGAAATTCACCGACCCGCGCAACGCCGAGCGCGCCGCGCTGCTCGATGCCACACACTGCGTGACCTGCCATGTGGAGCACAAGCCGGATGTCACCCATGGGGCCGGTGTGACGCTGCCGAAAGACTACTGCGTCATCTGCCACAAGGACATCGCCGAGGAGCGTCCCTCCCACGAGGGCATGGCCTTCACGACCTGTACCAACGCGGGCTGCCACAACTACCACGACAACACCGCGCTGTACGAGGACTACCTCGTCAAGCATGCCGGGGTGGGCATGATGCAGGATGACCCGAAGGTGCTCGAGCGCGATCTGGCCCGCATCATCGAAGAGTTGAGCGAATACCCCTACGAGGCCTATCCGCCCAACGTGGCAGTGGAAGAGGCGGACAACGGCCCCATGCTGCCGGCCAGCGACGAGGTGCACGCCGACTTCATGAGTACCGCCCACGCCAAGGCGGGGGTGAACTGCAGCGGCTGCCATGTGCCGGCCGACCAGCAGGGCGGCGATCTGTCCAAGGCCACGTGGATCGAGAAGCCGACCCAGGACAACTGCACCCAGTGCCATGGCCCCGAGGTGAGCGGATTTCTCGCCGGCAAGCACGGCATGCGCATCAAGTCCGGCTTGCCCCCGATGACGCCGGCTGAAGCACGCCTGCCCATGAAAGCGGATCGTGCTCATGACGCCCTGACCTGCACCACCTGCCATGGCGCGCACCGCTTCGATACCGCCAAGGCGGCGGTGGACACCTGCCAGAGCTGCCACAACGACGAACACACCCTGGCCTATGCCGACTCGCCCCATGCCCGCACGCTGGACAAGGTGAAGGCCGGTGAAGCGGCCGCCGACACGGCCGTCACCTGTGCCACCTGCCACATGCCGCGCGTGGCTCATGACACCCCCGACTTCGTGCGCCGCACGCTGGTGGTGCATGCCCAGGGCGCCAACCTCAACCCGCCCATCAAGCAGGCCCGTCAGGTGTGCCTCAACTGTCACGGGCTGGGCTTTTCGATCGACGCCCTCGCCGACGAGCGTTTGCTGCGCAACAACTTCAACGGCCGGCCGGCGCAGCACGTGGAGAGCATTGAAATGGCGGTGACCCGCGAGCATGAAGCGGCCGCCGCACGCGCCGCCGAGGAAGCCGAAAAGGCCCGTGCCGATGCCGAGGCGGCCAGCGCGGCGCCAACAGATTCCGAATCCCCCACAGATCCGGAGCCGGGCAACCCCCGACCGGAATGACCTTCCCCCTGACCCAGGAGATACCCATGAAAGCTCTGACCCTCAAAGCCACCGCGATTGCCCTTTCCCTCGGCTGTGTTGCCGCGCCCGCGGGCGCCGAGGCCTGGTCCCACAAGGACATCGCCGACGCCCTGCACTCGGTGATGGAGTCCGATCGCACGGTCTACACCCGTCTGATCGTCAACCGCCTGCAGAACCAGGAGAAGGTCATCAAGGCCAGCGAGCACTGGAAGGACGACAAGGCCCTCGTGCTGCCTGCCCAGATGTTCCGCTACGGCTCCGAAATGGTGGCCGAAAAGGGCGCCAAGTTCTCCTACTCCCTGCTCTCCGAGTGGCCGGTGAACAAGCAGAACGCACCGAAGACCGATGTGGAGAAGGAAGGCCTGCAGGCCATCGCCAAGACCGGCGAGCCCTTCTACAAGGAAGAGGAACTGGGCGGCAAGAAGTACTTCACTGCCGTGTATCCGGACAAGGCCATCGCCAAGGCCTGCATCAGCTGTCACAACGATCACAAGGACAGCCCGCGCACCGATTTCAAGATGGGTGACGTGATGGGTGGCGTGGTCCTGCGCCTGCCGATGTAAGGAGACGGCCCATGCGCTCGATGCTGGTCTGGACCTTGATTGCCGCGGCCCTCGGGGCCACGGCGGTACGCGCCGCGGAGGCGCCGGTGATCGACGGCTTCGAGCGTGGTCGCGAGGTATGGGCGGGGACCTGCCAGCTCTGCCACGCCGAACCGGCCACCGGCGCGCCGCAGATCGGCGACGCCAAGGCCTGGGCGCCCCGTATCGAAAAAGGCAAGCCGACCCTCTACACCCATGCCCTGACCGGTTTCACCGGCCCCCTCGGGGACGAGATGCCGGCACGGGGTGCCAATGACGACTTGTCTGATGAAGACGTGAAAGCGGCGGTGGACTACATGGTTGCCGCGGCACAACAGAAACGCTGAATCCAGCTCAATCCAGGTTAAACAGGAGTAACACCATGACGACCCTCTACGAAAAACTCGGTGGCGCGCCCGCCATCGATGCCGCTGTCGATATCTTCTACGACAAGGTGCTTGCGGACGAGCGCATCAAGCACTTCTTCGTGAACACCGACATGGCCAAGCAGCGCCAGCACCAGAAGAACTTCCTCACCTATGCCTTCGGCGGCTCCGGCACCTGGAACGGCCTCGGCATGCGCGCTGCGCACCAGCCGCTGGTGGACAAGATGGGCCTGAACGACAGCCATTTCGATGCGGTGGTGGACGATCTGGCGACCACGCTCAAGGAACTGGGCGTGTCCGACGAGTTGATCGGTGAAGTGGCGCTGGTGGCCGAGTCGATCCGCGACGACGTGCTCTGCAAGTAATCGACGGAGTCGCATCTGTCAGCCGCCGTCAGGGGGTGTCGGCCACAGGCCGGCGCCCCCTTCTTTCAATCGGGCACGGGATCAGGGGTCAGTCGGCCTGGCCGTTGTCCGACGGCTGGAGAGCGGTTTGACCTGGCAGGGGAGCAGACCCGCCCGCGAGAACTGCTCGGCACCCATGGGTTTGCCCAGCAGATACCCCTGCACGAGGTGGCCGCCCAGGCGGCGCACCATATCGAACTGGGCCTGTGTCTCGACGCCTTCTGCCACGCACTGCATGCGCAGGCTGTGCGCCATTTTCGCCACCATGCGCACAATGGCGCGATCTTCGTGGCTCGCTTCCATATGCTCGATGAAGGTGCGATCGATCTTGAGTCGCGCCGCCTTGAAGCGTGACAGATAGGCCAGGCTGGAGTAGCCCGAGCCGAAGTCATCGATCGCCACGCTGGAGCCGATGCGCGATAGATCCTCGATGACCCGGCGCAGTCCGTCGGCGTCGTCCATGAGGATGGATTCGGTCAGTTCGATCTCGATCAGCGCGGGCGGGATACCGGCGTCGCGGCAGCACTGCAGTAGCAGATCGGGCAGGCTGCTGCGGGTGATCTGGACGCCGGAGACATTCACCGCAATCGGGCAGGGGCGCCCCGCGTCCTGCCACAGCCGTGCCTGCCGGCAGGCGTTCTGCAGCACCCATTCGCCGAGATCGACCATCAGCCCGGTTTCCTCGGCCAGCGGAATGAACTCGTCCGGCATGATCGGCCGTTCGGGCGTTGGCCAGCGGCACAGGGCTTCGGCGCTGGCAATGCAGCCCTTGGCCAGGTTCACGATGGGCTGGTAGGCCAGTTCGAGCGTGTTCGAGCTCATGGCGCTGCGCAACTCGGAGGTCATTTTCAGCCGCCGGTTCACCGCTTCGTTCATTTCCTGCTGGTAGAACGCGGAGCAGCCGCGGCCCATTTCCTTGGCCCGGTACATGGCCGTGTCGGCCCGCTGGAGCAGCGTGTCGAATTCGGTCCCGTCCTGCGGGGCGATGGCCACGCCGATCGATGCCGAGGTGGTGATCGAGTGGCCATCGAGCGTCATCGGGGGTTTGAGTGCCTGGATGATTTTTTCGGTGGCACGGGTGACGGCCAGCGGGGAGTCGGCCTCGTGAACGAGCACCACGAATTCGTCACCCCCCAGCCGGCTGATGGTGTCCCCCTTGCGCAAGACCTGCTTGAAGCGTTCGACCACCTTGATCAGCAACTCATCACCGGCCTTGTGGCCGAGGCTGTCATTGATCTGTTTGAACCGGTCGAGGTCGATGAACATGAACCCCAGCAGGCGGCCATCGCGCAGACACTGAGACACGGCCCGGTCGAACAGGGCCCGCAGCAGGAAACGATTGGGCAGACCGGTGAGGTGATCATGCTCGGCCAGATCGCGGATACGGGCTTCGGAGGCCTTGCGCTCGGTGATGTCCTCGAACGAGGAGACGTAATTGACGATGTTGCCGTCGGCGTCGCGCACGGCCGAGACGGCCAGCATCTGGGGAAATTCGCTGCCATCCTTGCGGCGGCTCCAGACCTCCCCGCGCCAGTGGCCGTGCACAAGCAGATGGGCCCAGGTGCGCTTGTAGAAGTCGCTGTCATGGCGGGACGACCTGAGCAGGCCCGGCGTCCGGCCGATGGCTTCTTGAGGCGGGTAGCCGGTGATGGCGGTGAAGGCGGTATTGACCTCCACGATCACCCCGTCGATGTCGGTGACCATGAGCGCCTCGGAACAGTGGTCGAACACCTGCTGGGATCGCAACAGGCGCTGCTCCTGCTTGCGCAGATGGGTGGCATCCTCCATCACCCAGATCGAGCCGTTTTCCGGCTGCCCCGGATCGATCAGCTGGGCGGTGCGGTGGCACCACAGCAGGGTGCCGTCCTTTCTGGCGTGCCAGTCCGAATCCCGACTGAACCCCTCTTTGTGCAAGCGACTGAAAATGTCGTCGCGCATCCTGTTCCAGGGTTGTGAAGGTAAGGCCAGCACCGAGGCGTCCTGCCCTTCGAGCGCGGCTTCGTCCGGCCATCCGAACAGTTTCGCCGTTCGCGAGTTGCAGCGGACGATGTGGCCGTCGCGAATGAGCAGGATGGCGACGTGCGTGTTGTCCTGAATCAGCTGCAGTTCCGTCGCCTGGCGCTTGAGGCGCTGCTCGTAGTCCCGCGTCCCGGTCACGTCCGTGAGGGTGACGATGCGTCCGTCGCCGGGCATGGGAGCCTGGGAAATGCTGATCAGGCGCCCGGCGGGCGTCAGGATCTCTCGGTCGCACATCGGTCGCCCGACACAGCGTGCGCTGAAGATATCGCCGATCAGCGGCAGCTCATCTGCCTTCTGTCCGCGAACAAGGCGGGCGCCATCGAGCAGTTCCGTGACATGGTCGTTCCAGTAGGTCACGTTCAGTTGCGGATCGGTGACCAGGACGCCCTGAGACAGATGGTTGAGGGTCGATTGCAGGAGCAGCGCCTGGCCGGCCAAGGCCTGATCCCGCTCGACCGTGGCGCGCAACTTGATGTCGCTGACGTCCGTGTAGACACCGACGACGCCGCCGTCGGGCGTGGGTTGCTCCGAGATCTGCAGCCAGCGGCCATTGGGGAGCTGGACCTCGCACTTGCCGGAGATGCCCTGGCGTGCGCCCCGGTGGACCTTGAGCCAGGTCAGTGCCCAGGGCCTGTGCGCATGGTCGGCCAGCAGGTCCGACAGCAAGGCGCCGATGCTGGGGAGCAGGATGGTATCGAAGATCCGGTCGAGCATCGGGTTGCTCAGGACGATCTTGTCGCTGGCGTCGTACATGGCAAAGCCGTCCGAGCTGCTTCCCAACGCGGTGACCAGTCGGCTGTGGGCGGTCTCGGCCTCCCGATTGGCGTACGACAGCGCCATGTTGAGGCGCCGGACCTGAGTCAGCGCATCTTCCAGCTCCTCCGTTCGTGCGCGGACCTGATGGCCGAGCGAGATCGCCTTTTCGAACAGGGCATATTGGGAACCCTCGCTCTCCAGGCCGCTTTCGATCCGGTCCATGAGCTTGGCAATGATCTTGTCCCGCCGGGCGAGTTCGTCGGCAAGTTCGCTGGGGACGTCGGGCGGGACACGTAGCGGCGTTACCCGTTGCTCTGCGCTCATGAGACGACCTCCGCGGGTCGGGGTTCGCCCAGGGCGAGCACCGTCATGGTCTGGTTGAGGTGAATCCCGTTCAGGAGCTCGCCGTAACTCGAGAATCCGACACAGCGATGCTGTCGAAGCAGGTCCGAGATGGCATCCAGGCACAGACTGCGCTTGAACTCGATGCGCCGGAGGATGCAGTCGAAGGTCAGCGCACGGTCGACCCGGCCCAGCCGGCCCGCCAGCTCACCCAGACGCGTGGCCAGATCCCGTCTCGGGTCGGTGCTGCGCACCAGACGCAAGACGACGCCTTCGTCGATCGCGCAGAAGAAGGTCAGGCTGCCATCCGCATTGACCTGCTGTATGGAGCGCACATATTCGCCTTCGCCATTGCGCACCACCAGCGGAAACGCGGCGAAGGACATGGCATCCAGCGCCTGGCTGTCCAGGCCGGTGAGCCGGGCGTATTCCTCTGCCGCCGGGTAGCCATTGATCTCGGTGACGATGCGTTCGGCCGGCCGCGCCCCGGTGATGGCCATGCGGGTGTCGGTCATTTCGAAGTGCTGGCATTGGAGGACTTCAAGGGGGCGCGTCGTGCGCACCAGGGCCACCACCGCGGCATTGTCGATGGCCCGGCCCTGGCAGATGACCGGTGCGCGCTCGAAGGCCAGCCCGTCTCCGGCCGACGCGCCGACGAGGGGCATGTCGGGCACGAGCCGACGGACCGCCTGGCCGACCACTTCTTCGTATCGGGACAGTCCGTCCACCAGCACGATGGCAAAACGATTGGTCTCGGCGCCCGGCGAAAGCTCGCCGTTTTCCACTTCGATCCGGGCGCCGTCCAGCGCCGTCTGCCATTGGGTGGATTCAAGTGCGCGCAGATCGGTCAGGGCGCAGACGCTGACGATGAACTCGTCCGCCGGCAGCGCGAGGACCACCAGTGTGTCCGACTGATAGCCTTTCGGACCGATTTCGCCCGCCGTGGTGCAGCCGAGCACATGGGTGTGCGCAGGCAGCTGCTGACGCAGTATCTGTGCGACCGCGTCCGGGTCTTGCCGCGGGCAGCAGAACGCGAGCACCAGTGACAGGGGCTCTGCATTGAGCTGGTTGCGCACATCGGCCACCGCAAGCTCGGCACCGAGCCGGCTGCTGCTGGCGACCTGAATCGTCCCCATTTCGCACTCCTTGGCCCGTCGTGGGCGGGTGCGACAGACCCATCCCAAGTCTGTCGTTCTATTACTTTAGTACTGTATTGGCCTTTAACTGTTAAATAAGTAAAAAATATTAATTTTAATTTCCATGGGCGAGCGTGATGTTCAAGGCTTGATGATCGGGTCAGGCGGCTTGGTGTTCGGACGCTTGCCGGAAGAGCCTGTCCATCTGCACTGCGGGGACCGGTCGGCTGATGAAGTAGCCCTGGACGGTGTCGCAACCGCACTGGCGGATGTAGTCCAGTTGCTGTGCGTTCTCGACCCCTTCGGCAACGCAGTGCATCTTCAGCACGCGGGCAATGTTGGCGACCATCTGGACGATGGCGCGGTCCTCCTCGCTGGTCTCGACCTTGTCGATGAACGAGCGGTCGATCTTGAGCTTGTCGGCCTTGAAGCGGGACAGGTAGGCCAGGCTCGAGTAACCGGTGCCGAAGTCGTCGATGGCCACCGAGCTGCCCAGACGCTTGATGTCGGCAATGATGCCCTCCACGCCAGCACTGTCATGCATGAGGGTCGATTCGGTGATTTCGATCTCGATGGCACTGGGCGGGATGCCTGCCGCCGCTGCATGTTTTGCCAGCAGGGCCGGGATGTCCGTCCGGTAGAGCTGGATACCCGACACATTCACTGCAATGCGCAGGTCGTGGCCAGCGTCACGCCAGCGCCGTGCCTGCTGGCAGGCCGTCTCCATGATCCACTCGCCCATGGGCAGGATCAGCCCGGTCTCTTCTGCGATGGGAATGAACTCGTCGGGCGGGATGGGGCGGCCGCCGCAGTTCCAGCGCATGAGCGCCTCGACGCACTCGATCCTGCGGGTATCGGTACTGACCAGTGGCTGGTAGACCAGGTGAAACTGATCGCCGCCGATGGCATCGTGCAGCGCATTGACCAGGCGGAGGCGAGAGGTGGCGGCTTCGTTCATTTCCTTGCGGAAGAAGGCAAAGCCGCCGCGACCCTGTTCCTTGGCCCGATACATGGCGGTGTCGGCGCGCTGGAGCAGGGCATCGAAATCCTCGCCATCCTGCGGCGCCATGGCGATGCCGATGGAGGCGGAGGTGACCAGGGGATTGCCGCCGATGTCGATCGGCGTCTTGAAGGCCATGATGATCTTCTCGGCAATCGCCGCCGCGGCCGAAGAGGTGCCGATGTCGTTGAGCAGGATGACGAATTCGTCCCCGCCCAGCCGGCTGATGGTGTCGCCTTCGCGAAGCACCGTGCGCAGGCGCTCGACGACGGCAATCAGCAAGCGGTCGCCGGTCGGGTGCCCGAGCGAATCGTTGACCCGCTTGAAGTGGTCCAGGTCCAGGAACATGAAGCCCAGGTTGTGCCCCTGGCGACGATGCTGCTTGATAGCCAGGTCGAAGCGGTCGCGCAGCAACAACCGGTTGGGCAGGCCGGTGAGGTGGTCGTGTTCTGCCAGATCGCGGATGCGTTGCTCGGCCTCCTTGCGGGAGGTGACATCCTCGAAGGCGGCCACGTAGTGGGTGATGGTCCCGTCCTGGTCACGCACGGCGGCGATGGAGAGCCATTTGGGGTATTCCGGCCCGTTCTTGCGTCTGTCCCAGACCTCGCCGCTCCAGCTGCCCACTGTTGTCAGCCGGTGCCACATGCGCTTGTAGAACTCTTCGCCATGACGGTTCGACTTGAGCAGTCGCGGGGTCTGTCCCACCACTTCGTCACGTTCGTAGCCGCTGATCATTGAAAATGCTGCATTGACGTCGATGATCACCCCGTTGGCGTCGGTCACCATCAGGGCCTCGGCGCAATGGGCGAACACGGTCTGGGCAAGATGCAGCTTGCGCTCCTGCTCGCGCCGGTCGGTCATGTCGGCAAAGACCCAGATGGAGCCATCCTGCGGGCGCTGGGGGTGGATCAGGCGTCCGGTCCGCTGACACCAGACTTCGCCGCCGTCCGCCCGCGCGTGCCAGTCCAGGCGATCACTGTAGCCCCGGATGTCGAGATCACTGTAGATCTGTTCGCCGCGCGATTCGAACTCCTCGTCCGACCGATAGATCACCCGGGTGCTCAGGCCGGTCAGGTCGTCGACCGAGGCCCAGCCGAACATCTCGGCCATGCGGCTGTTGCAGTTCACGATGACGCGATCACGCACGTAGGCGATGCCCACGTGCGCGTTGTCGTAGATCAGGCGCAGTTCGTCGGCGAGGTTCTGGATCCGCGCCGCCTGCCGCCGCTTTTCGGTGATGTCGCTCAGGGTGATGACGCGCCCGCCATCGGGCATGCCGGCCGCGACGATGCTCAGGATGCGTGAGTCTTCGAGTTCGAGTTCGTCCTTGGTTTCCGACACATTGCGCAATGCAGGCAGGGTGCCCAGCACCGGCAGCCGTTCAAAGGGCATGCCGTGCTGCAACTGGGTGCTTGCCAGCATCTGCTCGACCCGCTGGTTCCACGCCACGAGCCGGTCACGGGCATCGAGCACCAGCACGCCCTGTTCCAGATTGTCCAGCGTGGTCTGCAGCAGCACCGCCTGCTGGGCGAGGGCGTGCTCGCGGCGCGCCATCTCGCGGGTCTTCATCTCGGTGATGTCGGTGTAGATGCCGACGATGCCACCGTCCGGGGTCGGTTGTTCCGAGATGCGCAGCCAGCGGCCGTCAGACAGGCGCACCTCATCGCGTACCGCGCTGCCACGCCTCGCCTGGACATGCACCCGGTTCCACTGCAGGGCCCAGTCACGGGTGCGAATGTCGCGGATGAGCTCACTGTGGGTTTGCCCCACCTCGACGATCAACTCATCGCCGAAAACCTGGTCGAGCACCGGATTGCTGAGCACCAGGGCATCGGTAGCATCGAACAGGGCGAAGCCGTCCGAGCTGGCACCGATGGCAGCCATCAGTCGCGCCTGGGAGGCGGCCGCTTCGCGCGATTCGTGCGCCAGCGCGGTGTTCAGTCCACGCACGGTCTTGAGTGCTTCGCCCAGCTCGCGCGTCCGTTCCTCGACCTGCTGGCCGAGAACGATGGCTTTTTCGAAGAAGCTGTAGTCCTGGTGTCGCGCATCCATGCCGCGCTCCACCCGGTCCATCAAGACTTCAATGATCTTGTCCCGCCGGGCCAGCTCGGCATCAACGTCCACCGGTACCGACGGGCGCGGTGCTTCACTCACACATCATCTCCCAGGGCGCTCTTGCCGATCGCAACGCCGGTAAAGGTCTGGTTCAGATGAATGCCGTCAAACAGCTCGCCATAGTCGGAGAAGCCCGCGACGCGGTGCTGGCGCATGAAGTGCGAGACCGAATCGAGCGTGCCGTTCTGCGCGAATTCGAGCCGCCGCAAAATGCAATCGCAGGTGATGATCGCCTCCGCGTCGGCCACCTCCGCCGGCAGGCTGGCAAAGCTCCGGGCGAGGTTTTCGAGCGGGTCGACGCCCCGTGCCAGACGCAACACGATGCCTTCTTCGATGGCGCAATAGAAGGTCAGGCTACCATCGGCATTGACCTTCTGGATCGAGCGCACATGATCGCCCTTGCCGATGCGGACCAGCACCGGATAGGCGGCAAAGGCCATCGGGTCGAGATGGTTTGCGGGCACATCGAGCCCGGTCAGCCGCAGGTATTCCTCAGCCGCGGGCAGGCCATTGATCTCGGTGACGATGCGCTCGGCCGGTCGTGCGCCGGTCACCACCATGCGCACTTCCGTGCGTTCGAAATGCTGGGTGCGGAACACATGGAACGGACGGCGGCTGCGCACCACTGCGACCACCGCCGCATTGTCGTGGGCCTGACCGTCGTGGATCACCCGGGTGCCGGTAAAGCTCAGATCGTCGCCGGCAGAGCCGCCGAACAGCGGGACGTCGCCGACCACCGCGCGCAAGGCATGCCCCACCGCATCTTCACGCATCGACAGCCCGTCGATCAGGGTGAAGGCGAAGCGTCCGTATTCCGGACCGTCGAGGGGCTGGGTGTCCAGATAGACCATCGCCGTTTCGAGGCGGTCGCGCCAGCGGGGCGTTTCGAGCTGGTCGATGTCGCGGAGCACGGTGGTGCTGGCCACGAAATCCCCACCCGGCAGCGCGACAACCACGAGGGAGTCCTGCTGGAACCCGCCGGGGCCGATTTCGCCCGAGGTGGTGCAACCGATGATCTGAGTCTTGCCGTCGGCGGCGGCGCGCAGCTGACGCGCCACCAGCTCGGTGTCGAAGCGAGCAGCACAAAAGACGATCCACAGGCAATCGGTGGCCTGGCCCAACTGGCCGATAACCGCGTCCACCGTTGCTTCCGTGGTCCCCTCGCATGCCGATGCAATGCGGACTGAATCCACGATGATGCCCCCCAATCCGATTCCCGTCGTCCGGGGTGACCCTTTCGTCGTGGTCCCGCCGGCTACATAGTTTGATGTATTACCTTTGTTCTAGCGGATTTTGCGCCGACTCCTTGAGTTTTTCAGCGCCGGTGGTGACGAACGGCGTTCGGAGCAGAGCGGGATCAGCGTGACGCCGTGTCGCTGAAAGCGACCCGTTTGACGTTGCACAGCAGCTCGTAGGCGATCGTGCCGGCGGCCTGCGCCACGACATTCACGTTCAGATGCGGTCCCCAGCACTCCACGGGGGTGCCGAGACCGGCCTCGGGCAGATCGGTCAGGTCGACGGTCATCATGTCCATGGAAACACGCCCGATCACGCGGGTGCGCTGCCCGCCCACGATGATTGGCGTGCCGTCCGGCACGGTCCGCGGATAGCCGTCGGCATACCCCATGGCCACCAGGCCGACGCGGGTCGGTCGCCCGGTGATGAAGCGCCCGCCGTAGCCCACCGGTTCGCCCACGCCCAGTTCGCGCACGCCGATGATCGCGCTGCCCAGGGTCATGACGGCCTTCAGGTCGGCATCCGGGGTCGGCATGGGGTCGGCGCCGTACATCATGATCCCCGGTCGACACCATTGCCGGTGGGCCGCCGGCCAGCCCAGGATGGCGCCCGAATTGCACAGGCTGCGCTCGCCGGGCAGGGCCGCCGTGGCCGCCTCGAAGCTTGCCAGCTGCACTCGCGTGGTGTCGGCGTCGGGCTCGTCAGCGCGCGCAAAGTGGGTCATCAGGGTGACGGGGCCTGCCGATGGCAGTGTCTGGAGCCGCGCGAATGCGTCGGCATAGGCGTGCGGGAAGAAACCGGCCCGATGCATGCCGCTATCCATCTTGAGCCAGACGGGGATCGGGTGTCGGGGGGTGTGCGCCCGCAGCATGTCGATCTGTTCATCCTGATGGACGACAAGCCACAGGCGGTGCTGGTCAGCCAGGGTCACATCGTCCGCGCCGAAGGCGCCTTCAAGGACCAGGATCGGCTGCTCGATGCCCGCTTCACGCAAGGCGACCGCTTCTTCGGTGATGGCCACCGCAAAGCCGTCAGCCACCGGCGCGAGCGCATGCGCACAGCGAATGGCGCCGTGACCGTAGCCATTGGCCTTGACCACCGCCAGTGCCTTTCCGCCGTGGCGGCTGCGTGCAACGCGGTAGTTGTGGCGCAGGGCGTCCAGATCGATGTGCGCGAAGGCGGGTCGGCTCACGGTGTCCTCAGTTTGCGTTGCCCCAGACATGCAACCGGCGCGGCGGCCGCTCACGCGCGTAGCGATCGAGTGCAAGCCCGTCAGGGCTGATGTCCGGAGCATGGTCGGTCATCAGGTCGGCCACGAGCTTGCCCGATCCACAGGCCATCGTCCAGCCCAGGGTGCCGTGCCCGGTGTTGGTGAACAGATTGCGCAAGGACGTGGGGCCGACAATGGGGGTGCTGTCGGGTGTCATGGGGCGCATGCCGGTCCAGAATTCGGTCTCGAAGCGGTCGGTGGCATCGGGAAACAGATCGCGCACCACATGGCTCAGGGTGGCGAGCCGGCGGGCGTCAAGACGCTGGTTGTAACCCGACAGCTCGGCCATGCCGCCGACGCGGATGCGCTGGTCGAACCGGGTGATGGCCACCTTGTAGCTCTCGTCGAGCACGGTGGAGCGTGGCGCGGCCTCGGCATCCTTGATGGGCAGTGTGATGGAGTAGCCCTTGACCGGATAGACCGGCAGATTCAGTCCCAGCGTCTTGAGCATGAGCCGGCTGAAGCTGCCCAGGCAGGTCACGTAGCGGTCTGCGGTGAGGCGCTCATCGCCCACGCGCACTGCCGTGACCCGCTGGCCGCCGGTTTCGATGCCGTCGATCGGGGTGTTGTAGCGGAAGCGGACCCCGAGCCGTTCGGCCCGTTCGGCCAGTGCGCGGGTGAACAGATGACAGTCGCCGGTTTCGTCGTCAGGCAGGTGCAATGCCCCGGCCAGCTTGTGGCCGACACGGGCCAGCGCGGGCTCCGCGGCGGCGATATCGTCGCGAGCCAGCAGGGTGTAGGGCACGCCGAATCTGTCCAGCACGGCGATGTCGCGTTTCGCTGCCAAAACTTGTGATGCGCTGCGGAACAACTGGGTCGTGCCCAGTGTCCGACCCTCGTAGGCAAGATCCTCGGCTTCGCGCAGGGATTTCAACGTCTGCCGGCTGTATTCGGCCAGACGCATCATGCGCGATTTGTTGAGGGTATAGCGTTCGGGCGCGCACTCCCGCCACATGGCCAGCATCCAGGCGAGCTGAAACAGGCTGCCGTCGGGTCGGACGATGAGCGGGGCGTGCCGGTCGAAGAGCCATTTGAGCGCTTTGAGGGGAATGCCAGGGGCTGCCCACGGGGTGGTGTAGCCCGGGGAGATCTGGCCGGCATTGGCGAAGCTGGTCTCGAGGGCAGGTCCGCTCTGGCGGTCGATCACCGTCACGCGGACGCCCCGTTTGGCGAGAAAGTAGGCGGTGGTTGTGCCGATCACTCCACTGCCGAGCACGATGGCTTCCATGCGTGAATCCTGTTCTGTTGGAGGGTTTGCTCAGCGTAACGTTGCTGCTGTAGTGAAACTCACTGAAATATCGATCAAATGCTGCGGCACGGCGTGAATGTCACGTCAAACCTGGCACGGAGAAGTGAAATGCGCGATCTGGACCGGATGGACCGGAAAATCCTCGAACTGCTGCAGGCCAACGGGCGCATGCCCATGACCGAGCTGGCGGAGAAAGTGGGGCTCTCGGCAACCCCCTGCACCGAACGGGTCAGGCGGCTTGAGCGTGAAGGTGTCATCACCGGGTATCACGCACGCCTGAGCCCGGATGCGCTGGACAAGTCCATGCTGGTGTTTGTCGAGATCCGTCTGGCGGCCATGTCGGCCCAGGCCTTCGAGCGTGTGCGCCACGAAATGATGTTCGTGCCCGAAGTGCTCGAATGCCACCTGGTCTCGGGCGAGTTCGACTACCTCATCAAGGCCAGAATCGGGCAGATGAGCGAGTATCGCCAGCTGCTCGAGAACATCCTGCTCAAGCTGCCGGGCGTGGCGCAATCACGCAGTCTCGTGGTCATGGAAGAACTCAAGGAGACGCTTTCACTGCCGGTGGCGCCCTGAGCACTCAGGTCGCGCCGGTCGACGCTTCTTCGGTCACGTGCTCCGGCGCCGTGCAGGGCATCGTCAGGCGCATGCAGGTGCCTTCTCCCGGTGCTGAATGCGCGAGCTCCAGTTTGCCGCCGAGGACGTTCCCGACCAGTTGCTGGCTCAGATGCAGGCCCAGCCCGGTGCCGCCGCTGCTGCGTGCCGTGGTGAAAAACGGGTCCCAGATGCGTGCCTGAGCCCCTTGGGGAATGCCGCCGCCGTCATCCTCTACGGTGAGCGTCACCTCGTCTCCGGCCCGGCGCGCGGTGATGACGATCGTGCCGGTGGCGCCGTTCCGAAAGCCATGCCGGAAGGCGTTCTGTACCAGGTTCTGGATCACCTGGCCGAGCGGACCGGGGTAGCTGTCCATGACGATGCTTTCGTCCACATCCACGGTCACCCGGATCGGGCTGTGCTTCGTTTCCGAGTGGATCAGCGCCAGAATGTCGTCGACGGTTTCCCGCAGCGTGAAACGGCTGCGTTCGGACGTGGCCCGGTCCGAGGCGACCCCCTTGAAGCGACTGATGAGTCGGCCAGCCCGGTCAAGATTGCGATGCAGGAGCTGGAGCCCTTCTTGGCTGCGCTCGATGTGGCGCTGAATGTCCGATTGCCGGAGGCCGGCGGCGTAGGCCTGTTCCAGTGTCCTCAACTCATCCTCAAGCTGGGTACTGGTGAGCATGGCGCCGCCCAGCGGGGTGTTGAGTTCGTGCGCCACCCCGGCGACCAGCAGACCGAGCGAGGCGAGTTTTTCACTGCGCACCCGCTCGTCGAGTGAGGATTCGAGCCGCTCCAGCGACTCGCGCAGCCGGATGTTGGCCGCCGCGAGCGCGGCGCTGGTGCGTGCCTGGCGCGCGTCTCGCTGGGTGAGCATGGCAGCCAGCGCGGTGACGACCATCAAGGCCAGCCCGCCGAGAAGCACGTGTTGCCAGGCTTGCTCCTGTACGAGTGCATCGCGTTTGGCGGGATCGAGGTGGCCCGCAATGTACCAGGTCGGGCCCTTGAGGGTCGTGCTCACCTGAACTGCCGGCAGCCGTCGGTACAGCCAGAGTGACTCGCTGGTCTTGACGTGGCCGGCCACCGCGCTGCTGTTGGTCATGGCCTGCCACAGATCCGGCTGGGTGAGCGAGATGCGGCGGTCAGGTCGTTCGAGCATGAAACCGAAACTGTCCGCCGGGTCCTGGCTGGCAAGCCAGTAGCCTTCGTCGTTGAGGAGGGACATCTGACCACCCCCGCTGCGGCTGAAGGTCGCAAGAATGTCGCCGGCGTTGAAGTTGAGCACGATCAGTCCGAGCGCTTCGCCGTCGGGCCCGAAGACACGGGTGCCGATGCGCAACGTGGGCTCATGGGGTAAGACGATCTCGCCGCGTTCGACGTTGAGATCCAGTGGGGACAAGTAGGCCTGGTCCGCCTGCACGGAGAGCGTTTCGCGGCAGTAGTAGCGGTCGGATTTGTCCTGCAGGTCCTTTTCGGTGGCCTGGAGAATGAGGTCACCACGGCGATCGAAGCGAATCCGCTCCTTGCACCCGGTATCGAGCAGGCGCGCCTGGGTGTAGCGCGGATGGGTCTGCATGAAGTCATTCATTACTGAGGCGAGCACCGACTGCCCCTCCGTGGCCGCCGGGTTGCCCAGCTGCGTCGCGGCGACGCGCGTGATCATGCGCGAGTCGAGCCACAGTTGTCTGATGCTGTCGACGATGATGTCGTTGGCCTGCGCCATGGACTCGACAGTTTGCTGCTCAAGGCGCTCGAGGTCGCGTTCCAGGCGCAGCTCGTAGACCAGCCAGGTGATGGCGGGGATGACAATCCACCACGGCAGGATGAGCGGCGCGCCGATCCTAAGGAGGGTTCGCACTCGGCCTCCCGGTCAGGACGGCTGCTCGAGGCAGAAAGCAATGAATTCCGGCAAGGGCATCGGGCGGCCGAAATGCCAGCCTTGACCGATCTGGCAACCGTGTTTGCGCAGCCAGATCGCCTGCGCTTCGGTTTCGACGCCCTCGGCCACCAGATCGGCGCCGATGGCATGCCCCATGTCGATCATGATTTTCGTGATCGCCTCGCTTCGGTCTTGGCGCCCGATGCGCTGAACAAAGCTCATGTCCAGTTTGATGAGGTCGGCGGGCAGCAGATGGACGTACGCCAGTGAGGCCTGACCGGTCCCGAAATCGTCGATGGCAATCCGCACCCCGGTGGCGCGCAAAGCGGCCAACTGGGACGTCAGGCGCACAATGTTCTCGACAACTGCGGTTTCGGTGACCTCGACTTTCAGGCGGCGGGCCTCGATGCCACGCGTCTTGAGCGTGTGCACGATGTGTCCGATGAAGGTGGGCGATTCGAACTGTCGGGCCGACGCGTTGATGCTCACGGTCAAGCCACCCAGGCCGGCGGCGTCGAAACGGAGAAGCGCTGCGCAGGCCTGTTCAAGCACCCGATTGCCGATGGCGTGGATATAGCTCGATTTTTCCGCCAGTGGAATGAACACGTCGGGGCCAACGCCGCCGTGCTCGGCGGGCCAGCGTATCAGCGCCTCGGCGCCGATGATGCGGCCGGTGTCGAAGTCCACCATGGGCTGGAAATGCAGTTCGAGCTGATCGTACTCGATTGCATGCGCCAGTCGGGACATCAGCTCGAAGCGCGCGCCGGCTTCGAGTTCGACTTGTGGATCATGTTTCAGCAAGGAGCCCTGACCTTGCCGTTTTGCGCGACGGAGCGTCGATCGGGCGGCCCGCATCAGATCGGCCGCTTCGCCCGGGAGTTCGCCGACTGCGATCTGGCTGGCACACACCGTGAAGCGAAACGATTGCCCGGCGATGTGCAGCTCCTCATGGGAAATGCGTTCGACTCGGGAGAGATCGACTTTGGATTCCGGACCCAGCACGGCAAACAGGTCGGCGGAAATGCGCCCGACAATGCAAGGGGGAGGAAACAAAATGCGCAAGGGCGCGTAGATGGCCCGCAGGACAGCGTTGCCGACCGCGACACCGAAGGCCTCGTTGATCCCCGCAAAGTTGTCCAGGTCGACGAGCATCAGTTGCGCCGAGTGGCCTTCGGGCGAGAGCCTGATACGTTCGATCTCGCGCAGCAGCCCGTTCCGGTTCGGAATGCCGAGCAGGTCGTCTTCGTAGGCCATGCGGTCAAGCCGGCTGATCAGCGCCACATTGCTGAAGCCCTTGGCTGCATTGGCGGCAAAGACGGCAAGCAACTGGGTCTCCGGCTCGCCCAGTGGTCGACCGGTTTCCACATAGATGGCGTAGTCGGCCAGTGCGTGTTGCCGGGGTATGTAGAGCACCTGATACGCAGTCGCGCTGATACTGCTTCGCTCAGCAAGCGTGTCCGCGAGCAATTGCGCAATCGACGTGTCTGGCAGTACCGCGATGGACTGGCCGATATGAGGTGCATAGCGTCCGGCGGCGCCGATGATGGCCGCACCCGCGACATTTGGCGGGCTCGCGACAGAGGCGCCTTCGACCGCGACGATGCCCTCCTCGGGGATGCCGAGCAGCGTGGCCAGCTCGGCGAGCGCCGCACTGGCCATATCGGGGACGGAGCGGGCAACCGAGAAGCGGTTGCTGGCCTCGAGGATCAGTTGCAGTCCTTTGCGCGCACCGTTGATGGTGGCGAGCTGATGATAGGCACGGATGGCACCGGTGAGGATGTTCTTCAGGCCCCGCTTGGCCAGATCTGACTTGAGGCAGTAGTCGCTCAGGTCGTAGTCGCGCATGACATCTTCGATGGGCGCGAAGCCGGGTTGGCCGGTGAGCAGGATGATGCGTGGCTCAACCATGCCGAGCATTTCGCGAATGCCCTTGATGAGCCGAAGACCGGCGTCGTCGGTTTCCATGACGACATCCACCAGAATGACCGCGAAATCGCGGTCGCGGGCGAGCAGATGCGCAGCCGACTGGCGACCATTGGCCAGGTGCAGTTCGACCGGACGGTCGAGGATGTTGGCGCCCTTCAGCGTGTGTTGCAGGGAGGCCTGGAAATCGATGTCGTCGTCAATCGCCAGAATGCGCCAAGGCTTGAGCCTTGGAAGCGAGGCATTGTCTTCAGGCCGGAAAACGATCCGGTCTGGGTCCAGCGGATGATCATCTTCCAGCATGTTTCGTCTTTCTTTCGCGTCGGCGCAGACGCCCAATGCGATTCTACGCGTGGGGCAACCATCAATCTTTATAGCTGCTACTAGACGGGTTGACGACGCCTTTGCACAATTCTTGAGGCGGCATGCTTAAAGCGTATGTTGGCGATCGGTTCAATTCTATTCGGGTCAATCCTGCGCTCTTGTCAGAGGGTCTTGAGGTATTCGATCAGGGCCGATTTTTCCTCATCGGCCAGATGGATGCCGAATTCATGTCCCTGATTGCCTCCGCCCTTGAGGCGGGTGTCATGCAGTGAGCCCTCATACTCGGCAGTGCTGCCCGAGGTGACATAGCCCACCTTGACCGGGTCGTAGAGGTTGTAGCCGCGCCAGAAGGTGACCGGGCGCTCCGCTGCCGGCTTGAGCAGGTCGGCCAGCGTGGGTACCGACCCGTTGTGCAGATAGGGCGCGCGCAGCCAGATGCCGTCCAGAAAGGCCGCCACATAACCGCGCAAGGGTGCTTCGACCAGACCTTCGCGCTCGATCCCCATCTCGGTGACCACCGCATTGGCCTCGGCCGCCGCCTTTTCATTCCAGGTGTCCATGCGGTCCCGACTGGTGCCGACTTCCTCGACCGGCACCACGGTGCCGGTTCGCGCCGACGCGTGGCACTGCGCGCAGTTGGCATCGAAAACAGTCTTGCCCTGTTCCGCCAGCACCGTGCTGATCGGGAAGGGGTAGGCCGGCGCGCGGGCGGCTTTGAGGTAGTCGAGCATCCAGGCCACCTGGGCGAGGAAGTCTTCGTTGCGCTTGGGGGGCGCCCCGAGCAGGCCCAGCGCCGAGTCGATGACCACCGAGCGGGCGTTGTGGCTGTCGCCGGCAAAGTTCATGCGGTGGCCTTTCTCGGGCTGGTATTTGCCCAGGTTCCAGATCGACGGCATGTCGGTGGGGCCGAAGCTCTCGTCCATGGGCCACTGGATCATGAAGTACTTGGTGAGGTTCATGGAGTCGTCCCGGCCGCGGCCCCAGTCGGGGAACGCCGGGTGGTAGAGCCAGGCGAACTGGGTCTGCCGCTCGAGCAGGCGCTTCTTGGTGATGGGGATGAGCAGGTAGCGATAGATGAGCGCGTCGTCCCAGCTCAGATCGGTGACCAGATTGATCTCGCGCATAAGCACGTCGGGCTCGAAGCGCGGGTCTTTCGCGCAGTCGATCAGGAAGCGGAAGAAGGCGGCCAGATCCAGCGTGTGGTTGGGGCCGGTGGGCACGAACACCGGGTTGCTGTCTTCCGTGGTGCGGTAGCTGGCGGTGTGGCACACCGCGCAGGTGTTGGCGACGCGCTCGAAGCCGATGGTTTTCTTGGTAAAGCCCACCGGCAGCTCCATGCCCTGTTCCCACGCCACGCCGAAGCTCGCGTAGCCGCCCGGCCCCGGCAGCTTGTCGGGAAAGACCCGGGGCAGCACGTAGAAGATCCAGTAGGGGATGCCGGCATCGTTCTCGGCGCCGATGGAACCGTACTTGAAGCGCATGTGCGGGTCTTCGGTGATCCACGCCGGCTGCGGGACTTCGCGAAAGAACTTGAACCAGCCATAGACCGCGCCGGCTGCGGCGACCAGCACGGTGATGCCGAGGATGGCGAGCAGGACGCGCCAGCGGGAGTGAGTGGTGTGGGTGGTCATGCGCAGGCCTCAGAAGGTCTTCATGTATTCGACGATCGCGTCCTTGTCGGCATCGGCCAGTTCGGTGCCGTAGGCGGCGCCCTCGTGACCGCCGTTGCCGTTGCCGGGCAGGCGCGTATCGAACAGAAAGAAGCGGCGATCGGGCTCATCGGCCACGTCGGAGACGAAGCCGAGCTTGTCCCGGTCGATGATGTCGTTGCCGCGATAGAAGGTGGTCGGGCGCTTCCACGTGGGCTCGAGCAGGTCGCGCAGCGTGGGCACCGAGCCATTGTGCAGATAGGGGCTGCGTAGCCAGATGCCGTCCAGCGGCATGTTGGCGTAGCCGTAGGTCTTGCGGAAGTTGGCAAAGCGGTGCGGATAGCCGGCGTAGAGCGTGCCCTGATTGACCGCCAGGGTGTAGGTGTAGGAATCGAGGCGTGCCCGGTCGGTGGCGATTTGGGCGATGGGGGTCACATGGCCGACGTATTTGCCGGAGAAGTCGCGTCCGCTCTGGCCGTGGCAGGCCGCACAGTATTCGCCATACAGCGCCTTGCCGCGCTCGGCCCTGGCATCGTCGATGCGATAGGGCCAGGGCGGCGGCTCGACCGTGAGCAACCAGTCCTCGATGCGGCCGATGGCCTTCAGGTCGATGGTGGGCGGCGTGGTGCCGGTACCGAAGGCGGCGCTCTTGTTGCGCTCTTCGGTGTGGGTGTTGTTGCCGTCCCAGTGCAACTCCATGCGGTGACCGTCGTCCCGCTTCATGCGCGGTGCCTGCAGCCAGATGGAGGGAAAGTCTGAGGCGCCCAGCAATTCCTTCTTAGGCAGCTTGTGCATGGGGAAGTTGAACAACACCTTGGCTGAATTGAAGGTATCCACCCGCCCCGGGCCCCAGTCGGGCTGTTCGAAGGCGAAGCTGAAGCGGTCTTTCAGCATGAGCAGGCGCTCGCGCATCAGGCTGATGGCGACCGGATAGACCAGATAGCGGTCGATGGGCGAGAGCCCGCCGGCGGCCGCCTCGATCTCGGGCACGATGTATTCGGTGCGGAATTTCGGCCCGGCCGCGCAGTTGAAGAAGAAACTCTCGAAACCCTTGATGTCGAGCCGGTGCGCGGGCATGCCGAGCACCACCTTGGGGGCCGCGCCCGGGGCATCGCGCACGGTGCTGGCGTGGCACACCGCGCAGTTCAGGAACACCCGGTCGATGCCCAGATGCTGCCGCTTGGAGACGCCCACGGGCAGGTCGCGGCCGGGCTCGAAAATGAAGCCCAGCGACTGGTAACCGTCGCCGGGCAGGTGCTCCGGACACACCTTGGGCAGCACCTTCCAGATCCAGTACGGAAAGCCCGACTCGCGCTCGCCACCGGTAGAGCCGTACTTGAAGTGCATGTCGATGGCTTGGTAGGCCACCGGAATGTCGGCGGTGAAGCGGCCCAGGGCGTAGATGCCGAACACCAGTGCGAGCACCCAGGGCAACCACAGGAGGGTGCGCAGCATCCCGTGTGTCTTGTTGGGGGTGTCAGGTGCGTCAGCGGACATGGGCAGACTCCGGGTAGATCGCGCAGGGCGGTAGATCGGCGTAGGCGGTGTGGGCGAAGGTGTCGACACGCTGACCACGGGTTGCAAGGCGGCCAGCGAGCCAGGCGCGCATGGTCGTCAGATCGTCGCCGCGCTGAATGTCGCTGGCCTGGGCCGATGCGGGGGGCGGCATGGGGGTTTTTTCTCTGCTGCCGGCCGGGTGCTCCCACATGCTCAGGCGACGCAGCATGCGCGGGGCACAGTCGGTGAGGCGCTGGTGGACGGTGTCGTCATCGCCGCGCAGAAAGCCGGGCGGGAACGCATCGGTGCTGCTGTGGCACAGGGCACAGTGGCGGTAGAACGGTGCCAGGGCCGGGTCGCGGGCGCGCTCGCCCCGGTCGGCTGTGGCCAGGGGGGCAAACGCTTCGACCGGGGCCGGGCCCTCGGCGTCGAGCCCGGCGAACAAGGCCGACAGGACGGTGCGTCGCTGCAGGGGCGTCTTGTCCGGCAAGGGCATTGCGGCGACGGCGGCGCTCAGGCGCGTCAGATCATCGGCCAGGGCGAGCACCGGGGGTGAGGGATCGAGGCGCAGGGCGCGGATGGCGCGACCATCGCTCAGGCGAGGCGTCGCCCCTGCTGCCACAAAGCCCTGTTGAGTCGCCCGCATGACCAGGCCAGGCCGGCTGCGTCCGTCGATGACGAGACGGTCCACGATCAACCGGTCGCCCTGCTCGCGGCCTTGCAGGTGCAGCGTCTCGCCCAGCCGGCAGTCCACGTTGCGACGCGCCCCGCGCTGGGCGAAACGGCAGTCGAGCGCTGCGGCCGTCACGGTGTTGTCGTCGGCGGCCAGGGCATCGGTCAGCGCGTTGATGTCGGTGTTCGAGAAGAACTGGCCCAGGGCATGGAAAACACGTGCCGGTGTCTGACGGTCGTCCAGCAGCCATCGGTCTCGCGGTGGGCGCAGGGCGAGGGCGTCGAAGCGCTCGGCCACATCGGCCAGTTGGCGCAAGGTGGCCGCGTCGGTGGGCACGCTTTGCCAGGGCAGGGTGGCGGCGAAGGGCTGTCGGTTGGGAATGTCGGGCTCGGGGATGACGAAACCGCCGGGCCACTGGCGTTGCCAGGTGTCGGTCAGTGAGGCGAGGGCGGGGTCTTCGGTTAGCGGAGCGGTTTCGGGCAGGCCCGTGAGGCGGCTCTTGAGGGTGCGCCAGAGCAACTGGCGACGACAGGCGGTGTCGCCGCAGGCAGCCCACAGGCGCTGGGCGACCGGCAGCAGGTTGGCGCGTTCGGTGGACTCGTCGATGGCCAACGGCACATCGACCCCGTGGCGCCAGGGTAGATGATCGTAATCCTTGCCGGTCGAGGCCAGCAGGCGGGCGATGATCGGGTTGGCGCTGGTCTCGTCCCAGTTCGGGCGCGAGAAGATGGGGGCGTCGTTCTGATGGCAGGCCAGGCACATGCCCCGGTTGCCGGCGCGCAGGTGCGGCGTGCCGCTGGCGCGGTAATCGTCGACGATGAAGAATTCGAAGCGCCCGCTGCCCTCGTGGTAACTGATCACCTCCAGCATGCCGGCGACGGCATGGTGGCCGAGGTAGAGGCGATCCTTGAGCAGTGGGGCGGTGGCGCTGACCGGTTCGCCGGTGATGGCGATGACGGCGCGCGGTGAATCGAAGTAGTGGGCATCACCGGCCGCGTGGCGCTGCAGCGAGCGCCCCACCGGGATGAGGACGGTGCGCATGCCGTCGCGCCCGTCCGCCAGTTGTCTGGCGATGTGTTCAAGCAGGGCGTCCAGCGGCCAGATCACGGCATTGTCTTTCACCGCCACCTGTTCGAAAACGCTGCCACCCGGCGCGGCCTGCGCGCCGAGTGGCATCACCACCAACAGGAGGAGAATGGTCGGCCAAACCATGTTTGCAAGCACTGAGGATCACTTGGCCGATGCGGTGATGATCTTGCGGGGCTGAGTGCCGGTCCAGCAGTCTTCGGGCACGGTGCCGGTCTTCATGAAGTCCGCCTTGGCGGCCTCGGCGACGTCCTCGTTGTAGAGCACGAAGTTCACCACGAAGGCCCGGTCGATATAGGCGCGGCCCAGGTAGAAGCCGGGGCGCACCATGCGGATCTCGTCGCGGATGGCAAAGCCGTCGCGCCCGGCCATCATGTCGGGCATGCGCCGGTAGCCGGGCAACTGGTCGGTGAAGGCGTAGTCGATGATGATCGATTCACGCCGACCGTCGAGCAGGCTCTGGCCGCAGTACAGCCTGGCCGGGAAGAGCAGCCACTGGTCGCGGCCATGGACCTCGATCTCCATGAGCGGGTTGTCGTCCGTCTCTTCGATTAGGCCGACGGCCTTGAGGGTTTTGAGGTCTTCGATGCGATTGCGCAGCAGCATCTCGTCCTTGTAGAACACCTTGCCCTTCCACAGCAGTTCGCCCATGAGGTCGAGCTTCTTCACGCCCACGTTCACCAGCAGCCCGCGCAGCTTGCCGCCGGCAATTTCGGAGAGCCGCGTCTTGCCGCTCTCGCCCCGCGGGAAGAACAGGTCCCCCTCATAGGGGCCTTCCGGGATCGGGCCGGCGGTGAGGCGGGCGTAGATCTGGTCCACCTGTTCCTGATCGAGCAGGGCGAGGTTCTTGGGGGTGAGTTTGTAGAGGTCGTCCACCGCCAGCGGGTGTTTGTATTCCACCGTGGCGAAATCGGGTTTGGCGCTGTGCGATTCGCCCCAGTCGGCGAAGGGCACGTCGGGTGCGGTGGTGTCTTCCTTGCTGCCGCAGGCGGCGAGCACGGTGGCGGCGGTCAGGGCCAGGAGGCCGGTCTTGATGGGATGCATGTCCGTGTCCTCCGTTACATCGTGGCCAGGAAGGCGGTCAGGGCTTTCTTGTCTTCTTCAGAGAGGTCTTCGCCGAAGCGATGCCCGGCGTTTTCCACCTCGGCGAAGCAGGAGCTGTAGATCTCCTTGACCAGATACGGCCGCTTCTTGAGCGCCTCGACCAGGCCGTTGGGCTGGCTGGTCACCTCTTCGGTGATGCCTTGCAGATCCTTGAAGATCTTCTCGCCCTCGGATTCGCCCCAGTGCTTGACCAGGCGGGCCTTGGCTTCGTCCGGCTTGAACTTGGCCTGCACCAGATCGACCACGAACTCCTTGTGCTTGAAGTTGCCCAGGGTGCCGGCGTTGACGCCGCGCCCGTCGATTTCGGCGGGGATGGTCAGCGAGAAGCCCAGCAGCTTCTCCTTTTCGGTGCCGTCGTAGAGGCGTGGGCCGACGCGCAGGGTCACGTCCTGGTTGAGCAGGGTGACCTTGGGCGTGCGGGCATCCGGGTTCAGCAGGGCGTCCATGCTGGCCTTGTAGAGCTCGAAGCGGCCGGCCACGCTCGGGTCGTATTCCCAGCAGGCGGGTTGCTGATCCGGCGGCAGCAGCGACAGGGTCTTGCCATCCACGTAGCGCGGGCGCTGGGCGTAGAAGGCGTTGTCGCCGTTGGTGGGCTTGCCGCACAGCTCGGGGCCGATGGCGTTGTTGTGCATGAAGGGGGCGTGGGCCCAGAGGTTGAGCAGCGAGATGTTGCGGTAGTAGCCGCGCCCGCCGTCCGAGGGTTCGACCAGGTTGGGGTCGTCCTTCTGGGCGCGCAGGGTCTCGGAGCCGTACTCCTGCCAGATGCGCCCCTCCATATGGTTCGAATGCAGGGCACGGCAGCGGAAAGTGCCCACCTCGGAGACCAGCGTGGGCTTGTCGTTGCCCATCCAGTCGGCGCGCAAGCCGCTGTTGGCGTCGGTCTTGTGGAAGTCGATGGCGTCGAAGTTGCCGGCGGCGGCCTCTTCGGAACTCGAATGGCAGCGGGCGCAGGTTTGCTTGAACACCTGCTCGCCGCGGGCTACGGCGCCGTCGCCGAACTCCGCTTCCAGATCCGCGAGCAGATCCTGCTCGGAATACTCGGCGGTGCGCGACACCTTCTTCAACTCGTTCTGACGGGCCTCTTGCAGATCGGTGGCGCGGGCCTCGGCCGAGAGGAAGAAGTCGAGAATGTTGACCAGCCGGTCCTCGATGGCGCGGAAGTTCGGGCAGTCACGACGGCACTGGCCGATATCGAAAGGCGTCTGGCCGAAGCCGCGCTGCTGCGGGTCGAGCTGGCGCAGATCGGAGAAATGATTCACCCAGCACTGCTCCGAGCAGGAGCCGATGTTGAAATACACCCGCTGGATGGCCTCGAGCGCGCCGATGGAATCCTCGCCACCCTTGAGGATGTGATGCACGGTCTCGGTCTTGAGCGACTTCTCCCAGCACTTGCCGTCGCGTTCCGGCTCGCACCAGCAGATGGCCTCCGGCTTGCCCTCGCAGGAGGTGGCCTTGCGCCATTTGAGCACCTGCTCACCCTCGTGCACCGGCCGCTGCGGGATGTTGATGAGCGCGTTGATGGTGCCCGGGTTGTTCACCTGATCGTTGGGGATGGCCGAGGTGTCGGTAGTGCCCGGTCGGGCGTGGGCGAACATCTGCCATTCCAGGGTGTTGGTGCTCATGCCCGAGACCATGATCTCGGAGATGCGGGTGTACTGGTTGCCCAGCAGGCCCTTGATGTTCTCCCACTTGGGATTGGCCGGGTCCTTGGGCGGGTTGAGCGGGTCGAAGGAGATATGACAGGAGCCGCAGGAGGTGCCGATCAGGAAGGGCGGTTCCACGCTGCCGTCCATGAGGCGGCTCTTGGCGGGCTCATCCGAGCCGCCGGCGGCCGGAATCTTGCCGTTGTAGCCGGCCCAGCTGCCGGCACGGCCATTGAGGGCCACCCATTTGTCGAGGTCGAAGCGCGGGTTGGGGAACTTGCGGATGCCCAGTGCGCCGGTGGAGGTGCCGAACTTGAGGTCGCAGGCGCTCTGGCGCTGGTCGGCGGGGCCGTGCGGGTCGCCCGACGCCAGCGGCGCGTCCCTGAAATCACAGGCCGGGTCCTTGTAGCCCGTCTTGCCCACATACTTGAGCAGTTCTTCGTCACCCGGGCACCAGTCCAGGCCGAAGGTTTCGTCCAGGCTCTTGGCAGGGCAGTTGGGCGACCCCGGGGTGCAGCAGTTCGGGTCGTTGATGGCGCCCCAGGCACGGAAGCGGTCGCCGCGTTCATCGGTGCGCAGCACCCGGAACCAGTCGATCAGCACACCCACGCGCTGTTGAAACACATAGGTGTGGAAGCGGTCATTGCCGGCCGTGGCCTTGAACCAGATCAGCCGGCCCGCGCATTCCGAAGCATTGAGCCCCTCACGGGCACAGGCTTCGTAATACGGCCTATCCTGTTCATGGATCTGGCCGGTTGAGGCCATGGCAAGGGCCGGCTGGGCGACGCTGTCGGCGTGGGCGGCAGGGAACGCCATCGCAAGCAGCAGGGCGATGACGGCCGAAAGTGCGCGGAACATGGCTTCTCTCCGTTCGGTTGGACTGGGTTCGAGTGCGCTGAAAGCATGTGAGGTCTTGTCGGCATGAGACCGGGCTGCCCCTTCGGGATGCGCGCGAGACAGGGGAATCCGCGTCAACGCGTTTTCAGTATGTTTTTTCTTTGGTGTAGCACGCGGTGTGGGAATGCCAAGCTGGAAGTGACATGGTGCACTTCATGACATGACAATGGCGTTGTCAATCATCCAAACGGTGTAGTGGTGTCGTTGAATTGCGACAAGGCGGACAAAAGGAGGGGCGGTGGTTTTGGAGTTCAAACGCATCATCAGCGCAGGTGTGCTCGCGATGAGCTTGATGGCCTGCGAACGGCCTGCACCCGAAGTGGGCATTCGCGACGCCATCACCGACATCGAGCAGGCCATCAGCGCCCGGGACAACGCGGGGGTGCGCGAGCATCTCACGGACGATTTCCAGGGCGGGCCGGGCGATGCGGCCGGCTCACTCGACAAGCGCGGCGCGCAACGCATGCTGGCCGGTTACTTCCTGCGCTACAAGAACATCGGTGTGGTCGTGACCGCCATCACTGTCGAACCCCTGGCGCACGACCCGGAACAGGCGTGGAGCGAGGCCACGGTCGTGCTCACCGGCGCCGAAGGGCTGATTCCGGAGACCGGGCGGGCGTATTCGGTGCGGGGCTTGTGGCAGTACCGGGATGGGGCGTGGCGGTTGGCGCAGTTGGGTTGGGAGTGAGTCGGGGCTTGGTGCTTTAGACGCGCGAGCTGCGTCGAGTGAGGGGCGCTTACCGGCCTTCCTGCAAATCGTCGTGCTTCCCTTCAAACTCAAGCCCTCGTTGCCCATCCTCTCTCAAAGCACACACATCAAAGCCGTCAGCCAATTTGATGGCTCGGGTTTTCGAGGCCCCCGAAGCTTTCAGGCGCTCGCAGTATTTGTAAAGTGTCGACTCGTCTTCGGTCAATATAAACGGAATAGATTCATGATTGGCTTGAGCGATCAGTTTCACATCGTCTCTGACGACATGGCGTACGTCACCGTCATCCCGTTTCCCGAGCTCATTCCATAAGCGCCCAGCCTCTCTTGCGTGAGGGATGTTGAACGGGATTGCACGGAAGTTTTTTAGTGGGAGATCAGTAATTGGCTGTTTGATATCAAACTCCGCTGCGACTATCGCAGAAAAATACATCGGCACTTGTTGCTCAATAAGTGCGCGGTAGTACTGCGTTGCAACGGAATGATTTGTTCGGTTTTGATCTACCAACGAAATAAGGAAACTTGTATCTAGCAAAACAGCTGCCGTCATTGATTGCTTCCCCGGAGATTTTCTAGCCACTCAGTACTATTTGGAACGTTGGCCCAAGCATCAGTCCCGCGATTGACCATTCGCGCGAATTCTTCTTCGTCAAAAGCAGGCTGATGCGATTCAAAGCCCAGTAAGCGCGGGTTCCTTAGATCTCCCGTGAGCAAATTTTCTTCAGCAGATATGTGCAATAACGCTTGCCGGTAGAGACGGTTTTGCTCTTCTTTCGCGAGGAGTTCTTGTGTGGCAGAGACCACGAGTATGGATCCCCCCTCTGTTTCGAGATGCACGTTCGCTCGTGTTTTGCCCCCCCAGTCAACGACTTGACCTGGGATGTATTTTTCGACGTGAACCCATGCGTCCTCAATTCTTCGAAAATCCGACGACGAGTCTACGAATATGCGGATTTGCTTCGAGCTATCGACAACTTTATATTTTCGGTGCGGATTTTGTCGCGCAGCCGCTTGCCAGCGTTCGATCACTGCAGCGCGCTTGCTGTCGATTGAACTCAGTGAGTCAGGAAGCTGAAGGCGTTCAATGTCTGACCAAAGCGTCATAGCTGACAGAATTCCTGTCGCAACGAGTGCCAACGAGCCCTCCTCTACAGAAACCATAACCTCAGTCGGGTCAACATCCCGGCAGGAGCCCCGCAAAAACTCGGATACGTCTTTCTGAAAATCACCAAGCAAGCTCAACGGGACGTGCTGTGGCCCGACCTCAGCATCCCTGATGAGGTCGCTCACAGCGAAACGTAGTTCGTTTGTCGGTTCCATGAGTCAAATTGTAGGCTTATCAGGTAGTTCCGTCAGCATGAGCTGTTCGTGGAATCGCGAATGAATGATTAAGTGCTGCGACATCAGCTCTTCTGTCCATTGCGATCCCACAAAGAGTCTCAAAAATAGCTTTGTCATGATGCATTTGGCTGCAGCCCAGTGCAATCGCTTTCCTCACGACACAACCGCGTAGTCGAACTTTCGAATTCAACTCGAACAACTCACCTCCAGATCCTCCGCCCAGTCCGGCGGCGGTGCGGCGTAGCGCTCGTTCTCTGGCTGCTCGTCGAAGGGCCGGCTGAGGCAGTCGTGGATGGTGTGCAGTTCGCTGTAGTCGCCTTGCTGTGCGGCGCGGATGGCGCTTTCGGCGACCCAGTTGCGCAGCACGTATTTCGGGTTGACCGCGTTCATGGCGGCCTGGCGCTCGGTGTCGCTGCGTGTGTCGGCGGCGAGGCGTTCGCGCCATTGGGCGAGCCAGCCGTCGGCAGCGTCGCGGTCGATGAACATGTCTCGCACCGGGGCGTCGGCCTCGGCGCCTGCCGGGGATTTCGGCAGCCTGGCCAGCGCGCGGAAGAAGCTTGGGTAATCCACCTTGCTCTCCTGCATGACCTTGTACAGATCGACGACCAGATCGGCGTCGCTGGCCTGCGCCTGCTCGAAGCCGAGCTTGGCGGCCATCTTGCCGATGAAGGCGCGGTTGTAGGCCTCCACGAAAGGCTCTTCCACGGCGGTCTTGAGGGCTGTCGGGCTTTCCATCACCGGCATGAGGGCATGGCACAGGGCCTGCAGGTTCCAGATGGCCACATGGGGCTGGTGACTGAAGCGGTAGCGCCCGGCGCTGTCGGAGTGGTTGCAGATGTGCCCGGACTTGAAATGGTCCATGAAGCCGTAGGGGCCGTAGTCGATGGTCAGGCCCAGAATCGACATGTTGTCGGTGTTCATCACCCCGTGCATGAAGCCCACCGCCTGCCAGTCGGCCATGAGCTCGGCGGTGCGGCGGCTGACTTCGGCGAGCATGGCGCGGGCGGGGTTGGTGTCCTCCCGGCAGGCCGGGTAGAAGCGGTCGATGACGTAGTCGGTGAGCGTCTGCAGGGCCTCGATGTCGTTGTTGGCCGCCCAGTGCTCGAAGGAGCCGAAGCGCACGAAGGTGGGTGACATGCGGGTGACAATGGCGGCGGTTTCGATGGTCTCGCGGCGCACCGGGGCGTTGGAGCCGACCAGCGCCAGCGCCCGGGTGGTGGGGATGCCCAGCGCGGCCATGGCCTCCGAACACAGGAACTCGCGAATCGACGAGCGCAGCACCGCGCGGCCATCGCCCATGCGCGAGTAGGGCGTCTGGCCGCCGCCCTTGAGTTGTAGCTCCCACGGGCCGTCCGGGGTCTGAATCTCGCCCAGCAAGTGGGCGCGCCCATCGCCCAGCTGGCCGGCCCAGACGCCGAACTGATGGCCGGAATACACCGCCGCCAGCGTCTCGCCGCCGGGCAGGGGGGCATTGCCGGCAAAGGCCTGCACGAACTCGGGCTTTGCCAGTTCGTCCGCATGCAGGCCGATCAGTTGCGCGGCGGTTTCGCTCACGGCGATCAGGTGCGGGTCGGGCAGGCCCCACGGGTCGAGCCGGGTGTAGAAACGCTCGGGCAGGCGGGCGAAGCTGTTGTCGAAGGGCAGGGCATCGAGGCGATGGCGGCCGTGATTGTCAGTATTGCGACGCATTTGAGTTCCGTTCGGGGTGATGGGCCTGTCTTTGCAGGCTTCGTGCCAGTGTGTCATGCATCGCGGCGATGTTCGACCCTGCGCGCTGCAGGGGTTTGATCGCGCGACGTCACTGATTGGGATAAGCTTCGCGCCTTTCCGGTTCCCCTCAGTTGCAAACCCCGTGAACGCTGCCCTTCGTTATCTCGCCATCTCGGTGCTGCTGCTCTACACCTGGTACGTGGCCAGTGGCAGCCTGCTGCATATCGGCCTGTCGCAGGCCGCCATCAGCCTGCGCGTGAATCTGGTCAACCCGATTACCTGGTTGATCGTCATCATCTCCATGCTCACGGCGTGGGGGCTGGGCAAGCGCTTTGCCTGGGCCTGGTGGCTGGGCCTGGTCGGGGCGCTGGTGCAACTGGGCCGTGTGGCCTGGTGGGTGGTCCAGCGACACAGCCTCGCGCATCTGCCCGACACCGGCGTGTGGCTGGTGGTGGCCATGCTGGCGGTGTTCATCGCGCTGCTGCTTACGCCCCAGGTGCGCCGGGCCTGCACCCGCTGAACGCTCTCAGCGAATCACCACGCAGCGGCGCCGGGCGGTGGCTTCGTCCGGGTAGGCGCTGCCGCTCAGGCGGGTGCAACTGGTCTTGTCGAGCTGTCTGACCACGCCGCCGGCACAGCACCAGACCTTCTGTTGCAGCAATTCGATGGTGCGCGGATCGACCCGGATCGGCTCACGCACCGTGCCTGTGGACGCGGGTGGATTGCTTGGCGGGGTGCACGCACGTCGCGCCGCATAGGCGTCGTCGCCAAAGAATTGCCCCCGGCACTGGCTGCGTTTCGTCTGGCTGAGTTTCTCGTTGCTGCAACACCAGCCGGTCGGCTCGGTACAGGCCTGGATGGCATCGCGCTGCCCGGTGTGGAAACTGCCCCGGCAGTCTGCGCGCAGGCTGTCGCTCACCTTGCCGTTGGCACAGCACCATCCGGGTGTGCACTGGCGCTGAGCGGTGCTCATGCTGTCGTAGAAGTGCCCCCGGCAGGCGTTTGACAGGCTTTCGCTGATGCGGCCGCCGGCGCAGCAATAGCCGGCTCTGGGGGCGCTCCGGATACGGTCGACCCAGCGGTGAATCTCTGCCATGTCGGCCTCGCTGGCCGGATTCACATGCGGGTGGGTAGCATCGGACCGGGACAGCGTCATTTCCCGGCCGGCCACGACGCGCAGTGGATTCCACTGGGCAGACTTCGACGAGCATCGCACCACCCCTTCGAGCACCACCACGCGCATGCCACGGCCCGGCGTGGATTCGAACATGAACTGGGTGCCCTCCACATCGGCGGCCACGGTGTCGTCCTCGGCGCGGAACACGCCGCGCACGCTGGCAAAGACCTTGCCGAAGAACACTTCGATGGAGCCCAGTCGCACCCGGGTGCGCGGCGCAAGCACGACTTCCCCGTTTTCCAGCCGCAACACTGCGCCGCCGTCGCCCGTCTCGATGATGTCGCCTTTCTGCAGTGCCAGCGGCACACCCACCTTGAGCGGCGCGCCGTTGCGGGTCACCGACACGATGTTGGGTGCGCTGCCGGCGTCGACGGCCACGAAGCCCCCGCCGGGCGCTTCGCGCACGACCTTGCTGAGGCTGGGGCCGCAACCGGTCAGGCAAAGGGCGAGGAGGGTCAGCCAGAGGAAGGGCAGGCGTCGCAGGTCAGTCATGGGGGAGCTCCGGGGCTTGGTCGCGTCGTTGCCAGCGCCACACGATGAGGTAGGCGAGGGTGAAGGCGATGAGGTCGTAGGGCAGGTTGAGCAAGACGTTGAACACGGCGCTGCCCCAGGCGACGAGCAGATAGCCGACGCACAACACGCCGAAGGCGAGCCGGCGCTGCCAGGGCGGGCGCGTAAAGAGCAGAAAGCTGGCAATGGCGCCGGTCAGTGCGCACAGCAGTGCGGTGGCAAGCGTGCCGCCGGCCGTCAGTTGCACCGGCTCGCGATGGTGGCGCAGCGAAAGAATGGCGTCCGCATGCAACTGCACGCCCGGCACTACCGTGCTGCTCAGGCCGTGTCGTACCGGGTGGCGGTCTCGCGACTGGCTACGGGTGTCGCCGACCAGCAGAATGCGGCCGGCCAGTCGCGTGTCGGGCGTGGCCGCGTCCAGCGCGGCGGCATAGCTCATGGTGCGTTCCGGATCCCGCCAGTAGGCCGGTGGTGTGGGGCGCAGCATCAGGCTGGCCACTTCGTCGTTGGCAGCCAGTGCCTGGCAGGCGCCCTCACGAACCCGCGCAATGGTCGTGAATCGGGGCGACTCGCTCAGGCGCAGGCCATTGACATTGAGGCGACGACGGTCGAGGTCGGCATCGATGGCCTTCCCTTCTACACTGGCGAGCAGCGCCAGTGCCGGTCGGATGACGGGCACGGTGGCCTCGATATCCGCCGCCGGGTCCAGCACCGCAAGCGGCACGGCGTAGCGATGGCCGCGCCGCTGCAGGCAGGTCGATCCAGCGGGCAGGCTGCGCAGGCCGGGCGCGACGGCCAGATCCGATTCATTCAGACGATTGCCACCGATCACCACCCGGGTGCGCGGCTCGCCCGAGGCGGCGCGCGCTGCGGCGCCGGCCAGGGCATCATCGGCGTCCGTGGGGGTGACCAGGCTCATGTCGAACACCACGGCCTCGGCGCCGGCACGGTGCGCGCGCTCGATGAGGCGGGCATGCAGTTGTCGCCAGTGGGCGTTGGCCCCCAGGGCAGGCGGGCCGAGCGCGCCTTCGCTGGCGTCGTCGATCCCCACCAGCATGATGCCGGGCGATTCGGGCGGCGGATCGACGGCATCCGCTGCGCTCAGCAGCAGGGCATCGCTGTAGGTGTCGAGATTGAACAGCGACAGCGCGCCGGTCCACACCGCCATGACGATGGCGATGGCGATGGCCGCCGACAGCAGGGCACCGGCGCCCAGCCCCCGGACCAGGCGCATGAGGCGGTCCCGCTCCTGCTGGCGCGGGTCGCGCGGGCCGACCAGCTGATCCACCAGGGCGTCGAAATGCTGGCGAAAACTGTGGTCGTCAATGCGGGCGGCGTTGTGCAGGTGAAGAGGCTTGAGCGCTTCCGGAAGATCGTCGGCAGCGGGCATCTCGGCCCCGCCCACCAGCACCGGAATAAGCCGGATGCCGCGTCGAAGACCGGTCTCCACCTCCATGCGCACATAGTCGTCCGGCTGGTCGAGCCGGCGCCCGTGCTCGTTGCGGCAGTCAAGCCAGTCCGGGCCGATGACCACGATCAGCACACTGACCTCGGCCAGGCGCGATTCGAGCACCTGGGCGAAATTGTCTCCGTAGTTGATATCGGTATCGAGGAAGACCCGTTTGCTGCCAAACTGGCGTTTGAGCCAGTCACACAGGCGGCCGGCGGGCGAACTGGCGTCCGAGCGTCGGTAGCTGATGAAAATGGATGGCGCAGGCTTCGCGGTCATGTCTTGATTCTAGACATGCTGCGTGAATGCGCTGCTATGACCTAGTGCCAGATTCAATTTGCATGAGGAGGCGGTGTGCCGCAAGCGAAGATGGCGATGGACGATGTGATCGGTCGGCTGTACCGCGAGCAGTCGCGGCGCGTGCTGGCCACCCTGATTCGCCTGCTCGGCGATTTTGATCTGGCGGAAGAGGCCCTTCAGGAAGCCTTTGTGGCGGCCAGTGCCCAATGGCCGGTGGACGGCTTGCCGGACAATCCGCGTGCCTGGCTGGTCTCGGCCGGGCGTTTCCGGGCCATCGACCGCATCCGCCAGCGGGCACGGTTCGATGCCTCCATGAACGATCTGGCCTTCCGGCTCGCGGAAACCGGCGAGGATGTGGCTCACCCCGACACCGACGGCCCGGGTATCGAGGACGACCGCCTGCGGCTGATCTTCACCTGCTGCCATCCGGCGCTGGCCCCCGAGGCGCGGGTGGCGCTCACCCTGCGCGAGGTGTGCGGGCTCACGACCGAAGAAATCGCCGCGGCCTATCTGACGAGCCCGACCACCCTGGCGCAGCGCATCGTGCGCGCCAAGGCCAAGATCCGCGACGCCGGCATCCCCTATGAAGTGCCGGAAGCGCCGGACCTGCCAGCGCGGCTCGACAGCGTGTTGCAGGTGATCTATCTCATCTTCAACGAGGGCTATCTGGCTTCCAGTGGCGAAGCGCTCATGCGCACGGAGCTGTCCGCCGAGGCCATCCGGCTGGCGAGGCTGCTCGTCGATCTGCTGCCCGAGCCGGAAGTGATGGGCCTGCTCGGGCTCATGCTGCTGACCGAAGCGAGGCGACCGGCGCGCACCGATGCGGCGGGGCGGCCGGTCCTGCTGAGCGATCAGGACCGCAGCCTGTGGCTCAAGCCCATGATCGAAGAGGGCTGCGCGGTGGTGACCCGCGCGCTCGAATCGAAACGCATCGGCCCCTATGCCTTGCAGGGCGCCATCGCGGCCGTTCATGCCGAAGCCGGGGATGCCGGCGCCACCGACTGGCCGCAGATTGTCGGCCTCTACGACGCCCTGATGCAGCGCATGCCGACGCCGGTGGTGGCACTCAACCGGGCCGTGGCGGTGGCCATGCGCGACGGCCCGACCGCCGGGCTGCGCCTGATCGATGCCCTGATGGCCGATGGGGGCCTGGATGACTACCGCCTGGCCCATGCCGCCCGGGCCGAGCTGTTGCAGCAGCAGGGCGATGCGGCCGCCGCGCGTGAAGCGTGGGATGCGGCCCTTGCACTGACACGGCCGTCGGCCGAACGCGATCACATGCTGGCGCGACGCGGCGTGCTGGGCTGATCGCCCGGTGCCCGACGAACGGTCGGCCAGTGCTGTCGAATCCGGACTCGCCCCGACGACAAGAGAGTGAGACACCAAACCCCAAGGAGGTCCGACATGAAGTACCTGTGCCTCGTCTATGCCGACGAGTCCCTGCTGCACAGCCTGCCCGACAGCCCCGAGGACACCGAATGCTTCGCCTATGCGCAGCAGGTGGCCGAGAGCGGTCGCATGCTGGCGGCCGACGCCCTGGAGCCCGTGGCCACGGCCACCACCGTGCGCATGCGCGGCGGGAAGGTGAGCATCACCGACGGCCCTTTCGCCGAGACCAAGGAGCAGCTCACCGGCTTCTATCTCGTCGAAGCTCGTGACCTGAACGAAGCGATCCAGCTGGCGGCCAACATTCCGGCCTGTCGGGTGGGCAGTGTCGAAGTGCGCCCGGTGCGCCAGCTCAAGGTTTGAGGAGAAACACCATGGACAAGAACCTGCAAGACGACATCCGCGCCATCGGCGACGTGATCGATACCTGGGTCGAGGCCGCCAAATGTGGCGATCTCGAGCGCATTTTCAGCCTCTACACCGATGATCTGGTGGCTTTCGATGCCATCGGGGCGCTCTCATTCAACGACCTGGCCACCTACCGCAGTCACTGGCAGCAGTGCCTGGACATGTGCGACGGCGAGATGATCTTCGAGATGCGCGATCGCTGCATCGAGCCCACCGGCGACACCGCGCTGGTGCACTACCTGGTGCGTTGCGGCGGCCGTAAGCCCGATGGCAGTGAGCAGACCGGCGAGATGCGTGCCTCGGTGTTCCTGCGACGCACGAGCGCCGGCTGGAAGATCCGCCATGAACACTATTCGATGCCGTTCGACCCGCGTGACTGCGCGCCGGGCGCCTGACCCCCACACTGGAGAACGATCATGCATGTCACCCCTTACGTGATGTACGCCGGCTGTTGTGAAGACGCCATGACCTACTACGAACAGCACCTGGGCGCGAAGATCACCGCCCTCATGCGCTACGCCGACGCCCCCGACACGCCGCAGGCCGAACAGGGCCAATGTCCGGTCAGCGATCCACAGCAGATCATGCATGGCGCCTTCATGCTCGGCGAGACGCTGATCATGGCCTCGGATGCGCCCGACCATACCGCCGGCGCACCGGGTGTCTGGCTGTCCCTGACTGCGGATGACGAGATCCAGGCAGCCAACTGTTTCGATGCCCTGGGCGAGGGCGGCCAGATCATCATGCCGCTGGCGCCCACCTTCTTTGCCGAGCAGTTCGGCATGTGCACCGACCGCTTCGGCGCCAGCTGGATGGTCATCGTGCCGCGCGAATGCGAGGCCGGGGTATGAGCGCCGCCGCTCCGGAGGACGCGCGGCGCATCATGCGGACCGGCCGCGTCCTGCCGTATCCGCCGGAACGGGTGTTCGAGGCCATCGCCGATCCCGCACAACTGGCCCGCTGGTGGGGGCCGGCGGGCTTCACCAATACCTTCGAGGTGTTCGAGTTCACGCCTGGTGGGCGCTGGGTGTTCCAGATGCACGGGCCGGACGGGCAAAGCTACGCCAACTCGTCCGTTTTCGACGCCATCGAGCCGGGCCGGCGGGTGGCGGTGCGTCACGATTGTGCACCGCTGTTCACGCTGAGCATCACGTTGACGGCGGTCGATGAGGGCACGGCGCTGGATTGGGTGCAGGCCTTTGACGATGCGGCCACGGCCGACGCCGTGCGCGCACGCTGTCTGCAGGGAAACGAGGATAATCTCGACCGGCTGGGCGCGGTGCTCGATGGCCGCGATCCTGCCTGACCCCCATGTTAAGGCGAGGCCAGTGCCTCGCCCCCGCTCACGGAGACCCCATGAAGTACACCGGAAGCTGCCATTGTGGCGACATCGCCTTTGAGGTCGAGGGCGAACTCGACAGCGTCACCACCTGCAACTGCTCCATCTGCCAGCGCAAGGGCGCCATGATGTGGTTCGTGCCACGCGTGGCGCTCGAGCTCAAGACCCCCGACTCGGCGATGGCCACCTACACCTTCAACAAGCACAACATCCAGCACCGCTTCTGCCCGCGCTGCGGCATTCATCCCTTTGGCGAGGCGCAGACGCCGGACGGCAACGCCATGGCGGCCATCAACGTGCGTTGTCTGGATGAGGTCGATCTGGACGCCTTGAGCGTGCAGGCGTTCGACGGCCGCTCGATCTGAGGCCCGACGCGCTTCAGTCCTGCCAGAAGCGCTTGGCGGCGACCCGCCGGGCGGTGTCGCGGTCCAGGCCGATATCGTGCAGCAGCCGGTCGTCGAGTCTCTTCAGGGCGGCGCGGCTGCGGCTGCGGTGGTGCCAGAGGATCAGGGTACGGGCCAGCCGCTCGAAGGCGGACATACGGATGTCGGCGCGCGGTGCCGTGGGCTTGACGCAGGCGGCCGGACCGACATCACGCCCGAGGCTGGCACTCGCGTCGGCAGGGCCGGGGACGAGGGTGGCGGGTTGGCTGAGGCTGGTCATGGCGTTCTCCTGTGGGGCGCTGTGCATGGCTTGCAGCTTCCCGCAGGTGCGTATTTCATTCCAATCGTTTATTCGGATGCGCGTGTTCGGAAAATGTGATGGCGTCGTCTGGCGGCTTGCGGTTCAATAAAACCCGGAAAACGCAGTTGATCGCTTGTGCCTGTCCGTCAGGACAAGGGGGGGCGTCGATGAATGTGTGCTCCGACGAGGCGCACCCGGCCAGTCAGCGCGCTACACACCCGAGGGCGTGCCCAACCGCGATTTCCAGGTTATGGCATTGAACACGGAGCCGCCCCATGGAGCTGTACCACCTCAGAACCTTTATCACCGTGGCCGAAGAGGGCCACCTGACCCGTGCTGCCGAGCGCCTGTTCACCAGTCAGCCGGCCATCAGCGCTCATGTGAAGGCGCTGGAAGAGGAACTGGGGGTGGTTCTGTTCGATCGCACCCCCAAGGGAATGCAGCTGACGGCTGCCGGCCGGCAATTGCTCGAGCGCGCCCAGCACACCCTGGCTGCCGCCGGCGATCTGCTCGACGAGGCACGCTCCATGCACGACGAGCTGGTGGGCGAGGTGCATATCGGGCTCAATACCGATGCCCGTTTCTCCCGCGTCATCGACACCCAGCGTGCCATCAGCGCGGCCCATCCACAGCTGGCCACCATCTTCATGGGCGGTAGCAGCGAAGCCAATCTGCCGGCCCTGCGCACCGGCAAACTCGATGCCGGATTTGTGGGCGGGCACTTCGACGACCCCTTGCTCGACCGACTCAAGGTGACCGATGAGGCCCTGGTGGTGGCGGTGCCGTCGTCCCTGCGAGGGCAGTTCGACGCGGCTGATCTGACCGAGCTGGCGCGTCAGCCGTGGATTCATACTTCGCCGAATTGTCCGCATTACCGGGTGATGAGCCGTCTGTTCGAGGCCGCCGGCTGCGAACCCAAACGGGTTGTCGTGGCCGAGCAGGAGGATGCACTCCTCGATATGGTATGCGCCGGTGTGGGCCTGGGCATCGTGCGTGCCGAAAAGGTGGTCGCGATCGCCCAGCGCGATGGCAGCATCTACGCGCTCGACCTGCCGCTGGCGCCCAATCCCCTCTATCTGGTCTATGCCCGCAAGCGCGCCAATGACCCGTTGATTCGTGCGGTGGTCGCTGCGGTGCGGCAAGTCTGGGAGCTGAGCGACACAAGTGAAACGCGGCTGGCCGGCTGAGCAGGCGCGTTTTATTTTCCATTTATGTTGCACTGCGCCATCGTCGTCCTACAATGAAACCGTAGTCCCGGCGCTTCCCTGGCCGGGCGTAAGGAGGTTTCATGGCCTTGCTTCATGCCAGCCGTCTCGGTCTGACGCTTGCGGACGCGGACGGAAAAACCTGGCCCCTGTGGGATTTCGATCTTCATCTGGTCAGCGGGGCCACACTGGCCATCGTGGCCTCCCGACCCGGGCTGGCCTCCGCCATGCTCAAGGTGCTTTCCAGTCAGACGGCACCCGGCTTTGGCGGGGTCTTGCTCGACGGCCGCGAATTCGACGCGGACGATGCGCGCATTGCCATCGTGCGTCGCGACTGGCCGGGGCTGGGTATCCAGCGGGCCGAGAGGCTGGTGCGCTCGGCCGTGCGTGCGGGTGCGGACCGGCGCCTGTCGCGAGAGCAGACGCAACGCTGGGTACGTCACCACCTGTCGCTCGTCAATGCGACCGATCTGGCGGGCAACCGCCTGCGCTGGCTGTCGCCCGGCGCCCTGGCGCGCGTACAGCTCGCCCGCGCCTTTGCCGGGGGGGCCTCGGTACTGTTCCTGGACCAACTGTTTGACGGCATTGGCGGTGCGTCCGGTCACCGTTGTCTCGACTGTCTCCTCGAACTGCAGGAGTCGCTGACGCCGACCCTCGTCATGGCCACCGGGGATATCGATCAGGCCGTGCTGTTCGCCGATCAGGTGCTGTGTCTCGACACCGTGGACGGGCGCATCGTGGCGCGGCACTTCGACGTTCATCTGCCGCGGCCACGGGCCCGGCAAGATCTTCAGCGCGACCAGCAGGCCCAGCTTCTGGTGCAGTCCCTGTGGCGACGGGAGCCGTCGGACGTCTCAGCCCATGTGGCGCCAGCCCCGAGTGCCACCGTGGTCGAACTGAGCCACTATGCGCCGCCGCGTCAGGGGCTGGCCGGCAAGATGCTCGAAAAGCGTGAGCTCACGCTCGGCTTTTTGCCGCTCACCGACTGCGCACCCTTGGCCATCGCGCTCGAAGAAGGTTTCTTTGCCGGCGAGGGCCTGTCGGTGACGCTGTCGCGTGAGTCGTCCTGGAGCAACATCCTCGACAAGGTGTCGCTGGGGCTGCTCGACGGGGCCCAGATGCTCGCGCCCATGCCGCTGGCGGCGCGACTGGGCCACGGCGCGGTGCCCATGGTGACGGCGGTGGGGCTGGGCTGCAACGGCAACGGCATCACCCTGTCGCATGCGCTGTTCGAGACCCTGGGTCTCAAAGGCGAGGGGCCGTTCGATCCCATGCAGACGGCGCTTGCGCTACGCGCCGAGGTGGATCGGCGCAAGCGGGCCGGGCTGCGGCGCCTGGCGCTGGCCGTGGTCGGGTACTACTCGACGCACAACTACCTGCTGCGCTACTGGCTGGCCAGCGCAGGGATCGACCCCGACGAGGATGTGGTGCTCAGTGTCGTGCCGCCGTCGCAGATGGTGGCCTATCTGTCGGCGGGCATGATCGATGGCTGTTGCGTGGGCGAGCCGTGGAACACCGTGGCACTCGATGCCGGCGCCGGTCGTCCGGTGCACTCCAGCTGGCAGATCTGGAACAACCACCCGGAAAAGGTGCTCGGCGTGACCCGCGCCTGGGCCGAGGCCCATCCCAACACACACCAGGCGCTCATTCGTGCCTTGCTCGATGCCTGCTGGTGGCTGGACAAACCGGGCAACCGGCCCCTGGCCTGCGAGTGGCTCAGCCACGGGCGCTACGTGAATCAGTCACCCGACGTGCTCATGCGCTCGCTCTCCGGCACTGCCGGTTTCGATGCGCGTCTGGTGTTCAGCGCCGGGGCGGCCAATTTTCCCTGGCATTCGCATGCGGCGTGGTTCGTCAGTCAGATGGTGCGCTGGGGGCAGTTCGGTCTGCCCGACGATGTCGCCGGGCTGTGTGCCGCCACCTATCGGACCGATCTCTACCGACAGGCCAGTGCGTTCGGTGATGCTTTGCCCGATGCCGACAGCAAATGCGAAGGCACGCACGAGACCGCGTGGCGCTGGCATGGACGCGCCGACGGATTGGAGCTGGGCGGTGATCACTTCATGGATGGGCGCCTGTTCGACAGCGAACAGATGGCCAGCTACCTGCGCGGCTTCGAGGTCAGCGCGGCCAGCCGGAGAGGCCGGGCGTACGCCGCGTGAGCGGGCGCGTGCCGGTCAGCGCACGATGCCGCGTGCGACCAGATCCTTGATGAGGGCATCGGCGAGCGGTTCGACCGAGTCGACAAAGCTGTCGGTGGCAAACAACTCGGCCTTGCCGCTCCAGAGCAGTTCGTTGTTGGTGAGGCTGAAGAGGCTGACCTCGATGACGCTGCGGCGTACCGTCTCGCCATAGGGATAGTCCGGGTAGCCGAAGGGAAAGCGGCCCCACAGACCGTAATGGTAGCCGGAGCCCACGAACACGCCGAAGCGGGGGCGAAAGACCTCACGCTCATAGGTTTCGACGACTTCGGCAACCACCAGCGACTGGAAGCCGAGCCGCTTGGCCTCGCTGCGGGCGGCATCCACCGAGCCCGGCACCGTGCTCGCCTGACCGGCGGCCATGTGCAGCGCGGTCATGTCGAGGGCCGGTTGCAGGTACTGGACGAAGGCGTCTTCGGAGAGTCTGCGCTCCGACTCGGAAGGCACGAGGACCGCGACGGCGCTGCGTCCCAGGGCAATGTTGGCGGCGTCGGGCGCCGTCCACACCGGGCGGTAGAGGCTGGTGGCACAACCGGTCAGGGAGACCAGGGCCAGCAACAGGACAAACCAGCGAAGCAATCGAGTCATGGCAAAGGGCGTCGGCACATTGATCTGCATGCAGTTTAGATCCTGTGTGTCGAGAAGGGTTCGCCCGCGCGCATGCGGATACAAAAAGAAAAAGCCGGTGCATCGCTGCACCGGCTTGTTTGCGACAGTGGCCGAAGCTTACTGTGCCTTCACCGTCAGACGGTGAGCGTGCAGCAGCGGCTCGGTGTAGCCGGAGGGCTGCTCGCGGCCCTTGAACACCAGGTCGCAGGCGGCCTGGAAGGCCACGCCGTCGAAGGCCGGGGCCATCGGCTTGTACAGCGGGTCGTTGGCGTTCTGGCCGTCCACCACCTTGGCCATGCGCTTCATGGTTTCCATGACCTGCGCTTCCGAGCAGATGCCGTGGTGCAGCCAGTTGGCGATGTGCTGGCTGGAGATGCGCAGGGTGGCGCGGTCTTCCATCAGGCCGACGTCGTTGATGTCGGGCACCTTGGAGCAGCCCACGCCCTGGTCGATCCAGCGCACCACGTAGCCGAGGATGCCCTGGGCGTTGTTGTCCAGCTCGCGCTGAATCTCTTCGGCGGTCAGTTGCTGGTCGCCCAGCAGCGGGATGTCGAGGATGTCGTCCACGTTGGCCGGGGCACGCTGGGCGATGTCCTTCTGCAGGCCGAACACGTCGATCATGTGGTAGTGCAGGGCGTGCAGGGTGGCGGCGGTCGGCGAGGGCACCCAGGCGGTGTTGGCACCGGACTTCGGGTGGCCGATCTTGGCGGCCATCATGTCGGCCATGTTGTCGGGCACGGGCCACATGCCCTTGCCGATCTGGGCACGACCGGACAGGCCGCAGGCCAGGCCGACGTCCACGTTCTGGTCTTCGTAGGTGGAGATCCACTTCATGGTCTTGAGCTTGCCCTTGGGTGCGAAGGGGCCGGCTTCCATGCTGGTGTGGATCTCGTCACCGGTGCGGTCGAGGAAGCCGGTGTTGATGAACACTACACGCTCCTTGGCGGCACGGATGCACTCTTTCAGGTTCACCGAGGTGCGGCGCTCTTCGTCCATGATGCCGACCTTCATGGTGTTCTTCGGCAGGCCGAGGGCCTGCTCCACGCGACCGAACAGTTCGACGGCGAAGGCCACTTCTTCCGGGCCGTGCATCTTCGGCTTGACGATGTTCACGCTGCCGGTGGTGGAGTTGCGGAACTGGCCGTTGCCCTTCAGATCGTGAATGGCCGCGCAGGTGGTGAACATGGCGTCCATGATGCCTTCGGGGATTTCCTTGCCGCCGTCGAACAGGATGGCCGGGTTGGTCATCAGGTGGCCGACGTTACGCACGAACAGCATGGAGCGACCCTTGAGGGTCAGCGTGGAGCCGTCCGGCGCGGTGTATTCGCGATCCGGGTTCATGGCGCGGGTGAAGGTCTTGCCGCCCTTGCTCACGGACTCGGTCAGGGTGCCCTTCATGAGGCCCAGCCAGTTGCCGTAGGCCAGGGCCTTGTCTTCGGCGTCCACGGCGGCCACGGAATCTTCGCAGTCCATGATGGTGGTCAGTGCGGCTTCGACCACCACGTCCTTGATACCGGCGGCGTCGGTCTTGCCGATCGGGCTTTCGCGGTCGAACTGGATCTCGAAGTGCAGGCCGTGCTGCTTGAGCAGGACGGTGGTCGGGTTGGCGGCGTCGCCCTGGTAACCGGCGAACTGTGCGTCGTCGGCCAGACCGGTGGTGGAGCCGTCCTTGAGGGACACGACCAGCTTGCCGCCTTCAACGGCGTAGCCGGTGGCGTCAGCATGGGAGGCGTCCTTCAGGGTGGCGGCGTCGTCCAGGAAATTGCGGGCGTAGGCAACGACCTTGGCGCCGCGCACCGGGTTGAAGCTGCTGCCTTTCTCGGCGCCATCGGTTTCCGGCAGGATGTCGGTGCCGTACAGGGCGTCATACAGGCTGCCCCAGCGGGCGTTGGCCGCGTTCAGGGCGAAGCGGGCGTTCATCACCGGCACCACGAGCTGAGGACCGGCCTGCATGGCGATCTCGGGCTCGACGTTTTCGGTTTCGATCTTGAAGTCGCCGCCGACCGGCACGAGGTAGCCGATCTGCTGCAGGAAGGCCTTGTAGTCGGCGAAGTTGCCCTTGCCGTTTTCCTTGTGCCAGGCGTCGAGCTTGGCTTGCAGGTCGTCACGCTTGGCCAGCAGGGCGGCGTTCTTCGGGGCCAGGTCATCGACGATGGATTCGAGGCCGGACCAGAACTGATCGGCCGAGACGCCGGTGCCCGGCAGGATGTCATTTTCAAGCAGGGACTTGAGTTCGTTGGCGACCTGCAGGCCACCGATCTGGGTACGTTCGGTCATGGAGCATCAACCTCGTCAGAAAAATGAACCGGCGCCGAGCGCCGGGATGAATTGGGATTTTAGACCTTGCCGATCAAAGTGCCGGCTCGTGTTTCGGGTGCGCTCGCTCTTGAGTCTTATAGTTCACTCGCTCACGTATCGGCTGGCGGTGCATGCACCGCCAGCCAGACCGTGGTCGAGGTTGTCTCCTCCACCCGGTGCCGGCACCCGGCCGGCAACCAAATCCAGTCGCCTGATTGCAGTGTTTCGCGGTGGCCGTCGTCGAAGGCAATGACGCCCCGGCCAGCCACCACCATCACCCACTCGTCCGATGTCTGGTCGTACCAGAAACCCGGCGGGCTGACCTGTCCATGCGACACGATGCGTTCGATCCTGACATTGGGCGTCACCTTGAGCAGATCCACATGCTCGTCAGCACCAGCGTCGGGCAGAGGGTGAAGCAGCGAACCGCGCTGGATGGCAGCCATGGTCGTGTTCTCCTCGTCGTCGGACAGGGAAATGACGGGGCGTTGTGGCCCCTTCATCAGGCACTTGGAGCATAGCTGTTGAAGCCAGGTAAGGGAATTCCTGTTAAGGTCGCTTCTGTCGATACTAAAAGTATCGAATGGATCGGAAAAACGAGATGGATCGATATACCGAGATTCGCAGTTTCGTGCTCACCGCCGAGCAGGGGAGCTTTGCCGCGGCGTCTGCCATCGAGGGCGTGACGCCGGTGGTGATGGGGCGCCGGCTCGACGCGCTGGAGCGACGCCTGGGCGTGCGCCTGATGCACCGGTCAACGCGCGGGCTGACGCTCACCGAACTGGGTGGGGACTTTCTCGTGCAGTGCCGTCAGCTGCTCAAGGATTTCGAGGCCGCCGAATCGAGCGTGAGCGCGCGGCGTCATGATGTGCGCGGGCATCTGGTGGTGACCGCGCCGGCCGGTTTCGGACGCCGCCATGTGGGCCCGCATGCGCCGGCCTTCAAGCAGCAGTATCCCGATCTGAAGGTGTCGTTCAATTTCACCGACAGCGTGGTGGATCTGGTGCGCGAGGGCTACGACATGGCCGTGCGCATCGGCGAGGTGGTCGATCCGGATTATGTGGCCGTGCCCCTGTACCCGAACCACCGCGTGGTGTGCGGCACGCCCGCGTATTTCGGGCAACATGGCATTCCGAAGCAGCCGGAGGATCTGGTCGATCACAACTGTCTGGCTTTCAATCCGCAGGGCGGGCAGCAGCGGGGCTGGGCATTCGCACGGGACGGCAAGCGCATGTCGGTGCGCGTGGACGGGGACATGGCCTGTAACGACGGCGAGTCGCTGTTCGAGTGGGTGCGTCAGGGGCTTGGTATTGCCTGGCGCTCCACCTGGGAGATCCAGCCGGAGCTGACCCGGGGCACCCTGATGACGGTGCTGGATGAATTCGCGGTGGACAGCTATCCGATCCAGGTGGTGTATCCGCAGCAGCGCTACCTGCCGGCCAAGATCCGCTGCTTCATCGAGTATCTGCGCGAGATCTACAATCGGCCGGGCTACTGGGAGCGGAGCTAGGCTTTCTTGAAGTCATCCAGCGACATGACGCCCTCGAATTCGAGGCGTTTGCGATCCGGCTCCATGCGCTCAAGTGGTTCGCACGGACGCAGGCTGGCGTGGCAGCGCTCGGCCAGTTGCTGGTAGATACGCGTGCCGTCTTCCTTCCAGCCGATTTCGTCGTCGGTCAGTTCGCGCATGACCTTGGCCGGCATTCCGGCAACGAGGCGACGTGGCGGCACGATCATGCCGGCCTTCACGAAGGCGCACGCGGCCACGAACGCGGACTCGCCAATCACGGCGTTGTCCATGATGACCGCGTTCATGCCGATCAACGCATTGCGCCCCACCCGGCAGCTGTGAAGGATCGCGCCGTGGCCGACGTGGCCGTTCTCTTCGACCACTGTGTCGGCCCCCGGATAACCATGCATCACGCACCCATCCTGCAGGTTCGAGCCGGCCTCGAGCACGATGCGTCCGAAATCGCCGCGCAATGAGGCGGTCGGGGCCACGTAGCAGTGCGGCCCGATGATCACGTCGCCGATCAGCACGGCGTCGGGGTGAACATAGGCGGTCGGGTCGATGACCGGTCGCAATCCGTCAATTTCGTAGCAGGCCATCCACATTCTCCGGGTCGAAACCATCAGGCCGGGCGCGCTACACTGCCGCCCTGCCCAGCTCTTGAACTGAAAACCCAAGGATACGACGACATGCTCCATCAACGCGCCGCCAGGGGATTGATCTGTGCCGTCCTGTGCGTGCTCGCGACCAGTGCGCGCGCCGATATCGTGGTGGGGGTCGTGCTCTCGCTGAGCGGCCCGGCTGCGCCGGTCGGGCGTGCACAAGCGCCGGTGGTCGATCATTTGCCCCGCCAGGTGGATGGCGAAGCGGTGGCTTATCTCGTCCGCGACGACGCGTCCGACCCCGCGCAGGCACGCGCGCTGGCGATCGATCTGGCCGACGCAGCATCGGTGGATCTGATCATCGGTTCGACCACTGTCGCCAGCTCGCATGAAATCGTGAATGCGATGGCAGGCAGAGGCGTCCCGGTGATCACGCCGTCGGCGCTCGAACTCGGCCGCATTCAGCCGGGGGCGGCAGGGTACTGGGCATTCCGCACGGCGCCGGATCCCTGGCTGATGGCCAATGGCGTGGTTGCGCATCTGCTCGCCCATGGCCGACGCCGTCTCGCCTTTGTCGCGATCGATGGCCCTTATGGCGATCTGTGGTGGTCGGCGTTCGGCACGCTGGCTGAAACGCGGGGGCTCGAGGTGGAATCCTTCCGTCGCTTCGACGCCGGGCCGGCCGCCTGGCCCTGGCCGTCGGCGGTAGCGCGCGAATCGCCTGATGCGGTCATGGTTGTGGCCGCCGGGTCTGCCGCCGTGGCCGCCGTGCAGGCGCTGCGCAAAGCCGGTTTCGACGGGCCCATCTATCAGACCAACGCGGCTGCGGTCGACGCTTTTCGGCATGCCTGCCAAGGGCAATGCAAAGACGTGATGATGCCGGCGAGCCCCGCACGGCTGGCGGAAGGGGAGGGCGCAGGGGCCCGATTCCGGTCGCAGCTGGGGCCGGCCGCCACGGCCTTCGGTGGCTACGTCTGGGATGCGGGCATCCTGCTGGAAGAAGCACTGCGCCGATCGCGGGCGACGCGCATGGCGGACGCTGCCGGCACGCGTCAGGCACTGCGCAATGGGCTTGAATCGGTTCGATCGCTCTCCGGCGTCAACGGTGTTTTTTCCATGTCGGCAGGTGACCACGTGGGCCTGGATCAGCGCGCGGTCATTCTGGTCACCCCTGATGAAAATGGCTGGAAGCGGGCGGACTGAGGTAACAGAAGCGTAAATTTTCACGAATCCGACGGGCGTTCCCGAATGGCGGGTTCATCTTCCCGTTTGACATGCTGCGCCGCAGAATTCCGGGGTGCTTGATACGCCGCATTTGGCACGTGTGGCGCCAAAACGCCTGCAAGATCAATCAACTTCGTCAAAATCGACTTTGTTGCTCTGCAATATCGAGTCTGTGGCATTGCGCCAAGCGTGTTGCCAGCGAAGGCTGCATCATGAACATCTTGTATTCGAGGCGCATGACATTCGCGCGGCAGATTTCACGAAAACCGCGCCATTACTTGCTTTCAGGGCTACACGCGGAAAATATCGGTGCTATCATCCGCCACTGAGAAACACCCATCCACTCCCAATCTCGAGGATCAACATGAACAAAGGTGAATTCGTCGAAGCCCTGGCTGACCGTATGGACGTCTCCCGTGCTCAAGCCGACCGTGCCGTGTCCGCCGTCCTGGACATCATCACCGAAGAACTGGCCAAGGGTGGCAAAGTTGCCTTCACCGGTTTCGGTTCCTTCGAAGTGTCCAAGCGCGCAGCCCGCACCGGCCGCAACCCGCAGACTGGCGCTTCGATCAAGATTGCTGCTTCCAGCGTGCCCAAGTTCTCTGCTGGCGCAACCCTGAAGTCTGCAGTCAACGGCAAGTAATCGATTCCGATTGCCTTGTCAGCAAAAACCCGGCTCCGGCCGGGTTTTTTATCGCCTCGATCAAGCGCTCTGTTGCGTTGCGTCAAAATAATGAAACCTGTGCCAGCGCAACATGAACGCAATTTCATTGGAGGTTTCAATCATGGCTGACCCGCGCTTCGAAGAGTTTTATGGATATCGTTTTGAGGAACTGTCCGAGGGCATGACGGCTGCCTACGGTCGGACGATCACCGAGAGTGACATCCTGCTGTTTGCCGGTATCTCAGGCGACACCAATCCGGTGCATCTGAACGAGGAGCTGGCTGCCGACTCCATGTTCAAGGGTCGCATCGCTCATGGGATGCTCTCGTCGTCATTCATCTCGACGGTTTTCGGCACCAAGTTGCCCGGTCCGGGCTGCATTTACCTTTCCCAGACCCTGAAGTTCAAGGCACCGGTCCGCGCGGGGGATACGGTCGTGGCGCGTGTAACGCTGCTGGAGCTCGTGCCGGAAAAGCGCAAGGCGCTCTTCAAGACCGAATGTACGGTGGGCGACACCGTGGTGCTGACCGGCGAAGCCGAGATCATGGTGCCCAAGCGCTGACTGGCGCATGTGTCATAAAGACACAGTTGCTCCATTTTGGAGTGCACGAAATTGCCTATTAAATAGGAAATCTTTTGCAATAATTGGGGTTTCCATCGCTCAATCAATGAGTTGTCAATACTGGCATGGCGTATGCGGGTGTGCTGACGTTGCGAATTGACCTTTCGCACCCTCAGTACACAAGGAGACATTCATGCTTTACGCCATGCCGGGCCAGGCCGACGCCCCCGTTCAGTTCAAGGCCAAGTACGACAATTTCATTGGTGGCGAGTTTGTGCCGCCGGTTGAGGGACAATACTTCGACGTGATCACCCCGATCAACGGTCGTCCCTACACCCAGGCGGCCCGCTCCGGCGCCGCCGACATCGACAAGGCGCTGGACGCTGCCCATGCTGCAGCGGATGCCTGGGGCAAGACCGCACCGGCAGAGCGCGCCGGCATTCTGCTCAAGATTGCCGATCGTATCGAGCAGAACCTGGAAAAGCTGGCGTACGCGGAAACCTGCGACAACGGCAAGCCGATCCGTGAAACCCTGGCGGCCGACATTCCGCTGGCGGCAGACCATTTCCGCTACTTCGCGGGCTGCCTGCGTGCCCAGGAAGGGGCGCTCTCCGAGATCGACGAAAACACGGTCGCTTACCACTTCCACGAGCCGCTGGGCGTCGTCGGTCAGATCATTCCGTGGAACTTCCCGATCCTGATGGCTGCCTGGAAACTGGCCCCGGCCATCGGCGCAGGCAACTGCGTGGTGCTCAAGCCCGCTGAATCCACCCCGGTCTCCATCATGGTGCTGGCCGAGCTGATCGGTGACCTGCTGCCCAAGGGCGTGCTGAACATCGTGAACGGTTTCGGCCGCGAAGCCGGTGTACCGCTGGCCACCAGCACCCGTATCGCCAAGATCGCCTTCACCGGTTCCACCGCCACCGGTCGTCTGATCGGTCAGGCCGCCGCCAACAACCTGATCCCGGCCACGCTGGAACTGGGTGGCAAGTCCCCCAACGTGTTCTTCGAAGACGTGGCTCAGGCCGACGACGAGTTCTTCGACAAGGCCATCGAGGGTCTGGTGCTGTTTGCCTTCAATCAGGGTGAAGTGTGCACCTGCCCGTCCCGCGCGCTGATTCAGGAATCCATCTACGACCGATTCATGGACCGCGCCCTGACGCGCATCAATGCGATCAAGCAAGGCAGCCCGCTGGACACCGATACCATGATGGGTGCCCAGGCGTCCCAGGAGCAGATGAGCAAGATCACCTCCTACCTGGATCTGGGCAAGCAGGAAGGCGCCCAGTGCCTGATCGGTGGTGAGCAGGCCCGTCTGGGTGGCGATCTGGCCGACGGTTACTACATCAAGCCGACGGTGTTCAAGGGCCACAACAAGATGCGCATCTTCCAGGAAGAGATCTTCGGACCGGTGCTGGCCGTGACCACCTTCAAGACCGAAGCTGAAGCGCTCGAGATCGCCAACGATACCCTCTACGGTCTGGGTGCCGGCGTGTGGTCGCGTGACGGTTCCCGCGCTTACCGCATGGGCCGTGGCATCAAGGCGGGTCGTGTGTGGACCAACTGCTACCACGCCTACCCGGCACACGCTGCCTTCGGTGGCTACAAGCAGTCCGGTATCGGCCGCGAAACCCACAAGATGATGCTGGATCACTACCAGCAGACGAAGAACCTGCTCGTGAGCTACAACCCGAACAAGCTCGGCTTCTTCTGATCTGTTTGACCCGACCGGTGCTTTTCTTTGCGGGCACTCCTTGTGGAGTGTCCGCATTTTTCATTTCGGCCGGCGTGGATGGCCGGCGAGCCAAGGAGCACGAACATGGTTGATCGTGTCGTTGCGACACCGGAAGCACTCGAACTGATCGAAGTGCTCAAGAAAAAATATGGTCCCGAGTTGCTGTTCATGCAGTCGGGTGGCTGCTGCGACAACAGTGCCGCCAACTGCTACAAGAAGAGCGAATTCATGGTCAGCCCGGCCGATGTGTATCTGGGCGACGTGGGTGGGCTGCCCTTCTACATTGGTGGTGCGCAGTACGAATACTGGAAGCACACCCAGATCATCATCGGCGTGGTCGAAGGCGGTCATGGTGGCACTTTCTCGCTCGAAGGGCCTGAAGGGCGCGCTTTCATTTCCGAGTCGAGACTGTTCTCGGACGAGGAGTGGGCCGAGCTCGAAACCTCGGGCGTGGTGAAATAAAAAACCGGGCGTGACGCCCGGTTTCGATTTCAGCCTTTGCTGGGGCGGCTGCCCTGGCCCGACTGGGCCGGACGGCGCCGACGCTGCTGGGGCTTGCCGGCCCCCGCGCCGTCGGCCTTGGCCTGCGGGCGATCGCCCGACTGGCCAGTGCGACCACGGCGCTGCGCGCCTTCGCCGCCATTGCCATTGCCGCTGCGCTGGTGACGGTGGCTGTTGCGCTGGTTGGGCGCCTGGTTGCCGCGTGGCTGGCGCTGCGGTGCCTTGAAATGCTCGGGCTCGTCGATGGTGAAGCCGCCGACTTCGATGCGCTCGATCTTCTGGCCGATGAGGCGCTCGATATCGCGCAGTTGCTTGGCTTCCTCGTGCGGATCGACCAGCGACAGGGCTTCGCCCTCGGCACCGGCACGGCCGGTACGGCCGATACGGTGCACGTAGTCTTCGGGCACGTTTGGCAGGTCGAAGTTCACCACATGGGGGAGCTGATCCACGTCGATGCCGCGCGCGGCGATGTCGGTGGCGACCAGCACCTGCAACTTGGCGGCCTTGAAGGCATCGAGCGCACGCATGCGGGCGTTCTGTGCCTTGTCGCCATGCAGGGCAGCCGAGCTGATGCCGGCGGCGTGCAGCTGGCGGGCGAGGCGATCGGCGCCATGCTTGGTGCGGCTGAAGACCAGCACCTGGAACCACTGGCGCTCGCGCACCAGATGAATCAGCAGGTCGCGCTTCTCGTGCTTGTTCACCAGCATGAGCGATTGCTTGACGCGCTCGGCGGTGCTGTTGCGCGGCGCCACGTCCACACTGGCTGGGTTCTTCAGCAGGCCCTCGGCCAGTTGGCGGATCTCCTTGCTGAAGGTGGCCGAGAACAGCAGGTTCTGGCGCTGGGCCGGTAGCTTGGCGAGAATTTTCTTGATGTCGTGGATAAAGCCCATGTCGAGCATGCGGTCGGCTTCGTCCAGCACCAGGGTTTCCACGTCGGTGAGCTTGATGTTGCCCTGGTTGATGTGGTCGAGCAGACGGCCGGGACAGGCCACCATCACTTCCACTGGGCGGCGCAGCGCGCGCGACTGGGTGCTGATGTTCACACCACCGAAGACGGCGAAGGAACGCACCGGCACGTGGGCGGCATAGGCGCGCACCGACTCGTCCACCTGGGCGGCCAGTTCGCGGGTCGGGGTGAGGATGAGCACACGCGGACGGCCATCGCGGGCACGTTTTTCGTGTTTCATCTGCTGTTGCAGGATCGGCAGCGCGAAGCTGGCGGTCTTGCCGGTGCCGGTCTGCGCGGCAGCGAGCAGATCCTGGCCGGTGAGGACGACCGGAATCGCCTGGGCCTGAATCGGGGTGGGTTTCGTGTAACCGGTCTCGGCAAGCGCGCGCAGCAGCGGCTCGGCCAGACCGAGGTCGGCAAAATTCGTGTCAGATGACATGTTGTGTGAGTCTCCGGCGACGGCCTGTCTATCGCGAGGAGAGACACCAATCGAGGCGGACGGGATATTCGGGCAGCCAGGCTGCCTGGGTGATAAGAGACGCGCACATGCCGATTGGTCGTTGCAATGTGCGGACGCGCAGTCTAACGGAAAAAAGGCGCGCGGGTTGAGGTATTTCCATCGGTCGGCGCCAAACGGCCTAGAATGTCGCGCTTTCGCTACATCTGTCTTCCGGTTCCTGCCATGGCGCTCAAATCCACCATCTTCAAGTTCCAGCTCCAGATCTCGGATCTGGATCGTCACTACTATGCCGAGCATGCGCTCACGCTGGCACGTCATCCGTCCGAGACCGACGAGCGCCTGGTCGCCCGGGTGCTGGCCTTCGGCCGCATTGCCGATGAGGGCATCGACATGACTTCGGCGCTGTGCGAGCCGGATGAACCCGACCTGTGCATCAAGACGCTGGACGGGCGAATCCAGCACTGGATCGATGTGGGTCAGCCGGACGCGCGTCGTGTGCTTAAGGCGGCCGGTCGCGCCGATCGCGTGACGATTCATCCCTACGGCGGACCGACATCGAGCCTGTGGTGGGAAGGCGTACGCAAGGAGTTGCTGCGGGTGCGCAAGCTCGACGTGATTGCCTTCCCGGAGGCGGCGGTCAAACAGCTGGCAAAGAGCGTCGAGCGCACCTGCCAGTGGCAGATCACCGTGCAGGATGGCGAGATGATGGTCACCACGGGCAGCGATTGCGTTTCGCTCACACCGGACACCTGGCGCGAAATGAGCACCTGATTGGCCGTGACACATGTCGGCCCGGCATCTTATAACGTGCATATACACGTAATTCGATGGTTGGTCACATGACATCAGGCACCGCACAAGAGAGCAAAGCACTGCCCCCTTTGCCGTGCACCGGCGCGCGTGCAAGGCGGCTCACCCGCCGGATGACGGCTTTCTACGAAGGCTATCTGCGCGAGGCCGGCCTGCGCCTGCCTCAGTATTCCCTGCTCATGCACCTGACACGGGCGCCTCAGTCGCTGCTCCATCTGGCCGAACGCATGGACATGGATCGCACCACCCTGACCCGGGCGCTCAAACCCCTTGTGGAAGCCGGATGGGTCGTGCGTCATGCGAGCGACGATGCCCGTCAGCGCCTGTACGCGCTCAGCGACAGCGGGCGCCAGAAGCGGGATCAGGCCCAGGTGGTGTGGGTGGAGGCCCAGCTGGCACTCGAGACGGTACTGGGTCGCGATTTCACGGCCGAACTCAACGCGCAGCTCGAAGCAGCGCTCGAGCGCTTGCGTCCTGCCCTGTCGCCGGAGAACTGAGCATGCGCATGTCCAACGATCCGAAGTGGTCCTACTGGATGCTGGCCGCCACCGCCGCGGCACTGCTGGCCATCACCAACGGCGGGCGTCTGTCCCTCGGGCTGTTTGTCTCGCCGCTCAACACCTCGACCGGTCTGGGCATCACGACCATCAGCCTGGTGATGGCGGTGGCGCAGCTGTCCTGGGGGGCGGTTCAACCCCTGGCCGGCGCGGTCGCCGACCGTTATGGTGCCGGGCGCGCCCTGGCGGCGGGGGTTATCTGCATGGCGCTCGGGGCGGCCCTGACGCCATGGGCCCATACCGGCCTGACCTTGTCGATCACGGTGGGCGTGCTCCTGGCCGGCGGTGCCGGGGCCAGCAGTCTGGCGGTGCTGCTGGGTGCGGCCGTCTCGCGGGTGCCCGAGCAGTATCGTGGCATGGCCTCCGGCGCCATCAACGCGGGTGGCTCTTTTGGGCAGTTCATTTTCGCGCCGCTCATGCAGGCCTTCATCGCGATGATCGGCTGGATGGGCGCCATGTGGGCGATGGCCCTCATCGTCATCACGGCGCTGCCCCTGGCGCGGGTGCTGCGCACGCCGGCACCGGACACCTCGCCATCGGCCGTGGGCACGACCGTCGATCGCGGCATGAAGGCTGCGCTCAAGGACGCCTTTGCCGACCGCAGTTATCTGCTCTTGCACGCCGGCTTCTTCACCTGCGGTTTCCACATCGCGTTTCTGGTCACGCATCTGCCGGGGGAGGTGGGGCTGTGCGGCCTGCCGCCGTCGGTGGCCAGCTGGTCACTGGGCATCATCGGTCTGTCGAATATTGCCGGCAGCCTGTATGCGGGCTGGTGCGTGCAACGCTATCGAAGCAAGCACGTACTGTTCTGGATGTATGGCTCGCGTGCCGTGCTGGTCGCGATCTACCTGATGGCCCCGAAAACCGAACTGACCTTCTACCTGTTCGCTGTCGGGCTGGGCTTTACCTGGCTGGCGACCGTACCGCCCACGGCTTCGCTGGTGGGCAAGCTCCATGGCTCACGGTATCTCGCCACCCTGTTCGGGCTCACCATTTTCACTCATCAGATCGGTGGCTTTCTGGGCGCATGGCTCGGGGGGATCGCCATCAGCGCTCACGGTGATTTCCAGTGGATGTGGTACGCCGACATGGTGCTGGCCGCGCTGGCGGCGATGGCCAATCTGCCGATTCGTGAAGGGCGTGTCGTACGTCACGTTCCGACCACATGAGCGTTCAAGAATGATCGTCCGGCCCCGTTCATGAGATATCGGAGCCCTCGCTCCAGGATGTCCCGGAGCCCACGCCATGCCCAATTCGCTCAAGCTGTCTCAACTGATCGGTTCGCTCAGTTACGCCCTTGATATGACCGAGGGGCAACCGGCCGGTCATTGCGTGCGCTGCTGCTGGATCGGTACGCACATCGGCCGCGAGCTGATGCTGCCGGAGCAGGAGATGCGCGAGCTGTACTACACCCTGCTGCTGAAGGATCTGGGGTGCAGCTCCAACGCGGCGCGGATCTGTGAGCTCTATCTGGCGGACGACCTGAGCTTCAAGCGCGACTTCAAGCTCGTGAACGGTTCGCTGCCGAAGGTGCTGAACTTCGTGATCGGGCACACGGGCCTGGGGGCCAACCTTGCCGATCGTTTCAGGGCGATCTTCACGATCTTCCGCGAAGGCGATGACATTGCCCAGGAACTGATTCAGACCCGCTGTCAGCGCGGCGCCGATATTGCGCGGCGGCTGCGTTTCAGCGAGGCCGTGGCGGAAGGGATTCATTGTCTTGACGAACACTGGGACGGCACGGGTCGGCCCGGCCAGCGGATCAGGACCGAAATTCCGCTGTACTCTCAGATTGCGCTGCTGTCGCAGGTGATCGATGTGTTCTTCATGTCCGAAGGCGACCACGCAGCGCTCGAAGAAGCCACCGCCCGCGCGGGTGCCTGGTTTGACCCGGCGCTTGTCGACGCCTTCCGCTCGGTGGCGCGGGACGGGGCTTTCTGGACCATGTTGCGCAGCCCCGAGATCGATCGTGCGGTGTTCGAGCTGGAACCCGGGCAGGCGGAAGTGGCTCTCGACGAGGACTATCTGGACGAGATCGCCGTGGCCTTTGGCGAGGTGGTCGATGCCAAAAGCCCCTACACCGCCGGGCACAGTGCCCGGGTGGCGCTCTATACCGATGTGATCGCCGAGGCCATGGGGCTGCCCGAGGCGCGACGTCGCTGGCTCAAGCGCGGGGCGCTGCTGCACGACGTGGGCAAGCTGGGCGTGAGCAATCTCATTCTCGACAAGCCGGGCAAGCTGGATAGCGACGAATGGCATGCGGTGCAGATGCACGCCGCCTATACCGAGGAGATTCTCTGCCGGATTCCCGCATTCCGGGAGCTGGCCGTCATCTCGGGCGCGCACCATGAGCGGCTCGACGGAAAAGGCTATCCGCACGGGCTCTCGGGTGAGCAGATTTCGCTCGAAACCCGCATCATCACGACGGCCGACATCTTCGATGCCATCACCGCCGAACGCCCCTATCGGGGCGCGATTCCGCTGCCCAAGGCGCTCGACATGATGGCCGAAAATGTGGGCACGGCCATCGACGCCGAATGCTTCGCCGCACTCAAGCGCTCCTTGCATCGTCTCATCGCCGTCGATCCGGAAGCGGCGGCGCTCGCCGCATGAATCGTGTAGGCTCTGGTCCCTTTTGCCCGGTGCAGTCCGATTGGCCGGCGCACAATGAGGAGAGTCAACATGTCCAAAACACGTAGCCGCCGATTGAGGAAGAAGCTGTTTGTGGGTGAATTCCGCGAGCTGGGCTTTGAAGTGGACCTGTCATTTGACGCCAAAGCGAACGAAGCCCAGATGGACGGATTCTTCGACCGTTTTTTCTCCGAAGCCGTGATGCCTGAAGGCCTGGTGTTCGCCGGCTGGGCCGACGCCGGCTTCGTGTGCTCCAGCCAGCGCGGCTCGGTCACCGAAGCGCAGCGCACCTCGGTCTCGTCCTGGCTCGATTCTCAGCCGATGCTCAGTGGCTTCCGGGTGGGGCCGCTGATGGACGTCTGGCACGGTTGATGTGCCGATCGGCAGCGGAGTGCTTGACAGGAGCGCCCGCCTGCCGGTAGTTTCACACGCATGACTACGCAGCAGTCCCGCTCCTTCGCCACGCTTCTGGCGTTCTCCACGACCGCATTCGCCGGTCTGGGCCTGCTGCTGCGCGTCTCGCGCAGCTAATTCCTTTCCCCTTCCTGCTGTTTGTTTCAAAGACCCCGAGAGGGGAATGACGCTTTTCGTGCGTCCCGATTTCGATGGGAGTGTTTCCATGTGCCACTCAGTGATGACCGTTCTACGACTGCCGACCGGCAACCGGGCCGAGGGATCAGGCCTGCCCGGTTGTCTGCGCGCCGCATTAGACGATCACTGACTGACTGGAGCATCCCATGTTGAAACAACCGAACCAGAAATACCGCCCCTTCAACCCCTTCCCGGGCGGGCAGACCTTGACCGACCGCAGCTGGCCGGACCGGCGCATCGAGCGCGCACCGATCTGGATGAGTACCGATCTGCGCGATGGAAACCAGGCGCTTTTCGAGCCCATGGACAGCGAGCGCAAGATGCGCATGTTCAAGATGCTCGTTGCGATCGGTTTCAAGGAAATCGAAGTCGCTTTCCCGGCCGCCAGCCAGACCGATTTCGACTTCGTGCGCGAACTCATCGACGGCGATCACGTGCCGGACGATGTCACCATCGAGGTGCTGACCCAGGCGCGCGAGCACCTCGTCCGGCGCACCTTCGAGTCGGTACGCGGTGCGCGCCGGGCGATCATTCACTTTTACAACGCCACGGCGCCCAACTTCCGCCAGATCGTATTCGGGCAGGACAGGGCCGGGGTCAAGCAGATCGCCGTCGATCATGCCCGTCTCATCCGCGAGCTTGCCGAGGCGCAGCCTGAGACCGAGTTTGTCTTTCAGTACAGCCCCGAGGTGTTTTCGGGCACCGAGCTCGATTTTGCCGTCGAGGTATGCAACGCGGTGATTGCCGAATGGGCGCCGACGCCGGAACGTCCGTGCATCATCAACCTGCCGGCCACGGTGGAGATGAGCACGCCCAATATGTATGCCGACCAGATCGAGTGGGTGTGTCGTCATATCGATCGCCGCGATTCGGTGGTCATCTCCGTTCATCCGCACAACGACCGCGGGACCGCCGTGGCCGCGGCGGAACTGGCCGTCATGGCCGGTGCGGACCGGATCGAGGGATGTCTTTTCGGCCACGGCGAGCGCACCGGCAATGTGGACCTCGTGACTCTCGCACTCAATCTCTACTCGCAGGGCGTCAGCCCGCAGCTCGATTTTTCACGCATCAACGAGATCGCACGCACGGTTGAGCACTGCACCCAGCTGCCCGTTCATCCGCGCCATCCCTACGTCGGCGATCTTGTGTTTACCGCTTTTTCCGGCTCGCATCAGGACGCCATCAAGAAAGGACTCTCGGTCCAGCAGGCGGGGGCGCTCTGGGAAGTGCCCTACTTGCCGGTGGACCCTGCCGATCTGGGTCGGAGTTACGAGTCGGTCATTCGCGTCAACAGCCAGTCGGGTAAAGGCGGCATCGCCTATCTGCTCGAAAGCGAATACGGGCTTGCCATGCCCCGACGCATGCAGGTCGCGTTCTCGAGCATCGTACAGGCCGCCACGGACGCCACCGGTCGCGAGATGAAAGCTGCGGGTCTCTGGCAGATATTCGAGTCGACCTATCTGTCCACTCAGGAAGGTGTGGCTTACGTCGAACACCACCTGTTCGAGCACGGCGATCAGCAGGGCATCAGCCTTACCGTAACGCGGGCGGGCGTGCGGCAGACCTTGCGTGGCGTGGGCAATGGGCCCATCGACGCCGCCTTGCATGCACTCATGCCCGAGGCGAGCCTGCTCAGCTATGAAGAGCACAGTCTCGGCAAGGGGTCGGATGCGCGCGCCGTGGCGTTCATCGAGCTGGCGTCCGATGACGTGCCGGGCGGCGTTTTCGGCGTGGGTATTGATGGCAATATCGTGACGGCGTCCATTCGTGCCATCGTGTCGGCCGTCCATCAGCTCACGCATCAGCGCCAGCCGGTCGCCTCGCAGCAGCACCTGAGTGCCTGAGTCGGCCTCGGTCAACAGGGCGGGACGCAGGGAGCGTCCCGTTCTTTCGTCTGCTGTGACAAATTACCGCCTTGATTTAATAGGCATTTTTGCCGTTATATCCTGTGCATACCAAACGGGTGTAACCCTTGCCGTGGCTTGTAATGCTCAAATGTCATAGTTATTTGGCATCGAAAAACGGGGTTTTGTTCACGTTAGCCTATTACCTTTGGTGTATTTTTCTTGCCGGTTTGATCGTCTACAGTGCGCTCATCCTTTATCGGCTGTTTGATTGATGGACACCATCCGCCCCCGTTCCGCGAAGACTGTACGCAAACTCGCCCGGCAATTGAGCCGGCGGGCTGCTTTGGGTCTGGGCGTTTTTGCCGCCATCGGTCTGATGTGCGCGCTGCTGTGCGCCATCGGCGTCTATCTGCTGATTTTCGGTGAGTGGGCCATGAGCCTGGGCGAAATGCTGCTCCACCTGTCGATCACCTTCTTCCTGGGGTGGTCCACGTTCAGGATCTACACCTGGCTCGTGATCCCTGCGCCACGTCCCGAAGGGGTGCGGCTGGATCGTGACAAGGCGCCGTCTCTGCACATGCTGGTGGACAACCTTGCGCGTCGCATGTCGGCGCCCATGGTCGACCGCATTCGCATCACCGCCGACATGAACGCCGCCGTCCATCAGCGCCCGGTCAAGGGGCTCTGGGGCCGTATGGAAACCACGCTTGTTCTCGGTCTGCCGCTCGTGCACAGCATTTCGCCCCGTCAGCTCACGGCGATCCTGGCACATGAAATGGCCCATCTGGTGCGTCAGCGTCACGGATCGCTGGCCTGGGATGCCCACCTGCGTGCCTGGTGGCACCGGGTCTGCGAGCGTATTGCTTCGGATGGCAGCGCCAGCGCGCGCCTGCTGACATGGCTGCTGACCCCCTGGGCCGAAGCCGGCATCATGAAAGCGCTGGAACTCAATCATCTCGAAGAATACGAAGCCGATCGCGTGGCCTCCCGCGTGGTGACCGCGAAGTTGCTGGGCGATACCCTGGTCGAAGTGGCCATGAAATCGGAATTCATCGAGGGGGACTACTGGGAAAAGGTCATGGCGCAGGCTGAGCACTCGCCGCGGCCGACCATTCGCCCCTTCCGCGACATGGGCATGGGTGTGGCCGCCGGTTTTCAGGCACTACCGCAGAACGGTTTGCTGCGTTCGCTCATCAGCGACGAAAGCGGCGGCATCATGCACCCGACCCTGACCGATCGCCTCGTGGCCCTGCGTGTCGCACCGCGAGTGCCGATCCGCAAGACCAAACGCTCGGCGGCGAGCCATTACCTGCGCCCGGCCCTGCCGGGTCTTTCGAAGCGATTCGATGGCATGTGGTGGCGGGCAACACGTCCGGCATGGCGTGAATACTACAAGGCATGCCAGATCGGTCAGGACGACTGATCGGCCGTCTTCGCCCAGGCGTTCAGGGCTCGACCTACCGCGTCAAGTCCTTCTTCGATGGCCGCGGGCCCCGGTGACAGGATCATGGCGGACTTGATTTCCCTGATCTGACCCTGCTGTACGGCAGGGACCGCTGACCAACCCTCGCGCTGGGCGATACTTTCGGGTCTGACCTTCTTGCCGCACCAGGATGCGAGGATCACGTCCGGCGCCTTGGTGATGATTTCGTCATCGTCTGCAATGATGCGATCCCGCGCGTTGCCCAGGCGTGATCGTTCGGCAAAGATGTCTTCACCCCCTGCGAGGGTGATGATCTCCGAGACCCATCCGATGCCGCAAATGCGCGGTGAATCCCACTCTTCGAAATACACCCGGGGCCGTCGACCCGCGCGTTCAATGCGCCGAGCGGCCTCGGTCACCGCCCTGTTGACGCGCTCTTTCAGGTCGTTCACCAGGTCCTGGGCTCGCGTCGTCGCATCAACGAGGCGTCCCAGGGTCAGGATCATGTCGTAGATGCCCTCGACGCTCCGGTGGTTGAACACGTGCACGGCCACGCCGGCACGAATCAGGTCGGCGCACATGTCCGCCTGAAGGTCGGAGAACGCGAGCACCAGATCCGGGCGCACCGCGAGGATGCGATCAATCCTGGCGGTGGAAAAACCGCTGACCTTGGGCTTTTCCTTCCGGGCCCGCGCGGGGCGCACGGTGAAGCCGCTGATACCGGCAATGCGCGACGCCTCGCCGAGCGCGTAGAGCACTTCCACCGTTTCGGTGGACAGGCACACGATGCGCTCGGGCAGCCCGGCCTTCATGGTGCTCTTCGCTGGCGCGCCTGGTCGAGTTGCTCGCACAGGCGGGTGGCGCCGTCGAGGATGCGCGGCGTGTGGCGCTGGATCAGTTCCGGCGGGATGAAGAACAGGTTGTCCTGCTGGACGGCCCTGAGCTGGGGCCAGCGCCGCCAGGTGTCGAGCCATTCCGGCCGTGCTTCACCCATGCCGCTGGCGACGATGGACTCCGGGTTGGCGACAAGCACCGATTCCTCGCCGATTTTAGGGGCCAGCAGATCCTCGGAATCGAACACGTTCCGACCGCCGCATAGACGGATCACGGCGGAAATGAGGTGCTCACCATTGATGGTCATGAGCGGCTTGTTCCAGATCTGGTAGAAGACGCTCACTGGCGCCAGCGAGGCGTAGCGGTCACGCAACGCGGCTTCGCGTGCTTCAAAGGCGTCAGCCGCGGCGTTTGCCGCCGTTTCAGTGCCGGCCATGGTGCCGATGCGTCGCAGGGTGCGGGCGACGGCTCCCAAGTCTCTCGATTCATTCACGAAAACCGGGATGCCCAGTGCGCGGAGCCGGTCGATCTGGACGGGGGGATTGCCACTGCGCCAGCCAATGACCAGATCCGGCTTCAGGGCCACGATGGCTTCCAGATCCGCGCGGGTGTAACTGCCTACGCTCGGCAGGCGACTTGCCTCGGGGGGGTAGTCGCTGTAGTCCACCACGCCCACCAGCGCTTCACCGGCACCGGCCGCATAGATGAGCTCGGTGACGTGCGGTGCGAGGGAGACGATGCGACGGGCTGGTGCGTCCAGATGCACCGGAGTGCCCATATCGTCGGTCAGATCGATGGTGGCGAAGGCAGGGATTGCCGTGATGGCAGCGGCGATCAGGGCAAGGCCGCGGCGGAACAGGGTCATGGTGATCAATTCTCGTTGGTGAGGCGGAGGCCGTCGCGAGTCCCGGCAGCCAGTGCGGCGTCCAGGCGCGCCCAGCCCGTGTTGTCGGCCGGCAGGCCGATACGCAGGGCGGTCGGCATGTCGAACGCACGCACCCAGATGGCCGTGCGGGCAAAATGCTCCTGCCAGCGGCGCGCGTCGGGAGTGGGAATCCAGCGGAACAGGGCGCAACCCGCCCGTGCCGGAGCGCCATGGGCCATGAGCAGCGTATCGAGTCGGGTCGACTCGTCCAGCAGGCGTTGTCGGGCGTTGTCCTGCCAGTCGATGTCGAGCAGGGCCGTGGTGGCCGCGAACTGGGCGGGCCCGCTGATGCACCAGGGCCCCAGTCGTTCTGCCAGTGCGGCGCGAACGCTGTCAGGGCCGAGTACGAAACCGGTGCGGGCGCCGGCGAGGCCGAAGAACTTACCCAGTGACCGCAGCACGACCAGGCCAGGGCGGCCGGCCAGGTCCGCCAGGCTGTCGCCCGGATCGGTGTCGGCGAAGGCTTCGTCGATGATGAGCGTGCCGCCGCGTTCGGCCAGACGCGCATGGCAGTGGATGAGGGTGTCGCGGCTGATGCGTTCCCCCGTGGGGTTGTTCGGATTGACCACCACCAGCGTGTCGAGGCGCTCCGATGCTGAGCACAAGGTGGTTGTGCTGACTTTCACCGGGGCATGTCGTTGCCAGGCGCGTTCATGTTCGTTGTAGGTGGGCCAGAGGATGCCCACATCGCGTCCGCCGACGATGGCCGGCAGCGTCTGGATGGCCGCCTGACTGCCTGCCACGGGCAGCAGAGCGTCGCTCCCGTAGAACGCGCTTGCCGCCTTGATCAGGGCGTCGTCATCCTCCGGCAAGCGGTGCCAGCGCGCGGGCGGAATCGGGGGGACGGCGTATCCGTGCGGGCTGATGCCGGTGGACAGATCCACCCAGTCGGCGCGGCGATGGCCGTATTGCGCCATCGCCTGCACGAGATTGCCACCATGTTCAAGCATGTGAAATTCCCAAGGTGAGCAGACCGAGCATGAGGCTGATCACGCACCACCACACGGTGCTGCGCTTGACCAGTGCGATGGCCTGCGAGGGTGTGTCCGCGTTGGCGCTTGCGCCGTCGCCGAGCACCGGACGAGACTGAATCCGCCCATGATACGGTGCCGGGCCACCCAGGCGTACGCCCAGTGCACCGGCCCCGGCCGCCATGACAGGGCCTGCATTCGGGCTTTTCCAGACGGGGGCCTGAGTGCGCCAGCAGCGCCAGGCGCGCGCCGAGTCGCCGAGCACGGTGTAGGTCAGTGCCGTCAGGCGGGCGGGGATGTAGCCAAGGAGATCGTCGGCGCGGGCGGCGAACCGGCCGAAGTGTTCGAAGCGGGGTGTGCGGTAACCCCACATGGCGTCCAGGGTGTTGGCGAGCCGGAACAGGACGACGGCGGGCGCGCCGCCGATCAGGCACCAGAACAGCGCGCCGAAGATGGCATCGTGACCGTTCTCGAGGACCGACTCCGTCGTCGCCGAAGCGATCTCGGATGCGTTGAGCGCGGCGGTGTCCCGCGACACGATCCAGCCCAGTTTTTCGCGGGCCAGGGTCAGATCGCCGGCGGCGAGCGGAGCGGCCACGGCACGGGCGTGTTCTTCCAGGCTGCGCGCGCCGATGCACAGGCTGAGGGCCAGCGTGTCAATCGCCCAGGCCCAGGCGCCGCCCGGCAGGCGCACCAGCCACACCAGTCCGACGATCGGCACGATGGCCAGTGACCATGCCAGTAGCCCGGTGGCCACCGGGTAAGCGCCAGGGTTGAGTCGCCGCTCCAGCCCGCCCGCCAGACGTCCGAAACCCACCAGCGGATGAAAGCGACGCGGTTCGCCCAGGAGTCGGTCGAGCAGCACGCCGGCGCACAGGGCAAGGGTGAGGGCGGTGAAGTGGGGCATGGTCGATGGGCGAGCGTGCGGGGCGCGCTTGCGGGATAATCCGCGTCAATCAGAAAACGAAGCGGAATTGTACGTGAAGCCTCCATGCGCCACCCTGATGGTTCAGGGAACGACCTCCGACGCAGGCAAGACCACCCTGGTGGCGGGCCTGGCGCGGCTCATGGCGCGCAAGGGCGTGCGCATCGCGCCCTTCAAGCCGCAGAACATGGCACTGAATTCAGCCGTCACGCCGGATGGCCGCGAGATCGGCCGCGCTCAGGCCCTGCAGGCGATGGCGGCTGGAGTGCCGCTGTCCACCGATTTCAACCCGGTGTTGCTCAAGCCGTCTTCCGACATCGGCGCGCAGGTCATCATCCACGGCAAGGCCATCTCCACCCTGAGCGCGAAGGACTACCACGACTACAAGCCCACCGCGATGGCGGCGGTGATGGAAAGCTGGGCGCGCCTGACCGCCACCTACGACATGGTGCTGGTGGAGGGGGCGGGCAGCCCGGCCGAAATCAATCTGCGTGACCGCGACATTGCCAACATGGGTTTTGCCGAGGCGGCCGACTGTCCGGTCATCCTGGTGGCGGACATCGACAAGGGCGGTGTCTTCGCTCACCTGGTCGGCACCCTCGAGTTGCTGTCGCCATCCGAGCAGGCACGGATTCAGGGATTCGTGATCAATCGTTTCCGTGGCGACATCGCCTTGCTCGAACCCGGGCTCGAATGGCTCGAAGCCCGGACCGGCAAGCCGGTGATCGGGGTGTTGCCCTACCTGCACGGCCTCTTTCTTGACGCCGAAGATGCGTTGGCCAGCGCCGAACTCGACAAGTCGGAAAGCGCCATCAAGGTTATCGCGCCTGCATTCCCGCGAATTTCCAATCACACCGATCTGGACCCGATGCGTCTGCACCCGCAGGTCGATTTTCAGTGGGTCGGCCCCGGGCAGTCGATGCCGGCCGCCGATCTCATCGTGCTACCGGGTTCCAAGAGTGTGCAGGCGGATCTGGCCTGGCTGCGCGATCAGGGCTGGGAGGCCGCGATTGCGCGCCATCTGCGTTACGGCGGCAAGCTGGTCGGTATCTGCGGCGGTTTTCAGATGCTCGGGGCGCAGTTGCATGACGAACTCGGGCTTGAGGGCGCGCCGGGCAGCTTGAAGGGCCTGGGCTGGTTGCCGATGGAGACGCGCCTGGCGCCCGAAAAGCAATTGAAACATGTCCGCGGTCGCCTGACGTTTGGCGCTGAAGCGCCCGTCAGCGGTTACGAGATCCACATGGGGGTGAGCACCGGGCTGGCCCTGGAGCGGCCGGCCGTCATGTTTGACGACTGTCGGGGTGACGGGGCGATCAGCGAGGACGGGCAGGTGCTCGGCACCTACGCACACGGGCTGTTCGATACGCCGGAAGCACTCGGGGCATTGCTCGAATGGGCGGGCTTGGCGGGCGCCGAGCGGGTCGACGCTGCCGCTCGTCGGGAGGCCGATCTCGAGCGGCTGGCCGATACGCTGGCGAATCATCTGGACATGCGCAGGCTTGCCCGGTGTTTTGATTCGTCACAGCATGAAACACTGTATGAATTACTCGCTTGACCGGCTGCGAGAAGCCTCACTAACATTCGTGCCATGGACGCAGAACTCGAACGCCTCGAACAACAACTCGGCGAGCTGATTACGCTCTTCGAAGCTCAAAAGCAGGAAAACCGTGAGCTCAAGACTCGCGTCGGCGAGTTGCAGGCGGAGAATACGCGCCTCACCGGCAAGGTCGAGGCGGCCATCCGCAGCGTCACCCAAGTGCTGGAAACCCTTCCCGAGCAATGATCACCATGGACACACTGGACATCACCCTGCTGGGTAAGGAATACCGCGTTGGCTGCCAGCCGGAAGAGCGCGAGGCGCTCGAATCGGCGGTGCGTTTCCTTGAAGAACGTTTCATCGATCTGGGGGCCAAAACCCAGGCGTCGGGCGAAAAACTGGCCGTGATGACGGCGCTGAATATCGCTCATGAATACCTCCAGTTTCAGCGTTCCGGCGGGTTTGACATGCCGGGCATGAAGCGTAGAATCGAATCCATGAGTTCGCGACTGGATGACGTCGTGGCTCAGCAGGAAAAGCTGTTTTAGGTAGCACCGATTAATCCCCTGCGGTGTTCGCGTTAGGCCGTAATTTCCTTGAACCAATGTCTAGCGACATGGCCGCGGACCGAATCGACGCCGTTGTGCGCACCCCACTGTCGGGCGCGCCTGAAGCGTCTGGAACGCGGCCACCCTGAACCCTCGGTTCAGGATGATCGGCCCGGTCGGCATCAGCGGGGGACCTACACGAAAAGCGCGGCTTCATGCCGCGCTTTTTTCATGTCGAGTCATCGAACGCAGCATGGATTTACGGGTCTTTACACTGGACTAACCGGGATTAACCCGGCCAGCGGCAATCATCGACAACAAGAATCCAACGGCCCGACCGATCCATGCCCCCCGCCCGTACATCTGCTCGCCTTGCCTCCCTGACCGCCGCATTCCTGCTCGTGGGCTGCGCTTCCGTCGGACCCGACTATCAACGCCCGACGATGGCGGTGCCGGGTGCATGGCAAGGGCATGCACCGGCGCAGGCGCCCGATGTCCTTGCCCATTGGTGGCAGCTCACCGGCGATGAGCAACTGATTGCCTTGGTGGACGCCGCGCTGGCTGGTAGCCCTACGCTGGCGGCAGCCGAAGCTCGCTTGCGCGCGGCCCGCGCCCAGTGGCGTGCCGCGGGTGCGGATCTGGGGCCGACCATCGAGGCCTCCGGCGGCGCGAGCCGCTCACGAGGCAGCCGCGAGACCGGCAGTTCCGGTGAGGCGCGCTCCCTCTATCAGGCGGGTTTCGATGCGCGCTGGGAGGCCGACCTGTTCGGCGCCAATCGACGTGCGCTGGAGGCTGCCGAGGCCTCGGCCGAGGTCAGCCGCTATTCGTTGGCCGATGTGCAGGCCAGCCTGGTGGCCGAGGTGGTCAGCAACTATGTGCTCTACCGCAGCACCGGCCAGCGTCTGAGCATCGCGCGCACCAATCTCGAGGCCCAGAGCGAAACACTGCAGATTACCGACTGGCGCGTTCAGGCCGGCCTGTCCGCCTCGCTGGCGCTGGAACAGGCACGGGCCAACCGGGCACAGACCGCAGCACAGATTCCGGCCCTCGAAACCACGCTTGCAGGCTACGCCAATGCGCTGGCCGTGCTGTGTGGGCAGGCACCGGGCGCGCTGACTGAGGCATTGTCGGTGGATCGCCCCATGCCGAGCATTCCGGCTCAGGTTGCTCTCGGCATCCCCGCCGACCTGCTGCGCCAGCGCGCGGACCTGCGGGAGGCGGAGCGCACCCTGGCGGCGGCCACCGCCCGGATCGGTGCGGCACAGGCGCAGCGTTATCCGAGTGTCACGCTGAGCGGCTCGCTCGGTTTCGAGGCGTTGAGCTTTGGTGCTCTCGGCGGCGCCGAGTCGCTGACACGTTCGCTGGCGGCCAGCATTGCGGCCACCCTGTTCGACGGGGGGCGGCTGGTGGCACAGGTGGATCTGCAGCGCGCCAATCGCGACGAGGCGCTGGAAAACTATCGGCAGGCGGTGCTTGTCGCCCTGCAGGATGTGGAAGACGCGCTGGTGGCCGTGCGCAATGGCGAGCGCCGGGTGGAATTGCTGGCGGTGGCTGCGGAGTCTGCCCGCAACGCAGCCTTGCTGGCACGCCACCAGTTCGATGCCGGCGTCGCCGATTACGAAACCGTGCTCGATACCGAGCGCACCCGACTGAGTGCCGAAGACAGCCATGCCTCGGCAAGGGCGGAGCTGGCCACGGCACGCATTCAATTGATCAAGGCGCTTGGCGGCGGCTGGGTGCCGGACGCGTGGGCAGACCCGGCTGACGATGACATGGCAGGACAGATTTCATGAGTGATTCAAAACGCGCTGCCGACGAGGCGAGCACCCTCGACCTGGGGCCCAGGCGCCGCGCAGGGGGGCGGGCATGGCGCTGGCTTGTTCTGCTGGTGCTGATTGCCGGGGGCCTCTGGGGGTGGCTGGCGTCGGGGGACTCGCAGCGCAGCGTGCGTTACCAGAGCACCGACGCTGTGCGCGGCGACATGACCGTGACCGTCTCTGCCACGGGGACCTTGCAACCGACCAATCAGGTGGATGTGGGCAGCGAGCTCTCGGGCATCATCACCCGCGTGCTTGTCGAGGATAACGACGAAGTGAGCGAAGGGCAGGTGATTGCGCAGCTCGACACCGCCAAACTCAAGGACGCCATCACCAGCGCGCGGGCTTCGCTCGAATCGGCGCGTGCCGGGGTGCTGCAGGCGCAGGCGACCGTGACCGAAGCCCAATCGAACCTGGCGCGGCAGGAGAACGTCTTCAAGATCTCCGGGGGCAAAGTCCCCTCGAAGGCGGAGCTCGACACGGTACGCGCGACCCTGAGCCGTGCGCGTGCGGATCTGGCCGCGGCGAAGGCGGCGGTCACCGTGCGCGAAGCCGAGCTCAGCTCGGCCGACACCAATCTGGAGAAGGCGTCGATCAAGTCCCCGATCAACGGGGTCGTCCTGTTGCGCGATGCCGAACCGGGCCAGACCGTGGCCGCCTCGCTGCAGGCGCCGGTGCTGTTCACCCTGGCAGAAGATCTGTCACAGATGGAGCTGGAGGTGAATGTGGATGAGGCCGATGTCGGGCAGGTGGCCGAAGGTCAGCAGGCTTCCTTCTCGGTCGATGCCTATCCCGATCGCAGGTATCCGGCCACGATCACACGAGTGAGCTTCGGCGCGACCACCACCGACAACGTGGTGTCCTACGTGACCACCCTGAAGGTGGATAACGACGATCTGTCCCTGCGGCCGGGCATGACGGCCACCGCCGAAATCGTGACCGTCACGCGGGCCAACGCCTTGCTCGTGCCCAACGCGGCCTTGCGCTTCACGCCCGTCACGGGCGCGGCGGAGCGCAGCCGCTCGCTGGTCGAGCGCCTGATGCCCCGCCCGCCGCGTAACCGGGCTCCCAAGACTGCCAAGCCTATCGAGGGGTCGACGGCGCGTCAGGTGTGGGTACTGCGTGGCGATCAAGCGGAGGCCGTCAATGTGACGATCGGCGTGACCGACGGTCGCCAGACCGAGATCGTGGGCGGTGACCTCAAGGCCGGCGACGCGGTCATCACCGACAGCGTGAGCACGGAGACATGAATGCGCCAGCACCCTTGATCGAGCTGGCCGCGGTCACCAAGACGTACGGGCAGGGGCAGGCCATGTTTCAGGCCCTGCGCGGGGTGGACCTGCGAATCGACAGCGGTGAATTCGTGGCCGTGATGGGCCCGAGCGGTTCCGGCAAGTCCACGGTGATGAACATTCTCGGCTGTCTGGATACGCCCACCACCGGCTCGTACCGGTTCATGGGTGCCGCGGTGGAGCAACTGGATCGTGATCAGCGGGCAATGCTCAGGCGGAATTATCTGGGCTTCGTGTTTCAGGGCTTCAACCTGCTGGCACGCACCTCGGCGCAGGAGAACGTGGAACTGCCCCTGTTGTACCGGGGGGAGACGGCGGCGGATCGACATCGGCTGGCGCGCGAAGCGCTCGAACTGGTCGGGCTCGACCGCTGGGCCGATCACACCCCGGCCGAGTTGTCCGGCGGTCAGCAGCAGCGGGTGGCCATCGCCCGCGCCATTGTCACCCAACCCAAGGTGCTGCTCGCCGACGAACCCACGGGCAATCTGGACACCCAGCGCAGCCACGAGATCATGACGCTGATCCGCGAGCTCAACGACACGCGGGGTATCACCGTGCTGATGGTCACCCACGAGCCCGACATGGCGGAGTTTGCTTCGCGGCAGGTGCATTTCGTCGACGGCAAGGTCGATACCGACAGTCTCGCCCCGCAGGAAACGGCATGATCTGGAACACGCTGCTGCTGGCCTTGCGGGAGATCCGCCGCAACCTGCTGCGTTCCTTTCTGACGGTGCTGGGCATCGTGATCGGGGTGTCGGCGGTGATCACCATGGTCACCCTCGGGAACGGGGCCACACGGGCCATCTCCGATCAGATTTCGGCCATGGGCAGCAATCTGCTGATCGTGCGACCGGGCCAGCGGCTCGGACCCGGCAGTGGTTCGGCCGGGGCGGCGCCGTTCAAGCCCGAACTGGTCGAATCGGTGCGCAGTCAGATGGGCAGCATTCAGGCCGTGGCGCCGACGGTGTTCAAGACGGTGACCGTGGTGGTGGGCAATCAGAACTGGTCAACGACCGTCACGGGGTCGACCAATGACTATTTCGTGGCCGGGAACTGGACCCTGGCCGGAGGGCGTGAGTTCACCGCCACCGAACTGCGTGCCGGGCGCGCCGTGTGCCTGGTCGGCGATACCATCCGGCGTGAGCTGTTCGGCGGCGGCAATCCGGTGGGTGAGCGGGTGCGCATCAACAAGTTCACCTGCGAGGTGATCGGGGTGCTCGCGCCCAAGGGACAGTCCGCCTTCGGCTCCGACCAGGACGACACCATCGTGATGCCCTTGCGCACCGCCCAGCGCCGCCTCACCGGCAGCACCGACATCAGCCGCATGATGGTGTCGGTGAATGATGGCGTGTCGACCGACCGGGCCAAGGGGCAGCTCGAGCTGCTCATGCGCGAGTTGCGTCGCATCGGCGATGGCGAGGACGACGACTTCAACGTGCTCGACACCAAACAGATCGCCCAGACCCTGTCGAGTACCACCCAGGTGATGACCACGCTGCTCGGCGCGGTGGCGGCGGTGAGTCTGCTGGTGGGCGGCATCGGCATCATGAACATCATGCTGGTGTCGGTGACCGAGCGCACCCGCGAGATCGGCATCCGCCTGGCCATCGGCGCCATGGAAAAAGAAGTGTTGCTCCAGTTCCTGATCGAAGCCGTGGTGCTGGCCTGCCTTGGCGGGCTCACCGGCGTGGTGCTGGCGACGGCCGCATCCATCGGCTTGTCGTCCCTGATGAACATCCCCTACCTGTTCGATCCGGGCATCAATCTGATTTCCTTCGGTTTCTCGGCGCTCATCGGGGTGGTCTTCGGATTCTTCCCCGCACGCCGGGCGGCGCGGCTGGACCCGATTGACGCGCTACGTCACGAGTAGATCAACCGTTTCCTGATCCGTGTCAGGGCATGCCGGCCCGGGCCGGATTAGCCTGAACGCTCTTTCACGAGGTTGAGAGGCAAATCATGAGTGTTGCCCACGTGCTGGTGATTCTGACCCTGCTGGCCGATGGCCAGATGTCGGCGGCCTTCGTCAATACCGAAAGCGCAGCGGCGTGCGAGGCGCGCGCCGGATCCGTCGGTGCCGTGCTCCGGCAGGGGGGCGCCGACGTGAAGCAGTTGCGCTGCATCCCCTCCGAACTGCGCTTCGTGCGGTTTTCGCATGCCAAGGCGCAATTGGCACCGCGGCATGCTTACGAACTGGTCCTGGGGGAGGCCTCACTGGCGCTCAATCCGCAGACGAGCGTGGCCGAGTGCGAGGCATTTCTGCGCCGTGCCGATGCGCCTTCCGAGGTCGAGCGCGTCTGTGTCACCTCCACGCAGTCGCTTGAGATGCCATGAGGCGTTGACGCTCGGCGCGAGCTTGCTAGAGTAGCGCCCTCTCACCCCGGAGACATGTCGTGCGCTACTGGCTGATGAAGTCCGAACCGGATGATTGTTCCATCGACGATCTGGCGGCCATGCCGGACCAGACCGTGCCATGGTACGGGGTGCGCAACTATCAGGCGCGCAACTTCATGATGAACCAGATGACGCCGGGCGACCCGGTGTTCTTCTATCACTCCTCATGTCCTGAGCCTGGCATCGCGGGCATTGCCAAGGTGGCGTCGACCGCCTACCCGGACGAAACCCAGTTCGAGCCGGACAGCCGTTTCTACGATGCCAAGGCCAGTCCGGACACGCCGCGCTGGTTCAATGTGGACGTGGCTTTCGTGCGCAAGACGCGACTGGTGGGTTTGCCCGAATTGCGCGAGCATCCGGCTTTGGCGAACATGCGCGTGCTCGCCAAGGGCAACCGCTTGTCGATTACGCCGGTGGATCCGGACGAGTGGAAATATATCGTCGGCACGATTCTGGAACTGAATCCCAATGAACTTTGATGTGTGGTGGCTGGCGTACCCGGTCCTGGGCGCCTTTGTCGGTTTCTTTGCCGGTCTTCTGGGGGTGGGCGGTGGCGGCATCATGGTGCCTTCGCTGGCGACCCTGTTCATCGCCCAGGGGTTCGGTATGGACAAGGTGGTGCACATGGCACTCGGCACCTCCATGGCCAGTATCGTCATCACCTCGTTTTCCAGCATGCGGGCGCACAACGCCCATGGCGCGGTGCGCTGGGATGTGGTCAAGCGCATCACGCCGGCCATCCTGATCGGCACCTTTGGCGCGACCTTCGTGGCCTCGCACGTCCCGTCCGAACCGCTGGCCATTTTCTTTGCCTGCTTCATGGCCTATGTGTCGGCCCAGATGATGCTCAACATCAAGCCCAAGCCGACCCGCGATCTGCCGGGGCCGGTGGGCATGAGCCTGGTGGGGTTCGGCATCGGCGCCATTTCCGCGCTGGTGGCCATCGGCGGTGGGTCGCTGTCGGTGCCCTTCATGACCTGGTGCAACATCAAGATGCAGAACGCCATCGGCACGTCGGCCGCCATCGGCCTGCCGATCGCGTTGTCCGGCACTGTCGGCTTCATCGTGAACGGCTGGGGCGCCGAAGGCATGCCGCAATACACGGCGGGTTTCATCTACCTGCCCGCGTTCGTGCTGGTGACTGCCTTCAGCATCATCACCGTGCCGACCGGCGCGCGGCTGGCACACAAGCTGCCCGTGGCCACACTCAAGAAGATCTTTGCCGGTGTGCTCGTTCTGCTGTGCCTGAAGATGCTGCATAGCGTCTTTGGCTGAGCCGGGCGCCTGCGTGTCGGAGACGCCCGACGCGCAGGCAAAGCCGTGTCTGACGGCTGTATCCGCCTCGCCTGACACGGCTCGACATCTCATCAGCCCATGATTGTTCCAACGCTTGGTGTTCCCTCCAGAGCGCCGGGCGTACTCAAAACAAGAGACAAGGAGCAGATCATGAAGACCCCGAGCAAATTCATTGTGATTGGTGCCATCGCTCTGGCCACGAGTGCCTGTTCAACTTGGGAAGGCATGTCGGCTCGTGAGAAGAGCACGGTGGGCGGTGCTGCCGTTGGCGGCGCCGTGGGTGCCGCCGTGTCGAACGGCAGCGTGCTGGGGACGGTCGGTGGTGCCGCCATCGGCGGTGTCGTTGGTGACCAGATCGAGAAGAACAAGTAGGTTTTCACGCGCAGGCGGGCTCACGCGACCTCAGCCGCCAGTGTGTTCAGGCCGGTGCAGAGCACCGGCCTGTTCGCGTTCCGGGCGACCGCATGGCGCGAGCAGCGGCGTCAGCGTCCCTTCAGACGCTGCGCAACGACCGGATCGAGCGACCCCATGAATCGCTCCACCGCGCGCGTGTAGGCGCCGGGCTCGCCCAGTTGCTCATTGATCTTGGCGTGGCTGCGCGATTGCGGCAGCACCTCGGCGGCCACACCCAGTTCAAGGCTTTTTTCGGCATAGCGCTTCGCCTGCTCGCACGGGTCGTCACGGCGCCGGGTCGAGCACACGCCCAGCCATGGCGAGGCCTGCCTGTCGAGACGATGGTAGGGTGAGGCCGCCAGCCACTCTTCACGCGTCTCGCCGAATGCCTCCCGATAGCGGGTTTCGAGAAAGCGATAGACCCGGGGCATCTGCATGGGCACGTCGATGGCACCGGCATCGAGCGAGATGGTGCCCAGAGGGCGGCGGGCGCCAGCGGCCTCGCGCAAGGTGCTGTCGGCGTTCACCAGCGACACCAGGTGTGCGCCGGCCGAGTGCCCCATGAGAATGAGCCTGTCGGGATCACCGCCCCACCGCCGGGCATTGGCCTGAATGTGCGCCAGCGCCAGTGCCACATCGCGGGCTTGTGCCAGCGCGTTGCTGCCATCGCTGACCATGGGGTAGTTGAGGGAAATGAGTACGAAGCCCCTGCCGACCCAGCGTTCGACCTTGAGATTCGTCACCCCCGGCGCGCCCTTGTCGCCCACGCACCATCCGCCGCCATGCACCATGACGATGATGGGCGAGGCGCTGCCCGATTCCGCGGCGACGGGGCGATAGACATCGAAGGTCTGCAGCGGGTGAGGGCCGTAAGGCACGTCTGCAATGCTCGGCTCGGGGCTGGCCTGCTTGTCGCGGAAGCGTTCGAGCAGCTTCACGCGCCTGACCCATTCGGCGCAGGTGCCCCCCGCGTCCTCCCGGTCATCTTGCATCACTTCATCACTTGCCTGCGCTGGCGATTCAGCCGTCGGCGCGTCGGCCGACTGCGCCATCGGCGGCCATATCGAGGCGACGGCGAGTGAAGTCAAAAGCAGGAAAGGCCGGAGGCTTCCGAACATGGTGCGTGAATCCAGGAACTAGTGCCAAAGCATTATATGTTGATGTCCTGACATGCGGCAGTGCAACACGCCCCGCGGATGACGGTATGTCCGGTGTGGGGCATGATGGGCGCTTGTTGATGACGGACAGGGCGACTTGATGAAGCCGGATGCAGGCCTTGAAGACATATTGGCCCATTTGCGCGTCAGTGCGGAGGATCTGCGGCTGAGCACCGACGAGCGGCGTCGGTTCGACGCCTTGCTGGGGCAGGCGCGTCCGAATGAAGAGGGCCTTCGCCGGCTGCGCAATGCCGCTTTTGAACTGGTTCGCGATCGCATCAAGGGCGCGGAGGACCCGGTCGCGCTGGTGGGCTGGCTGGAGCGGGTGGCCAAGGCCATCGACGTGGCCCGCATGCCAACGACCCGTGCGGTCGAGACCCGCGCCTGGTTCAGTCCGGGCGATGCCTGCCGCAACGGCGTGATCCATCAACTGAAGACGGCACGTGAGCAGGTGTGCATCTGCGTGTTCACCATTTCGGATGACCGGATTGCCGAGGCGATTCTCGCGGCCCATCTGCGTGGAGTCGATGTGCGCATTCTCACCGACAATGACAAGCAATTCGACGCGGGCAGCGATGTCGATCGGCTTCGCCGCTCGGGCTTGCGCATCGCGGAGGACCGCAGTCCGGCGCACATGCATCACAAGTTCGCACTCTACGATCGCGCCGTCCTGCACACCGGCAGTTTCAACTGGACGCGCAGCGCAAGCAGTGACAATGAGGAGAATCTGCTGCAAACGGGCGATCCGGTTGCCGTACGGGCCTTTACCGATCGCTTCGAATCCTTGTGGCGACGTTACGCCGAGCCCGCATGAAAAACGCCCGGTGACGCAGATGCGTCTGACCGGGCGTGCAAGACCGCGCGGGCGGTCGTGGTGCTTCGTTGTGTTTATACGCGACTGGCGAGGGTCAGATAACCCACGGCGGCGCTGGTCTTGTTGTTGTAGTTGGCATCGATGAGCGGCTCGAGCAGGGCCTTGGTTTCGGCCGACGGGCTGCCGGTCCAGTCACCCGCGTGCTGGAAGTTGCTCATGATGTAGCTGAAGCCGTTGATGTCATCGACGGCCTGCAGACCGGTGGATTCGGCACCCGCCGGGCAGGAGAGCAGACGGGACAGCTTGCCGGTATCGACGTTGTACGCCCACAGGAAGTTGTTCACGTGCATGCCGCTGTCTTCACCGATGAACAGGGTGCGCATGGCCTCGGAGTACTTGATGTTGTCCGGGTTGGCGATCTTGTCGGCCAGGGCGGTGTTGCCGATATCGTCCGGGCTGCCCAGATCTTCTCCGGCCAGGCCTTCAGGCACCGACATGTGGGTCGAGACCCATTCGCTGTGGATGCGCTGGCCGCCGAGGTCGTACTGGTGGCCCTTGAGAATGTGTTCATACACTGCGCCGGCGACCGGGCCTTCCACCTGGATGTCGGTGGTGCCGTCGGTCATGGACTTGTACACATAGGACATGGCCGAGTAGGCGCGCTTGTCGGCGGCATTCACGGTCGTGCCTTCCATCTTCGAGAAGCCCATCGAGCCACCGACCAGGGCCGCGTAACGATGGGTCTCGAGGAAGGCAGCGGCCTTCTCCATGCCCGGCACCAGCTTGACCCAGTTGTTCTTGCCGTTGAAACGGATCCGGGTGTACTCGGGGTCGGCGGGGTCGGAGGTCTTCACATCCATGATGTCGGCGGCGGTGATGCCGCTGTCCACCAGCGCCTTGATTTCGTCGCTGGTGGCGTGACCCAGGTTGATCCAGCCGATGTCGCCGGCACCCGGACCGACGCTGGAGGTCTGGGTCCACTTGGCCACATACAGCGTGCCGGCGGACAGGTCGCGCTTGCGATCGGCCACGAACATGAACAGGCCACCGTTGGTGGCGTCATCGCCCATCAGCACGGTGCGCTCGTCCGGCATGACCTGAACCAGTTCATGGGAGATGCGGCCCATGCAGTAGTGCTTGACGATGTGACCGGTGCCGTTGGCGTTGACGAACACTTCCGGCTGATGGCCGTAGTCATAGGGGTTGGCGGCGTTTTCGTCACCGAACAGGTTCAGGCTGAAGGCCTTGAGCTGGCTGTTGGAGGCCAGGGTGGCATCCGGTTCGTATTCTTCGGACGACAGGTGCGTGCCCCAGGGGGAGGCACTGGCTCCACAGGTGATCCACAGGCCACGGACCGGGGCGGTGTCCACGTTGTAGTAGCTCACCAGCGACAGCTGGCCGGTGCGCTGGTTCTGGTCGAGAGTGAGGATGGCGATCGGGGAGGGCAGTTTGCCGTACATGGATTCGCCGGCGGCGTTGGCCGAGGTGTATTCGAACTGCACCACGGCGAACAGACGGTTGCAGCCGCGACGGTGCGAACGGCCGCGCTTGACCTGCAGCAGGGACATGCCGTCCGGGCAGTCGGAGTAGAACTGGGTCGGGGTGGCGGCGGTGGCGTCCATGATCGGTGCGCCGTTGATGTCGAAGTAGCTGCCGGCCACGATGGTGCCGCCGCCGGTGGCCGGGACGGTCTCACCGGTCAGGAAGAAGGCTTCATAGCCCAGGGCGAAGGTCTCGCTGTGCTTGCCGATGCTGCGGGTGAGCGTGGAGGCCACATGGGTGGTGGCCATGTTGGCCGGCTCGGCCAGGGTCGGGGCTGCCATGCCCCCGAATTCGTAGCGCATGCCTTTGCCGAAGCGGGGGTGGCCACCCATGTGACGACCCTCGCCATGTGCGGCCGCGGTCAGCGGAAGAGCGGCGAGCGAGGCGGCAATCGGGAGCATCGGCGCGCCGGTGAGCAGTTGCAGGGCACGGCGGCGAGACAGCGAAACGGAATCGGACATCGAAAGTCTCCAAAAGGGTTGAAATCCGGTCCACCTTCCCGCGAACCGGAACCCGGCAAAGCTATCGACGGTGCGTGACACGCTGGTGACAGTCCGATGAAAAGTTGCGGATACTCGCGCGATGCCGCAACGCCAGTCCACGCGCGGCCCCAGACGGAGCCTTGAGCGCACCGTCTGGCCGTCTCAGGAGGGCTCTGCCTGAGCCGCGCTTGGCGCCTTTCTGGGGGTATCCTCCGACGGCGAGTCCTTGTCGCCGGCGGGCGGTTCGACGGCGCCGAAGCCTTTTGGAACGCTTTCCAGGTGCAACGTGCGGGTCGGGAAAGCGAAGCCGATGTCCTTGTCGCCGAACTGTCGCACCATGGCCAGATTGATGCGCTGCTGGGCGTCCATATAGGTGGTGTAGTTGTCGGAGGTGACGTAATAGACCACTTCGAAGTCCAGTGATGACGCGCCGAAGGAGAAGAAGTGGGCGCGGTCGAAGCGGGTGTTGTCGGTCGATTCGATGATCGATTTCACCATGCCGGGAATGGACTCGAGCAGATCTGCCGGCGTGTCGTAGAGCACCCCGAACTGGAACACGATGCGTCGTTCGCGCAGGCGCTTGTAGTTGTGGATGCGGGAGGAGAGCAGGTCGCCGTTGGAGACCACGATCTGCTCGCCGGACAGGGCGCGGATGCGTGTGGTCTTCAGACCCACATGCTCGACCGTGCCGGTCACGTCGCCCACGATGATGAAATCGCCGATCACGAACGGCTTGTCCAGCGCAATCGACAGGGACGCGAACAGGTCGCCGAGGATGTTCTGCACCGCCAGCGCCACCGCCACGCCCCCGACACCCAGCGAGGCGATCAGGGTGGTGACGTTGAAGCCGAACTGGTCGAGCACCAGGATGACCACGATGGACCACAGGACGAGGCGGATCGTGAAGCCGGCGACCGCAATGGCCGTGGCGCTGGCCCCCTCGTTGTTGGCCTCGTGGCGCGCGGCCTTCTTCTTGAGTGAGTAGGCGACGCCACTGCTCAGCCAGAAGCCGATCTGCAGAAACACCAGTGCCATGAGCGCCTGGCCCAGACGCGTCTCGATCTTGTCGGAAAACTCGATGTACTGCGCACCGATGAGCACGGCAAACAGAAACAGCATCCAACCGTAGGTGCCGCCAAGCACCTCGACAAGCAGGTCGTCCCAGCCGAGGGATGTCCTGTCGGCCAGCTTGCGCAGGCGGGTGTTGATGAACCCCCGGATGCTGATGAATACGAAGAAGGCCACGGTGGCGATGCCGGCGGCAATCGCAAAGGCTTCAGTGCTGTTGTTTTCCAGTAACTTCTGGATGAATTCCATGGGTGTGTTGGCGTTTTTCATGTCCCATGTCAGAAGCGGGCCCGGGCGCAAAGTTCAATGCAATGCGCTTGGCGACCCAGGCGGTGGGCGAGTGTTCTATTTTCCCTTGAACCGGGGTTTGCGTTTCTCGAAGAAGGCCTGCATGCCCTCGCGATAGTCTTCGGTGTCGAGAAATGCGAAGGCGGCGCGCTTCTCGTGGTTCGACAACGGGGTGTCATGGGCGAGGCGGTGCACCCAGTGCTTGTGCCAGCGGGCGACCAGCGGTGCACCGGCGCTGATGCGCTTTGCCGCGGCGCCGGCTTCGTCCATGACGCTCTCATCGGTGACCAGCCGGGTGAGCAGGCCTTTGGCGAGTGCTTCGCTGGCCGGGAGAATGCGCCCTTCGAGCAGGATTTCGAGCAGCACTGCCGGGCCGACCACCTCCAGCAGACCGGCCATCTCGCGCGGGTACATGGAGAAGCCCAGTTTGTTGATCGGTGCGCCAAAGCGGCTGCTTTCCCCTGCGATGCGCAGATCGCAGCAGCCGGCAATCTCCAGCCCGCCGCCCACGCAGGCGCCGCGAATGGCCGCAATGGTGGGCACCGGGCATTCGCGGATGGCGTCGAGCGCGGTGGCCACCCAGGCCTCGTGGTAGTGCAGGGCGTCGTCCACGGTGGCACGGACGGAGAGGAACTCTTCGATATCGCCGCCGGCGGCAAAGGCGTCGTCACCCTCACCGCGCAGGATCACGCATCGGACGTCGTCGCGCTCGGCGATGTCCTTCATGTGAGTGCGCAGGGCCTGCCACATGACCGAGTCGACCGCGTTGAGCTTGCCGGGGTTGCTAAGGGTAATGGTGGCGATGTGCTCGTCAATGGTGAGCAGAACCTGTCCGGGCATGAGGGTCTCCGAAGCGTGCGAGTCGTTGGTGCCCCGCCATGATAGCGAAACCCGGTGTGAATCATGGGCGCACGCCGGCAGAGGGATTACACTCGCGTCCGATTGATCCGAATGTTTGGCAGGACGGTTTCGTGCGCGTTTTTCTGGCCCTCGTGGCATGTGTGTTCAGTTTCCCCGTGGCCGCTGCCGATGGCGTGGCGCTGGTGCTGTCGGGCGGCGGCGCTCGCGGCGTGGCCCACCTGGGGGTACTCAAGGTGCTCGAAGAGTTGCGAGTGCCGGTCGATTGCGTGGTGGGCACGAGCATGGGGGCGATCGTGGGCGCCAGCTATGCCTCGGGTGTGCCGCTCGAGGAGCTGGAGCGCAAGGTGCGCGCGGCGCACTGGGAGCGCATCTTCTCCAGTTCCACGCCACGGGATGATCAGCCCTTCCGGGAAAAGCAGGATGCGGTCTCCGGCCATAGCGCCATCACCATGGGGTATGGCGAGGGGCGGGTGTTGTTGCCGCACAGCGCCATCGCCGGGCAGGACCTCGACCGCTTCCTGCAGGACCTGGTGGGGACGCCGGATGAGCTCGATACCTTCGACACCCTGTCCCTGCCGTTTCGGGCGATGGCCACCGATCTGGTCACGGGGGAATCCGTCGAGTTGAATGATGGCCCGCTGTGGCGCGCCATGCGCGCCAGCATGGCGGTGCCCGGCGCGTTCCTGCCGATCGAGCATCATGACCGGCTACTCGTCGATGGTGGCCTGGCCATGAACTTGCCGGTCTCCGTGGGGCGTCAGTTGTGCGGTCCGCGTGTCATTGCCATCGACGTGGGCACGCCGCCGCTGCCGCGGGAGCGCCTGCGCTCGGCCGCAGACATCGTGCTGCAGTCCATCCATCTGGCCTTGGGACACAACGTGGCCGCCCAGCGTGCGCTGCTGGGGCCGGGCGATGTGCTCGTCGATGTGAACATCGGCGACATGGTGTCGACGGATTTCGATCGGGTGCTCGAGACCATCCCGGCCGGGGAGCAGGCGGCCCGCGCCGCAGCGGCCGAGCTGTCGCGCTTCAGCGTGGATGAGGCGACCTACGCCAAATGGAAACAACAACGCGAAGCGCGCTGGCAGTTACCCGCGCCGGTGATTCGCTCGGTCAAGGTGTCGCCGCTGCGCTATGTTCCCGAAGCGGCCCTCAAGGCGCAACTGGATGCGATGGTGGGCGAGCCCCTCGACAAGGCTGCACTGGAGCGCAAACTCGCCGCGCTTTACAGCGAGGGGGACTATGAACGCCTTCGCTACAGCCTGTTGCGTGACGGCCCGCAGGCCGATCTCAACATCGAGGCAGTGGAAAAATCCTGGGGGCCGACGTACCTGCGCTTCGGCGGCGGTTTTGCCTCGGACTTTGACGGCGGTGGCGTGGTCGGCCTCTATGGCGGGCTGTCGAGACGCTGGCTCAATCGCTGGGGGGCGGAGGCCAACGTGGACCTCTTGCTGGGCACCAACAACCGTTTCCGCGCCGAGTTCTATCAGCCGCTGGGCCTGCGTTCCAACTGGTTCGTGGCGCCGTCGTTCGACTATCACATGCGCTCCGTTCCGGTGTATGTCGAGGGACTGAAACTGGCTGAATACAAGGTGCGGGAGCGATCGATCGGCCTCGATGTGGGGGTCGAGCTGGGGGCCTGGGGCGAGGTGCGCGCGGGTGTGCACCGCGGCCGCATACGGGCCAACGTGCTGTCCGGTTTGCCGCTGTATCCGGCGGTCGAGCTCGACGATGGCTGGATCGGCGTGTCGGCAACGCTCGACCGGCTCGACAGCCCCTTCTTTCCGCGCCGGGGTTATGCGGCGCGGCTGGACATCGAGCAGCATGACGAGGCCTACGGCAGCGAACTGTCGTTTCTCTTCTCGAGCCTGACAGCGGATACCGCCATGTCGTGGGGCGACCACAGCGTGCGCCTGGGCCTCTGGGCCGTGGGCAGTCCGGACAGCGAGTTGCCCACCGCCGCCCGCTCGCTGGCGGGGGGACCATTCCAGCTGTCCGGTTACCGCTACGGGGAAATCAACGCGGACCAGATCGTGATGCTGCGCGGTGCCTACTATCACCGGGTGAGCAAGTTGCCGGACAGTTTCGGCCGCGGGGTGTACCTGGGGGCGAGCTATGAATGGGCCGATCTGTCCGACTACGTGGCGGGCAACACCACCGAGAGCGGTCGCGCGCGCTCCGCGTCCCTGTTCGCCGGGGCCGATACGGTACTCGGGCCGCTGTATGTCGGTGCCGGCTATGCGCCCGAAATCGGGCAGGTACGCTATTACCTGCTGTTCGGTCAGCCGTATTGACGCGACTTTGCGCCCATGAAAAAGCCCCCGCAGGCGTTGCCAGGCGGGGGCTTTTGATTCTGGGGTGCTGGTCAGGCCGCTTCGGTGCGTGCCGCCGCTATGCGGGCCAGTGCTTTTCGCCCGCTGTGGATGTGCGTGCGCATGGCGGTTTCGGCGCCGGCGGCATCCCGGGCCAGCATGGCCTTGAGAATGTCGCGATGCTCGGCCAGCGATTGCTCCAGTCGGCCGTCGCTGAACAGGGAGTGGTGACGTGACAGCTTGATGACCTTGCGCAGGTCTTCGATCACGTGCTGAAGCCAGTGGTTGTCGGCCACGCTCTGAACCGCGTGGTGAAACGCCTGGTTGGCTTCGAAGAACCCGTTGATATCGTTCTTTTCAGCGGCGGCTTCGAGTGCATCGTGCAGTTTCTTGAACTGCGCAAGGTCGGACTCGCTCGCCTTGCCGGCGGCGTCCCGCGCGCACTGGCCTTCGAGCAGCGCCATGACGGAGAAGATCTCGTCCAGATCGCGCTCTGAAATCTCGGTCACGTAACAGCCGCGACGCGGCTTGAGGGTGACCAGACCTTCCGAGGCGAGTACCTTGAGGGCTTCGCGCAGCGGCGTGCGCGAGATGCCGTACTGTTCGGCGATGGCCTGTTCGTCAATCCAGGCGCCGGGCTTGAGTTCGTGAGAGAAGATGCGCTCACGCAACCGTTCGGCCACTTCCTGATAGAGCGCCAGCGGAGCGATGCGGGATGCGTTCATGGTGTGTGCTATCTCCTGGGTTCGGGTCTGGTGGGGCCGCTGCTCCAGCCGTCCGGACCGCGTGCAAGCCGACATGATAACGCGAGATGGTCACGCCTTGCATTCATAATTATGGATAAAGTATTATTCACGCCTGACCGGGTCAAGTTTCCGTGCGGTATCCAGAAGTGAAGGGCACGAGGATCAGCGTCGCTGCGGATCTCGTGGAGAGGGAGGGATGCAACACGGAGCGTCGACGGCCGCCCGCGCAGGTGTCGCGGGCGGCGCAGTCGCCGCCGGTCTATAACAATACTCAATGCGGAGCCTTGAAGCTGTTCCTGTGAGGATGTGCTTCAGGCCCCGTTTGCATTTTCGGTGGTGACGGTACGTGAGAGGCCGCGCCCCACAGACACGACAGATGATGAGTGAGGGAAACATGTCCAAGGCTCCTGAGTTGCCCCAGGTTTCGCTTGAAGAATGGCAGAAGGCTGCCGCCAAGCACGCCCCCGGCAACGATCTTGCTGGCTATAACTGGGTGACGCCGGAGGGCATCACCGTCAAGCCGCTCTATACGGCCGAAGACACCAAGGATCTGCCTTACGCCAACACCTTGCCGGGCTTCGAACCCTTTCTGCGAGGCCCGCAGGCGACCATGTACGCCGGGCGTCCGTGGACCATCCGCCAGTACGCCGGTTTTTCCACCGCCGAAGCCTCCAATGCGTTCTATCGCAAGGCGCTGGCCGCCGGTGGTCAGGGCGTGTCGGTGGCCTTCGATCTGGCCACGCACCGCGGTTATGACTCGGACAATCCGCGCGTCACGGGTGACGTGGGCAAGGCCGGTGTGGCCATCGACTCGGTCGAGGACATGAAGATCCTGTTCGACGGCATTCCGCTCGACAAGATTTCCGTCTCCATGACCATGAACGGCGCGGTGCTGCCGATCCTGGCCGGCTACGTGGTGGCGGCAGAGGAACAGGGCGTGTCGCAGGAGAAGCTCTCCGGGACCATCCAGAACGACATCCTCAAGGAGTTCATGGTCCGCAACACCTATATCTATCCGCCCGAGCCGTCCATGAAGATCATCGCGGACATCTTCGAGTACACCTCGACGCACATGCCGCGCTTCAACTCCATTTCCATCTCCGGGTACCACATCCAGGAGGCGGGGGCGAACCAGGCCATCGAACTGGCCTTCACGCTGGCCGACGGCCTCGAATACGTGCGCACCGGCATCAAGGCCGGCATGGATGTGGATACCTTCGCTGGCCGACTGTCCTTCTTCTGGGCGGTGGGCATGAACTTCTACCTCGAGATCGCCAAGATGCGTGCCGCGCGTCTGCTGTGGTGGCGGATCATGAAGCAGTTCAACCCGAAATCGCAGAAGTCGATGATGCTGCGCACCCACTCGCAGACCTCGGGCTGGTCGCTCACCGAGCAGGATCCGTACAACAACGTGATCCGCACCACCATCGAGGCCATGGCGGCCGTGTTCGGCGGCACCCAGTCGCTGCACACCAACGCCCTGGACGAGGCCATTGCGCTGCCGACCGAGTTCTCGGCGCGCATCGCCCGTAACACCCAGATCGTCATCCAGGAAGAGACCCACATCTGTAACGTGGTCGACCCCTGGGCCGGTTCCTACATGATGGAAAAGCTCACCCAGGACATGGCCGACACCGCCTGGGCGCTCATCGAGGAAATCGAGGACATGGGCGGCATGACCAAGGCGGTCGAGTCCGGCTGGGCCAAGATGAAGGTCGAGGAGTGCGCTGCCGAGAAGCAGGCGCGCATCGATTCGGGCAAGGACGTGATCGTTGGCGTGAACAAGTACAAGCTCGCCAAGGAAGACCCGATCGAGATTCTCGACATCGACAACCATGCCGTGCGCGAAGCGCAGATCGCACGCATCAACACCATCCGCGAGACCCGTGATCAGTCGGCCGTCGATGCGGCCCTGGCGGCGCTGACCCGGTGTGCCAAGACCGGCGAGGGCAACCTGCTGGACCTGGCCATCAACGCCATCCGTCTGCGTGCCACCGTGGGCGAGGTGTCCGACGCGCTCGAATCCGAGTGGGGTCGCTACCGCGCCAATCCGCAGGCCGTATCCGGCGTGTATGCTTCGGTCGTGGAAGACACCGAAGACTGGAAGACCCTCAAGGCCGACATCGATGCGTTCATCGCCGAAGAAGGCCGTCGCCCGCGCATCATGATCGCCAAGCTCGGTCAGGATGGTCACGATCGTGGCGCCAAGGTGGTCGCATCTGCGTTTGCCGACCTGGGCTTCGATATCGACATCGGTCCGCTCTTCCAGACCCCGGAAGAAGCAGCACGCCATGCGGTGGAAAACGATGTGCACGCCGTCGGTTGCTCGTCGCTGGCCGCCGGCCACAAGACGCTGGTGCCGCAGGTGATCAACAGCCTCAAGGCGCAGGGTGCCGACGACATCATCGTGTTCGTGGGCGGCGTGATTCCCGCGCAGGACTACGACATGCTGGTCGAGGCGGGTACCAAGGGCATCTTCGGACCGGGCACCCCGATTCCGAAAGCCGCCCGTGAAGTGCTGGCCGCCATCCGCGCAGCGCGCAAAACCGCATAATCAGGCAGGATGACGCTGGCACGTTTCGCGACGTGCCAGCCCGCCATTCCGACGCCATGAATATGCCGCACGATCCCATCGAACTGCCCGCCACCGACCAGCTGCTGGTCGATGGCGTGCTGGCACAGCAGCTTCGGCCGCTGGCCCGCACCATCACGCTCATCGAATCGCTCCGCCCGGACCATCGTGCCCGCGCCCGCCGTGTGCTCGAGGCCCTGCTGCCTCACAGCGGCAAGGCCATGCGCGTCGGCATCTCGGGTGTGCCGGGGGTGGGCAAGTCGACCTTCATCGAAGCGCTCGGCCTGTATCTGATCGAGCAGGGCCTCAAGGTCGCGGTGCTGGCGGTGGATCCGTCGTCCAGCGTGACCGGCGGCTCCATCCTCGGCGACAAGACGCGCATGGAATTGCTCTCGCAACGTACCGAGGCCTTCATCCGCCCCAGCCCGTCCGCGGGCAGTCTTGGGGGCGTGGCGAGCAAGACGCGCGAGACCATGATGGTGTGCGAGGCCGCGGGCTTCGACGTGATCATCGTCGAGACCGTGGGCGTGGGCCAGTCCGAGACGGCCGTGGCCGGCATGACCGACATCTTCTGCCTGCTGCAGCTGCCCAACGCGGGCGACGATCTGCAGGCGATCAAGAAAGGGATCATGGAGCTGGCCGACCTGATCGTGGTGAACAAGGCCGACATCGATCCGCGCCTGGCCACGCTGGCCAAGAGCCAGATCAAGTCGGCGCTCAACATGCTGCGTCATACGTCGCCCAACTGGTTGCCGCCGGTGCTGACCCTGTCGGCGCTCAAGAAGGATGGCATCGAACAGTTCTGGGGCGAGATCGAACGCTACCGGGAAACCATGCAGGCCTCGGGCGAATTCGAGGCCAAGCGCCGCGACCAGGCGCAGCACTGGATGTGGGAGCTGATCGACAGCGGTCTGCGCGAGCGCTTCCGCGAGAACACCTCGGTCAAGCACGAGCTGCCGGGCCTGCAGCAGGCGGTCGCCGAAGGGCTGACAACGCCGGCCGCCGCGGCGCACAAGCTACTGAAATATTTGAGTGAAGAACACTGAGGCGAGGGGCATCCCCCCGAGCTGAATGACGATTTCCTAGACGGAGAAAAACCCATGCAAGAAATCATCCGCCAACTGGAGGAGAAGCGCGAAAAGGCCCGCCTGGGTGGTGGCCAGAAGCGCATCGATGCCCAGCACGCCAAGGGCAAGCTGACGGCCCGCGAGCGTATCGAACTGCTGCTCGACGACGGCAGCTTCGAAGAGTGGGACATGTTCAAGGAGCATCGCTGCACCGACTTCGGCATGGACAAGAGCCATGTGCCGGGTGATGGCGTGGTGATCGGTTACGGCACCATCAACGGCCGTCTGGTGTTCGTGTTCTCGCAGGACTTCACCGTGTTTGGCGGCTCCCTGTCCGAAACCCACGCGGAAAAGATCTGCAAGGTGATGGACCAGGCCATGAAGGTCGGCGCCCCGGTGATCGGCCTCAACGATTCGGGCGGTGCCCGCATCCAGGAAGGCGTGGCCTCGCTTGGCGGTTACGCCGACGTGTTCCAGCGCAATGTGATGGCCTCCGGCGTGGTGCCGCAGATTTCCCTGATCATGGGCCCCTGCGCCGGTGGCGCGGTGTACAGCCCGGCCATGACCGATTTCATCTGCATGGTGAAAGACTCTTCCTACATGTTCGTGACCGGTCCCGAAGTGGTCAAGACCGTGACCCACGAGGAAGTCACCGCCGAAGAACTGGGCGGCGCCGTGACCCACACCAGCAAGTCCGGCGTGGCCGACCTGGCCTTTGAAAACGACGTCGAAGCGCTGATGGTCATCCGCCGGATGATGAGCTACATCCCGTCGAGCAACCGCGAGAAGCCGCCGGTGGTGCCCTGCGAGGATCCGGCCGACCGTCTCGACCACTCCCTCGACACCCTGGTGCCGGCCAATCCGAACCAGCCGTACGACATGAAGGAAGCGATCGTGAAGATCGTGGATGACGGCGAGTTCTTCGAACTGCAGCCCGACTACGCCAAGAACATCATCATCGGCTTTGCCCGCATGGAAGGTTCCACCGTGGGCATCGTGGCCAACCAGCCGCTGGTGCTGGCCGGTTGCCTGGACATCAAGAGCTCCATCAAGGCAGCGCGCTTCGTGCGTTTCTGCGACGCTTTCAACATTCCGGTGGTGACGTTGGTGGATGTGCCGGGCTTCATGCCGGGCACCAGTCAGGAATACGGCGGCATCATCAAGCACGGTGCCAAGCTGCTCTACGCCTACGCCGAGTGCACCGTGCCCAAGGTCACCATCATCACCCGCAAGGCCTATGGTGGTGCCTACGACGTGATGAGCTCCAAGCACCTGCGCGGTGACGTGAACCTGGCGTGGCCGACCGCCGAAATCGCGGTGATGGGCCCGAAAGGTGCGGTGGAGATCATCTTCCGCGAGGAAAAGAACGACCCGGAGAAGATCGCCGAGCGCGAGGCCGAGTACAAGGCCAAGTTCGCCAACCCGTTCGTGGCCGGCGCCCGTGGCTTCATCGACGACGTGATCATGCCCAAGGAAACCCGCAAGCGCGTGTGCCGCTCGCTGGCCATGCTGCGTGACAAGGAAGTCGAAAATCCGTGGCGCAAGCACGGCAACATCCCGCTCTGATCGGCCGCGAAAGGAAAGCATCCAATGTTCAAGAAGATTCTGATTGCCAACCGCGGTGACCAGCCGCAACGCGGCGCAGCGACGAAGTCAAATTGCCTTGCATGCGCAGCGTGCTCAGGCGATTTCACCGCGGAGATCCGATATGTTTAAGAAAATTCTGATTGCCAACCGCGGTGAAATTGCCTGCCGCGTGATCAAGACGGCCCGCAAGATGGGTATCGCCACCGTGGCCGTGCACTCAGAGGCCGACAGCGAAGCGCTGTTTGTCGAGATGGCCGACGAGGCCGTGTGCATCGGCCCGGCGCCGTCCGCCCAGTCCTATCTGGTCATCGACAAGATCATCGACGCCTGCAAGCAGACCGGCGCCGAAGCGGTGCACCCGGGCTACGGCTTCCTGTCCGAAAACGCCGAGTTTTCCCGTCGTCTGGAAGCGGAAGGGATCAAGTTCATCGGGCCGAAGCACTACTCGGTCGCCAAGATGGGCGACAAGATCGAGTCCAAGAAGCTGGCCATCGAGGCCCAGGTGAACACCATCCCCGGCTACAACGATGCCATTTCCGGTCCGGACGAAGCGGTCGAGATCGCCAAGGGCATCGGCTACCCGGTGATGATCAAGGCCTCCGCCGGTGGTGGCGGTAAAGGCCTGCGCGTGGCCTTCAACGACAAGGAGGCGCACGAAGGCTTTTCCTCGTGCGTGAATGAAGCGCGCAACTCCTTCGGCGACGATCGCGTGTTCATCGAGAAGTACGTGCTCGAGCCGCGCCACATCGAGATCCAGGTGCTGGGCGATTCGCATGGCAACTATGTGTATCTCAACGAGCGCGACTGCTCCATCCAGCGCCGTCACCAGAAGGTCATCGAAGAGGCGCCGAGCCCCTTCGTCGATCCCGAGATGCGCAAGGCCATGGGCGAGCAGGCCGTCGCGCTGGCGCGTGCGGTAAATTACGAGTCCGCCGGTACGGTGGAATTCGTGGTCTCCGGTGCGACCAAGGAGTTCTACTTCCTGGAGATGAACACCCGTCTGCAGGTGGAGCACCCTGTCACCGAACTGATCACCGGGCTCGACCTGGTCGAGCAGATGATCCGCGTGGCCTACGGCGAGACGCTGCCACTGACGCAGGACGACGTGAAGATCAACGGCTGGTCCATGGAGTGCCGGATCAACGCCGAAGACCCGTTCCGCGGCTTCCTGCCCTCGACCGGTCGTCTGGTCAAATTCCAGGCGCCCGCGGAAGGCGATGGTGTGCGTGTCGATACCGGCGTCTTCGAAGGCGGCGAGATCTCCATGTTCTACGACTCGATGATTGCCAAGCTCATCGTGCATGGCACCGATCGCGCCGACGCCATCCGCCGCATGCGCGATGCGCTCAACGGCTTCGTGATCCGCGGCATCAGCTCCAACATTCCTTTCCAGGCGGCGCTGCTGCAGCACACTGTATTCTGCTCAGGCAACTTCAACACCGGCTTCATCGCCGAGCAGTACCCGGACGGCTTCGACGCCTCCATGGTGCCGCACGACGATCCGGCGCTGCTGGCCGCAGTCGCCACGTTCGCGCGCATGCGCTACATCGGCCGGGTGGTGAACATTTCCGGCCAGATGCCGGGGCACGGCCGCAAGGTGGTGCACGATCTTGTCGTGCTCATGGCCGGCGAGAAATACGCTGTGTCGGTGGATCCGATTCCGGGCGGCATGCGCATCACTCATGCCGACAAGGTCTACGAGATCGTCTCCGACTGGACCTTCCGCGATCTGCTGTTCAGCGGTACGGTCAACGGCATGCCGGTGTGCCTGCAGATCGAGCGACGCAATCTGAAGTTCCTCATTTCGCACTTCGGCCTGCAGGTCGAGGCCATGGTGTTGTCGGAAACCGCTGCTGAGCTTCAGGCACTGATGCCCGAGAAGCTCCCGCCCGACCTGTCCAAGTTCCTGCTTTCGCCCATGCCGGGCCTGCTGCGCGAAGTGGCCGTCAAGGAAGGGCAGGAAGTGAAGGCGGGTGAGAAGCTGGCCGTGATCGAGGCCATGAAGATGGAGAACGTGCTCAAGGCCGACTCCGATTGCGTGGTCAAGAAAGTGGTTGCTGCAGCCGGCGCGAGCCTGAGCGTTGACGAGATCATCGTGGAGTTCGAATAGATTCTGGCGGATCGGGGGGCTTGCCCCCCATGATTTAGAGGACGATAGGGAGGGAGACCCGCCACACAAGAGGGTGGGGCCTTGTCGGACCCCGAAGGCTCGCACTGTGTGCGGGCCTTTTTTTTGAGCCATCGCTGCGAATGTGACCGCTCTATTACTTTCGACTAATAAAATAATTTGCCAAAAATTGTTTTGTGCAATAACATTGGCGGGCTTGAATCGCGGCATAAGATGGCCGTGATGCTCACCCCGGCAGTTGCCTGCGCAATCTCAATCAAGTGCGCCCACCATTTCCGGCACTGCCCGTATCAACTCGGCGAGACTCACGCATGCGATTCGCACGCGGGGCCCCGCTGACGCCGCCCGCAGCCGGATTGCCGTGGCGGCCCAGCCGTTAAGGAGACATGCTTATGCCTCAGCAGGCTCAGAAACCGTTGCAGCAGTGGCCGCTTCACGCCCTGGATGGTGGTTACGAGAACGTGCCATTCAAGGTCTTCACCCAGCGCGATCTGGACAGGATCGAACCGCTGCAGACACTGCCCGAAGCCATGCGCTTCGAGATGAAGGTGGTCTCGACCGTGTTGCCGTTCCGTGTCAATCAGTATGTGATCGATGAGCTGATCGACTGGAACAACATCCCGGCAGACCCGATCTTTCAACTGACCTTCCCGCAGCGTGGCATGCTCACTCCCGAGCACTACGACCGCGTGGCCAAACTCCTGAAGGATGATGCCGACAAGGCGCTCATCAATGAGGTCGTGCACGAGATTCGCCACGAGCTCAATCCCCATCCGGCGGACCAGATGGAGATGAACATGCCGCGTGACGAGGAGGGCAACCGCCTCGACGGCATTCAGCACAAGTATCGTGAAACCGTGCTGTTCTTCCCGAGTCAGGGCCAGACCTGTCATGCCTACTGCACCTTCTGCTTCCGCTGGGCGCAGTTCGTGGGTGACAAGGAGCTGCGCATTGCCGCCTCCGAAGCGAGCAACCTGCACAACTACCTGAAGCGTCACACCGAGGTGACCGACCTGCTGTTCACCGGCGGCGATCCCATGGTGATGAAGACCAAACACCTCAAGGCCTACCTTGAGCCGCTGCTGGAGCCGGAGTTCGACCACATCCAGACCATCCGCATCGGCACCAAGGCGCTGACCTTCTGGCCGCACCGCTTCCTCGGGGCGGAAGATGCGGGCGAACTCATCGACCTGCTCAAGAGGATGGTCCGTGCCGGCAAGCATGTGGCCGTGATGGCGCACTACAACCACTGGAAAGAACTGGATACCGAAGCGGCCCGCGAGGCGATTCGCTCCATCCGCTCCACCGGCGCTCAGATCCGCGCGCAAGGCCCGCTGATCGCCAACATCAACGACGATCCGGACGTGTGGGCCAAGATGTGGAAGATGCAGGTCAAGCTCGGCATCATCCCGTACTACATGTTCGTCGAGCGCGATACCGGTGCCCGTGGCTACTTCGAAGTGCCGCTCGAGCGTGCCTGGGAGATCTACCGCAAGGCCATGCAGCAGGTGTCGGGTCTGGCTCGTACCGCGCGGGGGCCGTCCATGTCCGCCAGCCCGGGCAAGGTCGAGATCCAGGGCGTGACCGAAATCAATGGCGAGAAAGTCTTCGCCCTGCGCTTCATCCAGGGCCGCAATCCGGACTGGGTCCAGCGCCCGTTCTTTGCCAAGTACAACCCCGAGGCCACCTGGCTGCATCATCTCGAGCCCGCGTTCGGCGAAGAGAAGTTCTTCTTCGAGGATGAATACGAGGAGCTCCGTGAGGGCAAACTGGCGGCCGTTCAGGACTGATCGAACACCGCGGTTGGAATGAGGAAAACGCCACCTTGCCAGGTGGCGTTTTCTTTTGTCGTGATCGCTTGATCCCTCGGCGGTGTTACAGCATGCAAGTTTCTCCGCGAGGGCTGACGGTTTTTTGCCTCAGACGTGCCAGAATCCGGGTGAGGCCAGAGATGAAGGAGACATGCCGTGCGATTCGATAACGGACGTCAAAGCAGCAACGTTGAGGACCGCCGAGGCAGCCGTGGTGGTGGCATGCGCGTCGGGCGCGGCAAGATCGGTATCGGCACCATCGTGCTGGCCCTGGTGGCCATGTACTTTGGCGTGGACCCGAGTGTGGTGCTCAATTCCGGTGGTGGTGGGAGCATGGTCAGCAACGAGCCGGCCCGGGAAATTCCCGCTGACGACAGTCAGGCCAAGTTCATCTCCATGGTGCTGGCCGACACCGAAGACACCTGGAGCGCCATTTTCGAACAAGGCGGCAGTCGCTATCGCGAGCCCACACTGGTCCTGTTCTCGGGTGCCACACGCACCGCCTGCGGGGTCGGACAGGCGGCGATGGGGCCGTTCTACTGCCCGGCGGACCAGAAGGTGTACATCGACCTGTCGTTCTACGATGAATTGCGCACCCGCTTCCGCGCGCCGGGTGATTTTGCCCAGGCCTATGTCATCGCTCACGAAGTGGGTCACCATGTGCAGAATCTGCTGGGCATCTCCGACAAGGTGCAGTCGGCGCGTCAGCGCATGAGTGAGGCGGACGCCAACCAGCTCTCGGTGCGGCTCGAACTGCAGGCAGATTGTTTCTCGGGTGTGTGGGCGCATCATGCCGACCGGGCGCGTCAGGTGCTCGAAGCCGGTGATGTGGAAGAAGCGCTCACGGCAGCCGCCGCCATTGGCGATGATCGCCTGCAGAAACAGTCGCAGGGCTATGCCGTGCCCGACAGTTTCACCCATGGCTCATCGGCTCAGCGCGTGCGCTGGTTCAAGACCGGTCTGCAGAGTGGTTCACTCAAGTCCTGCGATACCTTCAACACCCGCAATCTGTAAGCCACTCGGTCGCAGGAGGCCGCGTAGGAAGCGGCTGACACCCGAAACAAGCCCGCGCCGACAGGTGGCGGGCTTTTTTGTCTCTAGCATGTTGTCATCGCCCAGGCGCTTTGCCGGTGGCTTTCGGAGACAACTGCATGCTCGCTGCGCCCTATCGTCGATTCCACCTGCGCGGCCTGATCGCCGTGTGGATGATGGCGCTGACCTTGATCGTGGTGGATGGCGCCTACGGACAGACGGCCGAGAGTGCCGACCCGGTGCAGGCGCCTGCCATTGCGCTGAGTCACGATGGCGCCCAGGACAAGCGTATTGCCGCCCGCATCGACGAGATCTTCGGGGCGCTTGGCGGGCTCGATCAGGTCGAGGTGTCGGTGACAGAGGGCGTGGTCACGCTGTCTGGCCAAGTCAATGCGATTGCGGATGAGCAGCGAGCACTGGCGCTGGCCGGCCAGATCGAGGGCGTTGTCGAAACCATCAACAAGCTGGACGTCAATCAGGCGCTGGGTGCGCGCATCAACGCCACCTGGGATCAGCTTGCCGCGCTTGTCGAACGCGGGATTGGCGCGCTGCCGCTGATCGTCACCGCGGGTGTCGTGGTCGTGGCGTTTTTCTTTCTCTCCCGCTGGGTCGGGCGCCAGCAGACCCTGTTCCGACGTCTCATCAGGAATCCGTTCGTGGCCACGCTTGCCGCGCAGTTCGCCCAACTGGGCGTGCTTGTGCTCGGTTTGGTGCTCGCACTGGTACTGCTTGATGCCACGGCCATCATCGGCACCCTGCTCGGTGCGGCCGGTATTCTCGGTCTGGCGCTGGGCTTTGCGGTGAAGGACACGGTGGAGAACTACATCTCCAGTCTGCTGTTGAGCCTGCGCAATCCCTTCGAGATGAACGATCTGGTCAATGTGGACGGTCACGAAGGGACGGTGGCGCGCATGACCACACGGGCCACCGTGCTCATATCGGCCGATGGCAATCACATCCGTATTCCGAATGCAGCGGTATTCAAGGCGGTCATCACCAACTACACCCGGCACCCCGAGCGACGTTTCAGCTTCGAGATCGGGGTCGATACCGACCTGGATCTGCTCGAAGCCCAGTCGGTGGCGCTCACGACACTCGAAGCCATGAAAGGCGTGCTGGACGATCCGGCGCCCATGGTGGTGGTCGAGGCCATCGGCGATTCGAACGTGGTGCTCGGCGTCTTCGGCTGGGTCGATCAGCGCGAATACAGCTTCGTGAAAGTGCGCTCTGAGGCCATCCGCAACGTCAAACAGGCCTTCGACGATGCCGACATCGTCATGCCGGAGCCCATCTACAAGCTGCGGCTGGTCAATGCGGACGCGGCTACCGCCTTGACCACCTCGACGGCTGCCGCCGAGCGGCCATCGCCCGAGACACCGGCGCCACCCAGCCGCCCGGCCAACAAGCGCAGCGACATGCAGGACGTGACGGCGGACCGCACCATCGAGTCTCGCGTCGAGGCCGATGCGCGCCGCCATGAAGAAGAGAACCTGCTGGACCCCGCCGCCCCTGCGGAGTTGTAAGCCATGGACGAAGAACTCAGAAAACTCGATCGACTCGCCTGGTGGATGGACGCCGCCTTCAAGGTGCCGGGCACGAAGTGGCGTGTGGGGCTCGATGGCCTGATCGGCCTCATCCCCGGTATTGGTGACCTGATCGCTGGCGGTGCGTCGGCGTGGATCGTGGCCCATGCCGTGCGTCTCGGATTGCCCTGGCATGTGGTGATCCGCATGGCAGGCAACGTGGCGCTCGAATCACTGGTGGGGACGATTCCGGTGATTGGTGACCTGTTCGACATGGGCTACAAGGCCAATCAACGCAATGTGGCGATCATGCGCGAGGCCATCGAAGCCGGCGCAATCGGCACGCCAAGATCCTTTCCGACATCGGCACGCCGTGGTGCCGCCGTGGTTGCCGTGGGCCTGCTGGTGCTCGCGGCAATCGTTGTGGGCCTCGTGGCCCTGGGGCTGGCGCTGGTGATCGGTGCCCTGGGCCTCTTTGCCTGACCAGACACCCAAGGAGAATACGCATGTGCATTTTCGACGACCTGCGCAAGGACCACGATTTCCAGCGCGAACTGGCCAACGCCCTGATCCACACCCATACCGATGCCGGCACGCGCATGGAAGTCTTCTCGCGCCTCAAGCGCGAACTCACCGCCCATGTCTATGCCGAGGCCGAGTATCTGCATCACGCGCTGCTCACCAACGACCTCACGCGTGAGGCCTCGTTCGGCAGCCTCTCGGACCACCGCGCCCTGCTCATGCTGATCGACATGCTCGAGGAGACCGAATACGAGTCCACGCGCTGGTTGGCGATCGCGCGCACCTTGCACCATCGTCTGCATTTTCATCTGGCCGAGGAAGAGCACCAGCTGTTCAGCCTGGCCAGCCACGTGCTCGATGACAATAAACGGGCCGAGATCGCCATGCGCTATCGCCAGCAGATGACCCACGGTGTGATGTCTGCGCCCGTGAACTGATTGACTCGATTTCAGAAGGACGACTGACATGAACATTTTCGAAGCCCTGCGCGAGGACCACGACACCCAGCGTGAACTGGCCGATGCGCTGATCCAGACCCATGGCGACAGCGACAAGCGCGACGCGCTGTTCACCCGGCTCAAGAACGAGCTGTCGGCGCATGCTGATGCCGAAGAGCGCCACTTCTACGTGCCGCTCATGCAACACGACCTGACCCAGGAGAAGTCGCGCCATAGCGTGGCGGAGCATCACGAGCTGGATGAACTGGTCGAGATGCTTGAAACGACCGATGCCAGTTCGCCGGCCTGGCTCGTGACGGCCAAGAAGCTGCATCACAAGGTGTTCCACCACCTGGCCGAGGAAGAACACGAGGTCTTCCAGCTCGCGGGCAAGGCGCTCAGCGAGACGCAGAAAGAAAGCCTTGCCGGTGCCTACCGGCAAGAAATGAACAAGCGCATCGAAACCGCCTGATCATCGCAGCCGCGCTGTGCACAAGGCGCCCTCGGGGCGCCTTTTCTTTTCATGCTTTTCGGATGTCATGGGCTGGGCATGTGTCTGTCCTAAAGTTTTGTCCATGTCTTCCGTAAGAAAAATGGCAGGCCGCGTGGCGTTCGGGACGTCGCTAAAACGTGAGCACTGCCAGCCCGGAACAACCGGGCAGCACAGACGCCTCTGGTGTGCGTGACTCGGAGAGGAGTGACGACACGCCGGATTTCGGGGCGCAAAAAAATCCAGATACAAGACAACTCGGGTAGCAGACATCGGGCATTGATCCTGCGCGTGCATCAGCCTTCGTGCGCGCAGGAAGCATGCTGTGGTCTGTTGCGCCGTCACGACGGCGTGGCTCAGCAGAGGAAGGAGATGACAGGACATGGCGATCGACATCGGACGTCAGCGCTTTTTTTCGGGTTTCAAGATTTCGTACCGCATTGCGTACATTGCGGTGTTTTCCATCGTGCTCTACCTGATCGCGGCGGTCATTGGCTGGATGGGCCTGCGCGAGGCGAGTGACTCGTTGCGCACGGTCTATGAAGACCGGGCCGTGCCCATGCAGGAACTGGCCCAGATCGACGCCAACATCCGTGAGGACAGCGTCAATATTCTGTTCGCGTTCGAGAACGCACCGGGTCGGCCGGCCTCGGGTCTCATGGACGATTCGGTCACCTCGTTGACCGAGGCTGTTCGAGGGAATCAGAAACGCTTTGCCGAGCTGTGGGCGTCGTATATGTCCACTGCGCACACAGACGACGAAAGGACCTTGATCAAGGCCTTTCTCGACGCGCATGAGGCGTGGCAGAGCCGCCTTCAGGAAACGCTCGCCAAAATCGAAGCGCGCAAGATGAACGACACGGCCATGCTCATCAACTTCCTCTATTCGGTGCGCGAAGAGCGTCAGGTGACGCTGGACGCCATGGGCAAGCTCATGGCCTACCAGGCCGAGGTGGCGCAGCATGAATATCAGGCGGCCGAACACCGCTACGAGGTGAGCAAGACGCTGCTCATGGTGTTCTTTGTGGTCGGCGCCGTGCTGGTGGGTATCCCGGCGCTGCTGACGCTGCGGTACATCACCACGAGTCTGCGCAAGGCTGGCGACGCGGCGTCTGCCATTGCCGACGGTGACCTGGTCACGCAGATCCCCGTGGCGGGCTCGGACGAAATCGGCCAGCTCATGGCCAGGCTCGCCACCATGCGCAGCGGCCTCAATCAGCTGGTGACCGCCATTCGCGGCAATGTGGAAGCGCTGAGCCAGCAGGCCGAAGCGCTCTCGAGTGCGGCGGACACAAGTGCATCCGCCATCGAAGACCAGTCCCGCGCCGCATCGAGCATGGCGGCGGCGGTCGAACAGCTGTCGTCGTCCATCGATCAGGTGGGTGACAACGCCCGTGAAGCCCACAGCGTGAGCCGCAGTTCGAGTGCCGAAGCGGCCGAGGGCGGCCGCATCATTCACGAAACTGCCACCGAGATGGAAGGGGTGGCCCGGGCCGTGAACAACACCGCCGGCACCATCCGCGAACTCGAGCAGTTTTCGGCGCAGATCTCCGGCATCGTGCAGGTCATCAAAGAGATCTCCGACCAGACCAATCTGCTGGCCCTCAACGCCGCCATCGAGGCTGCGCGCGCGGGTGAACAGGGGCGTGGTTTTGCGGTGGTGGCCGATGAGGTGCGCAAGCTCGCCGAGCGCACCAGCGCCTCAACCCTGGAAATCTCCGGCGTCATCGACCAGATCCAGGAAGGCACCCAGGGGGCCGTGCGTGAAATGGAGGCTGGCGTTGCGCGGGTCAGTGAAGGCGTGCAGGTGGCCAACCGGGCGGGACATTCGGTCACCGCCCTGCGCGGTCACGCCGACCGGGCCGCGTCCGTGGTGGAAATGATCTCGCAGGCCCTGGAGGAGCAGACCGCGGCTGCCCGTGATGTGGCCCGCAAGGTCGATACCATCGCGCACAGTACGGAAGCCAACAACCGCACGGTCCAGAAAACCGCAGAGTCCGCGCGTGAGCTGGCGAAGCTGTCGACCGAGCTGTCAGGCCTGGCCGGGCGATTCCGCGTGGCTTGAAGGCAGGTCGGTGCGAATGGACAGGGCGCCCTTCCGGGCGCCTTGTTTCATGCGCTGCGCGGCGGCGGCAGCATACGCAGACAAAACGCGCTGCCGGCCGCTGCCGTGGCCAGCAGCGTGACGCCCAGCCAGCCAAAACGGTCGAGCAGCAGGCTGCCGATCGCCGAGCCCAGCGACATGCCGATGAACATGCCACCGAGCAGGATGGCGTTGAGTCGTGCCCGGGCCTCGGGCGCAATACCGTAGACGATGGTCTGGTGCGCGATCAGGGTGCCTTGTAGGCCAAGATCGAAGCCCAGGGTCGCCACCGCAAGCACCACCAGTTGAGGCGTCGGGGCCAGCCACACGCCGGCGCACATGAGCGCGAACGACACAGTGGTGACGGCGGTGCCCACCCGCGTCACCGCCTGTGGCCCGTGCCGGTCGGCCAGATGGCCTGCAATCGGGGCGATCAGTGCGCCCGCCGCTCCGGCCAGCCCGAAAGCCCCGGCGACCGCGCTGCCCATCTCGAAGGGTTCGGCATGCAGCATGACCGCCAGGGTGGACCAGAACGCACTGAAAGCCACCGACAGCAGCCCCTGTGCCAGCGCCGCACGGCGCAGCGCACTGTGTTCGCGGATCAGCGCCAGCAAAGAGCGCATCAAGGCGCCATAGCTGAGGGTGGTGGTCGGCGCCACATGGGGCAGGGTGCGCCAGATCACGGCCCCCGTCAGCGCCATGCTCACCGCCGCCAGGACAAACACGCTGCGCCAGCCGAACTGCTCGGCGAACAGCCCGCTGAACACTCGCGACAGCAAAATGCCCATCAGCAACCCGGTCATCACCGTACCCACAATGCGCCCGCGCTGAGTGTCGTGGGCCAGCGTGGCGGCGGTGGGCACGATGTCCTGCGCGAGCGTGGCCGTGAGCCCGATGGCGAAGCTAGCGATCAGCAGGGCAGACAGATGGGAAGACAGCCCGAAGGCGAGCAGCGACGCGGTCAGCAGAATGGCCTTGATGAGGATGATGACGCGTCGGTCATGGCGGTCCCCGAGGGGTGCCAGAAAGATGATGCCCAGCGCGTAGCCCAGCTGGGTGAGGGTGGGGATGTAGCCCACTGTCTGCGCGCTCAGCCCCAGCTCTGCCGTGAGGACGCCGAGCAGCGGTTGCGCATAGTAGAGACAGGCGACACCCAGACCGGTGGCCGTGGCCATGATCAGCACGAGTCGGTGGGAGAGCGGGTGCTGCGCAGGGGGCGTGCCGATGGGGGGGTGAGGGGCGTCCGTGTCGCAGGTGCTTGAGTGTGCTGAGGTCATGAAAGCCGGGGGGCGGAAATGTGTTCCGGGCGATTTTCGTGCCTTGTTGCCCGTTGCGGTAGTAGCCAAAAGCGTAAGGCTTTTATACGCTGGTTGTATATAGAGGCTGGCGGGATGGATCGTGAGTGAAAACAAAGGGCGTGCCCCACTTGCCGCCGCAGCGGCAAACACCGGCACCCATGGCGGGCGCATCGAACTGGTCAGCACCTTCGTGCGCATTGTCGAAGCGGGGAGCCTGACCGCCGCTGCGGAGCAACTGCAGACCACCCAGCCCACCGTCAGTCGTCGATTGAAAGCGCTTGAACAGACGCTCGGGGTGCGCCTGATTCACCGTTCGACGCACCGCATGCGCCTGACCGAAGACGGCGAGCGCTGCTACCGGCGTGCGCGCGAACTCATCGACAACTGGGAAGCCTTCGAGAGCGAGCTGCTCGGCGCTCATGAATCCCCCGAAGGCGTGCTGCGGGTGATCGCACCCCACGCCTTCGGGCAAGATCGTCTCGTCGAACCGCTGGCCCGCTATCTGAACGCCTACCCCAACATGCGGGTGGAGTGGCTGCTGCACGACGACCGCGCCATCGACAGCTTCATCGCCGCCGGCATCGATTGCGCCATCCGGGTGGGTGAAGTGACCGACCCTGAACTGGTGTCGATCCGCATCTCCGAAGTACCCCGCATCGTGGTGGCCGCCCCCGACTTGCTCAACGATCGCCCCATGCCGGCCACCCCCGCGGATCTGGCCACCTTGCCCTGGCTCGCGCTGCGCAGCTTCTAACGGACTGAAGTGACGCTGCATCACGCCGGCGATGGTGCCTCGCACGCGGTGAGTTTCCGCCCCCGGGTGTCCACCGACAGCCTCTACGCCCTGCGCAGCGCCTGCCTGCACGGCCTGGGTGTGTGCGTCGGATCGAGCTGGGTGTTTGCCAACGACCTGGCCAGCGGCCGGCTGGTGCAGCTGCTCCCCGGATGGGCAGCGGAGCCCTCACCGGTGAGTCTGGTGTATCGCTATGCCCGCTATTACCCGGCGCGTTTGAAGCTGTTCATCGACATGTTCCGTGAGGCCTTGCCGGAGGTGGTATCGGTCTGAGTCGGGTCTTCGTCAGCGGGCGAGCAGCCGTCGGTTTTCATGCCACCGTGATGCGCCGACGTAAGGTTGGCCTGCTTGAGCCGGTTCTCATTAAGCATCGATGAACAGGATGCGTGGGGATTACGGTGAGCATAGTTGGAATGGTATTCATCGCGGGCTTGCTTCTGGCATACGCCAATGGTGCGAACGATAACTTCAAGGGGGTCGCGACGCTGTTCGGTAGCGGCACCGCCCGGTACCGGGGCTCGCTTGTTTGGGCAACGGTGACGACGCTGGCCGGATCGGCGGTTGCCCTTGTGCTGGCGAATGGTCTTTTGGCGGCGTTCTCGGGTAAAGGGCTGGTCCCGCCCGGCGTGATCGCCTCCCCTGCATTTCCGGCGTCGGTCGGGCTGGCTGCGGGTGGCACGGTCCTGCTGGCAACGCGACTCGGCTTCCCGATTTCAACGACGCATGCCCTCATTGGCGGGCTGGTGGGAGCCGGCCTGGTGGCCGCAGGCGATCTGCTGAATCTCGGCAGCCTCACGGACAAGTTTCTGGTGCCGCTTCTGGTCAGTCCGTTGCTCGCCATGGCGCTGGCCGTGACCCTCTATCCGCTCGTGCGGCGCGCTCGGCGCCGCCTGGGGGTGACCCACGAAACCTGCGTCTGTGTGGGTCAGGACGTTGTTGCCACGCTGCCGGGAAATCCCGGGGCAGCGGCCGCGTTGCAATCCGTCAGCCTGACGCTGGATGAAAGCGCGAACTGCAAGGTGCGCTATCAGGGGGCCGTGATGGGGATTTCGGTAGGGCGTCTCCTCGATGGACTGCATTACCTGAGCGCTGGCGCAGTGTGCTTTGCTCGCGGCCTCAACGACACCCCCAAGATTGCTGCGCTGCTTCTCGCAGGTGGCACCATCGATGCCGACATGGCCTTGATTGCGGTGGGCGTCCTCATGGCCGTGGGAGGGTTGATCAGTGCGCGTCGTGTCGCCGAAAAGATGTCCCACGACATCGCCGAGATCAACCCGGGGCAGGGGCTGACGGCCAACCTGATTACCTCTAGCCTGGTCATTTTCGCCTCGAAGCTGGGGGTTCCCGTTTCCACCACACACGTTTCCTGCAGTGCGCTGTTCGGGATCGGTGCCAGTACGCACCGTGCACATTGGGGTGTCATCGGCCAGATCGCGCTCGCATGGTTGATCACGCTGCCCACCGGGGCCTTGCTGGGTGCCGGCGCGATGGCCGTACTCGGGCGCTGACGTCGTCTCGGTCGTGTGTTCGATCAATGTAAAGGGCTCCCGAGGGAGCCCTTGTCGTTCAGCGAACGCGGCTGAAGATGTCGTGTGCGGCTCGGTCAGCCCGCCAGTTTCGAAAGCGAGCCCACCATCTCGGGCAGTGCCTGAATCTGCTTGATCAGCAAGCGTTGCCGGGACACGGTCCGACCGGCCGCCTCCGGGAGCCCGGATTCCGTTTCGCTGCACCTGGGCGACGACACCACCGGACGAAACGAATCGAGGGCGGCCCAGAGAGAATGTGAGAGCATGCGGCGATCGAAAAAGCAGGGCAGGCAGGCGTTGTCGGAAGCGAGCTGTGTGGGAGAGCGATCGGTGAAATGGTTACAGATGGTTGGCGTGTTGCTTTGCGCGCCACTTACCCCGCTCATGGGGCATGCGGGTGACGCCGAGGGGGCTGTCGGATGCAAAGCAGGCGCAGGCGCGGAGCAATCCGAACCGCGAGCCTTCGGTCGATATGTCCTTCATGGTGCTATCGTTTTCGATCAGGACACGCAACTGACCTGGCAGCGCTGTAGCGTCGGGCAGCGCTGGGACAACGCTAGGGGGTGCGTTGGCGACGTGAGGTTTTTCAGTTTTGACGAGGCCCAGGAGCAGGGCGGCGGCCAATGGAGAGTCCCGACCAAGGAAGAGCTGGGGAGTCTGGTCGATCAAGCGCGCGTGGAAGCCAAGCGCACCCCGACCATTGACCCGGTAGCGTTCCCGAATCTGGACAAAATCAACTACGGGTATTGGAGCAGTACGCCGTCTGATGCCTCGCAAGGGTGGTATGTCGGCTTCAACGCGGGTGATCTCGAGTTCAGCCACCGCTATCGCGGCTATCTGTTTGCGGTGCGGCTGGTGTGTGGTGAACCGTGAGCGGGACCGGGTCGGGCAAAGTGCGCCGGTGGCTCCGGCACAGCGCGATGGATTGACCGTTTCCCCCGGAAGCGGTTGCGCGCCATCCGGGTGATGGAGCGCATCTCCTCCGTCTGACATGGCCGGAAGTTGTCGCGCGAAAAGCGGCGACCCATGAAAAAGGGCTCCTCGATGGAGCCCTTTTTCATGGCATGTGATGTCACGACCGTGGACAGGTCATCCCGCCAGCTTCGCAAACGCATCCACCACCTCGGGTGGCGCCTGGACCAGCTCGATCAGCACGCCTTCACCGCCGACCGGAAACTCGTCATTGGCCTTGGGGTGCAGGAAGCAGATGTCGAAGCCCGCGGCGCCCTTGCGGATGCCACCCGGGGCGAAGCGTACGCCCTCGGCGGTGAGCCATTCGACGGCTGCGGGCAGGTCGTCAATCCACAGGCCCACGTGGTTGAGCGGGGTGGTGTGCACCGCAGGTTTCTTCTCCGGGTCGAGCGGTTGCATGAGATCCACTTCGACCTTGAATGGGCCGGTGCCCATGGCACAGATGTCTTCGTCCACGTTTTCGCGCTCGGAGACGAAGTTGCCGGTGATGTCGAGGCCGAGTTTGTCGACCCACAGGGTCTTGAGGCGGTCCTTGCTCGGGCCGCCGATGGCGATTTGCTGGATGCCGAGAACCTTGAAGGGGCGTTGGCTCATGGATGTCTCCGGGAAAATCAATAATCCATAATTATGAAATGACTGTCAGGGGATGTCGAGTCCTGTTTCAAGCGCGTGTGTTCAAGTGGCTGAGGCGTAGTGAGGGAGCGCCGAAGGCTTCGTCCGTCAATCAACGCCTCTTTGCTCAGCGCCGTTCCCGGCTGCAGGTTGATGGCTGGAGACTTCATGGGCGGGGAGGTCGCGCTCTGTCACTTCGCCCAAACGAATTGCGCCCGTCCTGATCGATGGCGAATGACCCTTTCGATGCTTCCGCCCGACCGATCAATCAGGCCCACTCGACGGTCGCCGTAAACAGATACCCCGCCCCATACACCGTCTTGATGAGTCGCGGGTTCTGGGGGTCGTCTTCGAGCTTGCGGCGCAGGCGCGAGACGCGCACGTCGACGCTGCGGTCGTAGGGGTCGATGTCGCGTTCGCCGATGAGTTGCTCGCGGGAGAGGATGCGGTTGGGGTTCTTGAGCAGGGCCTGCAGCATGCTCGCTTCGGTGGCGGAGACGCTCACCTCGTGGCCGTCGGGTGCGACCAGCATGTGGCGACCGATGTCGAACTGCCAGTCGGCGAAGCGGGCAATGCCCGGGGTGCTCCCGGACTCGGAGGCGCTGGTGCGCAGATAGCGGCGCAGGATGGAGCGCACCCGGGCCACCAGTTCGCGCGGCTCGAAGGGCTTGGCCAGGTAGTCGTCGGCGCCCAGCTCGAGCCCCAGCACCCGGTCCATCACGTCGTTGCGCCCGGTGAGGATGAGCACCGCGCACGGGGTCTGCTGTTGCAGCTGGCGGATGACTTCCATGCCGTCCATGTCGGGCAGGCCGAGATCGACGATGGCCAGGTCCGGCGCCTGACGTTTGGCCTGATCGAGGCCCCGGCGTCCGTTGGGGGCGAGTTCGGTGACAAAACCATAGCCGTCCAGGGACTGGGCGATGAGCCGGGCGATATCGGGCTCGTCTTCGACGATGAGGATGCGCGCTTGTGTCATACCGGAGATTCTACGTGGCTGAGCAACTGATCCAGCGTGCGCTCGAGCACGCTGCGGTCAAAGGGTTTGCGCAGGATGGGCACGTCCAGATCCTGCACTTCGGCGATGGCCTGGCCGCTGGCGTAGCCGGTGATGAGCAGCAGCGGCAGCTCGGGGCGCAGTTGTCGGGCGATCTGCACCAGTTCGCGCCCGCCGATGCCGCCGGGCATGACGGTGTCGGAGATGAGCAGGCCGATGTCGGGGACGTGTTCGAGCATGGTCTGCGCTTCGACGCCGTTGTCGGCTTCGACGACCGGGTACCCCAGCTCGGTCAGTTGAAGGCGGATCACCTTGCGCACCTCGGGGTCGTCTTCCACCAGCAGGACCGGGCATCGCACCGGTTTGCGGTCGCTACTGGCACGCGGCGGTTCGGGGGCAACCGGGGCGGGTGCTTCGGTGCGCGGCAGCACGAAGGTGACCGTGGTGCCCTTACCCGGGGTGCTGCGCACGCGGATGTTGCCGCCCGATTGACGCACAAAGCCATACACCATCGACAGGCCCAGCCCCGAGCCCTGACCGAAGGGCTTGGTGGTGACGAAGGGTTCGAACACCCGTGTCAGCAGCGCTTCTTCGATGCCGGTGCCGGTGTCGGCGACATCGATCTGCACATAGTGGCCCACCGGCAGTTCCACCAGTGCCGACTGGCTTTCCGGAATATGGCGTTCGCTGACCGTGATGCTCAGGGTGCCGCCGCCGGGCATGGCGTCGCGGGCGTTGATGGCCAGGTTGAGCAGTGCGTTTTCCAGCTGGTGGGGGTCGACCAGCGCATGCAGCGGCGCATTGGGCAACGTGGTGTGGATATGGATCGACTCGCTCAATGAGCGTTGCAGCAGATGGGTGAATTCCCGAATGCGCTTGCCCACGTCCACCGCCGTGGGTTCCAGGGTCTGGCGACGGGAGAATGTCAGCAGACGCCGGATCAGTTCGACGCCGCGCTCGGCAGCGCGCCGGGCGGGGTCGAGATAATCGGCGGCCACGAGCGGGTCGACCTGGGCGCGCGCCGCGTCCAGGTTGCCCATGATGATGGTGAGCAGGTTGTTGAAGTCATGTGCAAGCCCGCCGGTGAGCTGGCCGACCGCTTCCATTTTCTGCGCCTGCACCAGCGCCGCTTCGCTGGCTTTCTGCTCGGTAATGTCGATGGAGAGCACGAACAGGCCGATCACCTCGCCGTTCGGGTCCACATCCGGCACCACCACGCTGCGCGCATAGACCTGGCGGCCCTTGTCGCCGGTGCGCACGTATTCATAGCTGACCTGCTCGCCGGCTGCGGCGCGATCCACATGGGCGCGGATCTGTTCATACGCCTCGGCGCCGAACACCTGCGCGATGTTGCGCCCGATGAGGGCCTCCTTGTCCAGCCCGAACCAGTCGGCGTAGCCCTTGTTCACGAACTGATAGACCAGGCTGGCGTCGGTATAGGCCACCAGGGCGGGAATGGAGTCGACGATGGTCTGCAGGCGGGCCTCGCTGCGCCCGAGCGCGGCAGCGATGTCGTCGAGTTCGGTTTTGGCGGAGAGCAGCTCGGCGGTGCGCTCGCGCACCCGCGATTCGAGCAACACGTTCTGCTGCTGGATCAGTGTCTCGTAGCGGCGCTGTTCGGTCACATCCGTCCACAGCGAGACGAAGCCGAGGTTGGGGATCGGCACACCGCGAATCGCCAGCACCTTGCCATTGGGGCGGGTGCGTTCCACATAGTGGGGTTCGAAGGCATGCACCGAGGCCATGCGCTGGGCGATCTGCTGCTCGATGTTGCCCTCGCCATATTCGCCGCGCTCGGCATTGAAGCGCACGAAGGCCTCAAAGGGTGTGCCCACCTTCATGAGCGACTCGGGAAACTCCAGCAGTCGCACCATGGCACGGTTCCAGGTGACCAGCTTGGGCGTGGCGTCGAACACGGCAATGGCCTGGTCAAGCAGGTCCAACCCCGCCAGCAGCAGGTCGTAGCGACGCAGGTCTTCGGGCGAGCGGACCGGGGCGGGCGGAGCGTCGGGCAGTGGTGCGGGTTTTCGGGCCATGCCGAAATGTAACCGAAACGGGCGTGCGAACACATTGCGCGGTGCGTCAATCGGGCGTGCCGGGGCGGCCGCGCTTTCACACGGGGCAGGCCTGCGGCACACTGGCAAAGCGCAATCACCGGAACGCATCATGGATCTCGCTCACTGGAGGCGCACCCGCGACGGGGTGCTGATACCGCCGATCCTCTACGGGACCGCCTGGAAGAAGGCCGACACCGCCCGGCTGGTCAGCCGCGCCTTGGCGGCCGGCTTCTGCGGCATCGACACCGCCTGCCAACCGAAGCACTACCATGAGCCCGGCGTGGGGCAGGGCATTGCGGCGGCACCCCGTGCCGCCGACAGCCCACCGCTGTATGTCCAGACCAAGTTCACGCCGCCGTCGGGCCAGGACCCGGCAAACGTGCCGTACGCGCCGAACGCACCGATCGAGGCTCAGGTGGTCGCGTCCTTTTCGGTGTCTTGCGCGAATCTCGCCCCTGCGCGGCCGGATGCACTGATCCTGCATTCGCCCCTGCCCACGGCCGACGATACCTTGCGCGCCTGGCGGGCCATGGAACAGCTCCATCGGCAGGGCGAGGTGCGCTTGCTGGGGATCAGCAACTGCGACGACCTGACCCTGCTGCAGCATCTGGAGGCTCAGGCCGACATCAAGCCCTCGATCGTGCAGAACCGTTTTTATGCCAAATCGGGATACGACGTCGCGCTGCGTGCCTGGTGCGACACCCGCGGCATCATTTACGAGAGCTTCTGGACGCTGACCGCGAACACCCATGCCCTGGGGGCACTGGCGCTCGGTCGTATTGCCAGCCGCCATGGCTGCGAGCCCGCCCAGGTGCTGTTGCGGCATGTCACCCAGCTGGGGATCGTGCCGCTCACGGGCACCAGTGACGACGAGCACATGCGCGATGACTTGGCGATCTTCGGCTTCACGCTCGATGAGACCGAGATGCAGGCCGTCACGCACGCCCTGCGGGCGGGGTGAGCGGGTGCGGACTCAGCGCCGGGGCTGTTTGCCGGCCCTGAGTTCGCGTCGATACCGGTCGGGTGAGCGTCCGGTCCAGGCCACACAGGCCCGGTAGAACGCCGACGGGTCGGCGTAACCCAGTTCCGCCGCCAGTGCCGCTACCGGCTGGTCGGTCTTGGCCAGCCGGGCCAGGGCAATGTCCCGGCGCAGGGCGTCCTTGATGGTGCGAAAGCCCGCCCCTTCCTCTTCAAGCCGGCGGTGCAGGGTGCGGGGCGAGATATGCAGGCGTTCGGCCACTGCGTCGACCGTGAGCGTGTCGGGTAGCGCCGAGCGCAGCAGATCACGCACCCGCAGCACGGTGTTGCGGTCGCGCCGGTAGAGCATGGAGATCTTGCCCGGAGCGCCGTCCAGAAAGGCCTGCAGGGCGGCTTCGTCGCGGCGGATGGGCAGATCGAGCAGATGGTCGCGCAGCTGCGCCGTGAGCATGCCGGTGCCAAAGCGCGAGTCGGCGGTATAGACCAGCGCGTAGTCGGCCACATGGGCCGGGGGCGAGTAGGGAAAGCTCACCGCATCGAGCGCCAGCCCGCGCCCGGCCAGCCAGCTGGCCACGCCGTGAAACAGGCGCAGCAGCCACTCGAAGGCAAACACCCGGCCGGCGTCGTCCGGATCGTCGGCCAGCGACCGGCGCTCGGCAATGTGCAGCAAGGCGAACTCGCGGCCGCGTTCGATCTGCACCCGCATGTCGGGCAAGACCAGATCCAGGAAGCGGCTGGCGCGCTCAAGCCCGATGGCCAGTGTCGGCGCACCCAGGGCGGCCCGGCACAGGAACTCGAAGCTGCCGCGGCGCATGGGCTGGCTGAACAGGGCAAAGCCCTCGTCGTCGAGTGCGTCGATGACCGCGTTGTAGAGCGCCGCATAGCGTTCGATGGGAATGCGGCTGGCCGGGTCTGCATGGTCGATGCCGAAGCGGGTCAGTAGCGCCCCGGTGTCCCGGCCCTGGCGCGTCATCCCCGCCAGCATGCCGGTGACGAAGCCATTGGCAACCGTGGCGCGGGGCGGGGCGGCGCGGGTCTGGTCGGCGTCGGGGGCTGTCGGGTGAGCGGGCACGGTCGGTCAGCGGGTTTGATGAGATTGACCGATTTTGCACGATTGACGTCTGCGTCGGCAATGGCGGGACGGGCCTTGCCCTTCTAAGATGCAGAGGATCACCGCCCGAAGAGCGAGAGAGACAACCATGACCGATATGAGCGTTGCCAACAAACTGGCACCCTACAAGCCCAAGCACAAGGTGCGTTTCGTCACCGCTGCTTCCCTGTTTGACGGGCACGATGCCTCGATCAACATCATGCGGCGGATTCTGCAATCCTCGGGGGCGGAGGTGATCCACCTGGGGCACAACCGCTCGGTGGGCGAAATCGTGAACGCGGCCTTGCAGGAGGATGTACAGGGCATCGCCATCACGTCCTACCAGGGCGGTCATGTCGAGTACTTCAAGTACATGATCGATCTGCTCAAGGCCCATGGCGGCGAGCACATCAAGGTCTTCGGCGGCGGCGGGGGCGTGATCGTGCCGTCCGAGATCAAGGATCTGCACGACTACGGCGTAACCCGCATCTACTCGCCCGAAGACGGCGCCCGCATGGGCCTGCAGGGCATGATCAACGATCTGGTCGAGCAGGCGGATTTCGAGGCCACTGCCTTCGCGCCCAAGGGCAAGGATGTGGTCAAGCTGCTCGAAAAGGGCGACCGCCGTGCGCTGGCGCAGGTGATCACCGCGCTGGAGAACGGCGCCTACGACGCGGCCACCGGCAAGGCCATCATCGCCGCGGCAGAGAAGCTCACAGTGCCGACGCTGGGCATCACCGGCACCGGCGGGGCGGGCAAGAGTTCGCTCACCGACGAGCTGGTGCGTCGCTTCCGCCTCGATCAGGAAGACGCGCTCAAGCTGGCCATCATCTCCATCGACCCGTCGCGCAAGCGCACCGGCGGTGCGCTGCTGGGCGACCGCATCCGCATGAACGCCATCGAGCATGAGCACATCTACATGCGTTCGCTCGCCACCCGCGACACGGGCGCGGAGGTGTCGGCGGCGCTGCCCGAGGTGATCGCCGCCTGCAAGCTGGCGGGCTTCGATCTGGTAGTCGTCGAGACCTCCGGCATCGGCCAGGGCGATGCGGCCATCGTGCCTTTCGTGGATACCTCGCTGTATGTGATGACGCCGGAGTTCGGCGCGGCCAGCCAGCTCGAGAAGATCGACATGCTCGACTTCGCCGATGTCGTGGCCATCAACAAGTTCGACCGCAAGGGCGCCGAAGACGCCCTGCGCGACGTGCGCAAACAGTACCAGCGCAACCGCGAGCTGTTCTCCCTGAGCCCGGACGAGATGCCGGTGTTCGGCACCATGGCCGCGCGCTTCAACGATGACGGCGTGACCGCGCTTTATCAGTCCATCTTCCCGACCCTGGTCGAGCATGGCCTGCAGGCCAAGCCGGGCAAGCTGCCCCGCGTGACGGTGCGTTCCTCCTCCCGCGGCCGTGCCATCGTGCCGCCGGAGCGGGTTAGATATCTCGCCGAAATCGCCGACACCGTGCGCGGCTATCACAAGGAGATCGAGCGTCAGTCGCGCATCGCCCGCGAGCGTCAGTCCCTGCGCACGGCCAAGGCCTTGTTCGAACAGTGCGACAAGCCGGCGGCCCATTTCGACGAGCTGATCAACTGGAAGGACGGCGAGCTCACGCCGACCGCCCGCAAGTTGCTTGAACAGTGGCCGACCGAGAAGGCGCTGTTCGCCGCTGACGAATATGTGGTGAAGATCCGCGACAAGGAGATCCGCACCCAGCTCACCAGCCAATCGCTCTCCGGCAGCAAGATCCGCAAGGTGGCGCTGCCCGGGTACGAGGACGAAGGCGAGATTCTCAAGTTCCTGATGAAAGAGAACGTGCCCGGTTCCTTCCCCTACACCGCCGGCGTGTTCGCCTTCAAGCGCGAGGGCGAGGACCCGACCCGCATGTTCGCGGGCGAGGGCGATGCCTTCCGCACCAACCGTCGTTTCAAGAAAGTGTCCGAAGGCATGCCGGCGCATCGTCTGTCGACCGCCTTCGATTCGGTCACGCTCTATGGCTGCGACCCGGATCTGCGTCCGGATATCTACGGCAAGGTCGGCAACTCGGGTGTCTCTATCGCCACGCTCGACGACATGAAGGTGTTGTACGACGGCTTCGACCTGTGCGCGCCGACCACCTCGGTGTCGATGACCATCAACGGCCCGGCGCCGATCATCCTGGCCTTCTTCTTCAACACCGCGCTCGATCAGCAGATGGACAAGTTCCGCGCCGACAACGGCCGCGAACCGACCGAGGAAGAAGCCGAGAAGATCCGTGCCTGGACGCTCTCCACCGTGCGCGGCACGGTGCAGGCCGACATCCTCAAGGAAGACCAGGGCCAGAACACCTGCATCTTCTCCACCGAGTTTGCGCTCAAGATGATGGGCGACATTCAGGAGTTCTTCGTGCACCACCAGGTGCGCAACTTCTACTCGGTGTCGATCAGCGGCTATCACATCGCCGAGGCCGGCGCGAACCCGATCAGCCAGCTGGCCTTCACGCTCGCCAACGGCTTCACCTACGTGGAGTCGTATCTGGCGCGCGGCATGCACATCGATGACTTCGCGCCCAACCTGAGCTTCTTCTTCAGCAATGGCATGGACCCGGAATACACCGTGATCGGCCGTGTGGCGCGCCGCATCTGGGCGGTGGCCATGAAGAACAAGTACGGCGCCAACGAGCGCAGCCAGAAGCTCAAGTACCACATCCAGACCTCGGGCCGTTCCCTGCATGCGCAGGAGATGGACTTCAACGACATCCGCACTACGCTGCAGGCGCTCATTGCGCTGTACGACAACTGCAACAGCCTGCACACCAACGCCTTCGACGAGGCGATCACCACCCCCACCGAGGAGTCGGTGCGCCGGGCGATGGCGATCCAGCTCATCATCAACCGCGAGTGGGGCCTGTCCAAGAACGAGAACCCCAACCAGGGCAGCTTCATCATCGACGAACTGACCGATCTGGTCGAAGAGGCGGTGATGCGCGAGTTTGAAGCCATCTCCGATCGCGGCGGCGTGCTCGGCGCCATGGAAACCGGCTACCAGCGCGGCAAGATCCAGGAAGAGTCGCTCTACTACGAGCACAAGAAACACGACGGCTCCTACCCGATCATTGGCGTGAACACCTTCCTCAACCCGAAGGGGCATGTGGATCAGGAGATCGAACTGGCCCGCTCCACGGAAGAGGAAAAGCAGGGCCAGCTCACCCGACTGACCGACTTCCAGCAGCGCAACGCTACCGAGGCCGAAGCCTGGCTGGGCAAGCTGCGCCAGACCGTGATCGAGAACGGTAACGTGTTCGAGTTGCTGGTGGGCGCGGTGCGCCACTGCTCGCTCGGCCAGATCACCAGCGCGCTGTACGAGGTGGGTGGCCAGTACCGCCGCAGCATGTAAGCGTCGCCCGTCCATTGCTTGCAGGATTACCTGCTTGTCTCTTCCCGGCCTGCACTGCAGGCCGTTTTTTTGGGGTCTGCCTCGGGCGGTGTCGACCGTTGGTCAGGCGATCCGGCCGTTCGAACCGCGCTTACGTCGTGTGACTCAAGACACGGACTCATCTGACGTTAGGATTCGGACCCCGAGAACGCCAGCCTGAGGAGGCAATGCCGATGACTTATTCCGTTCGCATGTCGACGCGTTTCATGCGTCTTGTGATGGTGGGGCTGGCCAGTGCCGGCTTTGTCATTGCCGACGCCAACGCCGCGCCCCCGCAGGCGGCCGCTTTCGGTCTTGGACAGCCCGGTGACATCACCGAGCTGCCCCCGGGCCTGTTGCGCTCCAATCTGGAGAACCTGCCGCCTGCCGCCAAGGCACGTGCATTGCGCTGGCTGCAGGGGTTCGAATTCCCGGCGGCCGATGCGGCTCAATTGCGCGTGGACCCTCGCGGCGGCATCTTCTACGAAGACCCGACCATCGAGCAGGCCGGTACGGTCGACGTTACTGCCACGCCGGGCATCGAGCAGGTGGATGCCAGCAATGTCTTCCTGCTGCACAGCAAGCCGGGCGCTTCGCGCACGGTCTATCTGGACATGGACGGTCACACGGTGTCCGGCACGGTCTGGAACGCCAATGCCGGGGTCGATCCGCTGATCATGAAGCCCTACGACACCGACGGTAATCCGGCGAGCTTCTCGCAGACCGAGGTCAATGCCATCGCCGATGTGTGGAAGCGCATTGCCGAGGATTTCGCCGCCTTCGATATCGACGTGACGACCGAACAGCCGGCGAGCTTCGGCCCGAATGTGGGTCATATTCTCGTGACCCGAAAGGCGGACCAGAACGGCAACCCGATCTATACCTGTTCCTGTGGCGGTGTGGCTTACGTGGGCGTGTGGGGCAACAGCAATTACCCCTACTATCAACCGGCCCTGGTGTTCCAGGACGGCGTGAACTCGGTCCACACCATCGCCGAAGCGGCCTCGCACGAGCTGGGTCACAACCTGGGGCTGTCCCATGACGGCACCTCCACCACCGGTTACTACCTGGGGCATGGCAGCGGCAACACCTCGTGGGCGCCGATCATGGGTGCGGGCTACTACACCAACGTCACCCAGTGGAGCCGCGGCGAATACGCCGATGCCAACAACACCCAGGACGACCTGGCGATCATCGCCGGGCGCCTCGGTTATCGCGCCGACGATCACGAAGACATCGTGCTGGCCAATGCGACGCCCCTGGTGCGCAGCGGCACGACCATCGCTTCGAGCACCCCGGTCAGCGACCCTGACAATGTGTTCTCCCACAACAAGGGCGTGATCGAAGACAGCAGCGATATCGACCTGTTCTACATTGACTCCGGGGCTGGCGTGATCGACCTGAGCGTCGTGCCCGACTGGCGCGAGCGCTATGCCAGCTCGAACCTGCGCGGTTCCGACCTGGATGTCCTGGCCTCCCTCTACGATGGGGCCGGCAACCTGATCGCCCAGAGCAACCCCATCGGCGAGACCGACGCCAGCGTGTCGGTGAGCGTCGCTGCAGGCCGCTACTATCTGGCCGTCGCCGGGGTGGGCGAGGGCGATCCGGCCACCGGCTATTCCAGCTATGGCAGCCTGGGGCAATACACCATCAGCGGTTCTGTGCCCGAAGACGTGGTGGCCACCGAGCCGCCCAGCGCACCGACCGATCTGACGGCTTCGCTCGTGGGCGAGAACGGCATTGCCCTGGTGTGGACCGATCCGGCCTCCACCGCCACCAGCAACGAAGCCGGCTACCGTGTCATGCGCCAGGTCGATGGCGGCCTGTTTGTGCAGGTCGGCGCCGTGGCCAAAGACGGAGGCAGCTTCAGCGACAACAACCTCGCCAGCGGCACTTATGTGTACCAGGTGGAGGCCTACAACAGCGCCGGTTCGGCCTGGTCGAACCTGAGCGAAGCGGTCACCATCAGCCTGCCCAGCCGTTTCCATGCCACCAGTGAAGCCACGGTGGACGGCACGGTGAGCGCCGGTTCCTATGTGAATACCACCGTCGTCACCGGCAGCGAACAGCTGTCCGAGACGCATCAGGGCGGTCGCCCCAGCAACCGTGTGAGCAGCCTGGATCACCGCTGGAACATCACCGGCGTGCAACCGGGTGCGCTCATGACGCTGTCGGTGGTCGCCAATGCGCCGGCCAACAGCGAGGGCGATGACTTCAGCTTTGCCTGGTCCGACGATGGCAGCACCTTCACGACCTTCGGCGTGCTGGACAACGGTACGGGCGAGCAGACCCTGAGCACGACGCTGCCGGCCACCACCTCGGGCACCGTGATCGTCCGTGTGCAGGACACCGATCGCACGACCGGCAACGGCAACACCGATAGCGTCAGTGTGTCGCTGGTGCGTATCGAGAGCCAGGGCCAGCCGGGCGAGCAGATGCCGGTCCTTACGGTGAGCGAGCCCACCGATGGCGCCGTGGTGCTCCAGGGCGAGCCCGTGGTCCTCAGCGCCAGCGCCGATGATTACGAGGACGGCGACCTGTCCTCCGGCATCAGCTGGAGCTCCAGCCTGGATGGCTTCATTGGCAGCGGCCCCAATCTGGCCGTCACGACCCTGAGCCTGGGGGATCACCTCATCACGGCCACGGTCACCGATTCGGCCAGCAACACCGTGAGCGAAACCGTGTCGGTCACCATCACCGACCAGGCGGTGGCGAGCACCGTGCGGGTGGCGGATCTGCAGACCGGCGTGAGTACCGACAAGGGCCAGCGCTGGACGGCCATCGTCTATGTGCAACTGGTTGATGACCTGGGCAACCCGGTCGCCAATGCCACCCTGAGCGGTAACTGGGGCGATGGCGCCAACGGCAGCGCATCGTGCACCAGTGATGCCAATGGACAGTGTGCAGTGGGCAAGTCCAGCCTCAAGAGCACGGTACCCAGCGTGAGCTTTACGGTCAGCACCGTAACGCACGCGACGCTCGGCTTCGATGGTTCGGGGGCGGGCAGCGTGATCGTGACCTCACCTTACTGATCCGGCCCCAAGGCCTCTTGAACCGGCTCGCGGGGGTTCCCGCGAGCCGGTTTTTTGCGTGGTGATGCGCCAGGATGGGGTGGATGCCCCATGGGCGCGCGCACGGGCGAACGCTACAGTGCAGGTGTGCTGCCGGTGACCCCGGCGATGATGACAAGCTGATCACGAGGTCCGACCATGAAGATCCTGCTGACCATGTGGCTGAGCCTGATGTCTGCCGTGTGTACCGCCGGACAGTTCAGCGCGGTTCAGGGCAAATTCGAGTGCCCGGCCCTGTCGAACTCGCTCGACTGCGCGCGCCAGCTCGAAGCGCAACTGGATGCGCCGGTTGAACGCAACGCGACCGGCGCCTTGCGCGTGACGCTCGACAACGGACATGCTCGGGTGCTCGAGGCGGGCAGTGTCACCTACGTGGCGATCGAACTGCTGGCGGACCGCCGACTCCTGGTGGTGTTCGAGCAGACGGCCGAGGGCGGGCGATTCGGCTGGCTTGATCTTCGCTCCGGCGCGTATCGGACCCTGAGCGGATACCCCCTGTTTGCCCCCGAGGGCGACCTGGTGGCCATGGCACAGCAGGACGTTGAAGCCGACTACGACCCCAATGTGCTCGAAATCCATCGCTATGTGGATGGCGATCTGACACTCGTCCACAAGGTGCAGACGCCGGACTGGGGCCCGGCTGACGTGCGCTGGAGCGCAGCCAATACGCTCAAATTCCGTAAACTCACCTTCGAATGCGCCACCGGCGCGGTGAGTCCGTGCGCCGAATTCGAACTGGAGCGCACGTCGGCGCAGTAAAGCTCGAGGCGCGGTCACAGGCGGACCGCGCCAACGTGGGCGATCAGCGTGGCCGTTCAGGGGAGCGGGCAGGCGGCGACCCGCTCGACTCAGGCGCCGACGGCCGCCTCGATCTCCGCAAACGTGCGCGCCAGTTCATCCACGAACGGCGGGATGCCCATCTGACGGGCAATCTGCGATGCCGAGAAAATGCCGCGGATGCTGGGCGTTTCGCCGGCATGACTTTCGATCACGAGGGCGTGCTGGCGACCCATCTGCTTGAGGGCGGTGACGATTTCGCCCACGCTGGATTTGAGGACGTCATGCAAGCGGAAGGCTTCGATCTGGGCCACCGGCGTCATGATGTCACCCACGGTCAGTTCCGAGGGCTTGATGCCGCGGGCCTGGGAGATGGTCACGGGTTGCTCGCCGAGCAGGTCGCTGGCGGTGATGAGCCCCTTGACCGCGCGCTCGGTGTCGACCACCAGCAGCATGCGCACGCCGCGCAGGATCATGGCCTGACGGGTCATGTCCAAAGGCATTGAGGCCGAGACGGTGGCGGCGGGGACGCGGTGCAGGTCGGTCATGACTTCGATGGCCGACGAGCGCGCATCCACATGGCGGGGCATGCCGGGCTCCGGCACCTGATAGCGGACATCGCCGAGGCGTACGTTCTGAAGACGGTGGGTTGAGTCGTTCATGGTGGTCCCTCCTGGGTTGATCCCGGGAACGACCGAGGAGCGCTGGCGGCGCGACACCGTGCGTGCGAGTGCCGCCACGTGCGCAACGGTCATCTCCAGGTTGAAATGACCTGAGCGGTCGCCACGCGGGACGCGCGGCGACCCTACCTGTATTCGGACCGGCCAGCGCCTGACCGGTTCGCGTACTGCGTGAAAAAATCAGTGACTCGCCGCGCCCACCCGGAACTGGTTGGCGATGGAATTGAGCTGATGCGATATCTCGCCCATGCGCGAGGCCGAGTCCTCGATGTCGTCATTGCCCTGAACGATCTGGCTGACCATGTCGGCCAGTGCATTCGCGTTGGTTTTCATGTGGCGCACCAGGTCCGACTGCTCGGACGAGAAGGTGGCGTTGTTCTTGTTGTACTGGCTGATGTCGTGGACGAAGTCGGTAATGAAGGTCATCGCCTCGCCCGCCTGGCGAACCTGAGCCACGCCGGCGGTCACCTGGTCGCGCTGCTTCGACATGATCTGGTCGGTCGCCTTGGCTTTGGCCTGCACGTTCTGGATGTTGTGCATGATGCCGCCCGCCGACTCCTTGGTCTGGTTGGCGAGGTTGCGCACCTCGTCGGCCACCACGGCGAAGCCGCGACCGGCCTCGCCGGCGCGGGCCGCCTCGATGGCGGCATTGAGTGCCAACAGGTTGGTCTGCTCGGTGAGCCGGTTGATGGCCTCGGTAATGCCGCTCATCTGTTCGCACTCCTCGACCAGTTGATGCACCACCGCCAGGGTTTCCTCGGCGTATTCGGTCAGGGACCTGAACATTGCCTGCACCGAGTCGATGGTGGCCCGGTTGTTGGTGGATTCGGCATCGGCGCGCGCCGCCAGTTCGGACGCCTGCACGGAGTTTTCGTAGAGCTTGTCCGCACGCGACTGCAGCTGTTCCATCAGTTGCACCGCTTCCACGGCCTGGGCCTGCTGGTTCTGGACGATCTGGCGTGTCTGTTCGATATTGCTGCCGAGCTTGCCGGCCGCATCGGTGGACATGCCCGACGAGTTCTTGATGCGCGAGAGCAGGCGCACATATTTGCCGGTGAGCGACGACAGCGCGATGGCCATGCGCACCAGCTGGTTGCCGGTGACGTCGCCGTCGGCATGCACGCCCACGAACAGCGCCGCCACCACCTCGCCGCTGGCGTCCTTGATGGGGGTGTATTTGGTCGCATAGTTGCGGCCGAACAGCTGCGCCGGGCCGACATACTCGCGCTGCTCGGTGAGTGGCGCATAGGCCGGGTGGAAAATACCCAGTGGGGTGCCCACCACCTTGTTGCCCTCGGCATTTTGCAAGGTGGTCGCCACGCGGACGAACTCCTTGCCGAGTTTGATGAAGACCGTGGTCGGGCAGCCGGTGCGCGCGGTGAAGGACTCGAGTGACTGATTGTTGCCCGAGAGCTGTGACGAGCCAGACCACAGCTCTGGCACGCGAAGCCCGCCCAGCTGGACCTGTGTGTCCTGCTTCATGGTGAAGGGCGCCTTGAACATGGACTGGAAGTCGCCCGCGATGGCTTCGAGGCGACGCGTGAGTCCCTGCTGGTATTCGCGCACGCTGGCCTCGGCCCTGTCCTGTAGCGAACCGGGCAGGCGCAATGGCGTCTGCAGATCCCCCATTTCGACGCGCGCCAGGTGTTCGCTGAGGCTGTCCAGGGGTTTGAGCAGGGCGCCGGCAATCAAGAAACTGAACAGCCAGACGGTGCCCACGGCCGTCGGCCAGAGCAGGGCATGGGCGGTTGCGTTCAGGGGGGTGCCAAGCGCATTGACGATGGCAACGATGAGAGCGATGGGGATTAAAGAGGCAAGTGCGCTCAGCAGTGCAAACTGATGGCGCAGGTTCATGCCTTGGGTGAGCGTGAACATGCGGAGTGTCTCCCTTTGGAATTTTATTAATTCTCTAGGAGCGCTATCGACCGTTCGTTCGCAGAACTTTAAGCTTCGTTATCAACAATTTAATTGTCATTTTACGGGCGGCAGGGCGGCGACCGGGGAACCATCACGCCCCACTGGGGGGTCATAATTTCCGTCAACGCCCGTCTGGACGCCCTTATGACCGATCCTGCCGAATCCGAGCGCCGCAAGAAACGTGACCTGCTGATCCAGACGCAGGACGACGAAATCGGCAAGCTCATCGCCCGCGCGTACGAGACGGGTGAAATCCAGAGTGCCGAGAGCTTCGGCAAGCCCATGAAGGCCGACGGCTTTGTTGAAACGCCGGGCGAGTTCCGCATGCCCTTCAAGGTGCTGCGCAATGCCGATGCGGTCCCGCCCGAGATCTTCATGTTCCGCAAACGGGCCGAACTGCGAGACGCACTCGAACACACGACCGACCCGGCCGAGGCCGCGCGCATCCGCTCGCAACTGAACGACATCGAGCAGGCCATTGCCCTGCGACTGGAAGGCATGCGGGTGTCGGGCCGCCTCTGACGACCCGACGCCATGCCCGCCTCAGCTGGCGATCATGGCCTTCACATCGGGCAGGCCGATGGCCTTGCCGCCGACGCCCCAGTGACCGTCCTTCACTTCGGTCATGGTCACCCAGGTGACCTCCCTGAGTTTTTCGCTGGTCACTTCGGTGACCGCATCGGTGATGCGCGCAATGAGTGCCCGGGACTGCTCCGGGCTCAGTTCGTCCTTGAAGACCTTGATGTCGATGATGGGCATGGTGTGCTCCTTTGATTGGGATTATTGAAATCGCGTGGTCGCGAGGTTTTCCGCGCGCTTGACGGCCGCGGCCTGGTCGCCGGCGGGGTCAGCTGTCAGCAAAGAGGGCTGAAGACGCACGGCATCGATGTCATTGACGCCAATGGTCTTGAGCCACCAGTTCAGATAGGTGGAGTGGAAGTCTTCTCCGTACTTGGATTCGACGCCTGGGGCGAAGACGCCGGCGGTGTAGAACACCGTGGCCCGCTTGTTTTCCAGCAGACCGAAGTAGCCGCGCTCCGGGTCGAAGCCGAACAGTAGCCCGGGCTGGGTGATGAGGTCGATGTACTGCTTGAGCTTGTAGGGCACGCCGCCGTTCCACATGGGCACCGCAAACACGTATTCGTCCGCCTGGCGGAAGCGCTCGGTGATGTCCACGATCTGGTCCCACGCGCTCTGGCGGGTGTCGTCCATGGACCCGACCCCGAAGAAGGTCATCTTGGCGGCGGCCTTGTCGCCGTCGAACTCCGGCAGCTTGGCATGCCACAGGTGAATGGTGTCCACCGTCACCCCCGGATCGACCTTGCGGCGCGTTTCCAGATAGGCCTTGGCGAGGGTGTTGGAATGGGAGGCCTCGTCGCGGGGCGAGGCAATGATGTGCAGCAAACGAGTCATGATGAACTCCTGAATAAAAGTAACCAGCAAAATCGCTGTTAACAAGTTATTGTGGGTATTGGTAACTTGTCAACATGTTTTTTGATGGTTATTCTTGTTTCGGTTTCATGAAAGGAATGACGATGGAGGCGGGTCAGGAAAAGCCGGCGCCGTTTCTGGTGGCCGAGCATCCGGCGCTCGATGCGCTCAACAGCCGTTGCGCGCCGTGGGGCAACGAGATCGAGTGGTGGGGCGATGGCGCCGGGCTGCTCGACTGGCTGCGGGCGGCGGGATTGGTGGACGACGATGTGATCGAGCGCGTTGCGAGCGAGGCGGGCGAGGACGTGCTCGACAAGCTCGCCACTCAGGCCCGGCAACTACGCGAGTGGTACCGCGACCTCATCACCCGATATGCCGGTGACCCCTTTCCTGCCAGCGCCATCGACGAGCTCGAGCCGCTCAACCGCTGGCTCGCCCGCGACAAGCAGGTGCGTGTCATCGAGGCCGTGGGATCGCATGTGCATCTGCACTGGCAGGCCAGCTTCAGCCGGCCGGAGCATCTGCTCGCACCGCTGGCGGCGCAGATGGCCGAACTGATTGCGTCGGATCAGCTCGTGAGCGTGAAGAACTGCGAATGGCCGCCGTGCACGCTGTGGTTTGTCGACACCAGCAAGAACCAGAAGCGCCGCTGGTGCTCCATGGCGGTGTGCGGCAACCGCGCCAAGGCCGCCGCCCACCGGGCCCGGAAAAAGTGATGATCGGGGCGGGCCGATGTAAGGCGTGGCGCCTTGGCGGGGTCAAACACTGAAGTCACCCACAGGACAGCATTCATGCACGACATCGTTCAGGATTACTACGGCAAGCAACTGAGCAGCAGCGACGACCTCAAGACCACCGCGTGTTGCGACATCACCCTCATCCCCGAATGGCTCAAGCCGCTGCTCGCGAAGATTCACCCGGAAGTGCTCAGCCGCTACTACGGCTGCGGGCTGGTCGCGCCCCCGCAGATCGAAGGCTGCCGCGTGCTCGACCTGGGCTGCGGCTCGGGCCGCGATGTGTATGCGCTGGCGCAACTGGTGGGCCCTGCCGGCGAGGTGGTCGGTGTGGACATGACCGACGAGCAACTGGCGGTTGCCCGCGCGCATGAAGATTTTCACCGCGAGGTCTTCGGTTACGCGAAAAGCAATGTGCGCTTCGAGCATGGCTACATCGAGCAGCTCGACGCGCTCGAGCTGCAGCCCGGCAGCTTCGACGTGATCGTCTCCAACTGCGTGGTGAATCTTTCCCCCGACAAGGCGGCGGTGCTCGACGGTGTCGCTCGCCTGCTCAAGCCGGGCGGTGAGTTCTACTTCTCGGACGTATATGCGGATCGCCGCGTGCCGGACGCGGTGCGCAACGACCCGGTGCTCTATGGCGAATGCCTGGGTGGTGCGCTGTACTGGAAAGACTTCAACCGGCTTTCGCACGCCGCCGGCTTCGCCGACCCGCGCCTGCTCGAAGACCGCCCGCTGGAAGTGACCGACCCGACGCTGGCCGAGCGTACCGGCAACATCCGCTTCTTTTCGGCCACCTATCGCCTCTTCAAGCTCGACGGGCTCGAAACCGCCTGCGAAGACTACGGCCAGGCCGTGATCTATCGCGGCACGGTGCCGCAGCACCCGCACCGCTTCGTGCTCGACAAGCACCACAGCATCGACACCGGCCGCATCTTCCCGGTGTGTGGTAACACCTGGCGCATGCTGCACGACACCCGCTTTGCGCCGCACTTCGAGTTCATCGGCAACTTCGACACCCACTACGGCCTGTTCGAAGGCTGCGGCGAGGCGGTGCCCTTCGACGTGGCCCAGCGTGCAGGCACACCGGGTGCCTGCTGCTGAACCCCGGGTGGGCTGACGGCCGCCGACAGGCTCAGGCTGTCAGCCGCCCCGACTGGTAATCCGCCAGTGCCTGCTCGATCTCCTCGCGGGTGTTCATCACGAAGGGGCCGTACTGCACCACCGGCTCCCTGATCGGCCGCCCGGCAATGAGCAGAAAGCGCACCGGCCCCTCGTGGGCGGCCATCTCGACCCGGTCGCCCTCCGTGAGCACTCCGGCCGCATGGGTGTCGAGCGTGTCCGTGCCGATCGCGGCGCGACCTTCAAACACATACACGAACGCGCTGTGGCCCTCGGGTACGGCATGCTCGAAACGGCCGCCCGCCGGCAGACTGACATCGATATACACCGGCTCGGTGGTCACGCCCGTGACCGGGCCTTCCAGCGTGCCGGATGCGGTCTCGATGCGCCCCGCCAGCACCCGCACCTGAGCGCCGCCCGGCAGCGTTGCCTCGGGGATTTCCTCGGGCCGGATGTCGCGATAGCCGGCGTCCTTCATCTTTTCCGCCGCGGGCAGGTTGATCCACAACTGGAAGCCGCGCATGCGGCCCGACTCCTGCTGGGGCATTTCCGAATGAATGATGCCGCGCGCCGCGCTCATCCACTGGGCGCCACCGGGCAGCAGATCGCCCCGGTTGCCCATGTGGTCTTCATGCAGCATGTGGCCGTCGAGCATGTAGGTGACGGTCTCGAAGCCCCGATGAGGATGCGACGGAAAGCCGGCGATGTAGTCATCGGCCTTGTCGCTCGAGAACTCGTCGAGCATCAGGAAGGGGTCGAGCCGGGCGCCCTGGTGCTGCCCCAGGCTACGGCGCAGGCGTACCCCGGCGCCATCCGACGTGGGCGCCGAGACAATGCGTTGGGCAAGGGTTCTGGTTGTCATGTGTCTCTCCTGTGAGGCGGAGCGCGTCGCGGCCTCAGACGGCCAGCGCGCTCACGCGGCTGTGTGCTTGCGACAGGGCGTTCTGACGGGATTCATCGCCCATGGCCAGGCCCTCGGCGTAGATGAACTCCACGTCTGTGATGCCCAGAAAGGCCAGGAAGTTGCGCAGGTAGCTGCTCTGGGTGTCGAGCGGCGTGCCCGCATACAGCCCGCCGCGCGCCGCGAACACGCGCACCTGCCGGCCGCCCAGCAAACCCTCGGGGCCGTTGGCGGTGTAGCGGAAGGTCTCACCCGCGCGGGCGATGTGGTCGATATACGCCTTGAGCGTCGAGGGCATGCCGAAGTTGTACAGCGGCAGGCCCAGCACCACCACATCGGCAGCGCGCAGCTCGGCAATCAGCGCGTCCGATTCGGTCACTACGGCCTGCTGCTCGGCAGTGCGTTGCTCGGCCGGCGTGGTAAAGGCACCAAAGCGCTCGGCCGTCAGGTGCGGAATCGGGTTGGCCGCCAGATCTCGGGTTACCACGGTGCCCTCCGGATGGGCGGCTTGCCAACGGGCCACGTACTGATCGGCCAACTGGCTGGATTGGCCCTGGTCGGAAAACAGGCTGGATCGAATCTGAAGCAGGGTGCTCATGGGGTCACTCCTTAACGTGTTGGGGGTATGGAGTGAATTTAAGGTTGAACAGGTTGATAAAAAAGCAGAATATTTTGACGATTCCTATCGAATGAATTGATCTATGTCGCCTGTGCCCCACATCAGCCTTGAGCAATGGCGCGCCCTCGTCACCGTGGTCGAGGCGGGTGGCTACGCCCAGGCCGCCGAAGCACTGCACAAGAGCCAGTCCGCCGTGACCTACGCGGTGCAGCGCATCGAAGCGCAACTGAACGTGAAAGCCTTCGAACTGGTCGGGCGCCGCGCGCAGCTCACCGAGGTCGGCCAGCTCCTCTACCGCCGCGCCCGCGTGCTGGTGGATGAAGCCGCCCAGCTGGAAAAGTCGGCCCGCAGCCTCTCCGCCGGCTGGGAGCCGGAAATCTGGCTCGCCGCCGAAGTGCTGTTCCCCACCTGGCTGCTGTTCAAATGCCTGGCCCGTTTCGGCGCAGAGGCACCCGACACCCGCGTCGAAGTCCTCGAATCCGTCCTCCACGGCACCACCGAAGCGCTGCTCGCCGGCCAGGCCGACATCGCCATCACCCCCCATGTACCGACCGGCTTCTTCGGCCACCCGCTCATGAGCCTGAGCATCATCCCGGTCGCCCACCCGTCCCACCCTCTGCATGCCCTCGGCCGACCGGTCACCGGCAGTGACCTTAAACGCCACCGCCACATCGTCGTGCGTGACAGCGGCACCACCCGCGACCGGAAAACCCGGTCGGTGGAAGTCGAACAGCGATGGACCTTCAGCCAGATGGCCAGTGCCATCGACGCGGTGGCCTCGGGTCATGGGTTTGCATGGTTGCCGGAAGAGCACATCCGGTGGGCGCTGGCGCGAGGTGAGCTCGCGCCGCTGGAGATGCGCGATGGCGGTGAGATGAAGGTGACGCTTTATCTGGTAATGGCGGAGCCGGACTTCGCGGGGCGGGGGGTGGCGAGATTGGTGGAGATTGCCCGAGAGGTCGTAGATGCGGAATGTTCCGTCAGGAGCGCTGCCCGTTCGCTTCAGTGAGACTTTTCACTGGCACTTTTTCGGCAGCATGATTATTTGAATGGCGTATGACGAAGGGGTTGTTTAGTATTGCGTCGTGCGCCGCGAGTCGAGCGAAGCCGCAATGACTCGCGTTCCCGGGACGGCTGATGGCGTCATCGCGAGGGCCGCGGCGTGCCGAGAATTTCGCAGACGGAATGTCCTCAGGAAGGAAACAGATGGAATCAGCAATCAATCTTCACTACTCAAGCAATTCGCTGCTCGTCCTGGGGGTGCTTTTGCTTCTCACGACGGTGATTCCCGTCAAAGTCGGGGCCAGCCTCATCGGTGCGGAGAACACAACGCTGGTGTCCAGCGCAATCGCAGTGTTCTTCGGGGTCATCGCGACCGCTGCATCCTTTTATGCGTTTCCCGGGTTTGCAGGGCTTCTCGCTCCTTACGTCGCCATTTCTGTTGTCTACTGGCTCGTTTTACGCCCTTCGTTTCTTGGCGCTTTCCTTCTCACGTTCCTGATCGTTGCGATCCAGCTGGCGGTGCTCCAGGGCTTGTACAAGTTCGGTCTCTTGATGGCTGCGTAAGGCATGATCGTGGCCCAGCGCGCCACTCTTTGGTGTTACTTGAGGTCAAAACGAGACATCACTTCAAACTGCCACCGGATTGCTGCCTTCGGGAAATCAAGTCCCTGTTTCTGATCAAGCGCGCTTTGTCGCTACTTTCAAGACGTCTTCCATGGCCATCATCGAGCAATGCATCGCCATCAGCGCGCCGGTCGAGCATGTTTACCAAGTGTCGCAAGACTACGGCGTCCGCTATGAATGGGATCCGTTTCCCGAGTCCATCGAAGTGGTTCGCGGCTCCATGAGTCCGCCGGCCATCGGTTCCCAGGTACTCGTAAGATCCAAACTGGGCATGAAAATGTGGGTTGAGTTTGTCCAGATCGCACCCCCGCAGCGGGCTGCAATCAAGATGATCAAAGGGCCCGCCTTGCTGAAGCGCTTTGCGGGTTCCTGGATATTCGAGTGCGCGGGGGACGCAGGCACGATCGTGAAATTTCGGTATTCGATCTCGACACGACCGGCCTGGTTCGCGTGGGCTGGAGACCGAATTGCCTCCGCCTACTTTTCCTGGACCACGAGAAAGCGTCTGGCTGGCCTCAAGCAATATTGCGAATCAAGCTTCAAGAGCGAGCCGGCGTGATGCACGACATGTGGGGCATGGCGTAGTCTGGGAGTGTGTAGCTTTGGGCCGACCCAACACGGCTTCGATATCCGTCGTTTTGCCCCCACTCGCCCTGATCAGACCGTTTCTCGGGAATATCACGCGATGTCAATTGAGGGTCACGAGGTGAGCATGAAATGTCAGGTCATACCGATTCTCCGCATCTTTGATGAAGAGAAGGCCAAGGATTTCTATCTGGGCTTTCTGGGCATGAAACTGGACTGGGCGCATCGGTTCGAGCCGGGCTTTCCGATCTACATGCAGGTGTCAAAGGGCGATCTGGTGCTGCATTTGAGCGAGCATTCGGGTGACTGCACGCCCGGGAGCAAGGTCTTCGTCGATGTCGAAGACCTCGACGCGCTGTATCGCGAGGTCTCCTCGCGGCAATACACCTACTGCAAGCCCGGTATCGAGCAGGCGCCCTGGGGCGGACGGTGTTTCACGGTGACTGATCCGTTTTCGAACAAGGTCTTGTTCAACGAGGCATCGAGCGAATCGCGATAGGTCATTCGACCGCCCCACGGATCAATCGGGTTGCCCGGTTATTGCACGCGATCGCGTTTCCGGTGGGGCACCCATCTCGCCGGGCAGCTGTCGGTCAGTGCATGCTGGCGCCTGTCAGCGCACCCTCCTATCATCCGCACATGGATGAAGCGCTCCCTTTCCATTCCCGCCGCACCCGGCCCCCATGCTTAACCGCCTGACCCTCGCCGTCGTTTTCGCCGCGCTGGCCTGGGGGCTGTGGACCAGCTCCACCTTTACCGACATTGCTTCGGGCGTGGCCGTATTCCTGTTCGGCATGCTGTGTATGGAGGAGGGCTTCAAGGCGTTCTCGGGGGGCACGCTCGAAGGCATTCTGCGGCGCACGACCGACACGGTGGCCAAGAGCCTGGGCTTCGGGGTGGTGACGACCACGCTGATGCAGTCGTCCTCGCTGGTGTCGGTGATCACCATCAGTTTTCTCAGCGCGGGGCTGATCGGGCTGGCGCAGGGGATCGGGATCATCTTCGGGGCCAACCTGGGGACCACCACCGGGGCGTGGCTGGTGGCCGGGTTCGGCTTGAAGGTGAAGATCTCGGCCTACGCGATGCCGATGCTCATCTTCGGGGTGCTCATGCTGTTGCGCGAGGCGCGCGCGAGCAAGGGTATCGGCTGGATTCTGGTGGGGCTGGGTTTTCTGTTTCTCGGCATTCACTTCATGAAAGAAGGTTTTGCGGGCTTTTCCAATGAACTGGATCTGACCCGCTACGCGATGACCGGCATCGCCGGCCTGGCCGTGTTCACCCTGTTCGGGGTGATTGCCACGGTGGTGATGCAGTCGAGCCACGCGACCATGGTGCTGATCATCACCGCCCTGGGTGCGGGACAGACCACCTACGAGAACGCGCTGGCGCTGGCGGTGGGGGCCAATGTTGGCACGACCATCACGGCCTTGCTCGGCGCCATCGGCGCGCCGGTCGAGGGCAAGCGGCTGGCAGCGGCACATCTGCTCTTCAATGTGGCGACCGGACTGATTGCGCTGGTGATGATGCCGGTGTTCGTGATGGCGGTCGATGCGATCAGCCGTGGGGTGGGCATTGCGGCTGACGATTACACGCTCAAGCTGGCGGTCTTCCACACGGTGTTCAACGGGGTCGGGGTGGCCTTGTTCACCCCCTTCATCGGCCGCCTGGCCGAGCAATTGACGGTGTCGATCAAGGGCAAGGTCGTGACCCGCGACCAGCCGCGTTTCCTGAGTGCGACTGCGCTGGAGTTCCCGGAGGTGGCGATCACGGCCTTGCGACGCGAGACGCTTCACCTGTTCGATAACGCCTTCACCCTGATTGCCCACGGCATGAACCTGACCCGCTCGGACGTCACCTCCGGGCGCGATCTGCAGACGCTGCTCGAGCCGAAGGCGGACGAGATCGAGATCGACATCGGGCGTCAGTACGAGCTGGTCATCAAGGATATCTACAGCGCCAACATGGCCTTCTACACGCAGGCCACCGCCAAGCCCATGCATGAGTCGCTTGCACAGCGCTTCAAGCATGTGTGGCAGGCCAACATGGAGTTGATTGCGGCCATCAAGGCCACCAAGCACCTGCGCAAGAACCTGGTGCACTACACCGCCGCCCAGAACACCCACATCCGCAGGGAATACAACCGGCTGCGCATCAATGTGGGCGAAATGCTGCGTGAGCTGGCGGTGCTGCGCAGCGACGATGAAGACGCCGTCACACAACTGTCACTCGACGCGCTTAAGGTGCATCTGGCGGACGAGCGCCGGCACGGCCAGCGCACCGTGGCCTCCCTGATCCGGGAGGGCGCAATCACGCCGCAGATGGCCACCTCGCTGATGAACGACAGTGCCTACGCACACGATCTGATGACGCATCTGCTGGGGATGGCCACGGCCCTGGTCGAGGCGCTCGATTCCCCCGAGCGTCTGCCCACGGACCTGACCCTCAGTGCAGACGAGGTGGAGGCCGTGCTTGACCGGATCGATGACGAACCGGAGCGTGCGCCCAGTCATGTGGAGCACGCAAAATGAAGACGCAGAAAATGCTCGGAAAATTGCGTGCGCTGCTGCGCGGCCCGCTTGAGGACACCCCGCGCAAGAAGATCTGCAAGGCCATCAAGGCGCTCAAGGCCCGACAGCGCGAACTCGAAGCGCGGCTGATGCAGACTGAGGGCAAACGGGCGCGCCAGCGCCTGGAACAGAAGATTCACGTGATCCGCGCCCAGCGGCTCAAGGGCCAGCAGCGCTACCGGGAGATCAAGACCGGCTGAGGCGGCTTGTCGTGGCCGGGCGCCGGCGCTAGGCTGTGGGCTTCTCCGATGCCCGGGGCATGCCCGATGAAAAAACTCCTGCTCGTTGTCTCGCACGGGCTGATGCTGGTGGTGGGATTCGCCGCCGGGATCTACGCACTCCCCATTCTCATTGCGCCCCCGCCACCGTCACCAGCCGACGTGCAGGCGCAAGCGGCGGCCGCCCGGTTTACCGGCACGTTCCGGCGCGACCTCAAGGACAGCGATGCGCTGCACTGGGGCGAGGGCACACTGTCGGTGTCGAACGAGCGCATCGGCCTGGCGGGCGAGATTGCGCCGGGGCCGGACTACCGGCTGTACCTGTCGCCGCAGTTCGTCGAAACCGAGGCGGACTTCAAACGGCTCAAGCACACCATGGTGCAGGTGGGCGAGGTGAAAACCTTCAAGAACTTCATCGTCGCCGTCCCGCCGAGCATCGACGTGGGCGCCTACCGCACCGCCATCGTGTGGTGCGAAACCTTCGGCGAATTCATTTCGGCCGCCCGGTATCAGGAGGGTGAAGCGCATGGACGACAGTGAAGGCGATGTGTTGATGGTCAATTGCGGTGACCACGGTCGTCGCGTGGCTGCCGTGATCTGCCGGCACATGCTGGCGACCGACGGGCCGGCGCGCGGTGTCATCGAGAACAGCGACGACCCGGACGACCTGCAGGCCTGGTGTTACGACTGCGAAGAGAAGTTCATGGAAGAAGACGGCATGACCGAGGCCTTTCGCGAATTCAACGATCTGGCCATCGTCTGTGTGCAGTGTTATGCCGAAGCGGTCGCGCGGCACACCATCGAGCCGAGCTGAACCCGGTGAGCACCGCGTGAGGCCGCGCGTCCATTTCATCCCCGGCACCATGTGCACCGAGGCCCTGTGGGCGCCGGTGGTCGAGCGCGTCTCCGAGGTGATCGAACCGGTGCATGTGGACATCCCGCTCGAAGCGGATCAGCCCGCCACGGTGGCCGCACTGGCCGAGCGTATCGAGGGGCCGGGCGCGTGGGTGGCGGCCTTTTCGCTGGGCGCCTACCTGAGTGCTGCCGTGCTGGCAGCACAGCCGGCCCGGATTGGTCGGCTCATGCTGGTGTCGAGCACCCCGTGCGCGCTGGTGGCGAGCGAGCGCACCCAGCGGCTGGCGGCCATGGCCTGGCTGGAGCACCACACTTACAAGGGGCTGAGCCGCACCAAGGCGCTTGCCATGGCGGGCGATGGGCCGCAGCAGGCCCGCATTGTCGACACGATACTGGCCATGGATGCTGCCCTGGGGGGCACGGTGCTCATGCACCAGCTGCGTGTCACCACCGAGCGCGCAGACCTGGCCGCGCCGCTGGCCGCTGCGGGCATCCCCATCGATCTCGTCTTCAGCCGTGACGATCCCATGCTCGACGCCCGCTGGCGCGAGCGCTTCTTGCGCGATGGTGCCGGCGTGCGGGCGCATGCCTTCGAGGGGGCCGGGCACATGCTGCCGCTGTCCCAAGCGGACGCGCTGGCCGCCATTCTGCGCGGCTGGGTCGGGTCGGCTTAGCGGTTCTCGAGCCGGTTGTAGTCGAGCATGCCGGCCTCGATGGGGGCGAGCTTGCGGTACGCCGCATGCAGCGCGTCGCTCTCGGTCCAGAATGCCGGCGCGGTGCGGCGAATGGCGTAGCGGGCCGCCAGGTGGCTGTAGGCTTCTTCTGAGTCGAGCGATGCCACCGCCGGGATGAAGGCGGGCAGCTCGTGCAGGGCCATGTGATAGAGCGCGTTCGGGTAGGCGCCCACCACGCCCGGCACCAGCGACAGGGTGTTGCGATCGGGGTCGAGCCGGTCGGCCTCGTCGAGAATCTGCGAGACGTTCAGGTGCGCCGTGTTGCGCATCAGGCTGATGTATTGCGACTCGCCCGATGGCATGTCGATGCGCAGGATGACGTTTTCGGGGAGCCAGGCCAGCGCCTGGCCGGTCAGTGCCGCCAGCGGGGCAAGGGCGTCACGCAGCGCCGCGTCGGGCAGCGCCTCGATACGGTTGCGCTGGCCGATGGCCGGGCTCACATGCTCGCGCATCAGTTCAAACAGCTCGGTCTCGGGGTGAGCGCTCCGGTAGTGGATGCCGGTCTCGTGGTTGAGCCAGGCGTACTCGCCGTAGATGAACTTCTTTTCTTCGTCGGAGGATTCGCGATACCAGGCGTCGCGGGTCGGCTTGCGCAGCGCCTTGGGCAGGTAGGCGAGAAAGTTGAATTCCCCCTCCATGCGCAGGAAGTCCATGTAAAGCCGGCTTTCGAGCTGGTGACTCACCGAGCCGAAGACATCGAAATTGGCCACCAGCAGGTAGTGCACCCGTTCGAGCAGCGGGTAGGTGAACACCCAGGCGGTCTTGGGCGTGTCGCCGGCCAGCCCCTGCAGCACGGTGGCACTGTCCAGGTGACGGTAAATGGTGAGGGCCGCGTTGGGGTTGCGGCCGTCGCCGTCCCAGATCAGGTTCAGGTCCAGATCGAGCGGGCCGTCCAGCACCTTGTCGAGAAAGCGCGAGCGGCCTTCTAGATACTTCACTTCGCGCTCGCTGTACTTCACCCAGTTGATGGCCAGGGGCAGGTCGCTCGCCCAGTTGGTCGGCAGGGCCATGTTGGTGGCCTGATCGCGCAGGTATTCGTCCACGCGGGCATCGCGCAGATCGTTGGACGGATCGGCGAAGAACACCCAGAAATGATCGTTGATCACGTTCAGCGCGGCCTGGCCGCGGCACACCGGCCCCTTGATGAAGCCGCCAATGGTGAAGGCCGCCTCGTCGAGCATGAAGCGGTAGCGGTTGGCCGGGGGGATGGCGGCAAAGGTGCGGAAGGGGTTGGCGATGTCCTCCGGGCGGTAGCCGGGCAGGGCGTCCACGGTGTAGTCGGCGTCGATGAACAGGGCCTGCCAGCGGGCCATGCGCTCGGCGTCGAGCCGATAGGGCATGTGCGTCTTGGCCACGACCACCTCGTTGTCCGCCACCAGCCGGTACCACACGCGTGGCACGCCTGGGTCGTCATGGGGCCGGCGACTGGCGATGCGCGCCACCGGCTGGCCCGGTGGCGTACTCGAACGCACCAAGCGGAAGTAGCGGCGCTCCGGATCGTCAATGAAATACAGATGCCCCAGGAACAGGTGCTCGTAGATGTAGCGGCTCATCAACCGGGCCTTGAGGCTGTCGGCGTTGAAGAACGCCTCCCAGGCCTGCACGGAACCGCGCTGCTGCGCGGTCAGCTCGGGGAGCGCATCGGCGGGGGCGCCCTGGTCGAGCCAGCGGATGAGCGTGGCCTGCTCGTCCGCGGGAATCGCCGGCAAGCCATAGGGCATGCCCCATTCGGGATTCGCCTCGGCGAAGTCCTCGAACTCGTCCGGCGCCGGGCAGCTGAGCTTGCGATTGATGTCGAACTCGAAGTCTTCGGCCGGCAGAGGCCCGGCGGTGGGGCCGGGGTGTTGCGCCTTGAGCCGCAGCATGCGGGCCATCAGGCTGGCCGAACGGGCGGCGGTATCGCCCCCGGGCGGCGCATTTTCATCCAGCACCGGATGAAAGCCCATCTGCCGCCACTGGGAGGCCTTCGAGGCATCTTCGAACAGGCGGGTCGGCGGGATTTCGTTCAGCCGGGGCTGGCCGTAAACCGGCGTCTTGCTGCCGCCACGGGCAACCCCCTCCCAGGCGGTGAGCTTCAACTGGCAGGGGGCGTCGTAGCAGGCGTGGCAGACAATGCAGCGATTGGCGAAAATGGGCTGGACGCTCTGCTGATACGACACGGCGTCCGGAAAGCTCTGGCGAGTGTCGTAGCGGGTTGGGGTGACCGGCTCGGTCACCGATTCGTCTGCCGCACAGGCGGCCAATAGCACGGCCGTGACCACCATGGCCAGACCTCGACCCCACTCCTTCCAGGCGCTCATGCTCTCCTGTCACCCCGTATCGTTGAGCGGCCTATCGTAAGCGATGGGCTGTTCCCGTGGTACGCCTTTTGAGGCGATCAAGCCACCCGGAAGGCACTCGGGCGCATGCGCGGCGATAATGGGCGCCTTGATCCAGGACATGACAGGGATGACACATGGACGCAGCCTTCTGGCACAGCAAATGGGAACAGCGGCACATTGCCTTTCACGAAGGCGAGGTCAACAGCATGCTGGCGCGGCACCTCAACCGTCTGGGGCTGAGTGAGGGCGCGCGCCTCTTTCTGCCCCTGTGCGGCAAGACCCGCGACATTGCATGGCTGCTCGATCAGGGGCATCCGGTGGTGGGTGTCGAGCTGAGCGAGATGGCCGTGAAGGAGCTCTTCGAAGAGCTGGATGTGGTCCCGCAGGTGTCCGAGCATGCGGGCATGCGGGTCTATCAGGCGGACGGGCTCGATATTTTCGTGGGCGACCTGTTCGACCTGACGGCCGAGATGCTCGGTACGGTCGACGCCATTTACGACCGGGCCGCGCTGGTGGCGCTGCCCCCGCCCATGCGCGCACGCTATGTCCCGCAGGTGGTGAGCATCAGCGGTGGGGTGCCCGTGCTGCTGATCACCTTCGAATACGACCAGCAGTTGCTCGACGGGCCGCCGTTTTCGGTTGAAGAAGCCGAGGTGCGGGCCTTGTACGGTGACAGCCATGACGTCACCTCGCTGCAGATCGAGGACATCGAAGGCGGCTTCAAGGGCAAGGTGGCTGCGATCAACCGTGCCTGGCTGATGACCCTGGCGTGAGCAATGAATCGGCATGAAACACCCTCAAGGCATAGATGCGGGTGTCGTTGAAACCCTGTGAGTGCTTGAGGCTGGCGGAACATCGGCGAGAAGCGCGCTAGAATGTTAAAAAATGTCGATATTCCGACAGCCATAAAAACGCTTCCTTGAGGGGGAACAACATGCCGGTAGAGCTTTACAACGATGGCAAACACGTGTGTGTGGCCTTCTATGATCTGGTTGATGAAGAGCGCGACCACGCGGTCCAGTGCAACCAGTTCCTGATTGCCAACAGCAAACACGGGGCACTGATCGACCCGGGTGGCAACATGACCTACAACGATCTGCTCATGGCCATGCAGAAGTACGTGCCGTCGCGCGGGCTCGATTTCATTCTGGCTTCCCATGCCGACCCGGACATCCTGGCATCACTCAACAAGTGGATGGTGGCCAGCCATTGCAAAGTGCTGATCTCCAAGCTGTGGACCCGGTTCGTGCCGCATTTCACCTCCGGCAAGGACTACTCCGATCGCATCGCAGGCATCCCCGACACGGGCATGATCATTCCGGTCGGCGATTGCCAGCTCAAGGCGGTACCGGCCCACTTCCTTCACTCCGAAGGCAATTTCCAGTTCTACGATCCGATCTCCAAGATCCTGTTCTCGGGTGACCTGGGCGCCTCGCTGGTCGACCACGATGTGGCCGCCCTGCCGGTGACCGATTTCGATCGTCACGTGGACAGCATGATCGGCTTCCATCGCCGCTACATGATCTCCAACAAGGTCTGCCGGCTGTGGGCGCGCATGGTGCGCGGTCTCGACATCGAAATGATCGTGCCGCAGCACGGTGCCCGTTTCGAGGGCAAGGCCATGTGCAATCAGTTCATCAACTGGATTGACGGTTTGCAGTGCGGTGTCGATCTGGTGGACGAATCGCTCTATACCGTGCCCTGAGGTCCCTGGCGGGGCGCGCGCCCGAGCGGGTGAGGCGCCCGGCCTAGGGTAAACCGCGATGGCCCCCGGCCATCGATCCGACCACCATGTCTCCCAGACCGATGAGGGTTGGAGGAGACACCAGATCGGGGCACAAGACCCCGGACACCCGACGCTCGACAGGTTGTATTGCTCCGTCGCATGACGGGGTGCCGACCCGCTGTGGCCCCAAACACAGGTATCGGATGTCATGAATCGCTTCGGGCGTGCCCTGCTGGCGTGCGTCGTCTTGCTTTCGGCCATGGGGCCGGCAAGCGCCGCGCCCTGGGCTTACATCACCAATCAGGCCTCCAACGATGTGAGCATCGTCGATGGCGAGCGCCTCACTGAAGTCGCCCGTGTGGCGGTGGGCAAATCCCCGGCCGGGGTGGTGGTGTCCGAAGCTGCCCGCCGGGTGTTCATCAGCAACGCCGACGCACCCTCCATTTCCGCGATTGATCTGCGCACGGGTACGCTCGTGGCCGAGCTCAAGCTCGAGAGCACCGTGGTCGGCATGGCCGCCGCCCCCGATGGCAAAACCCTGTATCTGGCCGACTGGTATCGCGATCAGCTGCTGGTGGTCGACACCGCGACGCTGAGCATCCAGCGCTCGGTGCCGGTGGGGCACGTGCCCGCCGGCGTGGTGGTCAGTCCGGATGGTGCCTGGGTCTTCGTGGCCAATCGTGAAGACAACGATGTGAGCATCATCGACGCGCGCGATGGGGAATCGATCGGGCGTGTGCCGGTGGGCGAGCACCCGTTTGCAATTGGACTGACGCCGGATGGCCGCCGCTTGCTGGCGGCCAATGTGGTGAGCAACGACGTGAGCATCGTCGATGTGGCCGAGCGCAGGGAGACCACGCGAATCCCGGTCGGCACGGCGCCCTATGGCATCGCCTTCAATGCCGACGGCTCGCGCGCCTTTGTGACCAATCAGCACGCCGATTCGGTCTCCGTGATTGATCTGTCCCGTCTGACGGTCAGTGCCACCTGGCCGGCTGCCGAAGCGCCGGAAGGCATTGCCTGGTCCAGCGGTCGGGTGTGGGTGGTCAGCTGGATGGAAGACCGCCTGCAACTGCTCGACGAACACAGCGGCAAGGAGGTGGCCAGCGTCGATCTGGGCAGCAACCCCCGGGGCTTTGGCCCCTTCCTGACGGCCACCGTGCCCGAGATCGGCCAGTGAGCGGCCGGCAACACCGTATTCAAGATTGCCCGCCCGCGGGCATGTTCAATGTCCGTGCCGTCGCTGCCCCCAACGGCAAAGCACGGGCCAGTTCCACATCCGGGAGTTAGAAAGATGAAAAGAATCCTGCAGGCTGCAGGCCTGTCCTTCGTCATGGCAATGTCCCTCATGGGCGTGTCGAAAGAAAGTCAGGCGCACGGGCCGACCCGTCAGAAAGTGGTCGAAACCATCCAGATCGACGCACCGCCCGAGAAGGTGTGGGCCGTGGTCAAGGACTTCGGCGCCCTGCACACCTGGCTGCCGCCGGTCGTGGCCACCGACGCCCCCAAGGGCAACGAGATCGAATCGGTCCGCACGCTGACGCTCGATGGCGGGGCCAAGGTGGTCGAGGTGCTCAAGAAGTACGACGCCGAGAAAATGAGCTTCTTCTACCGCATGACCGACCCCGGCCCGGTGCCGGTGAGCAACTATTCATCCTGGTTCAGCCTCACGCCCAAGGACGGCGGCACCGAGGTGGAATGGAAAGGCGCGTTCTATCGCGGCTACCCGAACAACGACCCCCCACCGGAACTGAATGACGAGGCCGCCATCAAGGCCATCACCGGCATCTATCAGAGCGGTCTGACCAATCTGAAGAAGATGGTCGAGGGCAAGTAGGCCCCGATAGCAGCGCCTGAGACGCCCGGCCCCGGCCGGGCGTCTCCGTCTGGCGCGTCGGTGTGCGCTGCCGCAATACGCAGCGGGTAGCGGCGCGTAGAATCGGTCTCATCAGCCAGGAGTGATCAAGGGCCGGCATGAGTCCAGACAAGAAAGCACAAGAGCACGAACCGGAAGGCGGGATGGTCGACAGCGAGGCATTCCCGCTCGTGCTCAAGCGGGTGGCCATCGACACCTGGCGCGAGAACGTGGCCTACCTGCACCGGGACTGTGCCTTGTACCGCGCCGAGGGGTTTCAGGCCCTGGCCAAGGTCGAGGTGCGGGCCAACAGCAAGCGTATTCTGGCCACCCTCAATGTGGTGGACGACACCAACATCGTCGGTTGCAACGAGATCGGCCTGTCGGAAGACGCCTTTGCCCAGCTCGGGGTGCAGGACGGGCACTCGGCGCGCATCTCGCAGGCGCCCCTGGCTTCGTCCATCCCGGCGCTCAAGCGCAAGATCACCGGCGAGCGCCTCAGTCGTGACGACTTCGCCGCGATCGTGCACGACATTGCCGGGCATCGTTACTCGAAGATCGAATTGACCGCCTTCGTGGTGGCCTGCAATCAGGGCGAACTCGACCGGGAAGAGGTGCACTTCCTGACCGACGCCATGGCCTCGGTCGGGCAACGCCTCGACTGGCACGAGCGCCCGGTGGTGGACAAGCACTGCATCGGCGGCATCCCCGGCAACCGGACCTCCATGCTGGTGGTGCCCATCGTGGCCGCCCACGGCATGCTGTGCCCCAAGACCTCGTCGCGTGCGATCACCTCGCCGGCGGGCACCGCCGACACCATGGAGGTGCTCGCCAATGTGGAGTTGCCCATGGGGCAGCTGTCGGAGCTGGTCCGCACCCATCGGGGTTGCCTCGCCTGGGGCGGTACCGCAGCACTGAGCCCGGCGGACGATGTGCTCATCTCCGTCGAGCGCCCGCTGGCGGTCGATTCGGCCGGTCAGATGGTGGCCTCCATCCTGTCCAAGAAAATCGCCGCCGGCTCGACCCACCTGGTGCTCGACATTCCCGTGGGCCCGAGTGCCAAAGTGCGCTCCATGCCCGAGGCGCAGGCCCTGCGCCGCCTGTTCCAGTATGTGGCCAGTCAGATGAACCTGACGGTGGATGTGGTCATCACCGATGGCCGTCAGCCCATCGGCAATGGCATCGGTCCGGTGCTGGAGGCGCGCGACGTCATGCAGGTGCTCGAAAACGATCCCGCCGCGCCCACGGACCTGCGACAGAAAGCGCTGCGTCTGGCCGGGCGCATGCTCGAATTCGATCCGGATGTGCGCGGCGGCGACGGCTTTGCGATGGCGCGCGACATCCTCGAGTCCGGTCGCGCGCTGGCCAAGATGGACGACATCATTCGTGCGCAGGGCGCGCGCCCCTTTGATCGCCATGCACCCCAGGTGGCACGGCACTATTTCGATGTGCCCGCGAACGCCGCGGGGACGGTGATCGGCATCGACAACCTGCAGATCGCCAGCATCGCCCGCCTGGCCGGCGCGCCCAAGATCCAGGGAGCCGGAGTGGATCTGTTCTGCAAGCTGGGTGATGTCGTCGAGCCCGGGCAGGTGCTCTATCGGGTGTACGCCGATTACGCGTCCGAACTGGCCTTTGCCCGCGCCGCGACCGGTGACGACAGCGGCTATCGAATCGGTGCCGCCGACGCCATGCCCCACGTCTTTGTGGAGTTCTGATGAGCCTGATTGTGCATTTCGATGACGAGCGCGACGCCGCGCGGCGTCTGGCCGACGCGGCCGGGCTCGACGCCGTGGCCATCGAGCGCCACCGCTTCCCCGACGGCGAGCTGCGCCTGCGCCTGCCGCCCTCACTGCCGGCCACCGTGGTGGTGTTTCGCAGCCTCGACCACCCCAACGAAAAGTTGCTGGAACTGCTGCTCGTGGCCCGCACCGCGCGCCAGCTGGGGGCAGAGCGCGTCGCGCTCGTCAGCCCCTACCTGGCCTACATGCGTCAGGACATCGCGTTCAACGCGGGTGAGGTGGTCAGCCAGCAGGTGGTGGGCGGTTTTCTGGCCGACCTGTTCGACGACGTGATCACCATCGACCCGCATCTGCACCGCATCGATTCGCTCGACGAGGCCATTCCGGTCATGCATGCCGTGGCCTTGTCAGGCGCGCCGCTGCTGGGCGAACTCATCGCGGCTCACCATGAGCATCCCCTCCTGATCGGTCCGGATGCCGAGTCGGCACAATGGGTGGCGCAGGCCGCGGCGGCGCATGGCTGGGCCTCCGGGGTGTGCACCAAACAGCGCCATGGCGACCGCGAGGTGGTGATCGAGCTGCCTGCCGGACTCGATCCGGTGGGCCGCGCCGTGGTGCTGGTGGACGACATGGCCAGCTCCGGTCGCACCGTCGCCCGTGCCGCAGAAGCGCTGCTGGCGGCCGGTGCTGCCTCGGTGGATGTGGCGCTGACCCACGCGCTTTTCGCCGATGACGCGCTCGAGGTGGTCAAGGCCGCCGGCGTGGGTGAGGTCTGGAGCACCGACAGCGTGGCTCACCCGAGCAATGCGGTTGCGGTCGCGCCGATGTTGGCGGATGCTCTGCGCGATATCGGTCTGCTGAGCTAGACCTCGGCCTGCTCCGGATCGAGTGCAAACAGCAGTGCCTTGACCAGCGTGGCCACATCGTCGTGGCTGCGCGCGTCCACCTGGAACACCGGCGGGACGCGGGGCAGGGCGAGGGCGGTGAGGGCCTGGCGGTACTGGACCAGGTCGGGCGCGGGCGCTTCGTCGCAGTGAGAGACGCCAATGACGCAGGCGGTGTCGACCACCAGCGTCCCGAAGGCGTCGATGAAGGTCTTGAGATCGTCGATGGGATTGTCGCGGCGGTTGTCCATCAACAGCACCAGGCCGATGGCCCCCTTGGAGACGATGTCCCACATGAAGCTGAAGCGGGTCTGGCCGGGGGTGCCGTAGAGCATCAGCTTTTCGCCGCCGTCGAGATTGAGCACCCCGTAGTCCATGGCCACCGTGGTGTTCTGCTTCAGCAGCGCCACGTCGTCGCTGGCGTTGGCTTCGGTCTTGACCGGGTCGATGTCGCTGATGGCGCCGATGGCGGTGGTCTTGCCCGCGCCGACCGGGCCGGCGAAGACGATCTTGTTGTGCTGTTTATCGTGCATGGGTCAGCGTCCGGAGAATGCGAGCGAACAGGCTGCGGCGTTTGGGTTCGGTGGCCGGCGGCGCGGCGGGTTCGGCGCGGGATTCGCCTTGCGTGACCATGAGCCCGGCGGAGACGGCGGCGCTGTAGAAGGTGAACACCACGCGCTGCGGGAGCTTGAGCCGTTGGGCGATTTCGATCGGGCTGAACATGGCGCTCGTCCACAGCGCGGTGATGCGCATGGCGTTGGGGACGGCGGCCACGCGGGTGAAGTTGGGCCAGGCACGCAGGCGGACCGGCTTGAGCGGGTCGGTGCCGCTGGGCAGCCGGCCCCGGCTGGTCCACAAGGCCACGTTCCACAGGACGTCTTCCGCCCGCATGAGGCGAGCGCCGTCCTCGGGCGCTGCACTGGCGGGCACCGGAATGATGGCGCCCGGTTCGGTGCGGATCACGCAGAAGGGGCGCAGCACCGTGTCCTTGCAGCCGACATGAACCAACATGGGGGTGGAGCCCTGAATCCGGATCGGCCAGCGCATGCCGCGCAGTTCGAGTGATTCCCCGCCGTTGCGAACGCTCTGGCAGGCACGGCTGAGCACATGCAGAAAGTAATTGCTGGCGTCGAACTGATGTCGCTCGGGCACGGCGCGCAGCTCGGCGGGCGCCAGGTCGGGCAGGTTGCCGCACACGTCGTGCTCCACCGAGCCATGCACCTTGTCGGCCAGTGTCTGGGGCGCACGCTCGGTGGTCAGCCCCGGCGGGACGAGGGGTTGGATCTCGGGCGGGGCGACCCGTGTCGGGGCCTCGTCCGGGGCGCGGGGGGTGTCGGGCAGCGGGTTCGTCATTGTTGTGGCTTCCATGGCGGGGTTCTCGCAGCCGGGGTCAGAGCAGCGGGCTGATGAGGTCAGCGGCATGTTCGGTTTCGGTGAGGGCAAGCCCGAGACTGCATTCGGGCTTGCACAGCACCACGAGTTCGGTGATCCGGTTCACGCACTGGATGACCACCATCTGCGTGTCGCGCCGGACCACCAGTTGCCTGAGCTGGCCTTCGCGCAGGTCGTTGATCATGTGGCCACAGCGGGTGAACAGGTCGGTGCAGGTCATGCCGGCGCGCTCGGCGTGTTCACGGTCGTCTTCGCCGACCCAGTCGATGACGAAACCGTCGTGGGTGAACAGCAGGCAGGTTTCGATGTCGGGGCTCGAACGCAGCAGGAAGTCGAGCACCCCGCGCACGGTCTGCGGGGCGTCGGGGTCATGTCCGGTCGGGGTGTTCATGTCACTGGTACCGTCTGATCAGCAGGGCGATCAGCGCCACGTAGGCGCCATTGGTGAACTCGGGCTGGCCGAGCGTCACCAGATGAAAGCGGCGCTTGCCCGTGTCGATGGGCATGAGCTGCAGGTCTTCAATCACGTAGGCGCCGGTGAGGTTCATGTGCTCGCTCGACGGGTGGCGGCTCATGCTGCGCCGGAGTCGCTCGCGCATCTCGAACATGCGCCAGGCCATGCTGGCCATCAGGTTGGCGTCGGTCACCGAGGCGCCTGCCCGGCCATAGGCCAGGCCGTGTTCGTTGGCGAGAATGGCCGTGCCTGACAGGGCCAGTTGCGCCAGGCAGTCGTTGATGGCTTCAGCGAAAGTGGGGTGTTCGGGCAGGCTCAATGGCGCGGTGTCGCAGGTGAGATAGCCGCGGCGCTGCAGGCCGAACACGAATTTGCCGAATTCTGTCCCCGGCGCCATCCCGGCGCTGCCGGCGAGCGCATCCAGGTCCATGGGCTGTTCGCCCGCCTTGCCCATCAGGGTGAGGATGATGCGGCGGTCGGGCTCGTCCTGACGTGAGCTGACCGCCCAGCTGGCGCCCCGGGGACGCGGAACGAGGTAGCGTGTGGGGGTGTTCATCCGGCCTTCCGGGGCGTGGGGGCCGGCGCCCGGGTGTGGCCCATGCAGGCCGAACAGTAGGTGTGGCCGGTGCGGCGGTGGTAGCGCACCGTCTCGCCGGCCGCGATCTCGGTCTGGCAGGAGTCGCACAGGGTGCCCACCTCCATGACGGCCTCCTCGAAACCGTCCAGGGGCAGCTCGACCCCGTTCATGACGCGCGCAATCGGTTCGCGCTTGACGATCTGGTCGCGGAAGTGCTCTTCGATGTCCAGCCAGCGGCCGATCATGGCTTCGTCGAGCCCGTGGGCGCGCATGCAGCGGGCGAGCAGACGGGCGCGATAGTTGAAAAGCTCGTCGGAGATCACCATCCAGTGATGGGCGTTGCGCGGGCGGTCGCCGAAGTAGACCTTTTCGCCGGTCATGAGCTGTCGCAGGAAGAGAAACTGCTTCTCGATTGCGCGTCGGCGGGTGGTGCCATGAAAGAAGGGCGAGAGGCGTTCGTCGGCGAAGACCCGGGTGTAGAAGTCGTCGAGAATGGCGTTCAGACGCCGACCGTCGTCCAGGGCCTGCCACAGTTCGGGGTCGGGGGGTGGGTCCTCGCGTTCAGGCGCGGGGCGGTTCGCCAGTGGGGCGGGCTCGTCCTCGCGCGCCTTGCGGCGCAGGTCGCGGAACATGAAGGGGCGCGCGTGCACCGATTCCGGCGGAACGCCCAGCGCCGCCAGATGCGCTTCGAGATCGGCCACGAAACCTTCAGGACCGGCCAGGAAGATCTGTTTGCCGGCCACGTTCGCCGGGGTGGCCATGGTCTGGGCAATCAGTTCCGCATGGGCGGTGCTGCCGGCCGGGTTGAGGCAGGTGGTGTAGCTCAGGCTGGGATAGTCGTCGGCCAGTTGAATGAGGGCATCGTCCAGATAGTGGCCATCGCGGTCCGGCGCTTCGTGCACGATGCGGATGGGGCGCGCGGGTGCGCGCGCAAGCGCCTCGCGCAACAGGCCCGACAGCGGGGCCATGCCGGTTTCGCCGGCCAGCAGTAACCAGGGGGCCCGGTCACCGAACTGGTCGTCGACGAAGGGCGAGCCCATGGCGCCGGCCACCTCCACATCCATGCCGATCTTCAGTTCGTCGGTCAGCCATTGACTCAGCGAGCCGCGGGCCAGGCGGCGCACGTGGATTTCCAGCAGGCAGTCTTCGATCAGGCTGGCCAGCGCGTAGCTGCGGGTGAGGCCGTCGGCCCGGCGTAGCTGGATGAACTGGCCGGGCCGGTGGTCCATCTGATGCGTCGGGCCGAGCCGGATCAGGCAGACGTCGTCCGACAGGCGCTGGTGGTCGAGCACCACGGCGGTCTGGAACAGGGTGGTGGGGTCGGGGCGGGCGACCCGCATGTCGCCGTTCGGGTGACAGCGACAGGGCAGGAAATAACCGTCACGCACCAGCGACGGGCGCAAGCCGGCCAGGGCTTCGGCGGGCACCTGCCCCTCGGCGCAGTGCTGCATGCACACATGACAGATGCCCCGCTTGCACGAAAACGGCACATTGGCCCCCTGGCGCAGTTGCGCATCGAGCAGGGTTTCATCCTCGCGGCAGGTGAGCGTGCGGCCTTCGAAATCGATATGCGCGACCATGGGTTCCTGTCCTCTTGATCTCTTTCAGGGGCTCAGGCCGCGTTGCCGGCCATCAGGGTGGCGATTTCCGCCGCTGCGCGGCGTGCGTCGAGGAAAACCCGGCCCAGGTTCTGGGTCGTGCGTGCCGCCAGTGCCAGCACGGTGTCGGTTCCGGCCTGCACAAGCAGCATGCTGCCGGCCTCGCCTTCGACCAGGGTCTGCTTGAGCTTGCCGCGCCCCACCTCGCCGGCCGCGCGTTCGGCAAGCGCCAGCAGCGAGGCACACATGGCGCCGAAGCGGTCGGCATCCACGCCGGCGTGCAGCACGGTTGCGATCACCAGCCCATCGGAGGAAATCACCGCCGAGGACTCGATGTCGCCGTTGGCGACGGCAAGGTTTCTCAACAGTGAGCGGATGCGTTTTGCACGAAGTTCGTCTGCTTGCATGGGGATTCCGTCAGGAGGCACGCACCGGGCGATGCCGGAGCTCGGCCGGGTGCGGGCCTCGGGTTCAATGGCGGCGCGTGGTTACAGGTTGGCTTCGATGTCCGGCAGGCTGGAGCGTGCTTTTGTGAGCACCATGCCGAGGTTGGCGGATTTGCGGCACACGAAGGTGGTCACATGGTCGCTGTACTGCTTGCCGCGCATGAACACGTGGATGAGGTTGTCGCTGTTGACGATGATTTCCTGAAAATAGTGGTGGTCGTTGTTGGCCAGGCCGCGCGACTTCTTGAACATGCTCTCGATCAGGGTGACGTTGTTGCCCTGGAAGAGGTCGGCGGTGGCGGCGGCGAGCAGTTCGATCACCTCGTCGGGGTGGGAGTCCACGGTCTTGATGGCAAGCAGCATGCCGGTGGACAGATCCACATAACCGGCGGCGACACATTCGGGCACGTTGGTGACGGCTTTCTGGAGCGCATTGTCGAGGGACGTTGTCATGGTTGTTTCCTCTGTCAGGGAGATGGGGGCCGACCCGGGCCGGCCTCGGGGGGATCTGTCTGGTCGTCTGCCTTGCGGCGGCGGCCAGGTTCGGGGTGTTGGTTCAGATGCGTCTCAAAGCGCTGCAGGAATTCCACCTGCCGGTCGGACTGCACCCAGCGTGGCTCGATCCGGCGGACCGATTCGAGCGCATCGAGGGCGTTGTGGCCCTCCCAGATCAGGTAGGCGGCCAGCACGGTGCCGGTCCGGCCGAGTCCGGCCAGGCAATGCACGGCAAGCACTTCGTTGCGGGCGAGCCGGGTGTCGATTTCGGTGCAGATGTCGATGGCCTGGGCGAGTTCGGGTGCATGCATGTCATCGATGGGGTACCAGCGGCTTTCGATGCCGGCCTCGGCAATGGCCGCGTCGCTCATCGCCTGCTCGGTCAGGTTGATCAGCACGGTGACCCCGACGCGTTTCAGGGCGCTCAGGTCGTAGCCCAGGTCGTGCACCACGCCCGGTCGCGGTGTGCCCGCCAGGCGGCCTTTCTTGAGCCACAAAAAGCCCCGCGGGCCGAACGAGTGGGGTACGTAGTCGCGCGCGGCCGGGGGCAGCGGAGGCGGAGGCGCCACGGTTTCGTCCAGGTCCTCCTGTCGTGCATCCGGTGCCGGCAGGGCACAGCTGCCGCTGCGAACGAAGTCCTGGGCGGGCGTGGTTTGCGGGGCGGCGAAGAACGCGTCAGTGTGGCCTTGCTCCTGCACACGGCCACCCGCGAGCAACACGCTCTGGCCGCCGAGGCGGCGCGCTTCGAGTTGGTTGTGCAGCACCACCATCACGGCGCGGCGTTCGCCCTCCGCCCGCAGGTAGTCGAGCACCCGTGATGCTTCGTCGGCCGACAGGCCTACGGTGGGTTCGTCCACGCACAGCAAGGGCGGATTGCCGGCACACAGGCGGAGGATGGCCATCTGCCGTTGCTGCCAGAGGGGTAGCTCGCGGACCGGCGCGTCGAGTCGGTCGCCCAGTGGCGCCAGCCCGGCTGTGGCGAGCAACCGCCGGGCCAGTTCGCGCTGGGCCGGCTTGGTGAGGGTGCTGCGCTCGGGCAGGTGCGACATGAGGTTTTCGAGCACCGATGACATCAGCAGTCTTGCGCTCTGGGCGACCAGCGCTGGCGGTTCGGTGAGTTCGAGAGGTTCGCCCCGATAGCGCGCCTCGCCCCATCGACGCAGTGACGGATTGGCGTCGTTGCAGCCCGCCAGCGTACGCAGCAAGGTGGATTTGCCGGTGCCGGCAGGGCCGAGGATCACCAGCACACCGCGGTCCGGTACCTGCAGGTCGATGCTGCTCAGGACCACGCGCTCGCCGAAAGCGATGCCGAAGCCATTGAGCTCGAGCAAGGCCTCGCAGGGACTCGCCGCGGTGGGCGAGGTGCTTGCCGCATGCGAGCTTCGGCCGGTTGAAACGCCCATCTGCATGTTTCCGAAGTACGTCCTGGGTTGACGATGTCATTTGAGAATGACTTTCAATGTGGACGGATTACGGAGATGCCAAGGAAATCTTTAACGATTCAATGTAAGCAAATGGGCTATGAAGAAAGGAATGTCGGCCTTGGATTACAACGAAAGAAATATGACAAACGATATGTTGTGTTTGAAATCTGAGTTCGCCGAAAAGCTGCTGTAATGCCGATTTGTAAGGGGTTATGCCGTGCTTCTACGCCGGAATCCCTCTACTTTCCTGGTTTGTGTTTGAAGTGATTGCGAGAACACCTTCGTCATACGGATTTTCATGAGGTGTTTTCAATGGCAGCCCGGTCAGCCAGCGCGCGTGGCAGCGCTCACCTACAGGAGATAGCGCGCCATATCCTTCACCGGCGCATTGCGCAGCAGGTAGAGGCGGGGGTTGTTGCGTCGGGCGGTCTGACCGGATTCGGCCACGCTGACCGGGGCGCATTCCAGAATGCTCAAGCGGCGGCTGATGCAGTCCGCCCGCCAGCGGGGGCTGGCTTTTCGACCCCGTTCCTCCACCGCAATGCGGGTCAGGTGAAACTCGTCCAGGGGTTGTTCCTGCTCGATGCGCTTGCGGATGGCGCTGTCGGCCTTTGTTAGGCTGCCCTGTTGCACGCACAGGTCGTACAGTGCGGCGAGGCAGCGGAAATTGCCAATGGTGATCGGGCACACGCCGTTGAGCCACGAGAGGGCGGCGATGAGCTTGCGGCCGTAGACGTCGTAGGCGTAGTTGACCATCTCGTCGCGAAAGGCGGGGGTGTCGCCGATGCGCTCAAAGGCCGCTTTCCAGTCGGGGTCGAAGTCGGCCTTGTTGCGGCCACGGCTGAGCGCGTCGGCCCAGGCGATCTGCCGGGTGCGACTCATCTTCATGACCGACTGCCACTCGTCCCACAGATCGCCGAAGCAGCGTTTGAGCAGGGCGGGGCTGCGCATCTCGAATCGCTTGAACAGGGTGGGCAGCGTGCCCGTGCCGAAGTTGACCTGGATCGGGCCGTACGACAGGCCGGCGCCATCGAAATTGCCGGTCACCTGATGGTAGGGGTTGCCCGAGGTCTCGAACGCGGCGGTCACCTGGATGGCGCGTTCCAGCGCCGATTGCGGCACCAGCGCGGGCAGGGCGTTGGCATCGGGCATCTGCAGAAAGACGCGCTGACCCCGGATCTCGACGCGATCCAGTGTGCCATCCTTGATCAGCGCCCGGGCGGCGCTTGCGACCTCTTCAGGGTCGCCCGACTCGATCCAGACGAACTGCCCACGACGGCCCGCGCCCAGGCCGTCCGCAGCGCGAACCGAGGCGATCCGGACCGCACGACCGAGCGCTTCACGCAGCATCTGAACGGCCGCCAGCACCTCGCGATGCATGCGCACAGAGCCGTCGGCCGCGGCATATTCGCCTACCGTGAAGTTGGGTGTGGCACGCTCGCGCGCACCGCCCCCGACGAGAAAGTCTCCTTCGAATTGCAAGGCCATGAATCCGCTCCTGCCAGACTGTCGATCTCCTGAGTCTAGACGAGCGGATTCTTCACGCCATGGTGATATGACGTTGCGGGATCTTACTGAATGGATTTCTCGATGTGACGTATCAGTTCGTTGAGCTCGCCACTGATGTGCGTCAGCCCGCGAATGCTGGTCCCGACCTGGGTGACGCTGTCGTGATTGCGCTCAACGCGGGCTGAAATGCTTTCCATGGCCGAGGCGACGTCTTCCGACGCGGCCGCCTGCTGTTCGAGCATGGAGCGGATTTCCTTGGCCACCTCGGTGGTGCGCTGGCTGGCCTGGCGGATGTTGTTGAGACTGTCCGCGCTCTGGGCCACCTGGTCGAAGCCGGACTGAACGTCCTTGGCAGCCGCTTCGATCGTGGACATCGCACGGTTCGACTTGGAGCCCACTTCGGCGATCGAGGTGGCGATCTCGGCCGTGCTCAGCGCGGTGCGCTCGGCGAGTTTCCTCACTTCGTCTGCGACCACGGCAAAGCCGCGACCCTGCTCGCCCGCCCGTGCCGCCTCGATGGCGGCATTGAGCGCCAGCAGGTTGGTCTGCTCCGCGATCTCCTGAATGATCTGGCTGACGTTGCCGATGTTCTGCAGCGCGGCGTCCATCTCGACGATCTGATCGCGGGCGCTGTTGACCACGGCAATCACGCTGCTGCTGCTGCTGATGCCGTTCTCGATGTCGGACTGTGCCTGATCGAGCGCTGTCTCGGTATCCTGAGCCGCCTTGGTGCTGATTTCGGTATTGCTGGAAATCTCGTTCACCGACGTGCTCATCTCTTCCATGGCGGCGGCCGCCTGCATGACCCGCTCGCCCTGCTCGTCGCTGGCGGTCATCAATGCCGCGCACGATTTTTCCAGGGCCACGGCCTGGCCGTTGACCTCGCGGGTGGCAACCAGTACGTCGGCAAACATGGCTTTGAGGTGCACCCGGAGGGCTTCGGCCTGGCTGGTGACCGAGGCCAGCGCGCCGGTGCTTCGGGGTTCGAGTGCCTGATCCAGCTGACCTTCATCAATGCGCAACATGTGTCGTTTCAGCGCGTCGAGCGGGGCAAAGATACGGGTGTGAACGAGTGCGGCGGCGGCCAGCGCGAGTGCCGCGGCGGCCCCTCCGAGCACGATGGCCGGCGTGCCGTCCATGAAGGCGGCAGCGATGGCCAGCGGCGCGCACAGGGCCTGTGTGCCGATGAAGGCCAGATGATCGCGCGAGGCCGGGCGCGGTGGCACGGTCGCGGGCATCTTGGCCTGCTTGTTGCGGATGGAGGCGTAGAGTTTCTCCGCCTCGGCAATCGCACTGCGCTGCGGCGTCGAGCGCACGGAGATGTAACCGGTGATCTGGCCGTTGTCCGTGATGGGCGTGACGAAGGCATCGACCCAGTAGAAGCCGCCGTCCTTGCTGCGGTTCTTCACCAGACCGCGCCAGGTATGGCCGGCATGCACCGTTTTCCACAGGTCGGCAAAGGCTTCCACCGGCATGTCGGGATGGCGAACGACGTTGTGATTCTGCCCGACCAGTTCTTCCTTGGTGAAGCCGCTGATGTCCACGAATGCCGGGTTGGCGTAGGTGATGATGCCCTTGCGGTCCGTCTTGGTGACGATGGGGCGGCCCGGTTGCAGGAAGTGTTCGACACTTGTGACCGGTTGATTGTTTTTCATGTGGTTTTCTCTCCCTCTGCCCCTGGCTTGAGTCAGGCGCACACAGCCGGCTTAACGGATTTTAACTCAAGCCCTTTAGGATATTTTTCCTGGAGAATGTGCGAGTTCTTCTGCCTGTCGTGGACTGATAATGACATGTGGAATCAATGGTCTATGCTGATAGCGTCAGGGACGGGGAGAGCGCCATGCCGCTTGCGCCGAATGTATTCTGGAATGCTCACGACATGTTCGAACAGGGCGTCGAGCCGACGATTCTGGCGATCGGGGATTCCTGGTTCTGGTATCCCATGCCCGGCGGCAGCCTGCTCAACCCTCTGGCCCGGATGGTGGCCGACAAGGGGCATGTGATTCTCGCGGTGGGCGAGAATGGTGCCGAAGCCTACGACTACATGTTTGGCAAATACAAGAAACGCATCGAGATGCTGCTGGACCGTTACGGCAAGAATCTGTCGGCCGTGTTCATCAGTGGCGCCGGAAACGACTTTGCCGGTTTCAACGATCTGCGCCCCTTGCTGAATCCGGACTGCCGGGGTGCGAGCAGTGCCGCGGCGTGCTTCAGACCCGATGCCGAACCCGAGTCCATCGGCTGGCTGATGAACAAGATCGCCACCAGCTACCGGCTGCTGATCGGGCGCATCATGGTGAGCACGCATCCGGACATCCGCATCGTGACCCACACCTACGATCATGCGTTTCCGACCGGCCGGGGCGTGTTCGGCAAGAACAGTCGATGGCTGTTGCCGGCGCTGGTCGACGCCGGCGTGCCCGACCCCCTGCGTCACGCCTGCGTCAAAACCCTCATCGATCGCTTCGCAGACGCGCTGGTGCCCATCGTGGCCACCGACCCGGTGCGCATTCGGCGGGTGGACAGCCGGAACATCCTGCAGGAAAAGGACTGGTCCAACGAGTTGCACCCCAAGGGCAAGGGGTTCCGGAAGCTGGCGAAAACCGCCTGGAAACCGGTGCTTGAGGAGATCGGCCTGGCGTGAGCCGGCTCAGAGAAAGTAGGCGCCGAGCATGACGAAGCGCTCGCAAAACCGCTGCCACAGCCCGCGACGGCGCCAGTCGGAAGCATGAATCTGGCGGGCATTGTCGCGATCTTCAGCAAACAAGGCCTCCATGGCCGCGCCCAGATCCCGACTGATGGCGACCGCATTGATCTCGTCGTTGTGGCGGAAGCTGCGCCAGTCGAAGTTGCACGAGCCGATAGTGCACCACACGCCGTCCACAACGGCTGTCTTGGCGTGCAGCATCTGGCCTTTGTGTTCGAAGATGCGGGCGCCCGCCTCGAGCAGCTTCTGATAGTGGAATTGCCCCGCGTAGGCCATCACCGCCGAGTCCGAGTTGCCGGGGAGCATGATCTCCACCTTCACGCCCCGTCGCGCTGCGCGCACCAGCGCGTCAAGCATGGCGTCATCGGGGACGAAATAGGCCATGGTCAGCCGCGCCGAGTCGCGCGCATTGACCAGCGCATCACGCAGCAACGCGCGGATGGGGCTGTCGCCCTCATCGGCGTTGGACGCCACGATACCAACGGCAGCGGCACACTCCTCCGTGTCGCAATCGGTGGCCGGATCGCAGGCCGGGCGTTCCCGGGCGTTGCTGCAGCCCTGAGCATCCCAGTTGGCATCGAAGGCCCTGGCCAGCTCGGTGACGGCCGGGCCGCGCAGTCGCATGTGGGTGTCCCGCCAGCCGCCGCGTCCACGCACCTTCTTGGCGCGCTTCAGTTTCATGGATGACGAAGAGTAAACATGGCTGATGTTCACCCCGCCCACAAAGGCCACCGTGTCGTCGATGATCATCACCTTGCGGTGGTCGCGGTGGTTGATATCGAGCAGGCCGGTGAGGCGTCGCCACGGGCGGATCGGGTTGAACTCGCACACCGTGATGCCCTCGGCTTCGAGTTGCTCGAAGAAGGCGTCATCGACTTCGAAGCTGCCCACGCTGTCGTAGAGCACGCGCACGCTCACGCCCGCTCGGGCACGCTCGATGAGCAGGTTGCCGAGCGTTTCACCCGGCCCCTTGTTCTCGAAGATGTAGCTCTCCACGTCGACCGAACACTTGGCTCGGCTGACCGCGTCGAACATGGCGTCGTAGGTGGACGGGCCGTCAATCAACAGCCGGGCAGCGTTGTCGTCGGACAGGGCGTAGCCGCAATGCTGCATCCACTTGCGGTGATACTCGAGCACGGCAAGACCTTCATCCACCTGAGGGCGACGCGAAAAGGGCCTGACCGGTTCGAGCACTGCCTGATCCATGGAACGCTGATTCCTTGCGACGATATCTCAGTGCAAGGCTAACTCACCCGGATGACGCTGCGCGTAGGCCGAGGATGAAGGCGTCGTAGGCGCGTGTCCTACACGTGCGATGTGCCACGGTTCTTTCCGCTCACGAAGCGCACCAGACAAACAACCCCGCAGTAGCGGGGTTGTTCTGCCAAAGCAGGTTGCCGCTCAGCGGCGCTTGCGCATCGACGCAATGCCGACGATGCCGAGGCCCAGGAGGGCGAGCGTGGCCGGCTCGGGTACGTTGTTGTTACCGCCAATCGGCTGGAAATCATCCACGAACTGCCAGCTGACGATGTCGTGATACCCGCCGGCGGCGCCGGTGCCGGAGGTGAAACCGATGTATGCGTCAGTCGTGCCGAGCACGGCGGCCAGGTCGGCTGTCCGGCTCACAAGGGCGTCGCTGGGCCGCACTGCGTCCATTGCCAGGCGCAGTTCGATGACATTGGTTGCTCCGTTGTAGTCAACCCAGGCATACCAGTCGTCGCCGTCGTTCATGCGTGTCGCAACGGATGCGGTCGGGCCATTGAATGCGCCGCCCAGGTTGATGCCCACGTGATTGCCATCGGGGTCGTTGAAACCGCCGCCGTTCATCCATGTGTCGAATTCGACGCCAAGGCTGTTTCCGATCCCGGTGTAACCGATGCCGCCGCCCACGCCACCAGCCGTATTCGAGACTGTCTGAACCACGAAGACGATACCGTCGGCCCCTTGTCCATCTGCGTCGCTGATGCCGAGCGGGTTGCTGATGCGGAACGAGAATGCCGTGCTGAAGGAGGCATTGTTCGCCAGGCTGATGGTGTTGGTGAGAAATGCGCTACCGCTCTGACTGGTGCTGTTGGTCAGGCGCAGGACGCTGCGTCCGAGGTTGTCGACGGTCGGATCAGCAATGGCGGCCGTTGAGCCGTTCTGCTGGAATGCGGACAGGTCGGAAAAGTCGGTGTAGCTGATGGCCACGGCGTGAGCGGAGCCCATGACAAGCAGCGAAGCCAGGCCAGCGAGATGACGAATCGTCGGGTGCATTGTTGTCTCCGATAGTTGGCGTTTTCTGACGCCCGAAAGCACGTATTCGGGCGAACGAAGAATCTATCGCTGGAGAAGGCATACTCCATGCCAATGAACTGTTTGGGTTTTTATTTACGAAAAATCAATAAGTTGCCGTGCGCAACCGCTTGCCGCAACGCAGCGGCACAATGTTTTGTAAAGAAAGCCGACGACGCGACCCGCACACCGGGCGTCAGTCAGCGTTCAATCTTCCGTGAGCCGCGAGTACAGCCTCGGCAGCACCAGTGGTAGCTCCGAAGGCTTGCGCACCACCATGAATCCGTCGGGGCCGAACAGATGCGGCAGGTAGCCGGCGCCTTCCTTGTCGATGGTCACGCAGAAGGGCTTGAGGCCGGCCTTGCGTGCTTCGATGAGGCTGTGACGGGTGTCCTCGATGCCGTAGCGCCCCTCGTAGTGGTCCAGGTCGTTGGGCTTGCCGTCCGAGAGGATCAGCAGCAGGCGCAGAGCGGCCGGGTGGCGTTGGAGGATGTGCGTGGCCTGACGGATGCTGGCGCCCATGCGGGTGTAGTAGCCGGGGCGCAGGGCGTGGATGCGGCCGAGCACATTGGGGCCGTGGCGCTCGGCGAAATCCTTGATGCGTGAGAAGCGGATGTGGTCGCGCCGACGCGAGGAAAAGCCGTAAAGCGCAAAGCGGTCGCCGATGGCGGCCAGCGCTTCGGAAAACAGCATGAGGCTGTCCTTGATCACGTCGATGACGCGGGCCTCGTTATCCACCCACGCATCCGTGGACATCGACAGATCCGCCAGCACCAGTGTGGCCAGGTCGCGCTCGCGTCGTTCGCAGGCCAGATAAGACGCCAGCTCGCCCACCCGGTGACCGGCCTTGTGGTCGGCCATCGCACGCAGGCAGGCGTCGATGTCCGCCTCGCTGCCATCCGGCTGATTGCGCAGCCAGCGACGGCCCGGGGCGATGGCTTCGAGCTGCCGGCGCACCTTGCGGGCCGGTCGGGCGAGGCGGTCCGGCAGGGTGCAGGGGGCCGCGTCCTTGGGTTCGAGCACCGTCAGGCTGCACTGGTCGGGTTTGAGCACGCGTTGCTTCCAGTCCCACTCGGGCAGCAGGATGCCCTCGCGCAGGGGGATGTCATCCACCGCCTCCGAGGGCAGGTCGAGATCGAAGCGGACTTTCGATGCAGTGCGCTGGCCGTCGTTGGCGATGGCGATCTCGTCCAAGTCGTCGGCGAAACCGGCGTTGGCCTCGGGGTCGTCGTCCAGCCCGCGATTGACCTTCACATACTCGCCGAAGGACAGCAGGCTCTCGGCGCGGAAGGGCAGGATCAGCGCGTTGTGGCCGGTGGGCGCGTCCTCGCGCTTGGCCTTGCGGCGCTTCTGGCTGGCGTCCTGGGAGTCGCCCGATTCGGCGCCGTCGTCGCTATCGAGATCACTGTCGGCCCGGCGTGGTGCCGCTTCTTGCGCGGCCGGGCTGGGATACATCCAGAGCGGCACTGGCTGCGGCGGATGTTTCGCCGCGGGCAGGTGATCGACCGAACCGGGCTCGGTGAGTGCCTGGCGGATGGCGGCTTCGGCCGCCGCTTCGTCAGCCGGCATCTTGTCGATGGGCAGCCGCAAGGCCAGCACCGCATCGACCAGTCGCTGGTAGCGGGGCCGCATGCCCGGAAAGCGCGCCAGCGTGCTCACGGTGGCCTGCTGGCAGGCGACGATCCACGCGGCGTTGCCTTCATGGGTGGCGGCGGCCTGGGCGATGAGCCACAGGTAGAGGTCGCGGTTGGCGGTCTTGTCGGGAAACAGGTCGAGCGACGGTGGCAGGCTCAGGGTCTGGGCGTCGCGCCGGGCATGGGCCACGGTGTCGTCCACATGGGCGACGCGGGCCAGCCAGCGGCGGCGGGCGCCGTGGTGTTCATGGGCGGCGGCGGTGACCCGCAGGCCGGGGTCGCCACCGAAGGCGCGGAACATGACCCCTGCCATGCGCTCCACTTCGCTGAGAGAGACAGCCGCCTCGGGGTAGGTCTGCCGCGCGGCGCGGGTGATGAAGCGGTGCCACAGACCGCCGACGAATTCTTCCATTACCGTCTCCTGGGCGCGCCCTGCACCGGCAGGACGGGCGCCTCGTTGGCCTCGGCAGCCGCGCCGCGCACCCATTGCAGCAGCGGCCCGTTCGGGTTGTCGCGCTGGGTGGTTTCGCAGGCCGACACGCACTGGGCGCATTGGGTGCAGGTGAACATGCCCGCCTTGAGCGTGCGTGGCTTGAGTCGCATGGGGCACACGTGATCGCAGGCCGAATGGCAACTGGCGCAGTCGCCCGCGCGCTGACGCTCGAAGCCCACCACCATCGCCCGGCGGTTGCCCACCCAGGCCAGGGACTGGAACAGCCCCACCGCACAGGCAAAGCGGCAAAACAGGTGGCGCGCGAAGAGAAACTCCAGACTCAATACCACCGTCGCGGCGGTGATGAAGATGAACTGGTTGCGCGTGGGCGTGCCGGCGATGAGATTGCCATACACCTCGACGGGGGGCAGCAGATAGGTGAGCAATACCACCGCCCACACGAAGGCGAAGCCCACGGCCAGCGGCACGGTCACCAACCACCAGCGGCGGTCGATGCGAATGGGCGTGCCGTCCGGCTCGAAGGGCGGCAGGGCGCGCTTGTCCCACACACTGGGTTTGCCGGTGGCGCGGCGCATGGCGCGATTGATGGTCTCGACCACGGAAAAATGCGGGCATAGCCAGCCGCAGTAGAGCCGGCCCCATTTCCACGCCACCCCGATGAGCACGGCCCCCGCGCCGACAAGGGGCAAAAACACGCGCAGCAGGATGTTGCCTGCGGCCTCGCCGGCGCTGACGCGCCCGGCGGAGAAGTCTTCCAGCCCGGCGTGCCATTCCATGCCCAGGAACCAGGCGTGACCCGCGGTGAGGTCATAGCGCAGCCAGTCGAACACCGGGGCCATCACGAACAGCACGAAGAAGCCCACCTGCGTGATCAGGCGCAGGCGTTGGCGGGGATCGCTCGCGGGGCGGTCGCACAGGCTGGGCATGAGAGCGTGCTCAATCATCAAGGCGCCGCCCGATGAGCGGATACACATAGGGCTTGCCCGACAAGGCCTTGGCGAAGCCCAGCGCGCCGAAGAGGATGAGGGTGGAATGGCAGGTGGTGAAGTAGAGCACCAGCACCACCCAGGTATGCGGGGCGTCGAACCCCCCCATGAGCAGGATGGTCGCAATGCCCGTGACCAGGGCAGCCCCGCCCCACAGGCTCCCGGCCATCGTCTGCGCCAGATGATTGCGGGCCAGCGGCGGGGTGCCGTTACGATGGCGCCACCACAACATCAGCAAGGCTGCAAAGGCCACCCCCGGCAGCAGCATCAGGTTGACCAGATACAGCGCCTCGGCCGCCACCGCGATACCGAAACCGGGCACGGCAGACGGGGTCTCCTGTGGCGGGATCGGGTCGGGCGTCATGTTCGCGGTCCTTCAGCGCCCGAAGGTGGCCGAGACCACTTCCATGAGCGCCTCGACCACCTCGGCTTCATCCGTCAGGCTTTCGATGAGCGCCGCGCGGCAGGCTTCGACCGGGTCCATGCCCACGCCGATGAGGCGGGCGGCGTAGACCAGCAATCGGGTGGAGGCGGCTTCTTCCAGATCCACATCCTTGAGCGCGCGCAACGAGCGGGCGATGGACACCAGCTGTTTGGCCAGCATCGGCTCACAACCGGTTTCGCCGAGCAGGATGGATTCCTCGGCCTCGGCGGTGGGGAAGTCGAAACGCAGGGTGACAAAGCGCTGGCGGGTGGAGGGTTTGAGGCCCTTCATGAAGTTCTGGTAACCCGGGTTGTACGACATCACCAGCATGAAGTTGTCGGGCGCCTGCAGGATCTCTCCGGTGCGGTCGATGGGCAGGATGCGCCGGTCGTCCGCCAGCGGGTGGATGACCACCGTGGTGTCCTTGCGTGCTTCGACCACTTCGTCCAGATAGCAGATGCCGCCCTCTCGCACCGCCCGGGTGAGCGGCCCGTCGCACCAGACGGTCTGGCCGTCACCGATCAGGTGACGACCGACCAGATCGGCCGCGGTGAGGTCATCGTGGCAGGCCACGGTATAGAGCGGCAGGCCCAGCTTTGCGGCCATGTGCGCCACGAAGCGGGTTTTGCCCACGCCGGTGGGGCCCTTGATGATCAGCGGCAGGCGGTTCTTCCAGGCCAGCTCGAACAGTTCGATCTCGTTGCCGGTGCTCTGATAGAAGGGGGGCTCGGTGGTGGGGTTCACTCGGGTATCCATTGTCTTTTTCCGTTGGGTTATCCGCCCAGGCTCAGCCAGTAGGCCAGGGCAATCAGGCTGGCCACCAGCACCAGCCAGCCAATGAGCAGTGCGCGCCACATCAGGCGCACGCCGCGCAGGGCCATGAAGTCGAGCACGACCAAGCGGCCCTTGATGAAAGACAGCGCCAGCAGCGCCGCCATGACACCCAGCCCGCTGGCGCCACGCTCGCCCAGCACCCAGGTGGCCGCGGTGGCGGCGAGCAGGACAAGCCAGACGAGGTCGAGTCGATCGAATTTCATGGTGCTCACCGCATAACGTAAACGAGCGGGAACAGGACGATCCACACCAGATCGACCATGTGCCAGTAGGCCGCACCGCTGACCAGCCCGTTGGTGTTGTCCGGCCCGTAGGCGCCGCGCCGGGTCTGATGCCACAGCACCGCGAGAATCACCATGCCGAGGATGACGTGCATGAAGTGAAAGAAGGTGAGCGACAGGTAGAACATCCAGAAGGTGTTGGTCGAGAGCGAAATGCCGGCGCCGAACTTGGCGGCGTACTCGAAGATTTTCACCACCAGAAACCCGCTCGCGCAGGCCATGCCGCCGGCCAGCCAGCGCGCGCCGCGCACCGAATCGCCACGTTGCTCAACGGCATTGACCGCCCGTGCCACGCACCAGGAGGCGGTAATGAGAAACACCGTGTTGAGGGCTCCGGCGTTGCGATCCACCTGCAGCTGCATTTCGTTGAAGAGCGCGACGTCATGCGCCCGCGCAAACGCATAGGCCGCGAAGAACACGGCGAAGGCCAGCAATTCTGCAAGGATGAAGAACCAGATCGCCAGATCGCCCGGCGGGGCATCCTGCCGGGTGGGGGGGGCGGTGGGTTGGAGCACGTTTTCCATGACGGCATCTTGGCCGGGACGGCACATGCTTTCCTTGATGTCGACCAAAAGTCCGTGACGCGACGGTGGAGGGCGGCATGAGGATTTGTGTCCGCATGTGACAAATTGCAAATGACATTCGAATGGTGTTTTGCGAAAATCCAACCCTCTTGTCATTTCCTCAAGCCCATGTTTTCCGAGTTTTCCACCGCCACGCGGCTGTACGATCTGAGCTGGCGCGACAGCGGCCCTGCGGTGCTGGTCGAAGCCTGGTGGGGCCATGAGGCCCTGTCGCAGGGGTTCGAGCTGTGCATCGACGCGCTGTCGACCGACGCGCACCTGGCGCTCAAGGACTTTCTGGGCAAGGCGGTGAGCCTGCGCTGCGCCCTGCCCGACGGCAGCGCCAGCACCCGCAGCGGTCTCGTGCGCGCCGCCTTCAAACTGGGCAGCGACGGCGGCTTCACCCGCCACCGGCTGGTGGTGGTGTCCTGGAGCTGGCTGCTCACGCAAACGCGCAACAACCGCGTCTTCCAGGACAAGAGCGTGGTCCAGATCGTTGAGCAGGTATTCGCCACCCACCAGCAGTTCGCTGCCTGGCAGTGGAGCGATGAAGTGGCAGGCTTTCTGGAGCGCGTGCGCCCCCGCAGCTACTGCGTGCAATACGGCGAAACCGACTACGCCTTCATTTCCCGCCTGCTGGCCGAAGAAGGCATCGGCTGGTGCATGGAAGAAGACGACAGCGCCCCGGCCGGCCACCGCATGCGCCTGTTCGCCGACAGCGGCGCCTTCCCCGAAGACGTCCAGTCCCAGGCGGGCGGCATCCGCTTTCACCGCGCCGACTCGCAGGAAGAGAGCGACGCCATCGTCGCGCTCGGCGCCCACCGCAAGCTCGGCCTGTCGGTGGGCACCACGCTCAGCTACGACTACAAGCACAAGAAGATCGTCGCCACCAGCCTGCCCAGCGTGCAGCGCCCCGGCGGCCCCAACGCCCCGGTGCTCGAAGACTTCGACGACGCCGGGCTCTACGCCTACGCCGACCGGGCCGAAGCCGAGCACTACGCCGGGCTCATGCTCGAAGCGCGCGAAGCACGCTTCAAGACCTTCATCGGCCGCGGCACCGTGCGCAGCTTCCGCCCCGGGCTGGCCTTCAGCCTGAGCGAATCGACGCTCGACGCCCTGGTCGACTCACCCGACGACGCCACCGACGAGAACGCCACCCGCTTCGGCCTGCGCTCGGTGCTGCATGTGGGCATCAACAACCTCACCGGCGAAGCCATGGCCAGCATCGCCAAGCGCCTGTCCGGCGCACTGCACACCGACCCCGGCGCCTGGGAAGAGGCCGAGACACCCCGCGCCGACATCGCCCACGCCCCCGCCCAACTGCCCGATCGCATCCTCGAATTGGCCTGCGAACGGGGCTACGGCAACCAGTTCGACACCCAACGCCTCAGCGTGCCCTGGCGCCCCGTACTGGCCGACGGCACCGGCGAGCGCCTCAACCCGCGCCCTACCGCCCCCGGCCCCATGACCGCCATCGTCGTCGGCCCGCAGGGCGAAGCCAGCCCCAACGGCGCCGACGAGCTCTACTGCGACAAATACGGACGCATCAAGGTGCGCTTCCACTGGCAGCAAGGCCTCGAAGCGGACGACAACCGCAGCTGCTGGCTGCGCGTGGCCAGCCGCCAGGCCGGCGAAGGCATGGGCTGGCAGTTTCTCCCGCGTATCGGGCAGGAAGTGCTCGTGGGTTTCCTGGGGCAGGACATCGACCGCCCCATCGTCATCGGCGCGCTCTACAACGGCCGGGGTGAAGGCGGCGTGGTGCCGACCCCGGGCGGCGAGGCGGGCAGCGCATCGGACACCAGCGTCTTCACCCAGGCCACCGACCACAGCCCCTCCGCCCAGGGCAACCTCAGCGCCGGCAACAGCCCCGCCTGGCACGGCGGCGCCTCCACCGGCCACGGCCACGCCGCTGCCCTGACCGGCTTCAAGACCAAAGAGTTTGGTGCCAACGGCAGCTACGCCGGCTACAACCAGCTCGTCTTCGACGACACTGACAGCCAGCAGCGCGTGCAGCTCAAGAGCACCGAATCGACCAGCGAACTCAACCTCGGCCACCTCATCCACCAGGCCGACAACTACCGCGGCTCCTTCCGTGGCACCGGCGTCGAACTCAGAACCGACGCCTGGGGCGCCCTGCGCGCCGGCAACGGCCTGCTCATGAGCACCTGGGCCAAAGGCAGTGACCGAGAACCGGCCGGCGACAACAGCGCCGGCATGGCCCTGCTCAAGCAAGCCACCACCCTCGGCGAAACCCTCTCGGGCGCCGCCAAGACCCACCAGACCGTGCAACTGGCCAGCGCCCTGGGCACCCAGGCCGCCAACCAGAGCGCCATCGACCCCGACGCCGCCCCCATCAAGGCCCTGCACACCGTCGCCAGCGGCATGGTCGCCAAAGACAGCACCGGCGCCGCGAACAGCGACGCGGGCGCCAAGAACACCGCCGTGGGCGATGGCAAAGTCCCGCACCTCACCGATGCCGCCATCGTCCAGGCCGCCAAAGCCGGCCTGGCCATGGTTGCCGGGCAACACCTGCAATGGACCGTGGGCGAGACCGCCACCCTCATGAGCGGTCAGGACACCAACTTTGCCATCGCCGGCAAGACCCGCATCCACACCGGCCAGGCCATCGGCCTGCTCGCCGGCGCCATTCAGCCCGGCGAGCAGAACACCGGCATCAAGCTCATTGCCGCCCAGGGCGACATCGACGCCCAGGCCCAGAGCGACGAGATGAAGTTCCAGAGCAAGAAAGACCTCAAACTCGTCTCGGCCAGCGCCAACATCGACTTTGCGGCGGCGAAGAAGATCGTCATGTCAGTCGGTGGCGGGGCCAGCATCACCATCGACGGGGGCATCACCGTGCAGTGCCCGGGGACGATCACGGTGCATGCGAGCAAGAAGAGTTTTAGTGGGCCGACGAGTGAAAGCTATGCGTTGCCGGTGCTGCCCGCGAGTTTCATTGCACCGGAGCCGGAGCGACGCTTGGAAAGCACCTTCGCCTACGATCAACTGACTCAGTTCGCTCAAAAGTCGACAAGGGCCGAGTTCATCGCTTTGGTTGCGCCAATTTTTGGCTTTGACATTGACGCCAAGACATACATCAAACTGCAGGAGGGCTTGAAAAGCGGTTCCATCCCGAATGCAAAGATCGTGCTGATGTCGGGAGGGCCGTACCCGGCCGCGTTTGACAACGAGACGCGGGAGATCCGCGTTCATCGCGTCGCAGCGGATCGCGCCGCCGAAGACAACGCTGAGGCGTGGCATCTGCTGACTGTGCTACTTCACGAGTTCGGTCACTACATTGACGCCGTGCTGCGCGAGGATCTGGCAGACAAAAACGCGGATGGCAGTCCACGTGTTGAGCCCGATGCCTCCGGAGATGAGGGTGCCAAGTTTGCCTATGAAATTGCACAGTACGACCTGGAAAACACATCCAAGACCGAATTCGCGCACTACGCCTCGCCCGACTACACCGGGCCACTGAGCGTCAACTACAACGCGGCCCGAAAAGCCATCCAGCTGGCCCAAGGGGAGGAGGCTCAGCGCAATGAAGGCAAGAGCGGCACGTTGGAGTACTTTGGCGCAGGCCGGGGTGAGCATGCCGAGGAACGGCCGGAGAGCTCGTTTGGGCACCAATCGATTGAAGATGCGCTGTTAGATAGCGACCGTGAGGAGTATGCAAGACCCGAAATTCGTAAACAGATCTACTTTGGTAACTGGCTGCGAGACTATTCTCAAGTCCTTGATCCGAAAATCGTCCGTCCGCCCAACCTGCCCAAGGATATTGGGCGTTATCTTTCACGCGAAACCCTGACCAAGTTGGTCGCCCTTAAGGCGGAAATCGAGTTCGGCGATAAACGCGAAGAGCGGAAACTCTATGCCGTGACGCCGAAAATACTCGGCGTCTACCGTCCGGTCGAGCACATCGACAACCCCACCAACAACGATCCGGCCGCCAAAGATCCCCGAAGCATCGACCCGGACTTCCAGCCGCTCCCTACGCGTGAATCGCTGGGCGTGGATCCGGTCACCTCGATGAAGCGCTACATCGCGGCCTCACGCGAGTACATGCGCTCGCAGATGGACACGGCTGCCATGGCCGGAAGGACGCCCGAGGGATACCGCCATTTTGGTGCCGGCCTGCACGTGCTGGAAGACTATTTTGCGCACAGTAACTTTGTCGAACTGAGCCTGCGTAAGGTGGGCTACACCAATGTGCTGCCATGGACGTCCAAGGCGGCGGGCAAGCACCCCTACCCGGTCGTGACCGGCATGTTTGATTCCGAAGACGTGATTGCCAGCACCTTCGGCATGATTGCCGACATGCTGTTCAAGGTTCAGTGGGAATTCCAGGCCAACAAACCCGGGGAGCGCACGCCGAGCGATCGGGCGATGCTCATCCTCCTTGAAGAACATAGCGACCCGGCGTACTTGAAGCGATTCAAGCAATATCTTTGGCTGCGAGACAAGTGGGCGAGCGTGCCAGGGCATCAAGTCCCGGAAGCGCTGATGCATTACACTTTTGGCATGGTTGGCAACCTCTACAGTTTTGTTTACAACAGCTTGTTGCATCTGATCGCCAACAGTGTGAGCGACGAACAGGTCTATCGTGCCGGTGACCCAAATACCAACGGGTCCACCGACCCCACACATTCGCAGCTCGCGAAGGACCATGACAACCATCCGTTCCACACCTTGGCGGCCAAGCTTGCTCAATCGGCCGTAAAGACCGTTGGCGCCGCCATGGCTGCCCGCTGGCGGGGTGATGTCAGCGTGGATCCCGCCGCCGTTGCGGCTGCGTTCCTAGTTCACCCTTTCGATACCAATTGGCAGGATCAGACGGTGACGGCGTGGGGCCAAAGCCACCCTGAGCAGATCAAACGTGGTGAGTCTTCCACCGAGTGGGAGGCCCTACGAAAGGCGCATGAACAGGAAGTACGCGATGGGATCAACAAATTCGGCCAACGTAGCCAGGAATTCTGGGACTACATAAACGAGAATTTCGAAGCGATGTTCGGTGAAAAGAATCAGGTGACGAAATGAAGGCTTACGCTCTAGTGCTCCTGCTCGGAGCTGCCTTGACCACGGGGTGTGACGCCAGCGACCAATCGGCATTTTCACGGCAGTCTGCCCCGTCATCACAAGGGGCGAAAGAGGCGACAAGTAAAGAGACGTTGCGCGAGGAAATCTACCGAAGGGCCCGTGAACGCAATGGAGGCAAGGAGCCTACCAGGCTTGAACTTATTAACGAATTTGCCCGAAAGGCATACGAGGAAACCGGAGCGGTCACGGACTATGGCACGCCACGCACAATTGTCCGTGGTGCGAAGCCCGAAATTGTTATTCAGGGCGAGCAGATCATGATTGATGGCACACTCATCTCGGTCGGCGACCCCATAGAAAATTGGCAATTGGCGCTGCCGGGTAATCCGAGGTGCACGTCTGGGATAAACTCGAGAGTGCTTTGTGCGTGGGATGATTTAGGTATAGAAGTCGGTTCGTCTCTTAAAGACCACAAGATCGCGAATTTCTTGATGATTACGATTATCAAAGAAGAACGGGAGCCATGGAATCCTTTGATGCCTGACGGGTCGACCATGCCTGAACCTCCAGATCTAAGTCCGAGGAACCCGTTTCCCGGCTACTTGGAGCTTGACGGCTTTGGCATTGATGCAGAAACCGAGTTCTGGGAAATCCGCGAAAGAGCCAACCCTGAACGTAAGCTGCGTTGTGGCTCGAACGACTGTAGTCATCCATTCGGAGGATTCAGTGAGAAAGCCCGCATTTACTTGCGACTCAATAGCGCATCTGAACATGGAAACGTCTATGAGTTCAGCATTTCTGGCTATGAAGAATGACTCTCCTTAAGGCCTGTGTGCCGTGAATGATGTCGCCTTTCAACGATAGGAATCAACGTAAGAAGTGAGCACTCTTACGCGTGTGCTCTTGCTCTCAGCTGCGCTGGCCCCGGCGTGTCACGCCAGCGACCAACCAGAATCCCTAAGCCAGACCGCCCCATCGGCCCAAACGGCGGATGAAACCCTAGGTAAAGAGCCGTTGCGCGAAGCAGTGTACCGGCGCGCCCGCGAGCGCAATGGCGGCAAGAAGTCGACTAGGCTCGACAATCCCTGAGGACCTGATAGCCACTGAGCAGTTGCTTGCCGGGTCTGGTCGAAGATGCTCAAAAAAAGGTGTCCGATGGAATGAGCTTCTGTGCACGTTTGTTCCCGCTGATGGCCTTGTTAGCCTAGGGGAGTCTGGTCAGCCGCTAGGATCAATGGGGTCAGAGTCATTAATTTGTTTGCCTTTGGGGCGGGGCGGAGATCGAAAGTCGGTGGCGCTCAGGGAAGGCAGAAAACAATGACTCTGACCCCATTGATCATGAAGATGAGGTCAGGTCCAAGGTCGCGAGCACCAAGACGGTCAATAGCCACCATTCAGCCATGGTGCTGGACATGAACGCCTCGAAATATGCGGCAGCGTTCGATCTGGCGATCGGACGGTGCAAGAGCTACGATCCGAACCTGCCCAATGGCGGGCCGTTCTGGGAGCGTCTGCTGCTGATGGCGGATTGGCGATTGAGTAGGGAGCCGGACGACGTTAAGTATTACAACACCGGGGAGCTGCCGCGAGAAATCAAAACCCAAATGAGTCGGCCTCTGGCTGTGCCAGGAGTCTTGAATGAAATCAAAAGAGTCCCCGAGCGTTCATCAGATTCGTACGTTTTAGGCTCAATTTAGGGATAAAAAGACGTGTCAAAGCTACGCGTTGTACTCACGTTCTTGCTGCTAACCGGGGCGCTTTTTGGGTGTAAGGCACCGATGCCCAGTGACAAGATGCCAACGCAGGTTGTGTATCGGTTCGACGACCACAGATACCTGACCTTGACGGGCCACGAATGCGAAGGTGCGCTGTTCTATGTTGATGAAAAACGTGGCCTGAATACCGAGGTGATTAGCCAGTTCGCCAGGGTGTTTCTTCCAGATATCACCCACGCTGACGACGACGGGGATTACGTTTTCATACCATTTAGCGACGTGTCGGCTTTTCGTGTTTCACGCGATGGAGGTCGCACATTTTCGACCGCTCGTTGGGTCGGAACGCGTCCATGGGTGGAAGAGATCACCAAGTTGACCATCATCAACCAGCAAGCCTTCATTGAATCCAAGGACGGGCGGCTTTTCATGACGTCGAAGCCGTTTGGTGATTATTGGGGAATGAGAGTGGTCGATGTTGTGAATGATTTACCTACCAAGCGTTACGCTGAACTCCCCGAGTTCCAAGGCCTCCCCACCAAAGTCCCCGAGGTGAAAAACTACAAGGGCTGGACGCAGATGCGCTGCGATCCGAATCTTTGACTGTCGAGGTCACGCCACGGGCCATGGCATTTCAGGCAGGAAGCAAACAGGGCGCTGCGGCGCCCTGTTTTTTATGCGACATGCGGTTGCGGGGCAAGATCGCAAAGTGTCATTGTTAGCTGTTCGAACGCCTGCGCTCAATTCGTGAAGGAAGGGCTTGCTCTCGTCAGGGTGGTTTAGAGCATTCCGTCGCCTCCGGTGTAGGTGACTGACGAATAGTTCTCGCGCGGGGACGTCCACGCCGAAGCAACATGCTTCCAGATGATGACGGTTCGGACATCGAATCGCCCGGGTGTCTCGAATAGAAAAACGGCGGGCCCGAAGACCCGCCGTTTTCATGCTCTGTGTGTGATCGGGTCAAGCCGTTGCGGCCTTCTCTTCTCCTTTGACAAAGAAGCTGGCGATGTAGATGACCAGGCCGATCAGAAAGACCACGCCGGTCCATTCACGCATCCAGTAGAACAGGCTGATCTGGTCCTGTGCCTGCATGAACGGGATGGGGGTGTCGGAGTAGCGCTGCAGCCATACCTGCAGGATGCCCGCGGCGGTGAGGAACAGGGTGATGAACACCATCGAGATGGTCATCAGCCAGAAGCTCCACATTTCCATCACCTGCGACTTGTTGCTGTTGGCGGCGCGGCCGCGCAGGATCGGCATGGCGTAGCTGATGATGCACAACACCACCATCACGTAGGCGCCGTAGAAGGCCATGTGGCCGTGGGCGGCAGTGATCTGCGTGCCGTGGGTGAAGTAATTCACCGGTGCCAGGGTGTGCAGGAAGCCCCACACGCCAGCGCCCAGGAAGGCCATCACGCCGGTGCCCAGGGCCCACAGGGTGGCGGCCTTGTTCGGGTGGTCGCGGCGGCGACGGTTGACCATGTTGAAGGCGAAGACGGTCATGGCGAAGAAGGGGATCGGCTCCAGCGCGGAGAAGATCGAACCCCACCACTGCCAGTACTCCGGCGTGCCGATCCAGAAGTAGTGGTGACCGGTGCCGATGATGCCGGTGATGAGGGTGAGGGTGATGATCACGTACAGCCACTTCTCGATCACTTCGCGATCGACGCCGGTCACCTTGATGAGCACGAAGGCCAGCAGTGCGCCGAGGATGAGTTCCCACACGCCTTCCACCCAAAGGTGCACCACCCACCACCAGTAGAACTTGTCGAGCACCAGGTTATCCGGGTTGTAGAACGAGAACAGGAACATTACTGCCAGGCCCCACAGCCCGAGCATGAGCACCAGGCTGATGGAGGTCTTGCGGCCCTTGAGCATGGTCATGGTCAGGTTGAAGAGGAAGGCCAGCGCGACCACCACGATGCCCACCTTGGTGATCAGCGGTTGCTCCAGGAACTCGCGCCCCATGGTGGCCAGGATGTTGTTGCCGGTGTATTCGGCCAGCGTGGCGTAGGGCACCGTCAGGTAACCGACGATGGTCAGCGCGCCGGCGACCAGAAAGATCCAGAACATGGCGATCGCCAGCTTGGGCGAGTACAGCTCGGTTTCGGATTCCTCCGGCACCATGTAGTAGGCCGCGCCCATGAAGCCGAACAGCAGCCACACGATCAGCAGGTTGGTATGGACCATTCGCGCCACGTTGAACGGAATGGTGGGGAAGAGGAAGTCGCCAACCACATACTGCAGGCCCATGATGAGGCCGAACAGGATCTGCCCGACGAACAACCCGATGGCCGCGATGAAGTAAGGCTTCGCGACAGCCTGGGATTTGTATTGCATTGTTCTATCTCCTGAGAGTCCGTGTCGTTCAGCCGATCAGCCTTCGATGTTGGGTGGCCAGTTGTTGGTGTCGATCTCGGAGGAGTACTTGAGGAACTCCACCAGGTCGTCCAGTTGCTGCTCGGTGAGATTGAAGTTCGGCATCTGGCGACGGCCCGGCGCGCCGGTCGGCTGCGACTGGATCCAGGCCTTGATGAACTCCGGCCCGCGACGCGGATAGACGTTGCCCAGCTCCGGCGCGAAGTAGGCGCCTTCGCCCAGCAGCGTGTGGCAGCCAATGCAGTTGTTGGTCTCCCACACCAGTTTCCCGCGGGCCACCGACTCGGTCAGGTTCTGTCGGTTGTCGCGCTTCGGTAATGCGCTGGTGGTGTCGAACGTGAGCGCGAGAAACAGCAGGGCAAAGAACACTGTCCCCCCGTAAAAGATGTTTCGCGCCATCGATTTTGTGAATGTGCCGCTCATGGGGCCTCCCGTATTGGTCAACGCTGCGCTCGCAGCATGGGGGGCAGTGTGCAGCGGGGACGGGGGTTGGCTCCTTGACTCGGGTCAAGGGCGCGGGCGGGCTAGCAGTCGGGCTAAAAACCGCTTGAATAGTGGGGTTTTGTGGGTCGCGGGCGAAAGCGGCTGGCATATGACGCTGCGTCAGGTAAGCTGGTCAATGTGCCGCGGCAGCGCGCGTTTCCCCTTGGTCGGGAGAGTGATCCAGACGATGATCGACTACGTGAAAGACATGTGGGCGCTTGCCCTCGACGGTGACCGGCAGGGTGTCCTGTTCCTGGTGGCCGTGTATGCGCTCGTGATCTGTGTCTACTCGTTCGTGCGACAGCTTCTGGTGCGGCAATGGCCTTGCGTCAGCGGGGTGCTGCTGGATGCGGCCGTCAAGCAATGGGGCGGCACCGAGCCGCTTGTTTCCGAACAGGACTACAAGGTCGATTCACTCTACGAATATGTCGTTTCCGGGCAGACGTTTCGCGGAACGCGGGTGTCGCCATGGGTCATCGTCGCGTCCCACAATGCCCGCTTCCTGTTGCGCAGGCAATTGAACAAGATCCGCAGGCATAAGGACGGCAGCGTCGACGTTTTCTACAATCCGAAAAAACCGGAGAAGAGTTTTCTGATTCGCCCCGGCATGACCGGGTTGCTGGTCACCCTGGCCTTTGCCGTGCTGCCGAGCATCTACTACGCGCTTGAGTTCCACACATGATCCGGTTGGAATTCGACGTGCAGACCGTGCCAGAAGCGTCGACCTTGATGGGGTGGATGTCCCGGCTCGCTTGAGCCTCACGAAAGAATAGCGTCGGGACGCGAATGCGTTCCGAGCCAGATACACCCAAAGCACCCTCACGGAGAAAACATGCGAATCTCGATCCCCTTGCTGTCTTCAGTCGCCTTGCTCGCCGGGTGCGCGAGCACGCCCAGGTTCAACTTTCAGGACGTGTCCTATCCACCCATCAACCAGACGAGCACCGCCTATCTGGGTGATCGACTCATGATGCAGGGGCGCGGCTTTCGCACGGACATCGTCGATGTGAGCACCCTGCGGGGCAAGTACGCCATCATCGGTGAAGGGGCCTATTGCCGTGTCCCCGGCACCGATACCTTCTTCAACTTCGGTTCCCGGCCCATCGTGTTCCTCAACTTCCTGGGCGGATCGCGCGGGTCGACCAACAAGTTCACCTACAAGCCTGCCACCAACGAGGTGTGCCTGGACGACATGTGGTCGGGCTGCTTCGGGAGCGAGTTCGGTTCCATCAAGTATCGAAGCGACGCGGTGTGCTCCGATCCGAATGCACAGCAGAAGATCATCGAATACAACGGCAAGGCCGGCGAAGTGCTCAACTTCACCTACCGGGAGTACTTCGGCAGTCGCATGAACGCGCCAGTGACGACCAACTTCACCATGGATCAGTCAGAAGGCGACGTCATCATCTACAAGGGCGCGCGCATGAAGGTCATCCGGGCGACCAACCAGGAAATCGAATACGTCGTCCTGAAGAATTTCAACGACGCACGGTGAGCGGTAACGGCATATCGACCGCTCACGTCGAATCGAGACAGACATGAATATTTCGGATTACCTGATCGATCAGGCCGGCCACGATTGGGCAGCCATGCTGTCGGACTGGGCGTGGCTGCTGCCGGAAGATCTGACCGTGTGGATGGTCAATCGCTTCGGGGACATCATCTTCGTGCCGGACGACGGCAGCGTTCAGTTACTCGACATCGGCGCCGGCGTGGTGACGCCGCTGGCCGATAGTCGTGAGACTTTCTGCACCCTGATCGACACCGGGGACAACGCCGACTACTGGCTGCTGATCTCGCTCACCAATGAATGCGTGGCCGCCGGTCTGACGCTCGCGCCCGGCCAGTGCTACAGCTTCAGGATTGCGCCGGTGCTCGGCGGCAAGTACGAAGCCGGGAATATCGAGGTGGTGGATCTGGCCGTCAATTACGGGCTGCTCGCACAGATCCACCAGCAGATCAAAGACCTGCCTGACGGCACGCGTGTGAATCTCGTGCTCGACGAGTGAAGGGGGCTTGCGGATACGCTGTTCGACGCCCGCGCGCCGTTCTTTGTGGTGCCTCTGGTGTTTGCCCTCGGCAGAGAACCGGGCATCGACGACGCGCAGGTGATTGACCTCGTGATCCGCGTATAGTTATGCCGTTCGAGTTGGCGGCGCGCCCCATGCGCCGTCCGTGATCTGGCGCTGCATGGCGCCGGGAAGATGATTGTCTGATTGAGGTGTATGCGATGGAATCACGGGATTATCTGGAAATGACCTTCAGGTCGATCAACTGCTTTGCCGACGACGGCAAACTGTCGGCAGCAGAACTCGGGGAAATTCTGGCGATCGCCGAGCGAGACGGGGTGATCGACCCCAACGAAATCCGGGTGCTCCACAGCATCATTTCCAAAGTGAAGCCCCACGAGATCGACGAGCCGATGCGCGCCATGCTCCAGCGGGTGTCGGAGCGCATCAGCCGGAAGTAGAATCCCGATCACGCCACCGCGTTCCGCTGACGGCCTTACGCCTGTTTCGGCTCAATTCAGGGGGCTCTTCCGTCGTCTGGGTGTCGGGTGACGGTATGGCGCGAACGGTTCCCGATCATGAAAGTGACGGTTGAGAAGGTCGTGGCGTTCGAGCGCCCGTCGGCCATGGACGGTGATCTCGACGGCTGGGGTGTATTCAACGACAAGGGTGTTTCATGACGAATCCAGACGGCTTTGCAAAGATTCTCTTCCGTGTCCCCGCGGATGACGGTACCGACGATGTCGAGACCCTGTGGGCAAAGCCGCTTGGGGACGATCGCTACGAACTGGCCAATTCCCCCTTCTATGCCTACGGCGTGTCCTGGAAGGACACGGTGTTTGCTCCGTTCGACCCGGCTGAAGAATTGCCGTGCGTCGAGCGCGTGGATGCGAAGTCGGGGCACCGGACCGTGCGTGTGATCTTCGAGGAGCGGGCCAGGAAAAAAGGTCGCGCCGATCGCGTGCTGCAGGCGCTGGTCAAACTCGGGTGTACCTACGAAGGGGCAGATCCGCGTTTCTTCTCGGTGGATCTTCCGCCGGGCGTCGACCTGGACACCGTCTGCGAGCTGCTGGTCGAAAACGACACTGAATGGGAATACGCCGACCCCACCTACGATTCGCTGTTTCCTGAAGAGGCCTGATTGTGGCCTTGCATCCACGCCGGGGGGTGTGACATGGATCGACGCGCTTTCATCCAGCGGGGGGCCGGGCTGGCGATGGCTGCGACAGCGGCCCCGGCGGTGCAAGCGGCGTCCTCTGAACCCGACGGGCCGGTGCTGCTCACGGTCTCCGGGGCGGTCACGCACCCCAATCGCGGTCCGCTCGACCCGGCCAGCGATGTGCTCATGAGCAAGCACGGCGTGCAGTTCGATCGCGCCCGCACGTATCGCTACGCCACGCTGGCCGCCATGGCCCAGCACACCATTGCCCCGACGCTTGAGTATGACGGCCGTGCCCACACGCTGCGCGGCCCGAGGCTTTCAACGGTGCTTGCAGACGCCGGCGCGCCCGCTGGCGCTGCCACACAGGTCACCCTGCGGGCCTTCGATGGCTACACGCTGGAGAGCCGCGTCGGCGAAATCGAACGGCTCGGCTTCATCCTCGCGCTGACCCTCGACGACACGCCCATGGCGCTCGGTGGTCTGGGCCCGTTGTGGGCGCTGTACGATGCTGACCGCATCCCCGAATTCGCGGCCCGGCCGCTGCCCGAGCGCTTCGCCGGGTGTCCGTGGGGGCTGTATTCCATTCACGTCGTGCCGGGGTAGGTCGCGGCTCGTCGGTGGTGTGATGACGTGGCGAGTCGTGCCGGTCGCAGCTTGAATCCGCTCACGGGTGGCTCGCTCAGCCCTCCAGTTGCAGTGCCGCCAGTCGTGCGTAGAGCCCGCCTTGCTGACGCAACTGGGCCGGCGTACCGATCTCGACGATGCGTCCATGCTCCATGACCACGATGCGATCGACCTGCTGCACGGTGGCGAGTCGATGGGCGATGACCATGGTGGTGCGCCCCTGCATGGCGGCCTTGAGTCCGCGCTGGACCAGCACTTCCGACTCGGCATCGAGCGCACTGGTGGCCTCGTCCAGCAGCAGCACCGGCGCGCCCTTGAGGATGGCGCGGGCGATGGCGATGCGCTGTCGCTGGCCGCCCGACAGGCGGGTGCCGCGCTCGCCCAGGAAGGTCTGGTAGCCCTCGGGCAGGCGCTCGATGAATTCCTCCGCAAAGGCAGCGCGGGCCGCCGCCTTGACCTCGTCGTCGGTGGCGTCGGGGCGGCCGTAGCGGATGTTCTCGAGCGTATTGGCCGAGAAGATGACCGGGTCCTGCGCCACGATGGCGATATCGCGGCGCAGATCGTGCAGGCTCAGGTCGCGGATGTCCTGCCCGTCGATACAGATGGTGCCGGCGGAGATGTCGTAAAAGCGCAACAGGGCCTGAAAGAGCGTGCTCTTGCCGGCGCCCGACGGGCCCACCAGCGCCACGCTCTCGCCGGCCCCCACCTGCAGGCTGATGTCATCCAGCGCCAGCGTGTCAGGGCGTGCCGGATAGCTGAAGCTCACATGCTCGAAGCTCAGTCCGACCGGTGCCGCACTGGCGGGGCGGGTGAGCCGCGGGGTTTCGCGAATGGCCGGTTGCGCGTGCAGCAGCTCAAGCAGGCGCTCGGCCGCGCCGCCCGCGCGCATGACTTCGCCCCATACCTCGGACAGGGTCCCGACGCCGCCGGCCACCAGTGCGGCATAGAGCACGAACGACAGCAGCTCGCCATGGGTGAGCAGGCCCTCATTGACCTGGCGCGCACCCACCCACAGCACGAACACGATGATGCCCATCACCGCAGCGATGATCAGTGCGGTCATGAGGGCGCGCAGCCGGGTGCGGCGGATGGCCGTGACAAAGCTGGTTTCGGTGCGTTGCGTGAAACGCTCGGCCTCTCGGTGTTCCTGGGTGTACGCCTGCACCGTGGGCATGGCATTGAGGATTTCGCCCGCCAGGGCCGAGGTGTCGGCGATGCGGTCCTGTGACTCGCGCGAGAGCTTCTTGACGCTGCGGCCGATGCCGAAAATCGGCAGGGCCAGGACGACCATCAGCCCCAGGTTGAGCGCAAACAGATGAAAGCTGGTGACGGCGAGCATGATCATGCCGCCCACGAACTGAAACAGGCTGCGCAGCCCGAGCGAGACGGAGCTGCCCACCACGGTCTGGATGAGCGTGGTGTCGCCGGTCAGTCGGGAGAGCACTTCGCCGGTCTGGGTGGTTTCGAAGAACTCCGGCGACTGCGACAGCACCCGCCGATAGACCGCTGCGCGCAGATCGGCGCTGACGCGCTCACCGATCCACGAGACGGTGTAGTAGCGCGCAGCGACCATCGCCGCCCAGAAGCTGGCCATGCCGAACAGGGCGAGAAACTGGCCATTGAGGCCGAGTCCGCCCAGCAGGGTGTCGTGCGGCTGCGCGGGCGCGCCGAAGCCGGCATCGACCACATCCCTGAACGCAAGCGGAACCAGCAGGATGGTGGCCGACGCCAGGCATAGCAGCACGAAGGCGAGTGCGATGCGTGCCCGGTAGGGCCGCATGAAGGGCCACAGGGCGGTGAGGGGCGGGATGCGAAGCGGGGCTTGGGTCTGGTCTGGCATGCGCCCATTATGAGCCCCGGCGCGCAGACGTGACTTGGGGCTGCGGTGCGGCGCCTGGAAGTGCGGCAGTACGTTGCTGCCCCCGTGCACACGCGCACGAGCAGCGGACTCAGGCCAGATGCCCGACCTTCACCAGGATGAGGCAGCCTTCGCGGGAGAAGGGCTCATGGGTGCTCATGTGCGGGGAGCGGATCCATGTGCCGGTGGGGTAACGTCCATGTTCGTCTTCGAATGTGCCATCGAGCACCAGGATTTCCTCGCCTCCGTGGTGCCAATGGCGCTGAAAACGGGTGTCCGGCGACCAGCGGACCAGCGCGGTGTGCCCCGGCCCCTGCGCGTCGAGACTGAACACAGACAGCCCGGGAACCAGGCCCGGTCGCCAGTCCGCGGGGCCGGGAGGCGCGACGACTGAACGTGTGGCATGGGCGGGCAACTGGCGCAGTTTCACGAACAAGTCACAGCCGGTCTGGCTGAACGGCGTGTGAGTCGAACCGTGCGGGTTACGCAGATAGGTGCCCGCGGGGTAGCGCCCGTGCTCGTCCTCGAAGCAGCCGCTCAGCACGTAGATCTCTTCTCCTTCCGGATGGGCGTGCTCGGGAAAGCGTGCGCCCGGATCGTAGCGCACGATGCTGGTCGCCAAGCCTTGCTCGCCGCCGTGCCGAGCCAGCATGCGGCGGCGAACGCCGGGTGTCGGGCTTTCGACCCAGGGGGTGCTGACGGTGTCGACGATGACCCGCCCGGTCATGTCGTCGTTCAGCTTCATGTTCATTGACATGGGATGCTCCTGTCGAAGGTCTCGCGCAGCGCGGTCTTCTGACCGTGTCTCCGTCAGATCAAGGTGGATCGCCTTGATCTGACGGAGGACGAACGCTTACTCCAGCGGGCCGATCTTGTACGCCAGCATGCCACCGGACGGATTGTTCTGCGCGCCGTAGGGCACGTAGACCATGCCGTTGCTGATCACGGTGCCCGCGTTCATGCTCGCGTGATGCGGCTTGCCCAGACCCAGCGGGAATTCCTGGTTCAGATCCAGCGTCTGGTCCGTGAAGAGCTGACGCCCGTTGCGGGCGTTGAGCACGAAGAGCTGGCCCGATGAGGTGGTGACGTAGAGCAGGCCATTGGCGACCGAGACATGGCGCAAGGCCGCGCCGGCCTTGAGCACGACATGGTCGAGACCGGTGTCCGGGGGCGACCACAACGGCTCGCCGGTGCCGGCATCCAGAGCGTAGACCTTGGTCTGCATGCCGGTGATGGCCAGCCCGTCGTCGCTCACATCTTCCACATCGGCCCAGAAGACCGGGCTGAAGGTGGCGAAGAACGCGTTCAGGAAGCGGCTGTTCGGCGCGTCGAAGTTGGCGTCCGAGAAGCCGTCGTCGATGCCTTCGAAGCCAGCGACATAGACAACGCCGTCCGCGTAGGCTGAACCTGCCTGAATGCCGCCCAGGCCGGTAGGCTTGCTGATCCAGCGCTCCCAGACCGTTTCACCGGTGACCCGGTCGACCACCCGGTAGAGGCCGCCCTTGCTGCCGCAGCCGACCAGATCGCGTCGGGTACCGTCCGCCGTGCGCGCGGTGAAGAGCACCGGCGGTGACAGCACGTCGGCGTCGGTCGGGGGCGAGCCCGGGCCGGCGGGTGTCGGATTGTTGAGGTCGAACACGTCTCCCACATGCAATTGATTGACCCAGACGAATGCGCCGGTGCGGTAATCGATGGCATAGATCGCGTCGCTGCGGTCCACATAGCCGGCAGGGGCCGCAGCAGGATCGGGGTAGCCCGGGTAGGGGCGGCTGGTGTTCTGTCCGGTGCCGCCGTAGATCAGGTGCCGTGCGCGGTCGACCGCCAGGCCCGAACCTGCCGAGACGCCCGAACCATAGCGCTTGCCGGTCTGTGGGTCGATGTCGATGGTAGCGGTGCGCCAGGCTTCGACCGGGCGCCTCGGGTCGGTGATGTCGATGGCGACGACGAATCCCACCTGATCGCCCTGCTCCACGGCGTCATTGATGATGACGTTCACCTCGGTGATGAAGAGTTTGCGCAGGCCGGGCAGGGCGGGGTTGGCCACCGGAGTGGTCACGATCACCGGTTCCCCCAGGTTGGAGGCCAGGATTTCCCCCGGGGTGATGGCATAGGGCTGGATGCCCGGTGTGGCGGGGTCGAAGTCGATCTCCTGCCCACCGATCTGCCGGATGGCGTGAAGCCGGCCGTTCAGGGAGCTGTGAATCCAGATCAGGCCATCGTCCACCACCGGCGCGGAGTAATACAGATCCGGGGCGACTGGTGGGGTCTGCGCCGTGAAATCAGGGTCGACCAGCGTGGTTGTCCAGTGCCGGCGGGTGTGCGTGATGGTGCCCGTTCTCGCGTTGCGCGCGAACATGGTGCCAAGGCTGTCGATGTAGTAGATGGTGCCGTCGATCACCAGCGGCGGGGCGACCACGCCGACGACCGACGCCGGAAAGCGCAGGTCCAGCGCGTCCTCGAGGATGAAGCCGGTGGGCGGTGGTTCCGGCCGCCATTGCGCGTCGTTGAATGTGCTCCAGGCCCGCGTCAGTCGTGCCACGTTACGGGGTGAAATGATCGTCTCGTTCCGGTTCCAGTTGGTATTGAATGCGTCGGCCGAATACACCGGCCAGTTGCCCGCATCGTCCGCCATGGCGAACGGGGCGTGGGCAGCCATCGCAAGGATGGCCGCAAGCGCCGCACTGCGGCGCCGGGGGCGATATGACATGCTTCTTCTCCTGGAGGGGTGGCCGAAAACCGCCGGGCCTGGGGAATCAGTTGGTGGTGTAGATGCGCACTTCAGGGTCGGCCTTGAGCAGCGGCTTGAGCTCGCTGACCACGTCGTGAGTGAACAGATCGCTGCCGAGGTAGGCCGTGGCTTCTTCCTTGGTCTTAAAGCCGTGCAGCACTTGCACGTCCTCGTCGCGGATCAGCAGCTCCTTGGACGTCGCGCCTGGAATCTGGTCGAGGAAGGGCTGGCGATACTTGGTGTAGACGGCCCCGGCGGCCGGGCGGTCCTTGGGATCGACCTTCAGCGTGATTTCCAGATAGGCTCCGCCGGCATGCGCCCAGAGGGGCAGGGCGAGCAGGGCAGCGCTGAGGGCGAGGCGTTTTGTCAGTGACTGGGACATGGTGATGCTCCGAAAAGAGTTGGGGCGATGGTTTTGTGCGGGCCGCAATTCAAGGCCGGTCCCGACAGATCAAAGGCTACGAGTCCTTGTTTCCCTCAACAAATTCTTCTTTCACATGTCATTTATTGAAATGGTCTATAAATAGCGGATGAATCTCAGTCAGCTTCGTTTCGCCTGCGCCGTTGCACGCGCCGGATCCTTCACCGCGGCAGCGGCCGAGTGCTGTGTGACCCAGCCAACCCTGTCGAACGCCATCGCGCAGCTAGAGCAGGAGCTGGGCGTGCGATTGTTCGAGCGCACGACGCGGCGCGTCGGCCTCACGGCGCATGGGGAAAAGCTCCTGCCGGCCATGGAAGAGGTGCTGCGCGCGCAGCAGTCGCTCACCCGTCAGGCGCGCGAGCTGCTCGGCCCGGCGCGCGAGACCATCCGCATCGGCACCTCGCCACTGGTGCGGCCCGCGCTGCTGGGGCGCATCGTCGAACCCTTCCGCATGGCGCATCCGGACGTCGATGTGGTGCTCAGCGAAATGAACATGAGTGACCTGTACCGGCTGCTCGACGAGACCCAGTTCGATGTCGTCATCGGTGTGGCCGGGCAGCAGCGCGGCACCTGGACCACCGCCACGCTCTACCGCGAGCCGCTGCTGTATGTGCCCCGGGGCGGCCCCTCGATGGAGCGTTCCAGCGTCGAAGGGGTGCGGCTTTCAGACATTTCGGACGAGACCTTCGTGATGGTGCCCGACACCTGCGGCCTGGCCCGCGCCACGCGCGAACTGTTCCGCGCCCACCGGCGCAAATTGATCGAATACTCGGGCGAGGCGATGAGCTATCAGGTGTTGCAGGACTGGGCCCTGCTCGGCATCGCCGCGGCCATCCTGCCGCGCTCGAGCATCACCACCAGCGACGTCGCCCTGCCCATCGTGGACAAGGCCGGGCAACCGGCCATGATCGAGTTCGAGGCCGCGTGGCGGCGGGATGATGTGCGTGAAGGCGCCTGGCAGAGATTCAGGGAGCACCTCATGAGTGCCGCGGTGGAGGCGGTGCCGGGCGCACGATAGGTGAGATGCCTTCGCCACAGATAGTGGTCGAATTGTCGGAAGGCCTTCCGGGGACGCCCTTCGTTCTGCTGGGGGGCTCTTGGCGGCTGCATCCGACCCGAAGCAGACGCCGGAACGTTTGGATATGCCGGCAGTCGCAAGCCGTCCACTGGATCCACCGCATAAAGCGTTTCACGGACCAAGGCCCTGAATCACCCTGGGGCAGTCCAAGAATGAGGCAATCTATGAAGAAGTGTATGAAAACGAAGAAGGGTCAGGCTCGCGACATCAAGGATGGCCAATATTAAGTTGCCCATCGGTATAGCCAATAGCCCGCAATGCATATAAAAAGTGCGAGCTTGATCAAAGTGACACTCGATATTCGTCTCTTGGCCAGAAGCGGTTGCATTTTGGTTTCGCTTGCCGGCTCATACCCGCCCCTGGCCCAATCTAGCGCTTGGTCGGCGGGAATGAATGCCCCGGACTCTCCCTCGATCAGAACGCCGCCGCAGATATTGGAAAGAACTGCTGATGCAGGTTGCGTAACGGCTAAGTCAGCCTCGGTTTTGTAACTCAAAACCGCAAGCGAATCGAAATGCCGCAGTCGCTCCTCATTCTTGGAAGAGAGCCCGAGGTTTGAAAGTTCTTCTCGGGTAAGTGGGGCCACTGAGTACTCAAACCCCTGGTTTGAGTCGGGGCATGGCCAGAAGCCGGAGGAAGTTGAGGGGTCGAGCGAAGGGTCCAAGAGAACAGTGAAGCCATGGTCTCGCAGCGCAGAAGCCCATTGGTCAGTAGAAGGGATATCCTTTCGATTCAGCGCCACATAAAAGTCGAGGCTCATGATGCCGAGGCCCAACGTGCTAGGCGGCACGAAAGCGCAGCTGGTCGGCGTGCCATTTCTACCGAGTAGTCGGGCCTCTTAGCGTTCATAAAACCACTCAATAAACTTGCCAGCGACCTCGGGCGAAAGCTCCAAAACCGCTTTGGCAATTGCGGGTTGTCCCTTTGCTGCCGCGACCGCTGAAAGCGCAACACGAAGAAGCCTTTCATCCCACTGGCGCGAAGATGCAGCAGCGACAAGCGTGGGCAAGCGGGACAACGAGTCGAAATAGTCTGGGGCAAGATTTTCGGGAATGGGGACATCCGTCTTGGCGCGGCAGACTTCAACCCAGGCCGGAAATTGAAAGTAGGATACGTCCGCCCTCGACGGAGCAGAGGCGAGAACCTCAATAATGTGAGGCACTGCTGCGAAAGAAGCGGAGTAAACGTCGCCTTGATGCGCCAAGGAACTCCAGATGGAATGCCACGGCTCTTTGTCGTTCTCGGACGACGGAAGGTCAGCGAGTTTCCTCAACAACGCTGGGATGTCCCCGGCACTGCCATATGCATGCTGAAGATCGGACCAGTGCGGATCGTCTAGGCTGAGCAAGCGAGACTCCTATAACACACCCAAAGTTTGAGGTAGCAGGTCTGCCGAACGCAGGTCACCGCTATTGGAAATATTAGGCGTCAGCCCTGCCAGTACAGCTCATATAGGACAAGAGCCGAAGGGCGTTATTCCAAATGGGGTTCCATATTGCCTCTGCGGCCAATCGCGAGCAATGCCCAATGGATATTTAGTCTCACAACTGAACGGCTGCTCCTGGCCGAATGGCGTCACTGAGGCTCATAGTCAGCCCCGCGGTTTTGAGGGCACATTCCCCCGACCGGCTCACCTTCTGCGCCATTTTGTGTGGGCCCTCGTGTCCCGGATGCTGAGATGCGTTGGCAGGCGAAGGAGTCCCGTCTCGTCGTCGAGGACATCCGACACAATGCCGCGAAGGCCGTCGCCTCACTCAGCGAAAGTGCAGGCCTTCGCTATCCACCCGCAGTTGATCTGCTTGCCGGTCCAGCACGGCGGCGAGATTGGCGCGTGCCGTTTCCCGGAACGAGGCTTCGGCCTGTGGGTTCGGGGTCTTCCGGAAGGCCATGCGGGCGATGACCATGAAGGTGCCGACCATCGCCGTCTGTTCGTAGAGCTGGCGACGCTGATCCGGTGACAGGGTCTGGAATCGCTTGCTCGCGAGCAGGCCGTTGCGCACCTGGGGCACCACGCGGGCGAAGTCCTCGTCCGGCACTTCCACGTTGTTTGCCACCATGTAGTTGCCGACGATGAACGCGGCCAGCCCGTTGGCGACATCTTCGCGCTGCAGCTTGAGCTTTTGCTCTACCTGGGTGAAGACGTCGAAGGACTGGACATACACGTCTTTCATCTGCGCGCGGTAGTTGTTCGGCAGCCGGGCGGCGAGCGCGAGGGCGTTTTGCTGCACCTGGGCCTTGCCCGTGGCGCGGGTGTCGGGCCGAGACGTTTTCGAGTCGGACGAGGTGCTGCGACGGCCGCTGAACGGAATGGTCTTGCCATTGGGAAAGAGGGGGAAGATCAGGCCCTGATACACCGGCGGCGGTGGCGGGGCGAAGTCGAAGGCCTGGGCTGTGGGCGTCGCGAGGGTTGTCGTGATCAGAAACGATGCCAGCAGCAGGGCATGGAACGGGTGTCGGGGCGTGCGGTGATGGGCGTGCATGGTGGCGGCGGTGTCCGGGCAATGGGGCGCATCGACCTGCGTCGCCCGCAGGGCCGGGCTGTTCGATGCGAATGGATGCGAACAGCATAGGCGCGAGTGTCGCGCGGGTCCAACGGGAAACGTAACGGCGCGTTTACGCCGCCGCAACTTCAGTACAGGCCGCGCGTGGCCGCTTCCAGATCCTCGGCGCTCATCAGACCGAGCTTGGCGAACACCACTTCGCCGTGGGCGTCGATGATGGCGGTGAAGGGAATGCCGCCCTGCGCGTTGCCCAGTGCCCGCATCAGGTCGATGCCATCGGCGGCGCCGGCGAAGGCCAGTGGGTAGTTGATCCCCAGCGAGCTGGCGAATTCAGCGGATTCGTCGGCGTAGTCGTCCAGCGAGACGCCCACCACGGTCAGGCGGTCACCAGCGCGCTCGGCAAGGGCGACGAATTCGGGGATTTCCTTGCGGCATGGCTTGCACCATTCGGCCCAGAAGTTGACCACCACCGGTTTGCCCTTGAACTGAGCCATGGGCATGGGCTGGTTCCTGAGGTCGGGCAGTGCGCTGGCAAAGAAGGCGCTGGCGTCGGCCGCCTGAACCAGATTGGTGGCCAGGAGCAGGGCGAGGGTACATAGCAGTCGCATCATGAGGTGTCTTCCAGTACGTGTCAGGGCGCCACTGCCACAGCGTACTGGAAACGGGCGATGCGGGTCGTGTGAGCTGTGCGCCGCTCAAGCGGCGCAGCGGTCTTTCGCGGCGGCGCTTTCGAACCAGTTGAGCCGGTCATGCAGTCGCACCACCTCGCCGATAATGAGCAGGCAGGGCGGCTTGAGGCCGGCGGCCTTGAGCGCTGCGGGCAGCGTCTCGAGTGTGGCGACCACGGTCTGCTGATCGTCCCGGGTGCCGTTCTGGATGGCCGCCGCCGGAATGTTCGCTGGTACGCCATGGGCGACCAGCTGACGCGAGATCTCTGGCAGGGCGCCCACGCCCATGTAGATCACCACCGTCTGATTGGGGCGGGCCAGGGCCTCCCAGTCCAGATCCGCCGAGCCCTGTTTGAGGTGGCCGGTGGCGAAGGTACAGGACTGGGCGTAGTCGCGATGGGTCAGCGGAATGCCGGCATAGGCCGAAACGCCGGAGGCGGCAGTGACGCCCGGCACCACCTCGAAGCGGATGCCGGCGTCGACCAGCTCTTCGATCTCTTCGCCGCCGCGCCCGAAGATGAAGGGGTCACCCCCCTTCAGGCGTACCACCTGTTTCCCCGCCAGCGCCAGGCGCACGAGCAGCACGTTGATGTCTTCCTGCGGCAGAGTGTGATGGCCCGAACGTTTGCCCACATAGATGCGCTCGGCGTCATCACGAATCAGCGCCAGAATGCCGTCGCCCACCAGGGCGTCGTACACCACCACGTCGGCGGCGGCGATCAGGCGCGCGGCGCGCAGGGTCAGCAGTTCGGGGTCGCCGGGGCCGGCGCCGACCAGGCTCACCTTGCCGGTGCGCGGGCTGAGCGCGGGCTGGCGTGCGCCCTCCGGACAGGCCGGGTGGCCGGTGGTGCTGCGCAGGGTCACGCCGCGGGCGTCGAAACGTTCGACCAGGCGCCGCATGACAAAGGGCAGGGCGTCGGTGTCGAGGCGCATCGTGTGCGTGCAGTCGGGCAGGCGGGTCATGACCGTTTCTCCATTGGCATCGTTGGGGAGACTCTATCGCCGAGGGCACCGGAATAAGTTTGACGCGAGTCAAGGACGCGACCTGATGCGAGGTTCATTGTTCGCCCCGCAACGGATCGAAGTGCATCCGCTTGATCAATCAAAGGGAGACCGAGCATGAAGACGAGTCGAACACTGGGACTAACGATGCTTGCGCTGGCGGCGATGCCGTTTGCCGTCAGTCAGGCTTTTGCGGCCGACAAGAATGTGCCGGCAGCTGAAATCAAGTACGAAGGCGCAGGTGGTTCGCCCCTGGGTGACGTCGAGATGCACCAGGACGTCAATCCGAAGGCGCCCGCCATGTCCAAGGAAGAGTTCGAGAAGGGCCGCAAGGTCTACTTCGAGCGCTGTGCCGGGTGTCATGGCGTGCTGCGCAAGGGCGCCACCGGCAAGCCGCTGACCCCGGACATCACCCTTGAGCGTGGCACCGAATATCTCAAGACCTTCATCAACTATGGCTCCCCGGCCGGCATGCCGAACTGGGGCACCTCGGGCGAACTGACCGAGGATGAAGTAGACCTCATGGCCCGCTATGTCCAGCAGACGCCTCCGCAGCCGCCGGAATACGGCATGGCCGAAATGAAGGCCACCTGGAAGGTGATCGTGCCGCCCGAGAAGCGTCCGACCAAGAAGATGAACAGCTACAACATCAGCAACATCTTCTCCACCACGCTGCGTGATACCGGCGAAGTGGCACTGATCGACGGCGACACCAAGCAGATCATCAACATCGTGAAGACCGGCTACGCGGTGCATATCTCCCGCCTGTCGGCCTCCGGACGCTACCTGTACGTGGTGGGCCGTGATGCCAAGGTCAATATGATCGACCTGTGGATGGAGACGCCGGACAACGTGGCCGAAATCCGTGTCGGTCTCGAGGCTCGCTCGGTCGATACCTCCAAGTACAAGGGGTATGAAGACAAATTCGCGGTGGCCGGCTCTTACTGGCCGCCCCAGTACGTGATCATGAAGGGCGACACGCTCGAGCCGCTCAAGGTCGTGGGCACGCGCGGCATGACCGTCGATACCCAGGAGTACCACCCGGAACCGCGCGTGGCCTCCATCGTGGCCTCGCACTTCAAGCCCGAGTTCGTGATCAACGTGAAGGAGACCGGCAAGACTCTGATGGTCGACTACTCGGACATCGAGAACCTCAAGACCACCGAAATCGGCTCCGCCCGTTTCCTGCACGATGGCGGTTGGGACAGCACCAAGCGCTACTTCATGGTGGCGGCGAACAAGTCCAACAAGATTGCGGCCATCGATGCCAAGGAAGGCAAGCTGGTCGGCCTGACCGAAGTGGGCGCGATTCCGCACCCGGGTCGCGGCGCCAACTTCGTCCATCCGAAGTTCGGTCCGGTGTGGGCCACGGGTCACCTGGGCGACGATTCCATCGCCCTGATCGGCACCGATCCGGCCAAGCATCCGAAGCAGGCGTGGCAGCTGGTGGCCAACCTCAAGAGCCAGGGCGGCGGATCACTCTTCATCAAGACGCATCCCAAGTCCAAGCATCTGTATGTGGATAACCCGCTGCACCCGGACACCGGCGTGAGCCAGTCGGTTGCGGTGTACGACATCAACAACCTGGATGCCGGTTACAAGGTGCTGCCGATCGGCGAGTGGGCCGGCCTGCCGGACGACGGTGGTGCCAAGCGCGTGGTTCAGCCCGAGTACAACAAGGCGGGTGACGAGGTGTGGTTCTCGGTGTGGTCTGCCAAGGACAAGGCCTCGGCCATCGTGGTGGTCGATGACAAGACCCTTGAACTGAAGACGGTGATCAAGGATCCGAAGCTGATCACCCCGACCGGTCACTTCAACGTCTATAACACGCAGCACGACGTGTATTGATCGACCCAGGGCGACTACGGCCGTCCGCAAGAACGGGGGCGCAAGGCCCCCGGCGCACGCGCCACCTGCAAAAGTCGGTGGCGCGTGTTTGTCTGTCAACCGATTGATGGCATGATCGTTGACCTGCACTGGTGGCGAGGATGGCCACCGGGTGGTGCCCCGGTCCGGCGTCGCGGTGTTGCGGCACGATCACACCACGGGAGCAGCAAGCGTTCAATAAGCGAGATTGGGCGTTTTTTTGTGTGAATGGAGAGGCAAGAAGCAATGAAAAAAATCATCATCAAAATGATCCCTGTCGCCTTCGTGGGCATGATGGCCATGCCGGCCGCTCATGCGGCTGACGGCGCGACCCTGTTCCAGGAGGCGGGCTGTGCCGCGTGCCACCAGGTGGACAAGAAGCGCATGGGCCCGATGTTCAAGGACGTCGCCGCCAAGTACAAGGGGCAAGAGGGCGCCGAGGAACAACTGTTCAACAAGGTGCGCGCTGGTGGTGCCGGCAACTGGGGCAACATCCCCATGCCGCCCAACCCGCCGGAGCGTGTCTCCGACGAAGAGCTGCACACCATCGTCAAGTGGATCCTCACGCTGTAATCACGGCGTGATCTGAGTCAAGTCAAAGGGGGCCATTGGCCCCCTTTGATGCTTATCAAGGCCCGTTTTGCCCCTGATCGTTAATGTGACGCCAGCATTCGATCGGAGACACGACAATGAAGCTGGAACGGGCCGATCTCACCCACATCGTGGTCATGGTGGCGCTGGCTGCCCTGGCCGTCGGCACCGCCCACGCCGAGCCGCGTGGCGAACGCCTGCATGAAATCATCAACATGGTCCGGCAGGACTGCGGTTCCTGCCACGGCATGACCCTCAAGGGCGGCCTCGGCCCGGCGCTGGTGCCTGATGCCATTGCCGACAAGCCGGACGACTCGCTGGTCGCCACCATCATGAACGGTCGCCCCGGCACCGCCATGCCCGGCTGGTCGCGGTTCATGTCCGAGCCGGAAGCCGAATGGATCGTGAGCCGCCTCAAGGCAGGGTTCCCGCAGGTCGCACAGGCCGAGGGGGCGCAATGAGAACCCCGCGCCTGCGTGTTGCAATCGCCGGTCTGCTTGTCGGCCTGCTGAGCGCCTGTACGCAGATGCCGCCCTTGCGCGGCACCGGCGATCTGGGCGTGGTCATCGAACGCGCCAGCGGCTCGGTGCAGGTGGTGGAGAACACCCATCGCACCAGCCTGGGTCGGGTCGAGGGGCTGGGCGATCTCTCCCACGCCCACGTCACCTACTCGCGCGATGCCCGCTATGCCTTCGTGTTCGGACGCGACGGCGGGCTTACCAAGGTCGATCTGCTCACCCAAAGCATTGTCAAACGCATCATTCAGGCGGGCAACTCCATTGGCGGCTCGGTGTCGCAGGACGGCTCGCTGGTGGTGGCGCAGAACTACGAGCCCGGCGGCATCAAGGCCTTCGACGCCGACACGCTTGAACTGGTGGCCGAGGTGCCCGCCGAATATGCACCGGGGCAGTTCTCGAAAGTCGTCGGGCTGGCGGACGTGCCGGGCCAGAAGTTTGCCTACGCGCTCTTCGATGCAGGCGAAATCTGGGTCACCGACTTCTCCGATCCGAAGCACCCGACCACCGAACGCCACAAGGCCGGACTGCAACCCTACGACGGTCTGGTGACCCCGGATGGCCGCTACTTCTTGGCCGGCCTGTTCGGCGAAGACGGCATCGCCTTGCTCGATCTGTGGCACCCGGAAAAAGGGGTGCGCAAGATTCTCGACGGCTACGGGCGCGGCGAGCAGAAGCTGCCGGTCTACAAGATGCCGCATCTGCGCGGCTGGGCCATGGCGGGGGATTATGCGTTCCTGCCGGCCGTGGGGCGTCATGAAGTGCTCGTGGTCGATACGCACACCTGGAAAGAGGCGGGGCGCATCCCGGTCAAGAGCCAGCCGGTATTCGTCATGGCACGCCCCGACGGGCGCCAGGTGTGGGTAAACTTCGCTTTCCCCGACAACGGCTGGGTGCAGGTCATCGATGTGCCCACGCTGAAAGTGGCCAAGACCCTCGAACCGGGCAAGGCGGTGCTGCACATGGAATTCACCCCGCGCGGCGAAGCGGTGTGGGTGTCGGCCCGCGACTCGAACCGGGTCACGGTCTATGACACGGCGAGTTTCGAAGCGCGCACCGTGCTGCCGGCGGAAGCCCCTTCGGGCATCTTCTTCACCCATCGCGCCAGTCGCATCGGCTTCTGAGGAGCGCGCCATGTTGCTCGCCATGCCCGACCGCACCGTCATGCAGCCCCCCGAGGCCGCAGCCGGCGCTCAACTGAAGCTGCTCAACGAGTACCAGCGGGACTTCCCGCTCATCACCCGGCCCTTTGCGCGCATTGCTCGCGAGACCGGGCTGGACGAGCATCAAGTGCTCACGACCCTGGACGAGTGGCGTGGCAACGGCACGGTCAGCCGCGTGGGCCCGGTGTTTGCCCCGCGGCGCATCGGCGCCAGCACGCTGGCTGCCCTCAAGGCGCCGCCGCGCATTCTCGACGATATTGCCGAGATGGTCAGCATGCACGCAGAGGTCAATCACAACTACGCCCGCGAGCACGAATGGAACCTCTGGTTCGTGGTGACCGCGCCGGACGCCGTCAGCGTGGCGCGCGTGCTGCGTCAGATTCGCCGCGACACCGGCTGTGAAGTGATCGCCTTGCCCCTGCGCAGCGAGTACCACATCGATCTGGGCTTCGATCTTGTCCATGGTCATCGCACCACCGCCCGTGCCCCACGTGTCCCGATGCGACCGGTGGACATGTCGGTGGAACAAAGCCGGTTGCTCAAGGCATTGCAGGGCGGACTGCCCCTGGTGAGCCGCCCCTTTGCCAGCGTGGCGCATCGCATCGGCGTCAATGAGCGCACCGTGCTCGATCAGATCAAGGCCTGGGGTGACGAAGGGGTCATCAAGCGCTTCGGCGTGGTGGTGCGTCATCACGAACTGGGCTACCGCGCCAACGCCATGTGCGTCTGGAACGTGCCGGATGCGCTGGTTGAAGCAATGGGTGCCCGCCTCGCGGGCGTCGAGCGCGTCAACCTGTGCTATCGGCGCGAACGCGCCGGGTCCGAATGGCCTTACAACCTGTACTGCATGCTGCACGGCAAGGATCGCGACGAAGTGCGCGAACGCTGGGAGCAGCTTCGCAGCGATTGCGGACTCCGCGACTACGCTTCGGCGGTGCTCTTCTCCACCAAGCGCTTCAAGCAGTGCGGTGCACATTACGCGCGAGAGGTGGCGCATGCGTGAGCGCCAGGCCCGCGCCGAACTCACCGAGCTTGATCGGCGCATCATCAACACCATGCAGGGCGGCTTTCCGCTCACCGACACGCCGTATCGCGACATGGCCGACCCGTTGGGGATCAGCGAAGACGCCTTGCTGGATCGTCTGCGCGAATTGCTCGACATGCGTGTGCTGACCCGTTTCGGGCCCATGTACCAGATCGAGCGCATGGGCGGCAGGTTCGTGCTCGCCGCCATGGCGGTGCCCGAAGCGCGCTTCGACGCCGTCGCCGCGCAGGTCAACGCCTTGCCCGAGGTGGCCCACAACTACCGCCGCGATCACGCCTTCAACATGTGGTTCGTGCTCGCCACCGAAACGCCGGAGGGCATTGATCGAGCCGTCGCGCAAATCGAGGCCGACACCGGCCTGCCGGTCTACCCCTTCCCGAAGCTCAAGGAGTACTTCGTGGAAATGAAGCTGTCCGCATGAGCGCCCCCGAGCCCATCGACGCCCTCGACCGCGCGCTCATCGTTGCCACCCAGGGCGGGCTGCCCCTGGTGTCGCGCCCCTATCACGCGCTGGGCGCCGAGCTGGGCATCAGTGCCGACGAGGTCAAGGCCCGGCTGGCGCGCATGCTCGAGACCGGCATCATCCGCCGCATCGGCGCCGTGCCCAACCACTACGCCATCGGCTACGCCGCCAACGGCATGACCGTGTGGGATGTGGACGACGAGCAGATCGACGCCCTGGGCGAACGCGTCGGCGCGCTGCCCTTCGTGACCCACTGCTATCACCGCCCCCGGCATCTGCCCGACTGGCCCTACAACCTGTTCGCCATGGTGCATGCGGCCGATCGCAGTGAGGTGGAGCACCTGGCCAACCAGATCGCCGAACTGCTGGGCGACGCCCTGCGCGGGCGGGACATTCTCTTCAGCTCGAAGATTCTCAAGAAGACCGGGCTTCGCATCGGCGCCTGAGGCCTCGCGCTGGATACGCGCCGCCTGCGGCGCCTTTGACCAGTGGCGCACATGACGGATCTGTCTGACACGCACCGTCGTGCCTTGCCTACAGCCACGCCTTGCCTGAGCGCATACGATGAGCTTGTCTGGGGCTCATTCGGCCCCGCCATCAAGCGACAGGAGTGATGATGCGAGGCGATTCCGGCACGAGTCCCACATCCATCCGTAGCGCTGGCCTCATGATCGTATTGCTGAGCATCCTGACCGGCTGCGCCAGTCTGGGGGCCGAACCCGCCGCGGAGCCGGGGCATGTGGTGGCCCCGCCCGTGGCCGTGGTCGTGGAGGGCCGGCAAGGGCTTCAGGATGAAGCGCGCAGTCGGCAGGCGATCGAACAGGCTGAGGCAGAGGGGCGCAGCCGCGCCTTCAAGGCCCACCTGGCCCGGCTCACGGCGCTGGGCGAAACCCTCTCCAGCAACAACTCTGTCGACCTGTTGATCGACGGCCCCGCCACGTTCGATGCCATGTTCGACGCCATCAAGGGGGCCGAGCACCGGGTGTTCGTCGAGAGCTACATTTTCGAAGACACCGACATCGGCAAGAAAATGCGCACACATCTGCTGGCCAAGAAGGCCCAAGGGCTGGACGTGCGCATCATCTACGACGGCGTGGGCGCGTTGACCACCTCGGGCCGGTTCTTCGACAGCCTGCGCGAGGGCGGCATCGAAGTGTGTGAATTCAACCCGGTAGGCGTGGATGAAGGCCGTGCAGCGCCACTCGATGTGAACCACCGCGATCATCGCAAGCTCCTGCTCATCGATGACAAGATTGCCTTTGTGGGTGGGGTGAATATCAGCTCGGTGTATTCCCGAGGCTCTTTCAGTCGCGACGAAGCTGCCAGTGATGAGGGTGAGTCGGGCGAAGGGGCGGGCTGGCGCGATACCCATGCCCGGCTGTCGGGGCCCGTGGCCCTCGAACTGTTGAGGGGCTACGAAGACACCTGGCATCGCCAGGCGTGTGGTGGGCCACCCTTCGATCTGCCAGAGCGTGATGCCGGTCAAGCAGAGCCCACGCCGGGCGAGCCGGACGACCGCCTGGTGCTCGCCATCCTCAGCCAGGGCGATGGCGACTCCGGCCGCTTCTACCGTGCCCTGCTCGGCGCCATCGAGACCGCCCGTTCCAGCATTCACATCACCATGGCCTACTTCGTGCCCAACCCCACCATGCTCGACGCCTTGAAGGCGGCCGCTCGCCGCGGCGTCGATACCCAACTGGTGCTGCCGGGCAAGAGCGACTCACTGCTGGTGCTGCGCGCCGGCCAGGCCCGCTATGACGACCTGCTTGACGCCGGCGTGAAGATCTTCGAGCGGCACGACCGCTTCCTGCACGCCAAGACCGCGGTGATCGACGGCGTGTGGAGCACGGTTGGCTCATCCAACCTCGACTGGCGCAGCTTCCTGCACAACGACGAGGTGAACGTCGTCATCCTCGGTCGCGAAGTGGGTCAGCAGATGGACACCCTGTTCGCGAAGGATCGCGAAGCCGCCGAACGCGTCACGCCTGAGGCATGGTCGGACCGGGGGCTGGGGCGCCGGGTGATGGAGATGGTCGGGCAGGTGTGGCAGTACTGGTTGTGACGGGAGAATCTGAGTCGATGAGAGACCTCGTGTCGATGTTGGCGGGCGCTGGAGATGCACCGCTGCTACTCCCTCGAAGCGCGTTGTTAGACATGCTTTTCATATAAATGTGAGCAGATTGTGTCTGCCCAAATGAACAATTCGGTGCCGCTTTGCGCGTTCTGGCGCTGCGCCTCTTCGTGACCCATGCGCGAAATCTCTCGAAGGCTGCTTTCCAGTGCCAAGTATATGTCCCGCCAAATTCTGTATTCCATTTGAGAAGGTCTAGCCCCATCTGGCTCGCGGTAAAGTCGAAGTTCCTCATCAGCCAATGTCTGATTGCCGTGATGTTTTAGCAGCAGATGAGAATATACGGTTCGAACATTGCCGACCCAGAATGCCTCGGGCCTGAGCATCATCGCCATTTCTGAGCCTAGGCTAATCCGCAGATATGGGAGATTCGCGCGATAAATAGTGTCGGGAACGTGGTTAGAGTCGGATAGCGCATCCAAATCTCGAGCTAAGGCAAACACTGAATCTGGCCGACTATTGCTAAGGACTTGGGGGCCGAGACCATGCTCGGCGGCGCTGTAGTTACCAGCCGGATCCGAAATGCCGAGGGCCAAATCGACGTAATTCTGGATGTTCGCTGAGGAGAAATAGCCTCTGAGGCGCTGCTGCGCCGCGATACGGCGCTGATAGTGGGAAAAAACATCATTCATTCGAAGATTGGTAAGCATCAACGCCCCTTTCTTGGTGTGCGCGTGATCGCGTGCAAGTACTTTTGCCAATTACTGGACATAGCTATGTTTTGCCTTTTGGTTCCACACCCAGAGCAAGCGCTTCATACCCAACCGCCAAATTCGCTTGCGCGCTCGCAAGGAGATCAAGGTAGTTTTCCTGAAACGGCTCAGATAGAGTCTTCTCCAATTGCCCTGCAATTTTCATGAACGCAACGAATTCCGAGTTGTTCCTTAGACGAAACTGGTTGTCTTGATCAAACCGCGCAAAAAATTCGAACAGCACAAGGGCTTCATCGCGCGACAAATGTACGGCGATGCTATCGCTCATGACGCCCAACGCCCACATAAGCGGCCGAGCGATAGCGAGGTCCGGCGACCGCAGGGAGCGAACTTGATGTGATTGTTATGGTTTTCTATAGCCATAGCCAATTGAAATCGATTCGTGATACACAGATATCTGTATTGGACCGTTCATTTAGCTCTTTCATCCATACAAGCAATTGTTTTTGGACTCGCAAATGGTGGCGATAACGTAAAGAATATGGCGACTGCTTCAAGACAGAGTGGCATATTGAAAGGGCGGTGGTTTTGGATTTTCGCAGTTTCGCAAATACCCGAGCATCCAAGGGGACATGCAGGAAAGGCAGTAGGTGCCGTGCTTCAGAATATTTCGTTAATTGATGCATGAATGTGTTTGCAAATTTTGCGGCCACCGACATTGGTTCGTTGTAATTATGAACATGCTTGCATATATGCCGGGCAAGCTCGCGAGTTAATGTGAAGTGCCATTTTTCATATTCTTGTGCGGTTTTTATTTTTTCGAGGCTGGCTAGAGAAAATTGCTTAACAAAATAGTCCGCGACTAGCGCCTTAGTTCCCTTCATAACGACGGGCTTCTTTCCTCGGCTCATCGAAGAAGGGTACGACATTTTCGCTGTCTCTTTGACAATGCATCCCGCTCGATCTTCCTTCGTCAGTGGAAATGTCATTTTTCAACCATAACGTGAAGGTAAGGGGCTGCGCTTTAGCGCAGTCCCAGCGCAGCGAAGCGGAGCGAACTTGACCGTAGGGTTGGGTATTTGCTAGATAAGCCAATGTTTATTAGTGCGATCAAATGCTTCGACCAACTGAGGCGGAACCAAGAAAATAAAGTAGGAATCACCAAAGGTTTCCACGATTCGGAGCGCCCTCAGCGGCGGCTGAAGTAGTTCCGTGAGTTGGCGCGGCACCTCATAGATCCGCTGTTTCGCCAATGATGCCGACGCCCTCATTAGCGCGTCGCGCTCTTGGTCGGATAGGTACTCCAAGTTTTCCAGAATGTCTTCAAGAGATGCCTTCCAATCAACCACTGTTCCATGTCTTCCCTCAATGCTCTCAAATAATATTTGCTCGCTTTCCTCGTCAGATGCATTTTTCATGCGCTCAAGAATAATTGCATCAGCGCCGAGCAACTGAGCTGTTCCAACGAGATGAGCTTTTGTACCTTCGGCGGTACGACCGAAAGAGCGTTTTAACCAGCTAACGAATGACATATGCCTCCCAGAGATGCCCAACGCTAGCGTAACGAGCCGGTTTGGAGCGCCAGCGGAAAACCGGTCCCGTTGACGCGATTGTTAGTTGTTGAAGTAGTCAGCATAAAAATCCTTGGCGTCTTCCCAGTCTGAATCAAACGCTTCAACTACACGGCCTAAATACTGCCGGTCATTCCAAGGCCCATTTTTCTCTGCCTCAACGAGGGCTTCAGCAAAATCACGTTTTAACTCATGCCATTGGAGTGCATGACAACATAATTCAATTAGCCCCTCTTCAACTTTTTTGCTGTACCAGAGTCTTTTAATTGCTTCGCAGAATTCCGAACGCAATGCAGGGTTTCGCTTAATCAGATCAAGCATACCTGTGCAAAAAGGGACAATGCTGGAAATGTTGCCCGTTCTTTCCACCTCAGCACTCGCCTCGTAAGCCAAGCGTTCAAAATCCAATATCACATTCATAGCTATAGAAAACTAACTCGTTGTAGACCGCAAAATTGCGGGCGTAACCACGGGACTGCGGTATAACCTGCCGAAGCCGGCAGGCTGAATCCCTTGATGACACTGGGACTTACAACAGAAACTGTATTTATGTGCAGTGATAACCAAATCAACAAACCCCGCAGTCGTGACAGGAGCATTTCGTGCCCACGAGCATACGATTGGCATGACGTCATGTCTATCGAATGTGTTCGAGCGGCTTACGCCAAGGACCGCTTCAGGTCCGAAGGGGACCGTTAGCGCGAGAGCTCGACAGACCGCTCCTCGCCAGTGGCGATCATTCGCATACGCCTCCCGCACATCCCCGAAGCAGTAAACGTAAAAAAGGCGACTGGTCAGGTCGCCTTTTCAGAGTTTCGACGTATCAGCGGGAATAGGTCAGGACTTGACCTGGATCTCGTTGTTTACATCTTTCACGCCCGGGGTCTGGCGTGCCAGGGCTTCGGCCTTGTTCTTTTCAAGGGAAGACTTGGCGAAGCCGGAGAGCTGGACGGTGCCCTTGAGCGTCTCGACGCTGATGGCCATGGCGCTCACCACGGGGTCTTTGGCGAACTTCGCCTTCACGCGGGTGGTAATGGTGGCGTCGTCGACATATTCGCCAACGGTGGATTGGTCTCGGGTGACGGCGCAGCCGACGGCGGACAGCGAGAGCAGTCCGGCGAGGGCGACACTCATGACTGTGCTTTTCATGGGTTGCTCCTTGGTCTGTTGAGTTGTTGTTCGCGGCCAAGGTGGGTGGGAGAGACACCGTGGAAGCGACGAATCCACTGTACGTGCCGCCGATGGCCGGGCCTGTCCGCCACGGCTGATAGCCTTGTCAGCCGATTCCTGCACGGGCATCCGGAGCGGCTGGGGAATTCGTCGGCATGGCCGATGCGCTTGACGCCAATCAACGCACACGGACAGGTGGCGCCGGACAATGCCTGCACGAACTTCGAGGAGTGCTCTGGCATGTTTCGCCTCTCACAGTACATGCAGGAACTGGTCAAGCCGACCGAGGCCGGGCCGCGCCGCGACCTGCCCGGCCCGGTGGTGATCTGGAACCTGATCCGCCGCTGCAACCTCACCTGCAAGCACTGCTATTCCATTTCGGCGGACACGCATTTCCCGGGTGAGCTGAACACGTCGCAGGTGTTTTCGGTGATGGACGATCTGAAAGCCGCCAAAGTGCCGGTGCTGATCCTCTCGGGCGGCGAGCCGCTGTTGCGCCCCGACATCTTCGAGATCGCCCATCGTGCCAAATCGATGGGTTTCTACACCGCGCTGTCGTCCAACGGCACGCTGATCACCGAAGAGAACATTGATCGCATTGCCGCCGTCGATTTCAACTACGTGGGCGTGAGCCTGGATGGCATCGCCGGGACGCACGACCGCTTCCGCCGCAAGGAAGGGGCGTTCGACGAGTCTCTGGACGGCATTCGCCTGTGCCGCGAGCTGGGTGTCAAGGTGGGCGTGCGCTTCACCATGACACAGGACAATGCCGACGATCTGCCCGCCTTGCTCGACCTGGTGGAGGAAGAGCGCATCGACCGCTTCTATTTTTCACACCTGAACTACGCTGGGCGGGGTAACAAGAACCGCAAGGACGATGCCCACCACCAGCTCACCCGCTGGGCGATGGATCTGCTCTTCGAGACCTGCTGGAGCGACGTGCTCGCCGGTCGGGTGCGCGAATTCACCACCGGTAACAACGATGCCGATGGCGTCTATTTCCTGCAGTGGGTGGAACGGCACTTCCCGGAGAAGGCGGAGCACCTGCGCGCGAAGCTCGTCCAGTGGGGCGGTAACGCCAGCGGCGTGAACGTGGCCAATATCGACAACCTGGGCAATGTGCACCCGGACACCATGTGGTGGCACCACACCCTGGGCAACGTGAAGGAGCGGGCCTTTGGCGAGATCTGGTCCGATACCTCCGACCCGCTGATGGCGGGGCTCAAGGCCCGGCCCCGGCAGGTGAAGGGGCGTTGCGGCGACTGCGCCTTCTTTGACATCTGCGGTGGCAACACGCGGGTGCGGGCGCAGCAACTGACCGGCGACGCCTGGCAGGAAGACCCGGCCTGTTATCTCGATGACGACGAAATCGGCGTCCGCCACGGGCTGCGTCAGCCGCGCGTGCAGCTCACGCCTTTCGTGCGACGCTCGGCCTGACGGAGCCACGGCAATGCACACCCTCATTCATGTGATCGTGCTGGTGGCCCTGGCGCTGGGCGTGTCGTTTGCGCGCGCCGATGCGCCGGGCGAAGGCGAACGCATTTACGAGCAGCATTGCGCCGCCTGCCACGGTGCCGGGCGCATCGGTCAGATGGGGCCGGCCTTGCTGCCCGAGAGTCTGGCGCGCCTGAAGCCGGCCGTCGCAAAACAGGTGATTGCCAATGGGCGTGCCGCTACCCAGATGCCGGCCTTTGCCGGCACGCTTTCGAGCGCGCAGATCGATGCCGTGGCGGCATGGATCTACACCGACACCGGCGTTGTGCCTGAGTGGAGCGCGGCGCAGATTCGCGCATCCCGCATCGTTCATGCGGATGCGAGCACGCTGCCGAACAAGATCAGCTTCGATGCCGACCCGCTCAACCTGTTTCTGGTGGTGGAGCAGGGCGACCATCATGTGTCGGTGCTCGACGGCGACCGCATGGAGCGCGTCCATCGATTCGCTTCGCGCTTTGCCCTGCATGGCGGGCCGAAGTTCACCCCCGACGGGCGCTTTGTCTACTTCGCCTCACGCGATGGCTGGATCACCAAGTACGACATCTGGAACCTGACCCCGATTGCCGAGATCCGCGCCGGCATCAACACCCGCAACCTGGCCGTGTCCTCCGATGCAAAGGTGATCGCCGTGGCCAACTACCTGCCGCACTCGCTGGTGCTGCTCGACGGAGATCTGAATCTCATCAAGGTGATCGAAGCGAAAGACGCCACTGGCGAGCACAGCTCACGCGTCTCGGCCGTATATGACGCCGCGCCGCGCAAGAGCTTTGTGGCCGCGCTCAAGGATGTGCCCGAACTGTGGGAGATCAGCTACGACCCCAAGGCCGAAGCGGTCGCGACCGGTTACATCCACGACTATCAGTACAAGGAAGGCAGCTTCGTGCCGGGTTACCTCAACCCGCGCCGGACCGTGCTCGACGACGTGCTGGATGATTTCTTCTTCACCCAGGACTACGCCGAGGTGATGGGCACGGCGCGCAAGACGCACCAGGGGCAGGTGGTCAATCTCGACGTGCGTCGCAAGATCGCCGACCTGGCCATCAGCGGCATGCCGCATCTGGGCTCGGGGATCACCTGGCAGTGGGAGGGGCGCACGGTGATGGCCTCCCCCAATCTCAAGGAGGGCAAGATCAGCATCATCGACATGAAGGACTGGTCGTTGCTCAAGGAGGTGAAGACCCTCGGCCCCGGCTTTTTCATGCGCAGTCATGAGAACTCGCCCTACGCCTGGATCGATTCCATGATGAGCCGCGAGGGCCACGACACCTTGCAGATTCTCGACAAGCGGACCTTCGAGATCGTGGGCACCGTCAGCGAGCCGGGCAAGACGCTGGCGCACATCGAGTTCGAGCGCAACGGGCGCTACGCTATTGCCAGCCTCATGGAAATGGACGGCGCCATCATCTTCTACGACGCGACCACCTGGCAGGAGATCAAGCGCCTGCCGGCGTCCAAGCCTATCGGCAAGTACAACGTGTTCAACAAGACCCGTCGCTCCGAGGGCACGAGTCACTGACCCGGAACCCGATCCGTGGTCCTGTGAGTCTTCTCCGACGCCTGTCAGCCTGTGCCGACAGGCGTTTCAGTCTGTGCCGATGCTGGGCGCCCGGCCTGCTCCTTAGCATTGAGCCATGTTCAGTCGCACGACGACATGACAGCTTCTGGACAGATCACCAAGAAACTGAAAAGGAGAACACACATGAAAACCAAGATGATTGCTGCCGTGATCGGCGTCTCTTCCATGCTCACCACCGGTGCCGTGCTGGCTGCCGACCAGGTGCCGCAGGAGCCTTACTATGAGGCGATCCAGGGCGATAACCAGCTGGCCACGCCGCCGCATGGCGAAATGAAGAAAGACATCGACACCATGGAAGGCAAGTCGGCCTACGGCGAGCCCAGCGACGGTGACACCCGCTACTCCGAAGAAATCCTCAGCGGTCAGAACAAGAACGAGATGAACGACGTGGCGGATCCGGTCCATACGGGCGAGACGCTGCCGAAGGGCGCGGGCCACAAGGCCTATGACAAGGCGACCGAGCCGAACTGATCGCCGCTCGCGACGGATGAAGAAACCGCCTGCGGGCGGTTTTTTCTTTCTCGAGTGGGCGCTGACCGTGGGGCTGATTTTGTCCTGAGCCGATGGAAAGCGCTTCAGGCGCCTCGCGAGCAAGCGTGCATGTCCGAATGCCTGGCGCGGATCGCGAGACCGGATGGGTGAAAAAAACTGCATCCAGATCGGCAGTACGTCCGTACAGACTGTAACCAGCGACCAATATCAGGCGCTGGTCCCGTTTCAAAGCAACAGGAGAGCACACATGAAAACCAGAATGATCATTGCAGCGATGGGTATGACCGCCATGATGAGCACCGGCGTGGCGAGCGCCCACGTGACACCGCACGATGCTTACTACAATGCCTTCTATGGCATGAACGAGACCATGACCCCGCCGCGAGGTGTGGGCCCGATGCGCATGTCCGGCAAGGCCGTGTATGGCGCACCCACCGAAAACAGCGAGCGCTACAGCCGGAAGATTCTCAGCGGCAACAACCGCAACACCCTGAATCGCGGGGTGATCGAGCCGATGAGCCGGGAGGGGGGCTGGGCGCCCGATGGGCATGCGATCTATGATCGCGCGTTCAACCCGAACTGATCGGGTGAAGCCTTCAGCCAAAAGCCGCTTTCACAAGCGGCTTTTTCATGGGCGGGCGACCGAGGCCCGAATCGTTTGCGGGGTCAGCCCGCCATCGGCGGCATTGGCCGAGGTCCATGCTTGGCCGTCGTGGGCCGCAAACACGGGCAACGGGTCGGACTGCGCCTCGATACGGCGATAGGCGGCCGCGAAGGGCTCATGATTGCGCAGGGCGCTGACGACGTTGCGCGGCCCCTCGGGGCCAGCGGCTTGCGTCCAGCGACGCAGTTCGTGGCAAGCCGTGCCATAGGTCAGGTGCATGCCGGCGCCGTCGGTGCCGGTCAGCCGGTTCCAGCTGTCCATGTCGGCCAGCTCGTCGAGGGCGGGGGCGCTGCGCCCTTCGTCGGTGGCGGCACGCCAGGTGCTTTCGTTGAACTCTTCTGCCCCGCTGATCAGTACCGCGAGCCCTTCGTCGAACCATTGGGGCACCGAACGCATGACCGCATCCATGCCCCCCAGGCGTGTGGCCAACTCCACATGAGCCAGTTCATGGGCCACGATGGCGACGCGACGGCCACGGGGCGCGATGAGAACATGGCTGCCATCGGAAAAGCCGAGACCATGGGCGCCGAAGCGCTGATAGCAGCTCCGGGTGGCGCAGAAAACGACGTTGGCCGCCCCGGCCAGTGTGCCGTAATGACGTGCGACTCGCTGTTGCGCCTGGCGCACCAGCGGCACCAGTTGCTCGCGTGCCTCGGCCTCCATGGCCGCATCGGCCCAGATGTCTTCGGCCACGCGCACCATGCCATGCTGGCGCGGGTCGTCCAGCGGCGAGGCGGCTCGGGCCGGGCCCGTGAGGACCAGCGCCAGCAGCAGGGAGAGGGCGGCGTGTTGCCAGCGCATGGTGTCAGGACTCCTTACGCCATCGGATCAAGGATTCGAGCAAGGCTCAATACCCTAACGGAGGCGTGCGGCCGGACTCAAGCCCCGGTGACGGGTGACGCATGGCGATGGCGGCTGATCGCCGCCGTGCTGACACGCCCGGAGGACGCCGTGTCGTTCGGGCATTCGCCATCAAAAGCCCGCGCTATTAGAGAAGAGCCTCGTTCCGCACGCGAGATGGCGTGAAATGCCCTGCGTTGGCGGTCTTCCGGTCCGCTCGTCGCCTGATGGCGCCGTGTGTCAGAACAGGGCAGGCTCAGGTCGGCAGATCGAAGGCCGGGGCGATCTGTGCCAGCCAGGCGGCCACGCGCTCGTCGGTCTTGTCGGCCTGATTGTCCAGGTCGAGCGCGAGGCCGACGAACTTGTCGTCGATCACCGATTGAGAGCTGGCAAATTCGTAGCCATCGGTCGGCCAGGCGCCCACGATGTTGGCGCCGCGGTCGCTGAAGAAGTCGTAGAGCACGACCAGCGCGTCTACATACTCGTCCGGATAGCCTTCCTGGTCGCCGAGGCCGAACAGGGCAATGGTCTTGCCGCTGAAATCCTTGTCCTCGATCTTGGGCAGAAACTCTTCCCAGCTCTCTTCCTGGGCGTCGGCCGACAGGCCGGGCAGATCGCCGGAACCGAGGGTGGGGGTGCCGAGAATCAGGTAGTCGTAGGCGGCGAATGCGTCCGGGTCGGCCTTGTTCACATTGACCGGCTTGTCCATCGTCTCGTCGTCGTAGGCTTTCTTGATCTGCTTGGCCACCTTGCGGGTCTTGCCGGTGTCGGTGCCGAAGAAAATGCCGATGCGTGCCATGGTGTTGAACTCCTGGAGGTCAGATGAGGGGCGGGGGTGAGTGTCTGGTGGCGTGTCTAGCGCTTGGCGAACCAGTCGCACAGCGAGGGCTCGATGGCGCCATAGGGGTAGTCGTCGACGGCCTGGATGCCGGCCGCTTCGAGTCGTGATCGGGGGCCGTCGCCGATGCGGGCCGTGAACAGCGCCGTGCAGTCGGCCAGCGTGCGCAGGATGACCTCGCGCTTGTCCTCGTCGCCGTAGCCGCCCTGGCAGTAGTGGGCCACTTCCCGCGTCTCGGCGAAGCGGGCGCCCGCATCATCGAGGGCATAGATGGCGAACACGTCGGCATGGCCGAAGTGCTGGTCGATCTGGTGCTGGTCCTTGGTCGAGACGGCAACGAGCAGGGGCTGGGCGTCGGTCGGCATGGTGGTGTGCGCACGGCAGTGATGGGCTCAGTCCTGTTCTGCGAAAACCGTGCCTGGCCGGGCCAGGGCGGCGCAGCGCTCGCCCGGATGCGCCGCAACGCCCGCCAGCGCGGGCGATTGAGGCCGCGCATGTGGACAGTCTGCCTGGCATCAAACCTGCTGTTTCCTGTCGAGACCCCGGCGTGATGTCGGAAACATGACAAGGAGTTTGGTGTGATCGCACTCAAGGAAGACACGACCCGTATCGAACTGGCCCCCGGCAAGGCCAAGGGATTGAGCCTCAGATCGCTGGGCATTCCCCTGTCGGACGAGACCCGGCTCAAGAAGGGCCAGCTCAACGAGTTTCTGCAGCCCCTGGAAGACGAGGCCGTCGGTCGTCGTTACCAGAACATTCGCGCCACCCTGGTGGAGACGCCCGAAGGCGGGCAGAAGAGCGTCAAGCTGTTTCTGCAGTTCGAGGTCTTCGGTGACGACAATGTGCCGCTCGAAGCGGAACGGGGCGTGAAGCCGGCGTTGCTGGCCGAGGGCAAGGCGGTGGCCGAATTGCCCGAAAGCCCGTGCTTCCTGCCCTATGCCGGTACCTGGTACGACAACCAGTTCGTGTTCGATCTGGAGCCGACGGTTTTCGATCGCGCCAGTGCAATCGAATTCACCGCCCTGGCTGCCCCCGTGCGTCGTCTTTGAGAGGGCGACCTACTGCGGATTGACGCGCGCTGCGAGCTGTTCCGCGGCGCTGGTGATGGCGGCTGCCCGACGCACCATGAGCGCGTGCATCTCGACGAGCAGGGTCTGGTAGGGCGCTTCGAGGACGGCTTCGCCGATCAGCCACTGGGCCAGCGCAGCTTCGTCCCGGCCGAGTGCGCGGGCGGTCTCGCGTTGCCAGTCGCTGCCGAAAAGCAGGCGGGCATTGTCGCGAAACAGGCGGCGGGCCGTGGCCTCGGTCAGGGGCTGGGCAGGGTCGTCGGCAACGCTGGGCGGTGCGCCATGCATGGCTTCGGCCAGACGGCTGATTTCGGGCAGGGCCGTGCGCACCATTTCCAGACCGGTCAGCGGGACGATCCAGCAGCGATGGCGGGCCGACCACCGGGTTTTCGGCACCCAGCGCAGCAGGTGCTCAATGGTCTCGGTGTAGCCGGCGTGGATCAGGATGGCCTGTTCGGTCACTTCGATCCACGGGTTGTCGGGCAGGGGGCGGGCGGCAAGTCGGGCGCGGGCTTCGTCTGGCGTCAGCATGTCGGTGTCGATGTCGGATTGCGGAAGACAGCCGACAGGCGTGCAAGCTTGATGCCACTTGCTCCAGGGGCGCCTGCTGCACATGAAACGGCCCTGGGCGAAGGCGTCAGCCTCCGGCGCAGGGCCGTGGGGTGCGCTCAGTGGAGCGACTTGGGGTCGTGCCGCGCGAGGATCTCGGTGATCTCCCGCTCAATGGCGTCGGGGATCATCACCTTGAGTTCTGCACGCGAGGTGTCGAGAAACATCTTTTCCCGGTCGATACCGTCCGAGATCAGTTCATCGAGCGCGTTGCGTGCCGCATCCAGCGATCCGTAGGCGGCGGTCAGCGTCTTGACCATGATGGGTCCTCCTTTCATGCGCTGCGTTGAATGCCGGCCGACGGCCGGCACGTCTCCCTGGCGGAAGCGCCCGTGCAATGCATCAAGAGCCATGTTCAGTATAGACGTCGCGTCACCGTGGCGCTGGCGTCCGGGTGTCGCTCAGGGGCTGGTCAGCTTGAGTTCGATGCGCCGGTTGCGGGCGTAGGCCTCGGCGGAGTTGCCGGGGTCGAGCGGGTGGTATTCCCCGTAGCCGGTGGCGGCCAGGCGCGCTGGCGGGATGCCGGCGTTGCGCAGGAACTTGACGATGGCTACCGCGCGGGCGGTGGACAGCTCCCAGTTGGAGGGGTAGCGCTCGGTGTTGATGGGGCGGCGATCGGTATGACCGTCCACCTGCAGCACCCAGGGCAGATCGTCGGGAATGTCCTTGGCCAGGGTCTTGAGCGTGCTGGCCAGCTGGGCCAGTTGTGCCTTGCCGGCTTCGGAGACATCGGCCGAGGCGCTGTCGAACAGCACTTCGCTGGAGAACACGAAGCGGTCGCCCACGATCTGGATGTCATCGCGCTTGTCGAGCACCGCGCGCAGGCGGCCGAAGAACTCGGAGCGGTAGCGGGCCAGTTCCCGGGTGCGCTGGGCCAAGGCAATGTTCAGCTCCTTGCCCAGTTCCTCGATCTTGAGGTCCTTGTCCGCAGCCGCGGCTTTGGCGGCATCGAGGGCGTTGTTGAGTTCTTCAAGCTGGGTGCGCACGGCGGCCAGCTGGCGGTTGAGCAGCTCCATCTGCGCAATGCTCTGGGCCGACACTTCCTTCTCGGCGGTGAGGCTGGTCTCGCTGGTGTCGAGGGCCACCGCCAGGCGCGCGGCCTCGACTTCCAGCTCGGCCTTGAGGCGCTGCAGGGCGGCGATGTCGTTGACCAGCCGGGCCGACTCTTCTTCGGCGGCCAGGCGGGCGTCTTCCGAAGCGCTCAGGTCGATGGCCAGCGTGCGCTCTTTTTCCTGCGACTGGGCGAGGCTGGCAGACAGTTCGGCCATCTGGGCTTCGGCCTGGGTTTTCGCGTCGGTGGCGAGGCTGAGCTGGCGGGCGATTTCGGCCAGATCGGCATTCAGGCGCGAGATGGCCCGGTCGCGGCCGCTGACCGCGTCGCTGAGCACGAACTGACCGATGGTGAAGATGAGGATGACGAAGATCATCACCATCAACAGGGCGGCCAGGGCGTCCACAAAGCCCGGCCAGAAGTCGAGCCCGCGGCGGCGTCTGAGCACGGCCATCAGTCGGCCTTGCGGTTGTCGAGGGCCGCGGCGATGGTGCGCGACAGCAGCCGCAGTTCGGCCCGGATGTCCTCGGACAGGGCGTTGGCCTGGGCCGGGTGCTGGGCCATTTGCCGGATCAGGGCGCGCAGCTCGTTCTGGTCTTCGGCCATGGTGGCCAGGTCGCGTGACTCGCGGCCCATGAGGTCGGCCAGCCGGTTGAGGTGGTTGTTCAGTTCGCCCAGCTGTTCGCCGCTCTGGCGGCGTTCGCGTTCGCTCTCGACCACGGTGCGCTGCATGCGGTCGAGGCTCTCGGCGGTCTGTTCGAGCAGGGCTTGTACATAGGACGGCACCGAGCCGCCGTCGCCCTCGCTCAGTGTGCCCGAGGGCAGACGCGTCATGTGCGAGAGCCACTCTTCCAGCTCGTTGTAGAAGCGGTTCTGCGCGTGGCCGGATTGCAGGTCGAGAAAACCCACCACCAGCGAGCCGGCCAGTCCGAACAATGAAGTGGAGAAGCTGGTGGCCATGCCCGAAAGCGGCGCGTCGAGACGGGTCTTGAGGGCGTCAAACATGGCCACCGCATCGGCGCCCACGTTCATGGAGCCGATGATGTCGCCCACCGAGCGGATGGTGGCCAGCAGGCCCCAGAAGGTGCCCAGCAGACCGAGGAAGATCAGCAGGCCGATGAGATAGCGGGAGAGGTCACGCTGTTCCTCGAGGCGGATCTGCACGCTGTCGAGGATGGAGCGCATGGACGCCGGCGAGAGATGGAAGCGGCCTTGTGAGCGGCCCGCCAGCATGCGGCCCATGGGGGCGAGCAGCACCGGGCGTTCGGCACTGGGGGGGGCGTCGGGGCGCTGGGCGAAGTCATCGACCCACAGCACCTCGCGCTGCAGGCGCCAGACCTGACGGAGATTGACGCCGATGCCCACCAGCAACACCAGCAGGATGAGGCCGTTGAAGGCCATGTTGGCCATGAAGGCATCGGCCAGCTGCGGGGCCAGGATGGCCGCGATGACCGCGACCACGGCGAGGAATACGCTCATCCAGGTGGTGGCCTTGGCGGGCCGGGTGAAAACCTGAGGCTGCATGCGCGTCGACTCCATCGTGGGCGATGGCGTTCAGTCTAGCGCAGTTGGCGGCCCCGGTTTCGTTGGATGCGTCACGCGCCCGGGCTGACCTGTTCCCGGGTGTTTGCGGCCGGGGTGAGCGGTCGGGCGGCGGGAGCGATGCCATCGGCGGCGGGCTTGAGCAGTACCGGCGTGTTTTCGTCCGCGCGCAGCGCGTCGGCGACCTGGCGCTGTTTTGCCGCGGCCACATCGGCCTTGCGCTGTTTTTTCTTCGGATGGCGAATGATCCGTCCGTCAATGCGATCGAGGCGGTCGAGCTGGTAGGTGATCTCCGAGCCGTAAAGCAGAATCAGCGACACGTAGTAGACCCACACCAGAATGACCGCCAGTGAGCCGGCGGCGCCGAAGGTGCTGTCCAGCCCGGCGCGGCCCATGTAGAGGCCGACGCCCCACTTGCCCACCTCGAACAGCACCGCCGTGACCATGGCGCCGGCGAGCAGTGACTTCTTGGTCAGGCGCGCCGGAATGAGCACCCGGTAGAGGATGGCGATCATGACGCTCTGCAGGCTGATGGTGATGGCCAGCTGCAGGATGGAGGCCAGCCACAACAGGGCCGTCATGCCGCGGGTGGCGTACTCGCCCACCGCCACGATGGCGGCGCTGGCCACCAGCGAGACCATGAGCAGAAAGCCGATGCCGAACACCACGGTCAGGCCCTTGAGGCGGGCCATGAGCAGGTTCACCCAGGCGGCGCGTGACTTGTTGGGACGGCCGAAGACCGCTTCGAAGCCGTGGCCCATCTGCATGAACAGGCCGGTGGCACCGAGCAGCATGACGCCGGTACTGATGAGCGTGGCGATCAGGCCGTCGCCCGACTGGGCGCTGGCGGCAATCAGGCGCTGGACCAGTGCCGCGCCATCGGGCCCGATCAGCGATTGCAGCTCGCCGACGATGCGGCCGCTGGCGGCTTCTTCCCCGAAGAACAGGCCGGCCACCGAGACCGCCAGCACCAGGATCGGGGCGAGCGAAAAGGCCGAGTAGTAGGCCAGTGCCGCCGCGTAGGTGGTGCAGCGGTCCGAGAGCGTCTTGATGACGGCGCGGATGGGAACGAGCAGCAGTCGGATGATGTGGCGAGGGCGCATGCGGCGGATCGGGTCGAGTGGCTGTCAGCCCAACTTTACCCAGTTTCTCGCCCGTTCGCGTGTCAGCGCCGGCTGATAAGGGCGTGTGTTGCCGATGATGACGTTTCAATGGCCGGGAGCGCCGCCCGCGGGCGCCCCGGCCGTGCGGACTCCGGGGCGCGGTGAACGACCCGGAGCCGGAGGGCTCAGAACTTGCCGTTGTCGTTCTTCCATTCGGCGCGCGGCGGGATGGCTTCGATGACATCCCAATGTTCGGCGATCCTGGCATCGGCGATGCGGAAGAGATCGTAAAACGCGGTATGGGTGCCGCCCAGCGATCCTTCGCTGACCACGAGCACGAAGTTGCCTTCACCAAGCACCTTGTGGATCCGGTCGTATTTCATCTCGATGCCTTGCTTGGCCATGGCCTCAAGCGCGGCGCCGAGGCCGCTCAGCCCGTCGGCGATCTGCGGGTTGTGCTGAATGTAGTTGTCGCCGTCGAAGTACTGCTGAAGCTGGGCCATCTTGCCGCCGATCAGGATGTCTTCGACAAACTGCCGCGCCAGCGCCTTGTTCTCTTCCGTCTTCTCAAGGGCTTCGCTCTGGGTGGGGCCGTCGATCATCGAACGGCCCGACGGATTGGGGGCCTCGGGCGTGACCTGCAGGTTGTCCCAATGCTCCACGATCTGTCCGTTGTCGAAGCGGAAGATATCGAAGCCGATCTTGGGGCCGAAGAAGTTGTATTTGGTGTGGGTGAAGACGTAATCCCCGTCTGCGAAGGCGCGCACCGTGTTGACGCGGGCACTGCCGGGCGGCAGCGCCTGAAGCACTGCGCCGAAGCCGGCCAGGCCGTCACCGACCGCCAGATTGTGCTGGGTGTAGCGGGTGGGGTTGATGTAGGCCACGGGGGCGGTGTCACCGGTTTCGATGCTCTTGAGCAGGGCGACGACTTTTTCGGTATTGGACATGGGTTTCTCCGTTGAGGGGGTGGCGGCAGTGGCGGCGCTCGTGAGACACGCGAGGAGCACGGCGGCACGACCGAGGTGCTGGATGCATGAAGTGATCATTTTCGTTTCCTTGTCAGATTGAATGCGCTTGATGATTTGTCGGGTTGTTGGTTCTAATGAGCCATATTCTGGATATTTGAGTGCTGATCAGGCAGGTCGTATGGTGCGTTTCAATGATCAAAATCGAGCGTCTGATGGACTGGCGCCTGCTGGATTGATCGAGCGGGTTCGGTCATGAGCGGCGTGGATGTCCAGCCGCCGTTTCGGCATGTCGCTTTCCACAATCCAGCGCTTGAGCGGCTGGGGATCGAACTGATGAGCCCGGCCCGCTTCCGGCAGCGCGTCGATGCCGGGGTGATGGCCCAGCCGGAGCGTGTGGACTTCTTCATGCTGATGCTGGTGTCAGACGGCTCGGGGCGTCACACGGTGGATTTCGTCGATTACCCTCTGGGGCCGGGGGCGGTGATCTTCGTCCGGCCTGGGCAGGTTCAGCGATGGCATCTCGAGGGGGACTACGGGGGCATGCTGGCGCTGGTGTCGCCGGTCGCGTTGCCGCAGAACACCGCCGTGGGTGATGCGCGGCGCGAGCGTGATCTGCTGTTGCTCGATCAATGGCCGACGCATGCCTGGCTCGACGGGCCCGGGCACGCCCGGGTTGGCGCCAGTGCGGGGGGTCTGGAGGCCGATTTCACGCGTTACGACGGCAGCGAGCGCGACGTGCAGCTCATACGGCACGAGTTGCTGGTGGTCATGCTGCAGCTGGCCAAATGCCATGCCGCGACCGGGGCAATATCGGAAAGCGCCGGCGTGACACAAGGCCCCTATCGTTTGTTTGTCGATGCCCTGGAGCAAGGCTTTCGCGCGCAGCACAGCCTGCAGTACTACGCGGCGCGCCTGGGGTATGCCGCCAGTACGCTGAGCCGGGCCTGTCTTCGCATGGAAGGGCGCAGCGCCAAACAGGTCATCGATCGGCGGGTGACGCTCGAAGCGCAGCGTCTGCTGGCCCATGCGGATACGCCGGTGGCCACCATCGGGCATGAGCTGGGCTTTTCGGAGCCGACCAACTTCGTCAAGTTCTTTCGCCGCATGACCGGGGTGACGCCGGCGGCCTTTCGGCAGCGGTATACCGGCGATCGCGACGGCTGACCCGGCCTCGGTGCGACGGCGGTATCTGTTCGATTTCTTGATTGTCACAATTGCGTACATTTGCGAAGAAGTTGCGCAAAGGTGCGCCGGCAGACTCCATCCTCAACTCGGGGCCTAGACGCCCCAACCGCGCTCGACAGAGGCGGGACGAATAACGGAGGAGAGGAGACGGGTATGTCAGACCCCCATGGTCAGGCAGTGCTGGACACGTTCCCGCGCATGCTGATGCACCACGCACGGACTCGACCGGATCACCCCGCCATGCGGGAGAAGGAATTCGGCATCTGGCAGACCTACTCGTGGGCCGATGTGGCCCGGGAGGTGCGGGCCATGGCCTGCGGGCTGGCCGAGCTGGGCTTCAAGCGCGGCGACCGGCTGGCCATCATTGGCGATAACCGGCCCCGACTGTACTGGTCGGTGGCCGCGTGCCAGTGTCTGGGCGGCATCCCCGTCATGCTCTATCAGGACGCGGTGGCCGAGGAGATGGTCTATGTGCTCCAGGACGCGGAGATCAAGATCGCCGTGGTCGAGGATCAGGAGCAGGTGGACAAGATGCTCGAGATCAAGGGCGATGCGCCTTTCCTTGAGCATGTGGTTTATGACGACGCCCGGGGCATGCGCCACTACGCCGACACCTTCCTGCTCGGGCTGGACGAGCTGATTGCCATGGGCGAGGCCCACGACAAGAACCAGCCGGACTTCCTCGACAACGAAATCGACAAGGGCCAGAGCAACGACATCTCGGTGATGCTCTACACCTCGGGCACCACCGGCAAGCCCAAGGGCGTGTGCCAGACGCACCTTGCCTTCATCGAATCGGCCCGCGGCGGCCAGCAGTTCGACAAGCTTACCGAGAACGAAGACATCCTCTCCTACCTGCCGATGGCGTGGGTGGGCGATCACCTGTTCTCCTATGCTCAGGCCATGGTCACCGGCTTCACCATCAACTGCCCGGAGTCGGGTGAGACGGTGATGACCGACCTGCGCGAGATCGGCCCCACCTACTACTTCGCCCCGCCGCGCGTGTTCGAGAACCTGCTCACCACCGTGCTTATCCGCATGGAAGACGCCGGCTGGATCAAACGCACCCTGTTCAACAAATTCATGGACGTGGCCAAGCGCTGCGGCGCGGACATCCTGGACGGCAAGCCGGTGTCGGCGGGCGACAAGCTCATGTATGCGCTGGGCAACGTGTTCGTCTATGGCCCGCTCAAGAACGTGCTCGGTTTCTCGCGCATTCGCGTGGCCTACACGGCCGGCGCGGCCATCGGGCCGGACCTGTTCCGCTTCTATCGTTCGATCGGCATCAACCTCAAGCAGCTCTACGGCCAGACCGAAACCTGCGCCTATGTGTGCCTGCAGCCGGACGGCCAGATCAAGCTCGACTCGGTCGGGAAGCCGGCGCCGGGCGTGGAAGTGAAGCTGGCCGAGAACGGCGAGATTCTGGTGAAAGGCCCGATGCTGCTCAAGGCCTATTACAAGCGCCCGGATGCCACGGCCGAATCGCTCAATGACGAGGGCTACTTCCTTACCGGCGATGCGGGGTTCTTCGACGAAGACGGCCACCTCAAGATCATCGATCGCGCCAAGGATGTGGGCAAGCTCAACAGCGGCGCCATGTTCGCGCCCAACTACATCGAGAACAAGCTCAAGTTCTTCTCGCACATCAAGGAGGCCGTGGCCTTCGGCAGTGATCGGGACTTCGTGACCGCCTTCATCAACATCGACCTGGAAGCCGTGGGCAACTGGGCCGAGCGACGTGGCCTGTCCTATGCCGGCTATACCGATCTGGCCGGGCAGGACGCGGTCTATGAGCTCATCCGCGAGTGTTTGGAAGAGGTCAATGCCCAACTGGCCTCCGACCCGATGATGAGCGAGTCGCAGGTCAAACGCTTCCTGATCCTGCACAAGGAGCTGGACGCCGACGACGGCGAACTGACCCGTACCCGCAAGGTGCGCCGCAAGTTCATCTCGGAGAAGTACGGCGAGCTGATCGAGGCGCTGTTCTCGGACAAGACCCGCCAGCACATCGAAACCGAAGTGAAGTACGAAGATGGTCGTCGGGGCAAGGTCTCGGCGGACCTGCGCATTCTCGACGTGAAGACCTTCGCGTCCCAGGCCGCCCGGCCTGCTGCCTGAGGAGAGGACATGGCACGGGAAATCGGCGACGTCATCCTGAACCTGGAGAACATTTCGCTCTCCTTCGGGGGCGTCAAGGCACTGACCGACATCAGCTTCAACGTGCGCGAGCACGAGATCCGTTCGATCATCGGCCCCAATGGCGCGGGCAAGAGCTCCATGCTCAACGTGATCAACGGGGTGTATCACCCGCAGGAGGGGCAGGTGACCTTCCGTGGCGAAGTGCGCCGCGAGATGGAGCCCTACACGGCCGCCTCGCAGGGCATCGCCCGCACCTTCCAGAACATTGCCCTGTTCAAGGGCATGAGTGTGCTCGACAACATCATGACCGGGCGCAACCTCAAGATGAAGTGCAACTTCCTGCAGCACGCCCTGCACTGGGGCGCGGCGCGCAAGGAAGAGATCGAGCACCGCCACAAGGTGGAAGAAGTGATCGACTTCCTCGAGATCCAGAGCATCCGCAAGACGCCGGTGGGGCGCCTGCCCTATGGCCTGCAGAAGCGGGTGGAACTGGGCCGGGCGCTGGCCGCCGAGCCCTCCATGCTGCTGCTCGACGAGCCCATGGCCGGCATGAACGTGGAAGAGAAGCAGGACATGTGTCGCTTCATCCTCGATGTGAATGACCAGTTCGGCACCACCATCGTGCTCATCGAGCACGACATGGGCGTGGTGATGGACATCTCCGACCGCGTCGTGGTGCTCGACTACGGCAAGAAGATCGGCGACGGCGAGCCGGATGAAGTGAAGAACAACCCCGAGGTCATTGCGGCCTACCTGGGCACCTCGCACTGAGCACGGGAGACAGATGAAATGACTTTCTTTTTCGAAGTGCTTATCGGTGGTCTGCTCTCCGGTGTGTTGTACGCGCTGGTGGCCCTCGGTTTCGTGCTCATCTTCAAGGCCTCGGGGGTGTTCAACTTCGCCCAGGGCGCCATGGTGTTCTTTGCCGCGCTGACCTTCGTGGGCTTTCTCGAGGTGCTGCCCGGCTGGACCGGACTGGAAGCCGGTGGCCAGGCGGTGTTCTGGCTGGCCTTCTTGCTGGCGCTGGCGAGCATGATCGTGCTGGGCATCTGCACCGAGAAGTTCGTGCTGCGCCCGTTGGTCAATCAGCCGCCGATCACCCTGTTCATGGCCACCATCGGTCTCACCTTCCTGGTCGAAGGGATTGCCCAGGGCATCTGGGGCGCCAGTGTGCGCGGTCTGGATCTGGGCATCGAGGACGTGCCGGTCGAGTGGCTGCTCGACAAATTCAACATTCTGGTTTCGACCTTCGATGTGTTCGCGGCGGTCGCCGCCGGCGTGCTGGTGACGGTGCTTGCGCTGTTCTTCCAATACACCCGCATCGGGCGTGCCCTGCGCGCGGTGGCGGATGATCACCAGGCGGCGCTGTCCATCGGCATCCCGCTCAAGCACATCTGGGCCATCGTCTGGGGCGTGGCGGGTTTTGTGGCCCTGGTGGCCGGCATGATCTGGGGCGCCCGCAACGGCGTGCAGTTCGCGCTCACCTACACCGCGCTCAAGGCGCTGCCGGTGCTGATTCTGGGGGGCTTTACCTCGGTGCCGGGGGCCATCGTGGGCGGCCTGATCATCGGTGCATCGGAGAAGCTCGCGGAGGTCTATGTCGGCCCGTTCGTGGGCGGCGGTATCGAATCCTGGTTCCCGTACATGCTGGCGCTGGGCTTCCTGCTGGTCAGACCGGAAGGTCTGTTCGGCGAAAAGCACATTGATCGAGTGTGAGTGTAAGCCCCCACGCTTGGGGCTGGCGCCTCGGCGCTGCCCCCCGAGGGGGCTGTCACCCGCCTTGGGGCGGCCCGGCGGCGGGTGAGGGTGCTGTTTTCTCCCTCCCCTTCAAGGGGAGGGTTGGGGTGGGGATGGGGGCGAATCGAACGGCAACCCATCTCCCTCCTGACCTCCCCCTTGAAGGGGGAGGGACGAGGCCTACGAAGAATGACGCCTCAGCCTGACACGATGAACACGTTTGAATTGATGACAAGAATGAGTCCGGAGACAACCCATGCTTTACCGTGAAGCCGGTCAGTTCAAGACCAGTTACGAGGCAGACCAGCAGATCTTCCCGATCGCGCAGGACCGCATCGGCATCCTGCTGCTCATCGGGGTCTTTGCCCTGGTGGTGCCGATGATCGCCAGCGAGTACTGGCTCAAGGCCATCATCACCCCGGTGCTGATCTTTTCGCTCGCCGCGCTGGGCCTGAATATCCTCACCGGCTACGCCGGTCAGCTCTCGCTCGGTTCGGCCGCCTTCATGGCGGTGGGGGCCTTCGGGGCCTACAACTTCATCCTGCGCATCGACGGCATGCCCTTTATCCTGGCGCTCATCCTCGGCGGGGTGTGCGCGGCGCTGGTGGGCATCCTGTTCGGCCTGCCCAGCCTGCGCATCAAGGGCTTCTATCTGGCGGTGGCCACGCTGGCGGCGCAGTTCTTCATCGTCTGGGTGCTGGTGAAGGTAGAGTGGTTCTCCAATTACTCGTCTTCGGGCGTGATCACGGCGCAGGATATCGTCATCCTCGGCTACACTTTTGCGAGCCCGGAGTCGAAATACCTGCTCACCCTGGCCATCGTGGTGGTCATGGCGCTGCTGGCCAAGAACATGGTGCGCTCGACCACCGGGCGCATGTGGATGGCGGTGCGTGACATGGACGTGGCGGCCGAGGTGATCGGCATCCGCCTGATGCGCACCAAGCTGCTGGCCTTTGCGGTGTCGTCCTTCTACTGCGGCGTGGCCGGGGCGCTCTACGCCTACGCCTACATCGGCACGGTGGAGCCCGAGGGTTTCAACCTGGATCTGTCCTTCAAGATCCTGTTCATGATCATCATCGGTGGGGTGGGTTCGATCATGGGCTCCTTCCTGGGCGCGGCCTTCATCGTGCTGCTGCCGATCTTCCTGGACAACTTTGTGCCGGTGGTGCTCGGCGACCTGGTGTCGGCATCCTTCGTATCCAACCTCCAGCTCATCGTCTTCGGCGGGCTGATCATCTTCTTCCTGATTGTCGAACCGCACGGGCTCGCGCGCCTGTGGCAGATCGGCAAGGAAAAACTGCGGCTCTGGCCGTTCCCGCACTGAGGCCAATCCGTTCGGGAAAGGCCACTGTTCATCTGTAGTAAGCGCGACACACCAAATAAAGAGAGGAGACATTCATGAAGCTCAAGCAAACAGTCGTACTCGGTGCTGCCATTGCCGGCATGCTCGGTTCCGCCGCGGCCTGGTCGGCCGAGCAGTTCATCGGTCTGCCCAGCTACCGTGTCGGCCCCTATGGCGCCAACGGGGCCTCCCTGTTCGGCGGCTGGATCGACTACATGCAGATGATCAACGAGCGCGATGGCGGCGTTGGCGGCGTGAAGCTGGTCTGGGAAGAGTGCGAGACCGAATACAACAACGCCCGTGGCGTCGAGTGCTACGAGCGTCTGAAGAACAAGGGGGAGACCGGTAACTCGGCCTTCCAGCCAGTGTCCACCGGCATCACCTACTCGGTGATCGACAAGGTTGCCGAAGACAAGATCCCGCTGGTGACCATCGGCTACGGCCGCACCGACGCGGCCGATGGCTCCGTGTTCCCGTGGGTGTTCCCTCTGGTGACCACCTACTGGTCCCAGGCCTCGACCATCGTCAAATACATCGGTCAGAAGGCCGGCGGCATGGACAAGCTCAAGGGCAAGCGCATCGGCCTGCTCTATCACGACTCCGCCTACGGTAAAGAATCCCACGCCATCATGGATGCGCTGGCGGCCAAGCATGGTTTCGAGGTCCTCAAGATTGCCGTGGCCCACCCGGGTAACGAGCAGCAGGCCCAGTGGCTGCAGATCCGCAAGGAGCGCCCGGACTATGTCGTGCTGTGGGGCTGGGGCGTGATGAACTCCACCGCCATCAAGACGGCCGCCAAGACCGGCTACAAGGCCGACAACATCGTCGGCGTGTGGTGGTCCGGTTCCGAGGAAGACGTGATCCCGGCCGGTAACGTGGCCAAGGGCTACACCGCCGCCGGCTTCAACGTCGCTGGCGCCGACTACCCGGTGATCAAGGACATCGAATCCAACGTCTACGCCAAGGGCCACGGCAACATGGAGAAGAAGGACCTGGTCGGCTCCGTGCTCTACAACCGCGGCGTGGTGCACGGAATCATCATGGTCGAGGCGCTGCGCACAGCCCAGGCCAAGTTCGGTGAGGGCAAGGCCCTGACCGGCGAGCAGGTGCGCTGGGGCTTCGAGCACCTGAACATCGACGCTGCCCGCCTCAAGACCCTGGGTGCCGAAGGCTTCCTGCCCGACCTTAAGGTCACCTGCTCCGATCACGAAGGTGCCGGCAAGGTGAAGTTCCAGACCTGGGACGGTGCCAAGTGGAACGTGGTGACCGACTGGATCGAGGCCGACCGCGAAGTGGTGCGTCCGATGATCGAGGCCTCCGCCGCGGCCTACGCCAAGGAAAAGGGCATCACCCCGCGCGATTGCTCCAAGGAAATGTAATTGCCGCGGTAGCCACCGTGACCGGCGTCACCTTCGGGTGATGCCGGCGACCTCCCCACCGGGAGGTCGGCCAAGCGCATGTGCTGCAGGACCGCGCGTGCGTTTCGCCGACCCTCCGAATGCCCTTCGGGGCATCCCGAACCCACGCAGGCAGGACGAACTTCATGAACACTGCGACCGCCGCACCCAATGATGTCTATCTGAGCGTCAGCAACATCGAGGTCATCTACGACCACGTGATCCTCGTGCTCAAGGGCGTCTCACTCGAAGTGCCCAAGGGCAAGATCGTGGCCTTGCTGGGCGCCAACGGCGCGGGCAAGTCCACCACGCTCAAGTCCATCTCCAATCTGCTGCGCGCCGAGCGCGGTGATGTGACCAAGGGCAACATCGAATTCAAGGGCCAGCGCATCGACCAGATGACCCCGGCCGATCTGGTGCGCAAGGGCGTGATCCAGGTGATGGAAGGGCGCCACTGCTTCGAGCATCTGACCATCGAGGAAAACCTGCTCACCGGCGCCTACACCCGGCCCGATGGCAACGCCGGCATCAAGCGCACCCTCGACATGGTCTACGACTACTTCCCGCGCCTGAAGACCCGTCGCGGCTCACAGGCCGGCTACACCTCGGGCGGCGAGCAGCAGATGTGCGCGATTGGCCGCGCCATCATGGCCAACCCCGAAATGGTGCTGCTCGACGAGCCGTCCATGGGGCTGGCGCCGCAGATCGTGGAAGAGATCTTCGAGATCGTGAAGGACCTCAACAGCAAGGAAAACGTGAGTTTCCTGCTGGCCGAGCAGAACACCATGGTGGCCCTGCGCTATGCCGACTTCGGCTACATCCTCGAGTCTGGCCGCATCGTGATGGAAGGCGACGCGAAGGATCTGGCCAACAACGAGGACGTGAAGGAGTTCTACCTCGGTCTGTCGGGCGAGGGGCGCAAGAGCTTCCGGGATGTGAAGCACTATCGCCGCCGCAAGCGCTGGCTGTCGTGACGCCTTGGAGCAATCATCGCGGCTGCAAACCCAGCCCGGCCGAGCAAGGCGACGCCGGGGACGATGTGACTCAAGTAAGGCCAGTGGTACGCAAGCAACAAAGGAATCACCATGACCCATTACGACGCGCGAGAAACCCGTGACCCCGCCGAGCGGGAGCGCGATCTGTTGGCCCGATTACCGGGGCAGATCGCCCATGCGCGAAGCAAGGCGCCGGCATTTGCCCGGTTGCTGGCGAACATCGATCCGTCAACCATCACTTCCCGCGAGGCACTGGCGGCACTGCCGGTGACCCGCAAGTCCGAACTGCTCGAGCTGCAGAAGGGCGCGCGGCCTTTCGGTGGGTTTGCCGCGGCGGGTTGGGGGCGGACGACGGCGCGGGTGTTTGCGTCGCCGGGGCCGATCTATGAACCCGAAGGCAATCGCCCCGACTATTGGCGACTGGCCCGGGCCTTTCACGCGGCTGGATTCCGTGAGGGTGATCTGGTCCACAACACCTTCTCCTACCACATGACCCCGGCCGGCTCGATGATGGAAACGGCCGCGCATGCCTTGGGGTGTACCGTGTTCCCGGGCGGCGTCGGTCAGACCGATCAGCAGCTCGAAGCGATTTGCGACCTGCAACCCAATGCCTATTCGGGCACGCCGTCCTTCCTGCGCATTCTCATCGAAAAGGCTGACGAGGCGGGCATGACGGTCCCGTTCACCAAGGCCTTCGTGTCGGGCGAGGCGTTCCCGCCCAGCCAGCGCGAGGCGCTGTCCGCTCGCGGCATCGAGGCTTATCAGGCGTATGCCACCGCCGACATCGGCCTCATCGCCTTCGAGACGCCGGCCCGCGAAGGCCTGGTGATCGACGAGGATGTGCTGGTCGAGATCGTACGGCCCGGTACGGGCGATCCGGTCGCTGAAGGCGAAGTGGGCGAGGTGGTGGTCACCACCTTCAATCCGGACTACCCGCTCATCCGCTTCGGCACCGGCGATCTGTCCGCCTACCTGCCCGGACAGAGCCCGTGTGGCCGTACCAATACGCGTATCAAGGGCTGGATGGGCCGTGCCGACCAGACCACCAAGGTGAAGGGCATGTTCGTGCATCCGGGGCAGGTCGCCGCAGTGCTCAAGCGCCACCCCGAGGTGGCGCGCGCACGCCTCGTCGTGGACAACCCGGACCTGACGGATCGCATGACCTTGCGGTGCGAAGTCCATGGCAGCGAAGCCCTTGGTGAGGCCCTGATTGCCAGCCTGCGTGACATCACCAAGCTGCGTGGCGAGATCGAGTTCGTGGCGCCGGGGGGCCTGCCCAATGACGGCAAGGTCATCGACGACATCCGTACCTACGATTGACCCGGTGGCGCGCCGGCGTCCGTTGGAGAACGCATGATCAACGATTTGCTGCGCGGTAACGCCCGCTTCGTCGAAACCGTCTTCGAAAACGAGCGCGAGCATTTCGCCGAGCTGGCGAAGGCGCAAAAGCCCACGGTGCTGTGGATCGGCTGCTCCGACTCGCGGGTGCCGGTCAACACCATCACCCAGACCCCGGCGGGCGAAATCTTCGTGCATCGCAACGTGGCCAACATCGTCGCGCCTAATGACTGGAACCTGTCGGCAGTCCTCGAATTCTCGATCAACCACCTCAACATCCCGGACATCGTCATCTGCGGCCACTATGGCTGCGGCGGCATCCTGGCCCTCGACCAGAGCAGTGAGCACGACCAGTACGTGCCCATCTGGCTGCACAACGCCCGCGAGGCCGCTCACCGGGTGGACCGGCGCGAGCCCGGGCTGGACGCGACGACCCGTCACAATCGCATTGTCGAAGAGAACGTGCGCCTGCAACTGGAGCATCTGGCCAGCTATCCCTTCGTGGGTCGCGCGATGGAGCAGGGCAAGCTGCGGCTCTCCGGCTGGGTGTATGACATGAGTTCCGGTCGCATCCAGGCACTGGAGGCCGGCAAGGCATGAACAAACCGCTGGCGGGGGTGTTCGTCCTCGACCTGACCCGTTTGCTGCCGGGGCCGATGGCCAGCCTGCATCTGGCCGATCTGGGGGCGGATGTGCTCAAGATCGAAGACCCGGGTGCGGGCGATTACGCCCGGGTGATGGGAGCCATGGATGGCGCCGCCAGTTATTTCTTCAAGCTCATCAACCGCAACAAGCGTAGCCGGGTGCTTGATCTGAAGTCGGCGGACGACCGGGCCGTGCTGCTCGAAATGGTCGAGAGTGCCGACATCCTGCTCGAAGGCTTTCGCCCGGGGGTGATGGGGCGGCTCGGGCTGGACTACGAGACCCTCGCCCAACGCAACAGACGACTCGTCTACTGCAGCATCACCGGCTATGGACAGACCGGCCCCTACGCCCAGCGTGCCGGTCACGACATCAACTACCTGGGTTACGCCGGGGTGCTTGATCAGATGGGTGTGGCAGGCGGCGCGCCGGCGTTGTCCAACCTGCAGATCGCCGATCTGCTCGGTGGCGCACTGACGCCGCTGGTGGGCGTGCTGGCGGCGCTGGTGTCAGCCCGGACCCACGGGCGGGGGCGCTATCTGGACGTGGCCATGACCGATGCCGCGCTGGCCCACAACATCTTCCCCATGGTCCAGACCCTGGCCGACGGCCGGCCGACGGCGCGCGGCGAAGACCTGCTCACCGGCGGCGTGCCGTGCTACGGTGTCTATGAAACGTCCGATGGGCTGCATATGGCGGTGGGCGCGCTGGAAGCGAAATTCTGGCACCTGCTCTGCGACACGCTGCAGCGCCCTGATCTCAAGCCCTTGCACTTGAGCGAGGGCGCTGCGGGCGCCCGCGCACGTGCGGAGCTGGCCGCCATCTTCCGGCACAGGACGCGCGCGCAGTGGGAGGCCGTGTTCGATGCCGTCGACTGTTGTGTGACGCCCGTCCTGAGCCTGGAGGAGTCGCTCGACAACGTCCAGATCAAGGCGCGCAACATGGTCGGCACCGTCGGCGGCATGCGTCAGTTCGCGCCGCCGTTCGGCATGGCCGGAATCAACCTGAGTGATGCCACGCCCGCCCCCATCGAAAAAAAGTGACGCGTTGGCGCATCCAGATGGGCGTCTGAATCGTAATGAGGAGAGCGGCGCCATCCAGGTGCCGGGGGCACACTATGTTAGACGACCAACAGATCAAGCATCTCATCCTGCGCAGTGCCATGCGCGAGGCGGATGCCTTTCAAACGCTATATGAACTGACTTCGCCGGTGCTCATGTCGGTGGCCTGGAAGGTCACGCTGCGCAAGGAGCTGGCCGAAGAGGTGTTGCACGACGCCTACGTGAAAATCTGGAACGACGCGAGCCGCTTCGATGCCAGCGCTACCCGGCCGGTGGCCTGGATGGCCACCATCGTGCGCAATCGCGCCATCGATGTGGTCAGCCGGGCCGACGTCAGCCGGGTGGCACAGGTCGAGGATGTGGACGTGATCCTCGACCGCGACTTCGACTGGCACGGCTCGGCCGAAAGCCACGAGGAAGGCCGCCAGATGCACAGCTGGCTGCAGCATTGCCTGTCCGAACTCAAGGGTAGCGAGCGCCAGGCGCTGGTGCTGTCCTACCTCCATGGGCTCAGTCATGGGGAGCTGGCCAGTCATCTGGCCGCGCCGCTCGGGACCATCAAGTCCTGGGTGCGGCGGGGCATGCGCAGCCTCAAGAGCTGTGTCGAGAGCTGCTCGGGGGTGCAATCATGAGACTGGGGCGGTCGGAGCACCTTGACGCCCTGTGTGGCGAATACCTGCTCGGCACCTTGCGAGGGGCGGCCCGCCGCCGCTTCGAGCGGGCACTGCGGCAGGAGCCCTTCGTGGCCAGCCGCCTGGCCAGTTGGCAGAACCTCATGATTCCCAACCCCGCGGAGACGCAGCGCATGCAACCGGATCGTAAAGTCTGGCAGCGCATTTCGCAGGATCTGTCGCTGCACAAATACAAAACGCCGTGGTACGCCCGCATCGGGCTGTGGCGCGGCTGGGCACTGGTGACAACGGCCGCACTGGCCGTGTGGGTGGGTTCGTCCCTCATGGTCGTTCAACCGCAACTGGTCGCAGTGTCCACGCTGAGCAGTGGCGAAGGGGCCAGTGGTGTGAAGGTGTCCATGTCGCCCGATCATCAGTGGATGGAAATGACGCCGAGCCGGCCGGTGCAAGCCTCGCCGGGGCAGAGCTACGAAGTGTGGCTGGTGCGCAAGGATGGTTCGGCGCCGCTGTCGATGGCTGTACTGGCCGCGCTCGATGGTCGGGTCGAAGTGCCCGAGCCCCTGCGTGCGCTCATCACCCGTGGTGACACCCTCGCCGTGTCGGTCGAGCCCGCCGGGGGCTCTCCCACCGGTGCGCCGACGGGGCCGATCATCCTGTCGGGCAGGATTGATCCGCAAGTCTGATTTTTCGCTGACCAGGCATGGTCATTCACGCCCGCCCTGTGCGGGCGTTTTTTTTGAACAATTTTGATCGGGCGTGCATCCAGGACTGAATCTGATTCGTACAGGGGGCGTATCCATGCCGATACGTGTGAGCTGAAAAAACAATGCCTGGAGGAATCACCGATGAAAACCACGACAAAATCCACCACTCTGGCCCTCGCTGTCATCGTCTCAGCCCTCGGGCTGGCCGGCTGTCATCACATGGCGAAGAGCGATTCGTCCATGGCCGCGCCCATGGACGGGCAGGTGGCCACGCCTGAAAACTACCGCGCCTGGCCCAAGTTCGTGCAGACCGTGGACAAGGCCGCCGCAGGCCAGGTGCGCGAGATCTACATCAACACCATGGGCACGAAGATGACCAAGGGCGATGCCTTTCCCAACGGGACCGAGTCGGTCATGGAGATTTACGCGGCCAAGATGGGCGCGGACGGCAAACCGGTGATGAACGGCAACGGTCGTCTCATCAAGGGTGACCTCAAGAAAGTCTTCGTCATGAAGAAGGGTGAAGGCTGGGGCGCCGCGCAACCGGCCGGCACCGTTGATAACGGTGACTGGGTCTATGCCGCGTATGAAGCGGACGGCACGACGCCGGCCAAGGTGGACTACAACAGTTGTCGGGGCTGTCACGCGCCCCTCAAGGACGCTGACTACGTAGCCCGCTACGATGAGCATTTCGCGATGTAGTTGCCTGCGCGCAAAGCATCCGGAAGGTCGCTGCGGCGACCTTTTTTTGCGTTCAATGCCGGAGCGGACGGAGGCATGGCCGCACGACGCGCGACGGTTCGCGCGGCCGGCACCCGGCGAGCCACCCGCTGTCGGCGTCACGCCAGGGGACGGCACATCGGTGTGTCACTGATCGAGTCCCGGAATCCGGTTGTCGACAGACGCAAAAAAGGCCGCCGCAGCGGCCCGAAGGGTGGCATGGATGGATCAACCGATGAAGGCAACCGGCACCGGGTCCTTGCCCAGGGCGCCGAGCAGCACCGACCAGTGCATGGTCTCATCGCCCAGAATCGAGGCTGCCGCCTTGGCCAGGTCGCGGTTGGTGAATTGCGGCACCGCGCCCAGGTAGGCTTCCGCCGCGCCTTTTTCCAGGCCTGCGGCAAAGCGCAGGACATCGGCCTGGCTCTTGAGATCGCCGACCGGGAATCCGTAGTCCTCAGCCTTCTTCGCGACCACCGGGGTGCCGCCGAGTTGAGCGATGGTGCCGGCCAGCACGTCGGCGTGCGCCTTGTGATGGGACTGGAAGCCCACCGCCGTGACCATGACCGACTTGGACAGCAGACCTGACTCCGCACCCACCTGATAAGCGGCAATGGCCTGGTACTCCAACCCCAGTGCGACGTTGAGAATGGCGATGTCGTCCTGCTCCGACTGACTGCCCTTCATGGCCAGCGCGCGGCCGGGCAGGGCCAGTCCGGTGGCGGCAACAGCCCCCAGGGCGAACAGGCTGCCGGTCTTGAGGAACGTGCGACGGAATTGAGTGGTATCGACGCTTTGATCTTGAATGACTTTCATGGGTCTCTCCAGAACTGTGCGGCCGGCCCGAGTGGCCCGCGCTGATGTCTGTACGGGCATCGTCGCGGATTGGATGCGGACGCTACGGATCGACGGGAGAATCCCGCAGCAGATAAGCTCCGGTCATGGACACCTTTCTTCTGCTTCTGCCGGACTTTGCGCTCATCCTGCTGGGGGTGTGGCTGCGCCGCCAGGCCGCGTTTTCCAATGGCTTCTGGATGGGGCTGGAAAAGCTGGTCTATTTCGTCCTCTTCCCCGCGCTGCTGTTCAATGCGCTGGCAAAGGTCGAGATTGATCTGGCCACGACGCTGCCCTTGTTCCTGGCGGGCCTCACCGTGATGGTGAGCGGCTTCGTGCTTGGCCTGCTGCCGCGCAAGTGGATGGGGCTGGACGACATGAGCTTTGCCTCCCGCGTGCAGTGCGCCTACCGGTTCAACACCTATATCGGCATGGCCATCGCCGGCAAGGCGTTTGGTACGGCCGGACTGGCCACCATGGGCGTTCTGGCCGGCACCATGGTGCCCTTTGCCAACGTGATGGCGGTCAGTCTGCTGGCGCGGCACGGGCAGGGGCGGGTGTGGCGTGAGCTGGTGCGTAATCCCCTGATTCTGGCGACGCTTGCAGGCTTGCTGTTCAACGCTACCGGCCTCACCCTGCCGACGCCTGCAGCGTCGTTTCTGGGCCGGTTGGCAGACGCTTCGATCGCCCTCGGCCTGCTGGCGGTGGGCGCTGCCCTGCGCTGGGGGCGCATCGGCGGGCACTGGGGCGGCACGGTATGGATCGCGGTGGTCAAGCTGATGGCCTTGCCGGCCATCGCCTGGTTTGTCACCGTCTGGTATGGCCTCGAAGGGCTTGAGCGCAGTGTGGTGGTGCTGTTCGGCTCCTTGCCCTCCGCGTCTTCAGCCTACATCCTTGCGACGCGCATGGGCGGGGACGGACCGGGCGTGGCCTGGCTGATTTCGGCCACCACGCTGGCAGCCATGCCGACCATGGCGTTGTGGCTCGCCCTGCTGGGCGCGGGCTGACGGCGCGCCCGGGGCAACGACTCGGTTTATTTCTTGGTGGTGCTGCGCGTGCTGGCCGTGCCGGTCGTGCGCTTTGCCGTCGAAGCGGGCTTTTTCGCAGCCGTTGTGGTCTTGCGGGTGGCGGGTTTCTTGGCGGCCGGTTTCGCAGCTGTCGTGCGCTTGGCGGTGCCGGCGCTCTTGCGTGCAGGGGCTTTCTTCGCCGGGGCCTTGGTTTCGGTGTCCTTGCCGGCGTGCTCCATGACCTGGAATGGCCACATCGCTGCACTCGCTGCTGCGTTCGTGGCGGCTGCCGCAGCGGTGGCAAAGGCGTTGGCCGCATCGCCCGCAGCCTGTGCCGCCTTGGCTGCCGCCTCGGTGTTCTGGGCCGAGGTGTCGTCCTCGGACGCATCCTCTTCAGGGGGCTCGGGCTCCGCTTCGGCCTGCTGCATCCAGGGCCAGCCCGCGAAGGGATTGACCATCTGTTCTTCCGGCTCGGGGGCGCCTTCGGCGTGACGGCGCGCTGCGTCGCCCATGTGCTTGATGGTCATCAGGGTGGCGCGTTGCATCTCCAGCCCCTGAATGCTCATCTGCAGCATGTTCAGGTTCATTTTCAACCAGCCCTCAACCGCCTTCATGTCGGTGATGCGCTTGTCGAGTTCGTCCACGTCCATCGTCGGGGTGACCATGCCCGGCAGATTGAAGCCCATGCCCTTCCACATGTTGCGCACAAATTCGAGGGGGTCGTTGCTGGATTCCTGCGACATGGCGTTGCTCCCGAAAAGCCGATGAATAGGTGGTTTCAGCGACCATCCTAGCGCAGACGCACGCCGGGTGCATGATGCACGGCAGCATGCCGGCGTGTTTCAAGGGCTGTCTTGGGTGGCGGCCGATTCGTCCGCTTCGTGGGTTTGCAGCAGGCGCTGGAGCACGGCACGCATCTTGGCCGGGCGCACGGGCTTGTGCAGCATCGGCACGCCGGCGGCGCGGGCCTTGTTGATGGTGTCCGAGCCGGTATCGCCGGTGATGAGAATGCAACGCACCTGGTAGCCGATCCGCTGGGTCACGCCGGTAACCACCTCAAGGCCGGTCTGGTGTCCCTGGAGCCGGTAATCGGTGATGAGCACCTCGGGTGGAAGGTCCGGGTCGGTCAGTGCGAGGGCTTCGTCGAGCGAAGCGGCGCCGGTGACATCGCAACCCCAGGCGGCCAGCAGGCTGTCGAGGCTGGCCAATGCCAGTGGATCGTCGTCGACAATCAGCACCCGTGTGCCGGAGAGGTTGCCCGGCGTGCGGACCATGGGTTCGCTGATGGGCGTGACGCCGGGCTCACAGCGTTCGAGCCGGACGCCGAATACCGAGCCCTGGCCGACCCGCGAGCGCAAGGTCAGGTGATGACCCAGCAGCTGGGTGAGGCGACGCACGATGGCCAGGCCAAGGCCGAGCCCTTTGGTGCGGGCACGCTCGGGATTGTCCAGCTGGACGAATTCTTGAAAGATCACCTCCTGCTTGTCCGGCTCGATGCCCTTGCCGCTGTCGCGGACCTCGAGACGCAGATGACGCCCGTCTGGCCGGCAGGCCAGCAGGATGGTGCCCGAGGGCGTATAGCGAATGGCGTTACTGACCAGATTGGAGAGAATGCGCTCGAACAGCAAGGGGTCGGTGCGCACCCAGGCCCGGCAGGGGCGGACCCGCAGCTGCAGCCCGCGCTCTTCGGCCCAGATCTGGAAATCATTGGCGATGCGATCCAGGATCGGCTGGATGGGCGAGGGGGCAATCTTCGGCTCGAGTGCGCCGGCGTCGAGTCGAGAGATGTCGAGGAGCGAGTCGAGCAGGTTCTCCATGGCATCGGCCGATGCCTGGATCTGACGCACCAGCCGGTGGGTTTCCGGCGGATGGGGGTGGTCGGCCAGTTCGGCGATGAACAGGCCGAGCGCATGCATGGGTTGGCGCAGGTCGTGGCTGGCGGCGGCGAGAAAGCGCGACTTGGCCACGTCGGCGCGCTCGGCTTCGTCGGTGCGGCGGCGCAATTCTGCCGTGGCCTCGTCAATTTTCTGCGTCATCTCTCGATGGGCGTATTCGAGCCGCTCGGCCATGTCGTTTACGCCCATGCCCAGGCGGCGAAGACTGCCGCCACCTTGCACCGGGACCCGCTCATGCAGCTTGCCGGCGCCGATGCGCGCAACGGTGCCCGCGACCTGGCGGATGGGCTCGCTCACGCCCTGGCTCATGCGCGACGCCAGTGCCACGCTGCCCAACAGCACCAGGATCAGCGCCGAGGCGCCGGCGTAGAGCAGCTCAGAGCGCTGTTCGATCAGTCGGGCGTTGGAAATGTCGATGATGATGGCCCCCAGCGGCGAGGCCGTGGGCACCGAGGTCAGGCCGTCGAAGCCCAGATCGCCAATGACGATGCGGGCCGGCAGAATCGGTTCATAGAAGCGCACCCGCGTCGGCAGCGTTTCCTGCTGCGCGCTGGTGACAGGCAGATAGGCGGGGGTGGGATTGAGGTTGCCTGCCTTGGTCAGCAGGCGCCCCCCGGGACTCAGGGCGACGATGCCTTCCACGCCTTCTTCTTTCAGCGCCGCTTCGAGCAGCCGGTTGAGGTCTTCCACGTTATTGGAAAACACGGCGTATTCCGTCGCCGTGGCCACCTGTCGTGCCAGTGCGCGACCGCGATCGGTGTAGGCCTGCTCAAGATCGGTCAGGCGCAGGTGGGTGAAGTAAGCAATCATGAACGCCCCGAGCACGATGGCCGGAACGACGGCTGCCAGCACGACCCGAGCGCGAATGCCCCAGCGCTTCATGGGCGACGTCCCTCGGTGGCCAGAATGCGCGCCTCCAGTTCGGCAGGGGTGGGCAACTCGATCGACAGGGAATGCGCGACGTGCGTGTTTGTGGAGACCGAGAACTGGGTGGGGTAGGCCGGCGGCGGCAGGTTGACGCCTTGCAGGGCGGCAATGGCGATGCTGGCCACCTGGTCACCGACCTGTTCGGGGGTGGAGTAGACGGCGGCCACGGCCCCCGCGCGCACATAGGCCGGGGAGAAACCGATGACGGGGGTGCGCTGGCGATAGGCGGTCAGCAAGATGTTCTGGATGGTGAAATTGTTGTAAACCACGTTGTCCGGTACGGCAATCAGCGCTGAATACGGGTCGAGCACATCACGCAGTGCGTTGTACAGATCGGCCGAATCATCGACACGAGCGCTGCGCACATCAAGGCCGCGCTGGCGGCCCGCCGCCGAGAGGGCGGTTGCATAGCGCACCGAAGCATCACCATAGACCAGCGCGAGCTTGTCGATCTGGGGCAGGGCTGCTTTGATCAGGGCAATCTGTCGACTGGCGGGTTGATCAATGAACACGGCCGTGCGCTGCGAGCCCGGCCGTGGCGGCTGCATGCGATCGTAGGTCTGGTGTGTCAGCAAGGCGCAGATCAGGCGGTTGGGCTGATGCGACATGATGACATCCGTTGCTGCCTGCGTGCCGATGGTCACCACCAGGGTTGCGCTGGCCAGTTGGGCGGACGACGTTTCTGCCACCGGAACCGACTGGACGACGAGCTCCGGCGAAAACCGCGACATGCGCTCGCGTATCCGGGTGGCCGTGCGCTCGTAGGCGTCCGACCCGTCGCTGAGGACGAGCAGCGTCTGCCCCGCCCACGCTGAACCGCGTCCACCCGATAGGGCGGCGAAGATCAGCAGAAGGAAGATGCAGGCGCGGCGCATGTCGGGATCAGTAGGTCAGTCGAAGCGTGACGTAGCCCTCTGGAGGGCGACTGATTTCCGGACGATAGTCGGAGACGGCTCCGGCGATTCGATCCATTCCGACGGCAAGTTCGGCCGTGGTGTTGCCCGTTCGCCAGCGCTTGGCAATTCGGGCGCTGGCGTGGTGGTAGCCGTGAATCCAGTCATCATCGTCGTACCAGCTCATCATGCCCATGTACCCCCAGCCGCCACTGAGTTGCCATTGCCAGGGAAGTTGCGTCGCTGCGAACAGGAAGAAGGCCTCGCGCGGCGCACTGATCTGAGCTTCGATCACGTTGCTGTCGATATCGGTGTAGGTGTAGTGACCGCCGATCCACGCGTCTGTACCCCAGCGATAAACGCCCGATAGCTCGGCGCCATTGATCGTCGCAGACGCACCATTGATGTAGAGCGGGCTCTCACCTTTGGAGTTGAGCGGCGGCGGCGGGGAGATGTTGCTGGCGGTTGTCTTGCGCTCGAGCAGTTGGTTGATCTCTTCGTTGAAAACCCGCAGGTCAATGCTGCTGAAACCGTCGGTCGACTGGAATCTCAGTCCGATTTCATGGGCAGTCACCTTCTCGGGACGAAGGTCGCCCGAAGGCTGCAAGGTCTGAGCGAGGACGTATCCGCTGCGGGCCTCGGCATAGCGGACATCGGCCTGACGCTCGAATGGAGAGGTGTTGCGATACCCGCGGCTGACTGCGGCCCGGGTCGTGAGCTGTTTGTTCAGATGGAGGTTGACCGCCAGTCGTGGCGATACACGCGGCCCGGTTTCGCTGGTGTCTTCTATCATGGCGCCCGCGTTGAACGTCCACATCGGCGGTAGTCGGTACTCCAGGTTGGCGAACAAGCGTCGCTGGCGGATGTGAATGTCGTCGTCGCGGCTGAAGACGCGTTCTGAACGGACGCGGTCATTTCGGATGCCGCCGCCCCAGACCAGTCGAGCGCGCTCGCCAAGCAAGGTCTGGTGCTCCAGTTCGATGTCGTCACGCAGTGCCCGGTTGTTGATGGAGCCGTCCACGTAAGCGTCCGCGGGAATGCCGTTCGACACGAAGAAGGCATTGACGGCTGCCGGAGAAAAACCGGCCACGTTGATCAGGTAGGAGGACAGTGAGGGGAGGCGGAACCCGGGGTCCGTGTAACGCTCTTCCTGATGGAAATAGGTGAGCTTGAGTTCATCTCCGCTGGCCAGTTGCCTGCGCCAGCGAGCTTGTGCGAAGCCCGTGTACGAGTCGGTGCTCCGCTCCGGGTCCGTGATGTCTTCCGCCGCGCCTTCGTCTGCGCGCGTGTCTACAAAGCCCAGATGAATCTCGAGTGTGTCATCAGGGCTCAGGGGCCAGTCGATGCGTCCGTCAATGCGTTGATTGCGGTAGCTGTCGTGATTGGGGTCGGTGCCGTCACTACGATTCTGCCCCAGCGTGAGCCGCGCGGTCGCGTCTCCCAGACGTTGCCTTACGGAGACCATCTGGTCTTGGAGACCGTTGGCCCCTTCGGTGATCCGTGTGCGAAAGCGCGGCGTATCAGCGGCAGGACGGGTGACGATATCGACGATGCCCAGAAATGCATTGCTGCCGTAGGCCGCAGAATTTGAGCCGCGGAAGACTTCGATACGCTCGATATCGTCGATGTCGACCGAGAGCTTGGCCCACTCGATAGCGCTGCCGAAGTAGGGCGAATAGGCGGAGCGGCCATCCACCCGCACCAGCATGCGACGCGACTGGTCATCCGAAAGTCCGTGGTATGTGGTCAGCGGCGTCGCGCCTTTGAAACGACCCAACTGGAACCCCGGGGCGTACTTGAGCAGTTCGGCAAGGTCGCGCGCGCCAGATGCTTCGATCATTTGCCGGTCAATGACCGTGACGGCACCCGGGGCATCATCCAGAGGTTGAATCAAGCGTGCGGCGGACAGCACCACCGGCATGTCGCCGAAGATGGTCAGCTCGGTGGCCGCCGCCGAGGGCGTCGCCGCAAGCGAGGGAGAGAGCGATGCGCCGAGCATCGAGACGCCGACAAGGAGGGGCAACAGACGGGCCATGTGGGAAAGGCACTGGGTTAACCCGGCCATTGTTGCGTTAATTATCGTCCGAGGCCAGTGCCCGGACTGCATTAATCGGTGTTGCCGTGAATTTTGTTGTTGATCGCCGATGTCATGCGGTCGTGCCTCAGGTATGCTCAGACCTACGGGCGAAATTCCGGCGTGATATCGGGATTCGTGTTGACAATAGATCGATCATGCTATGCTTTCGGAATGAATGCGATGAACCAAGTTGCTGCTAAAGAACTCCCTTCGCGGCACCCGGAATCGATCGGAGGCGATTTCGTGACGAATATTCTTGTGGTTGAAGATCATGTGCTGGTGCGCGAGGCCATGGCGCAGACGCTCTCTCGTCTGGATGACAACGTAAAGTGCGTTGGCGTCAAGGCGGCGGACGAGGCGCTGGCCGAGCTGGAAAAGGATCCTGACCGCGATCTGGCCGTGATTGATCTGATGCTGCCCGACATGAACGGTTTCTCGCTCCTGGGCATCCTGGCCAAGCGTTTTCCGGAGTTGCCGTGCATCGTTGTCTCGGCCCTGGACGACAGCGCCTCGATTCAGCGTGCCATGCGCTCCGGGGCGTCCGGCTTTGTGCCCAAGTCATGCTCCAGCGAGGAATTGCTCAGTGCCATCCGCACGGTGCTTGACGGCGGTGTCTACACACCCAAGGACGACAGCAGCAGCGCGGCGGCCCGCCGGCGCGGCGGTGCGCCGATTCAGGAGCGCTTCGGCCTGACCACAGCGCAGACACGCGTCATGGAGTTGCTTGCCCAGGGCAAGACCAACCGGGAAATCGCCGACTTGCTGGGCCTGTCCGAAGGCACGGTGAAGGTGCACATGTCGGCCATTTTCCGCGCGCTCAACGTCAGCAATCGGGCCCAGGCAGTGCTGGTCATCACCCGGCACGGCGCCCGACTCTGAGTTGCATCGAACGCGCAACTGAAAAGCCCCGGTGATTGCCGGGGCTTTTTCATTCAGTGGGCGGCGTAGGCGTCCATGGTTTCGTCCGGCGCCTCGCAGGGCTCATCTGGCGGCTCTGCCGCAGGTGCGTGGGCGGCAAAGCCGGTTTCGGGGAGGTTGCTCGCCCCGGGCGATGACGTCTCCGGTTCGTCGGCGACGTCGGTGTACTGAATTTCCAGCACCTCCATCATCTGCCTGGCCAGGCGCCGGCAGGTATTCGACAGTTGCGTCGGCAGCTGCTCCGGAATCTCGCTTTGCAGCAGCAGCTTGGACGACGACAGACTGTTGACGGGGCGCAGGATGCGATGGCGATAGGCCCCCATCATCTGTGCCACGTTGCGGTCGGCCGCCTCGCGGGCCCACGGGTTTGTCGGCCACTGGGAGGGCAGGGCGTAGGCGCGCGGGAAATGTTCCAGATCGTTGAGAACGGTGCGGATGTCTTCGTGCGATTCTCGAAAGGGCAGGAGCACGATGTCGGCCAGTGCGTAGAGCTGGCGATCCACCTCGTGTCGATTGCCGCCACCGTCGATGACGCCGATCCAGCCGTCGAGTGATCGCAGCTTGGTCGCTACTTTGGCCAGCGCCTCGGGCGTGCGCGCGTCGGCGGTGACATAACGCCGTCCATCCGGTCGCAGGGGCTCGCGGGCGGTGTCGGTCAATACGCAGGCTGAGCGCTGGCCTAGCAGGCCCAGTCCCTGGCAGAGCATGTGTGACAGGGAGGTCTTGCCGGTGCCGCCCTTGTTTCCAATGATGCAGATGATGTCAGCCATAACGGTCGTTCCTGTGCGCGGCGACGTGGCCGCATGCATTGCATTATCCGCAGGCGAAGGGAAGTCCCGTGGCTGAAATTGACCCGATTTTTTATCCCTTTTTCTGTCTTTTGGCCGAGCGGGTTCGGCCCGGGTGGTACACATAGAGCGGTCGCGCTCCATCGCTTTCGGGGTCGATCACCCGGTCCGGTTCGACATCCGGAACCGGGAAGCTGTTGCTGATCAACAGTGCGTCCGGGCGTAACTCCCGCTGGGCCTTACCCCAGACATCGGCCATGGGCACGGGTGACAGGAAGACATACACCACGTCGTACATGGACCAGTCGTGCTGCCAGAAATCCCCCCGCCGCCATAGCAGGTTGGCCTGCCTCCGATTGAGCAAGTATCCGATCAGCCAGGGGCCGGGGGCTGCTTCGAAGCCCACAAAGCTTGACTCAGGGCGTTGTCGGGCCAGGGGGCGAAGGACGGTACCTGTGCCGGCGCCCGCGTCGAGGAAGTGGATGCTGTGTGTGGGCAGCAGCTTGGCCAGCGCGTTCAGGGTTGGCCGATTGCTCAGGAAGAGTGGCACCCGGGTGCGAAAACTGCTCCAGTAAAACACGGCCAGAACCGCGAAGGCAGCCAGATACCACCCGGGGGCAACGTTGAATTGGCTGGCCGCCCAGATCAGGGGCGTGAACGCCAGGTGGACCCAACGCCACCAGCGCTCGGAACGCAGCACGTGAGCGAGGCCGGCCGCCGCGACCGCTTGCGTGAGCGCCAGGGCCACGCCACGCAATGGCACGCCCAGGTACAGCGCGGCATAGACGAGTGCCCAGGCCACCACCTGGGCGAGGATGAAGCGCAGAACAGGCACGGCGACAGTCGGCGGTTGTGGGCGGATGCTGCATCGTAGTCCGCCAGTGCGCCATCCAGTCCCCGTGTGTGGCGGTAAAAACGGGCGCTTTTCTCCTCTCAGGCGGCGCGGCGATTGTCGGTGCTTTCGGCGGTGACGGTCGACATGTCGCGCCATTGTTCGAGCAAGCGCTCGCGCTCTGCTTCGGCGCGCTTCATGTTCGCAGCCTTGATATGCCCGTAACCGCGGATCGTGGCGGGGCACTCGGCGATCTGCACCGCCAGGGGATGACGCAAAAAGCTCAAGGTATCGAGCAGTTCGGCCACGTCCGCCTCATAGCGCGTGATCAGTTCGCGTTCAGCGCGCCGTTCGGATGTCCAGCCGAACGGATCCCAGCGCGTCCCTCGCAAGCGCTTCAGCCGGGCTAGAAGACGGAAGATGTGCCGCATGCCCTTGCCGTAGCTGCGTTTCGGGACGCGACCGGTGCGTGGGTCGACACGTGCGGTCAGCGGCGGCGCCAGATGGAATCTGACCTCGTACTCGCCTTCGAACGTGGCCCCGATCCGGGCCCAGAAATCCGGGTCGCAGTAGAGGCGCGCGACTTCATACTCATCCTTGTAGGCCAGCAGGCGGAAATAGTGAAAGGCCACGGCCTGCGTCAGGCGTTCCGAACCCAGCGTCGCCTCCGCGCGCCGAACGCGCTCGACAAGCTGGCGATAGCGTTCGGCGTACGCGGTGTCCTGGTAGCCGCTCAGCCATTGGGCTCTTCGCTCAATCAGTGCGTCGAGGTCGACTTCCTTCTCGGCAGTGGCTGCCTCGGGCGCCGCGATGCGCTCGACGCGCGCCAGGTCGTGCGCGGCGCGGCGCCCCCACAGGAAGGCGGCCTTGTTCATGTCGATGGCGACGCCGTTGAGTTCGATCGCTTGCATCAGACTCGCGTGACTGACCGGAACCATCGCCTTTTGCCACGCGTACCCGAGCAGGAACAGGTTGGTGGCGATGGCGTCACCCATCAGCCGGGTCGCCAGCGCAGTAGCGTCGAAGAAATCGGCACGCGCAGCGCCAATCGCATCGCCAACCGCGCGCTCCATGTCGGCGAGGGGAAACTGCCAGTCCGGATTCTTGGCAAATTCGGACGTTGGCGTTTCGGCGCAATTGATGATGGCGCGCGTGCGCTCGGCCGACATCTTGGCCAAGGCTTCCGAGCTGGTCGAGACCACCACGTCACCCCCGATGACGGCATCCGCCTCTCCGGCCGCGATGCGCACGGCGTGCAGATCATCCGGATGATTCGCCACCCGGATGTGAGAGAACACCGAGCCCCCTTTCTGGGCCAGTCCCGTCATGTCAAGCACGGTGACGCCCTTGCCATCCAGGTGCGCCGCCATGCCGATGAGCGCACCGATGGTGACCACGCCGGTCCCGCCGACGCCCGTCACGAGAATGCCGAAAGGTCTCGATGTCTCCGGGATATCGGGCGAGGGCAGGCTTGGAAATGCTGACTCGGAGATGGTCTGCGCGGAGGGTTTGCGTAAGCCCCCGCCTTCGATGGTCACGAAACTGGGGCAGAAGCCGTTCAGACAGGAATAGTCCTTGTTGCAACTGGACTGGTCGATCTGGCGCTTGCGGCCGAACTCGGTTTCGACGGGGAGGATCGACATGCAATTGCTTGCAGTGCCGCAATCGCCGCAGCCCTCGCACACGGCCTCGTTGATGAACACGCGACGGGCCGGGTCAGGGTAGGTACCGCGTTTGCGGCGCCGGCGCTTTTCGGCCGCGCAGGTCTGGTCGTAGATGAGTGCGGTAACGCCGCCCGATTCGCGCAACTCGCGTTGAATGGCGTCCATTTCATCACGGTGCCGGATCGGTACATGGGCGATGTCGCTCGGGCCGTAGTCGCGCGCAGTGCCATCGTTAACGACCACGACGTTATGCACCCCCTCTGCCTGGAGCTGTCGGACGATCTTGGGCACCGTCAGTTCACCGTCGTGGGGTTGGCCGCCGGTCATGGCGACGGCGTCGTTGTAGAGGATCTTGTAGGTGATATTCACCCCGGCGGCCACCGCCTGGCGGATGGCCAGCAGACCGGAATGGAAGTAGGTGCCGTCGCCCAGGTTGGCAAAGATGTGCTTCTCTTCGGTGAAGGGGGCCTGACCCACCCAGGGCACGCCTTCCCCGCCCATCTGCGTGAACGTGCCGGTGCGACGCTCCGGCATCCAGGTGACCATGTAATGACACCCGATACCCGCCAGGGCGCGACTGCCCTCGGGGACGTGCGTCGAGGTGTTGTGCGGGCAGCCGGAACAGAAGGTCGGGACGCGATCGATTGAGAAATCACGTGCCGCCAGCGCAGCCTCTTTGGCCTCGAGAAACGTCAGGCGGGCTTTGATGCGGTCGGAGGTGAAGAACCTGGCGATCCGTGCCGCGATCACGCGTGCGATCATGGCCGGCGTCAGTTCTCCGGCGGCGGGGAGCAGCCAGTGACCGTGATCGACCGTCCCGTCACTGCGGGGGGTCGAGGACCATTCCCCTTTCTCGTCGAACTTGCCGACCACCCGCGGCCGAACGTCTTCCCGCCAGTTGTAGAGTTCTTCCTTGAGCTGGTACTCGAGTAACTGCCGTTTTTCTTCGACCACGAGAATTTCGTCGAGCCCTTCTGCAAATGCGCGGACGCCCGAGGCCTCCAGTGGCCACACCATCCCCACTTTGTACAGCCGGATGCCGATCTTCGCCGCCAGTGCGTCGTCGATACCGAGATCGTCAAAGGCCTGACGTACGTCCAGATAGCTCTTGCCGCTGGTAATGATGCCCAGACGAGGCTCCGGCGCGTCGATCACCACCTGGTTGAGTTCATTGGCCCGGCAGTACGCCAGCGCCGCGTAGAGCTTGAAATTGAGCAGTCTTCGCTCCTGCACCAGCGGGGGATCCGGCCAGCGGATGTTGAGCCCGTCGGGTGGGCGTTCGAAGTCGGCGGGCGTGCGGATCTCGATGCGGGCCGGATCGACATCGACCGAGGCCGAGGTTTCCACCGTGTCGGCCAAAGCTTTGAAAGCAACCCAGCAACCCGAATAGCGCGACAGGGCGTAGCCATGAATGCCGAAGTCGATGTACTCCTGAACACCCGCCGGGGCCAGCACCGGCATCATCATCGACTTGAAAAAATGGTCGGTCTGATGCGGAAAGGTCGACGACTTGGCCGCATGATCGTCGCCCGCGACGACCAGCACGCCCCCGAACTCGGAACTCCCGGCTGCGTTGCCATGCCGGAACGCATCCCCGCTTCTGTCCACGCCTGGTCCCTTTCCGTACCACAGCGCGAACACGCCGTCGTGCTTTGCCTTCTGGCTCAGCGCGACTTGTTGAGAGCCCCAGACCGCCGTGGCGGCAAGATCCTCGTTGATGCCGGGCTGGAAAACGATGTGGTGGCTGGCCAGGTGGTCGCGCGCCTTCCACAGGGTCTGGTCAAGCCCGCCCAGAGGTGAGCCGCGGTAGCCCGACACGAATCCGGCCGTATCCAGTCCGGCGCGCTGATCGCGTTCTTTCTGAATGAGCAGCAGGCGAACCAGTGCCTGATAGCCGGTCAGAAAGACGCGACCCTTGGCGGTCGTGTATTTGTCATCAAGGCTGAGAGGCGTTTGTCTGTCGGCAGACGAATCCATGTGAATCTCCGCAAAAAATCGTGTTTTTCCGGTTCGATGCTCAGCCCTCGTGAGGCCGGTCGCACACAGGGGGCAGACGCCTCCAGCATAGGCGGATTCCGCGCCGTGACAATCACGGCATACCCTGATGCTGTTGTTGGATACTGCACGCCCGGCCAACTATTTTGGAAAAAGGGTTTGACATGCCTAAGTGGGCGGGCTATAGTGCGGCGCTTCTCGCGGAGGGGTTCCCGAGCGGTCAAAGGGAGCAGACTGTAAATCTGCCGGCTCAGCCTTCGAAGGTTCGAATCCTTCCCCCTCCACCAGATTTTTTGGCAGTTGGACTGCGTCGTAAAGAGCGAAGAGCTCTTGGCGAGGCGGGCGGTGCAAAGGGTCGCAAAGCGTTGTGCGCGGGTGTAGCTCAATGGTAGAGCAGAAGCCTTCCAAGCTTACGACGAGGGTTCGATTCCCTTCACCCGCTCCAGAGTTGGTTATTGGTAGGCCCATGTAGCTCAGTGGCAGAGCACTCCCTTGGTAAGGGAGAGGTCGGCAGTTCAATCCTGCCCATGGGCACCACGCCTCGACTCGATGCGGCCGGTGTGAATCGTACAGCGCGTAATCCGAATTTCGTACAGAGGTAGCGATATGGCTAAGGGAAAGTTTGAGCGTAACAAGCCGCACGTGAACGTTGGCACGATTGGTCACGTTGACCATGGCAAGACCACGCTGACGGCCGCCATCACCACGGTGCTGACCGCCAAGTTCGGTGGCGAAGCCAAGGACTATGCAGCGATCGACAGCGCGCCCGAAGAGAAGGCGCGTGGTATCACGATCAACACCGCACACGTCGAGTACGAGACCGAAAGCCGTCACTACGCTCACGTTGACTGCCCGGGTCACGCCGATTACGTGAAGAACATGATTACTGGTGCCGCCCAGATGGACGGCGCGATTCTGGTGTGTTCCGCCGCTGACGGCCCGATGCCGCAGACCCGCGAACACATCCTGCTGGCCCGTCAGGTTGGCGTTCCGTACATCATCGTGTTCCTGAACAAGTGCGACATGGTCGATGACGAAGAGCTGCTCGAGCTGGTGGAGATGGAAGTTCGCGAACTGCTCTCCAAGTACGAGTTCCCGGGCGACGACATCCCCATCATCAAGGGTTCTGCACTGAAGGCCCTGGAAGGTGACCAGTCCCCGATCGGCGAGCCGGCCATCATGGAACTGGCAGCTGCGCTGGATAGCTACATCCCGACGCCTGAGCGTGCCATCGACAAGCCGTTCCTGCTGCCGATCGAAGACGTGTTCTCGATCTCTGGTCGCGGCACCGTGGTGACCGGTCGTGTCGAACGCGGCATCGTGACCGTGGGCGACGAACTGGAAATCGTGGGTATCAAGGACACCGTCAAGACCACCTGCACTGGCGTGGAAATGTTCCGCAAGCTGCTGGATCAGGGTCAGGCTGGCGACAACGTGGGCGTGCTGCTGCGCGGCACCAAGCGTGAAGACGTCGAGCGTGGTCAGGTGCTGGCCAAGCCGGGCTCCATCACCCCGCACACCCACTTCACGGGTGAGGTGTATGTGCTGTCGAAGGAAGAGGGCGGTCGTCACACCCCGTTCTTCAACAACTATCGCCCTCAGTTCTACTTCCGTACCACGGACGTGACCGGTTCGATCGTGCTGCCCGAAGGCACCGAGATGGTTATGCCGGGCGACAACGTGTCGATCACCGTGAAGCTGATCGCCCCGATCGCCATGGAAGAAGGTCTGCGTTTTGCAATTCGCGAAGGTGGCCGTACCGTCGGCGCCGGCGTCGTTGCAAAAGTGATCGAGTAAAAAACGCAAGCCCGTAAGGGCTGGCTGGAGCGCCCTGTCCCCCGACGGGGCGCTTTGTAGTCTCTGCTGCAGGGGTATAGCTCAACTGGCAGAGCGTCGGTCTCCAAAACCGAAGGTTGGGGGTTCGATTCCCTCTGCCCCTGCCATATTGTTTCTGAATCGTTGGACCTGAATGGCTGACAAGCTCAAGTTCGCGCTGGCGCTGATTTTGATCGCGGCCGGCGTGGCCGGATTCTACCTGCTCTCCGAGCAGGTTCTTGTGTTGCGTGTGCTCGCTGTGCTCGCCGGTGTGATTTCCGGTGCGGCGGTTGCGTGGTTTACCGAGCCAGGGCGCCGTTTCGCGGTGTTCCTGAAAGAGACCATCACCGAGACCAAAAAGGTCGTGTGGCCCACCCGCAAGGAGACGATGCAGATGACGGGAATCGTCTTTGCATTCGTGCTGGCAATGGCTGTCTTCCTTTGGCTGACGGACAAGAGCCTGGAGTGGGTCTTGTACGACCTGGTTCTGGGGTGGAAGTGAACATGACCAAGCGTTGGTACGTAGTGCACGCCTATTCCGGCTTCGAGAAGTCGGTGCAGCGCGCTTTGCTTGAACGCATCGCGCGTTCCGGCATGGAAGACAAGTTCGGTCAGGTGCTCGTTCCCGTCGAAGAAGTCGTCGAGATGAAGGGTGGTCAGAAGGCCATTTCCGAGCGCAAGTTTTTTCCCGGCTACGTCCTCGTTGAGATGGATATGGACGAGGAAAGCTGGCATCTGGTCAAGTCCACGCCCCGCGTGACCGGCTTTGTCGGTGGCACGGCCACCAAGCCGACCCCGATCTCCGAGAAGGAGGTCGAGAAGATCATGAGCCAGATTCAGGAAGGGGTTGAGAAGCCGCGCCCCAAGGTCCTCTTCGAAGTTGGCGAGGTTGTTCGAGTCAAGGAAGGTCCTTTTACGGATTTTCATGGCTCGGTCGAAGACGTCAACTACGAAAAGAGCAAGCTGCGCGTGTCCGTGACCATTTTCGGTCGCGCCACGCCGGTTGAGCTCGAATTCGGTCAGGTCGAAAAGACCTGACCAAAGTCGCCGCTCCTCGGGGCGGTGTCGAGGAGCGTCAGCCGCAGGGCTGGCGCGTTTGCACTCATCATAGGAGTCAGCCGCAATGGCAAAGAAAATCATCGGCTATATCAAGCTGCAGATCCCTGCAGGTAAAGCCAACCCGAGTCCCCCGGTCGGTCCTGCGCTGGGTCAGCGTGGTCTGAACATCATGGAATTCTGCAAGGCCTTCAATGCTCGCACTCAGAGCCTTGAGCCGGGTCTGCCGATTCCGGTGGTCATCACCGCTTTCAGCGACAAGAGCTTCACCTTCATCATGAAGACGCCGCCGGCGTCCATTCTGATCAAGAAGGCGGCTGGCATCTCCAAGGGATCTCCGCGTCCGCACACTGACAAAGTGGGCTCGATCACGCGTGCCCAGATCGAAGAGATCGCCAAGACCAAAGAGCCCGATCTGACTGCGGCTGATCTGGAAGCGGCTGTGCGCACCATTGCTGGTTCTGCGCGCAGCATGGGTGTGACTGTGGAGGGCATGTAATCATGGCTAAGGTTTCCAAGCGCGTTGCAGCGCTCCGCGAAAAAATCGATCGCAATCGTGTCTATGGTCTGGACGAAGCGCTGAACCTGATCAAGGAATGCGCTACCGCCAAGTTCGATGAATCCATCGATGTGGCCGTGAATCTGGGTATCGATCCGCGTAAATCCGACCAGGTGGTCCGCGGTTCAGTCGTGCTGCCTGCCGGTACCGGCAAGAGCGTGCGCGTTGCCGTGTTCGCCCAGGGTGACAAGGCTGAGGCAGCCAAGGCTGCTGGGGCTGACGTCGTTGGTTTCGACGACCTGGCTGAGCAGGTCAAGGGCGGCACCATCGACTTCGACGTGTGTATCGCAACTCCGGACGCCATGCGCGTCGTCGGTGCGCTGGGTCAGATTCTCGGCCCGCGTGGTCTGATGCCGAACCCGAAGGTTGGCACTGTGACCATGGACGTCGACACCGCTGTCAAGAACGCCAAGGCTGGTCAGGTTCAGTATCGCGCCGACAAGGCGGGTATCGTGCATGCCACGATCGGCCGTGCTTCGTTCGATGTCGATGCTCTGCGCACCAATGCCCAGGCGCTCATCGAAGCCCTGAACAAAGCCAAGCCGGCTTCATCGAAAGGTCTCTATCTGCGCCGTATGGCCGTCTCCAGCACCATGGGTGCGGGCGTGCGCGTGGAGCCGTCGAGCGTCGTTACCGCCGCTTGACGAAGAATCTCCGACCCGCTCGCGGGCGAGTCGGAACTTTGGGCTGCACGCCTTCGGGCGTGCAGGTTGTCAAAGACCGCTGGGGGACGTCCGGGCCGGGATGGCCGGAGCAGACCTCAAATCCGCATGCACAAGCATGTGGGCCCAGCGTAGATGGCGTTGCCCGAATCAGGTTAGTCGGGGTGTCGAACGATGCCTCGTGAGCTGTTCTCCTGAATGACGGTCGCCGTTGTCGTTCCTTCCATGCTTCATCGGAAGGGATCAACCATTCAGTGGGAGATGACCGTGGGTCTCAATCTTGAAGGTAAGAAGGCGGTAGTTGCCGAGGTGAACGAGCAGGTCTCGAACGCCCAGGCAATCATCATCGCTGAGTACCGTGGTCTCGAAGTGGGTCAAATGACCGAATTGCGCGCGAAGGCGCGTGAAGCGGGCGTGTACCTCCACGTGCTGAAGAACACCCTTGCGCGTCGTGCCATTGCCGGCACGCCTTTCGAAGGCCTGAGCGACCAGCTCGTCGGTCCGCTGATCTACGGTATTTCCGAAGATCCGGTGGCGCCGGCCAAGGTGCTCAAGACTTTCGCCAAGGACAATGACAAACTCGTCGTCAAGGCGGGTGCAATGCCGAACTTCATCATGGATGAAGCCGGCGTGAATGCCCTGGCCACCATGCCGAGTCGTGAAGAGCTGCTTGCCAAGCTGCTCGGCACGATGCAGGCCCCGGTTGCCAAGTTTGTCCAGACGCTCAATGAAGTGCCTTCCAAGTTCGTGCGTGCGCTCGCCGCGGTCCGTGACCAGAAAGAGGCTGCATAACTTTTTCAAAGATTCTGTCTTCCGAGCAGGAAGACACGTGATTCGATATCAGGAGTTACACAAATGGCTATCAGCAAAGAAGATATCCTCGAAGCAATCGCTTCCATGTCCGTTCTGGAACTGTCCGAACTGATCAAGGAAATGGAAGAGAAGTTTGGCGTTAGCGCTGCTGCTGCTGCCGTCGCCGTGGCCGCTCCGGCTGCTGCCGACGCTGGCGCCGCTGCTGCCGAGAAGACCGAATTCGACGTGGTTCTGGCCACTGTCGGCGACAAGAAAGTCGAGGTCATCAAGGTCGTGCGTGCCGCTACCGGCCTGGGTCTGAAGGAAGCCAAGGAAATGGTTGACGGCGCTCCGAAGACCATCAAGGAAGGCGTTGCCAAAGACGAGGCCGAAGGCCTCAAGAAGCAGCTGGAAGAAGCTGGCGCGACTGTCGAGATCAAATAAGATCCCGTTGTTTCGCGGGGCTGGCGCCTGTTCAGGGTGCCAGCCCTTTCGTCCTTTTCTGAAGCCAGAAGAGAGCGTGCTTTGATCGAAGCATTTTGTCTCCTGTCTTCCCACGTCTGAACGCTACCCGGAGCATCTATGGCGTACTCCTACACCGAGAAAAAGCGTATTCGAAAAAGCTTCGCCAAAGGCGCAGCTGTTCTTGATGCGCCCTTTCTGCTGGCGACCCAGATCGAGTCGTTCGCTTCCTTCCTGCAAGCTGAGGCCCCGCCGGCCCAGCGAGCCAACCAGGGTCTTCAGGCTGCTTTCACATCGATTTTTCCGATCAGCAGCCACAGCGGCAACGCCCGTCTTGAGTTCGTCCATTATCTGTTGGGCGAACCTGCGTTTGATGTCAAGGAATGTCAGCAGCGTGGTCTGACGTTCGCTGCGCCGCTGCGTGCTCGCGTGCGCCTCGTGCTGATGGACAAGGAAGCGCCGAAGGACACCATCAAGGAAGTGAAGGAGCAGGAAGTGTACATGGGCGAAATTCCGCTCATGACCAACACCGGCTCCTTCGTGATCAATGGTACGGAGCGGGTCATCGTGTCCCAGCTTCACCGCTCCCCGGGCGTGTTCTTCGAGCACGACCGCGGCAAGACGCATGCCTCAGGCAAGCTGCTCTTCTCGGCGCGGGTGATTCCGTACCGTGGTTCGTGGCTGGACTTCGAATTCGATCCGAAAGACTTCCTGTACTTCCGTGTCGACCGTCGCCGCAAGATGCCGGTTTCCATTCTCATGCGCGCCATCGGCATGAGCACGGAAGACATCCTGTCGACCTTCCACGACTTCGACCAGTTCACGCTTCAGCCCGAAGGTGCGTCCTTCGTGGTGGTGCCCGAGCGTCTGCGGGGTGAAGTCGCGAAGTTCGACATCGCCGACAACGCCGGCAACGTGATTGTTGAAGAAGGCAAACGTGTCACGGCCCGTCATATCAAGCTGCTCGCCGAAGCAGGCGTCAGCGCCATCAATGTGCCGGACGAGTTCCTGCTCGGACGTGTCATTGCCAAGGATCTGATCGACGCTGAAACCGGCGAGATCGTTGCTCGCGCAAACGACGAGATCACCGAGGACCTGCTGGACTCGCTCCGCGACGCCAAGATTGCTGAGCTGCCGACGCTCTACATCAATGACCTGGATCGCGGCGCGTACATCTCGCAGACCCTGCGTACGGACGAAACCACGGACGAGTGGGCTGCCAAGGTCGCCATCTATCGCATGATGCGTCCGGGCGAGCCGCCCACGGAAGATGCCGTCGAGGCTTTGTTCCAGGGGCTTTTCTACGCTGAAGAGCGTTATGACCTGTCCGCAGTTGGCCGGATGAAGTTCAATCGCCGTGCGTATCCGGAGAAGATTGATAACAAGACGCCCGAATGGTATCGCCGCATGCTCGACAAGGTCGGGCAGCCGGGTGAGGAAGGTCCGGGTACCCTGTCGAACGACGACATCCTAGCCGTGATCGCCATCCTGATCGAACTGCGTAATGGTCGTGGCGAAATTGACGATATCGATCACCTCGGTAACCGTCGTGTGCGTTCGGTCGGCGAATTGGCCGAAAACCAGTTCCGCGCGGGTCTGGTCCGTGTCGAGCGCGCCGTGAAGGAACGTCTGTCCCAGGCCGAATCCGACAACCTGATGCCGCATGACCTGATCAACGCGAAGCCGATCAGTGCTGCCATCAAGGAGTTCTTCGGTTCCAGTCAGTTGTCCCAGTTCATGGATCAGACCAACCCGCTGTCCGAGATTACGCACAAGCGTCGTGTCTCGGCTCTCGGCCCCGGTGGTCTGACCCGCGAGCGTGCGGGCTTCGAAGTACGTGACGTGCATCCGACCCACTACGGTCGTGTGTGTCCGATCGAAACGCCGGAAGGTCCGAACATTGGCCTGATCAATTCGCTGGCCGTGTATGCCCGTACCAACCGCTATGGTTTCCTCGAGACGCCGTACCGGAAGGTGGAAAACGGTACCGTGACCGACCAGATCGATTACCTGTCGGCCATTGAAGAAGGTCAGTACGTCATTGCCCAGGCCAATGCCGAGATCGCTGAAGACAAGACCCTGGCGGGTGAGCTGATTTCCTGCCGTCACAAGGGCGAATTCACGCTGGCCACCGCCGATACGGTTCAGTACATGGACGTGGCGCCGGGCCAGATCGTGTCAGTGGCCGCTTCGCTGATCCCGTTCCTTGAGCATGACGATGCCAACCGTGCCTTGATGGGCGCGAACATGCAGCGTCAGGCCGTGCCGTGTCTGCGCCCCGAGAAGCCGCTGGTTGGCACCGGTATCGAGCGTACGGTTGCCGTTGACTCGGGAACCGCGGTTCAGGCGACGCGTGGTGGCGTGGTCGATTACATTGACGCGAATCGTATCGTGGTGCGTGTCAACGACGATGAAACCCTGCCGGGTGAAGTTGGCGTCGACATCTACAACATGATCAAGTACACGCGTTCGAACCAGAACACCAACATTAACCAGCGTCCGATCGTCAAGGTTGGCGACATCATCGCCAAGGGCGACGTGGTGGCCGACGGCGCCTCGACTGACCTGGGTGAACTGGCTCTTGGGCAGAACATGCTGGTCGCGTTCATGCCTTGGAACGGCTACAACTTCGAGGATTCGATCCTCATTTCCGAGCGCGTTGTTGCGAATGACCGTTTCACCTCGATTCACGTCGAGGAGCTGACGGTGGTCGCCCGTGACACCAAGCTGGGGCCTGAGGAAATCACGCGCGATATCGCCTCCCTCGGCGAAGCTCAGTTGAGCCGACTCGATGAGTCCGGCATCGTCTACATCGGCGCGGAAGTCGAAGCGGGCGACGTACTGGTGGGCAAGGTGACGCCGAAAGGTGAAACACAGCTGACGCCGGAAGAGAAGCTGCTTCGCGCGATCTTTGGCGAGAAGGCCTCCGATGTGAAGGACACCTCGCTGCGCGTGCCCTCCGGCATGAACGGCATTGTCATCGACGTTCAGGTCTTTACCCGTGAAGGCATCGAGCGCGACAAGCGCGCCCAGTCGATCATCGATGACCAACTCCGTAGCTTCAAGACGGATCTTGCCGACCAGATGCGTATTGTTGAACGCGATGCATTTGCTCGTATCCGTCGAATGATCGTGGGCCAGAAGGCCAACGGCGGACCGAAGAAGCTTGCCAAGGGCACGGAGATCTCCAACGACTATCTGGACGGTCTGGAGTCATACCACTGGTTCGATATCCGGATGGCGGAAGAATCGCTGGCAACTCAGCTTGAGGCCGTTCGTGAAGGCCTCGAGAAGACGCGCAAGGACTTCGAGCTGGCCTTTGAAGTGAAGAAGAAGAAACTCACTCAAGGCGACGAATTGCCCCCGGGCGTTCAGAAGATGGTCAAGGTCTATCTGGCAGTGAAGCGTCGTCTTCAGCCGGGTGACAAGATGGCGGGTCGCCATGGTAACAAGGGTGTGGTGTCCAAGATCGTTCCGGTCGAAGACATGCCCTACATGGAGGACGGTACGCCGGTCGACGTGGTGCTCAACCCGCTGGGTGTGCCCTCGCGGATGAACATCGGTCAGATTCTGGAGACCCACCTGGGCTGGGCCGCGAAAGGCCTGGGTGCCAAGATTGACACCATGCTTCGCGCCGAAGCCACCGCCAAGGAAGTTCGCGGTCTGCTGGAGCAGATCTACAACACCAATGGCAAGGCGGAGAAGCTCGACGAACTGTCCGATACCGAAGTGGTCGAACTCGCTGGCAACCTGACCAAGGGCGTCCCGTTTGCGACGCCGGTGTTCGATGGTGCCAAGGAAGAAGAGATCGAGGCCATGTTCGAAATCGCCGGTCTGCCCGTGTCCGGTCAGGTCACGCTGTATGACGGTCGCACCGGCGAGCAGTTTGAACGCAAGGTGACGGTCGGTTACAAGCACATCCTCAAGCTGCACCACTTGGTCGACGACAAGATGCACGCCCGTTCGACTGGTCCGTACTCCCTGGTGACCCAACAGCCGCTGGGTGGTAAAGCCCAGTTCGGTGGACAGCGTTTCGGTGAGATGGAGGTGTGGGCACTCGAGGCCTACGGCGCTTCCTATACCCTGCAGGAAATGCTGACCGTGAAGTCGGATGATGTGACCGGTCGTACCAAGGTGTACGAGAACATCGTCAAGGGCGAACACAAGATTGATGCCGGAATGCCGGAGTCCTTCAACGTGCTGGTGAAGGAAATCCGTTCTCTGGGTATCGATATCGACCTGGACCGTTACTGAGCCGATTGCGCTCACATGCTCAATCGGATGGAGTGATACATGAAAAGTTTGCTCGCTGACCTGTTCAAGCAAACCCTCCCCAACGAGGAGGAGTTCGACGCGATCACCATTGGTCTCGCGTCGCCGGACAAGATCCGTTCCTGGTCGTATGGTGAAGTCAAGAAGCCCGAGACCATCAACTACCGTACGTTCAAGCCCGAGCGTGACGGCCTGTTCTGCGCCAAGATCTTCGGCCCGGTCAAGGATTACGAGTGCCTGTGCGGCAAGTACAAGCGCCTGAAGCACCGTGGCGTCATTTGCGAGAAGTGTGGTGTTGAAGTCACGCTCTCGAAGGTGCGTCGCGAGCGTATGGCCCATATCGAACTGGCGTCGCCAGTCGCGCACATCTGGTTCCTGAAGAGCCTGCCAAGCCGTCTTGGCATGGTGCTCGACATGACCCTGCGTGACATTGAGCGTGTGCTCTACTTCGAAGCGTTCGTGGTGGTCGAGCCGGGTATGACGCCGCTCAACCGTGCGCAACTGCTCACCGAAGACGATTACCTTGCCAAGGTGGAAGAGTACGGCGACGAGTTCGACGCGGCCATGGGCGCGGAAGGTGTGCGCGAACTGCTGCGCACGCTGGACGTCAACCTCGAAATCGAAAAGCTGCGCGGCGAACTCGAAGCCACCAGCTCTGACGCCAAGATCAAGAAATTTTCCAAGCGCCTGAAGGTGCTTGAGGCCTTCCAGCAATCCGGTATCAAGCCCGAGTGGATGATTCTGGAAGTGCTGCCCGTGCTACCGCCGGACCTGCGTCCGCTGGTGCCGCTGGACGGTGGCCGATTCGCGACTTCGGATCTGAACGATCTGTACCGTCGCGTCATCAACCGGAACAACCGTCTGAAGCGTCTGCTCGAGCTCAAGGCGCCTGAGATCATCGTGCGCAACGAAAAGCGCATGCTTCAGGAAGCGGTTGACTCGCTGCTCGACAACGGTCGCCGCGGCAAGGCCATGACGGGCGCCAACAAGCGTCCGCTCAAGTCGCTGGCCGACATGATCAAGGGCAAGGGCGGTCGTTTCCGTCAGAACCTGCTTGGTAAGCGTGTCGACTATTCGGGTCGTTCGGTCATCGTGGTGGGCCCGCAGCTCAAGCTGCACCAGTGTGGTCTGCCCAAGCTGATGGCCCTCGAGCTGTTCAAGCCGTTCATCTTCAACAAGCTCGAATTGATGGGGCTGGCAACGACCATCAAGCAGGCCAAGAAAATGGTCGAGAGCCAGGAGCCGGTGGTGTGGGACATCCTTGAAGATGTCATCCGCGAGCATCCGGTGATGCTGAACCGTGCGCCGACCCTGCACCGACTGGGTATTCAGGCCTTTGAGCCGGTGCTGATCGAAGGGAAGGCCATTCAGCTGCACCCGCTGGTCTGTGCCGCGTTCAACGCCGACTTCGACGGTGACCAGATGGCTGTGCACGTGCCGCTGTCCCTCGAAGCCCAGATGGAAGCCCGCACCCTGATGCTGGCGTCCAATAACGTGATCTCCCCGGCCAATGGCGAACCGATCATCGTGCCGTCGCAGGACGTGGTGCTGGGTCTCTACTACGCCACCCGTGAGGGTATTGGCGAGCGGGGCGAAGGCATGATCATGACCGATATCTCCGAGGTCAAGCGTGCCTATGAGTCCGGCAAGATTTCTCTGCACGCCCGGATTACCGTGCGTATCAAGGAAGTCGATCTGACCGAAGAGGGGGAACGCGTCGAGAAGATCGTGCGCCACGAAACAACGGCGGGCCGCGCGCTGCTCTCAGAGATTCTTCCTGCGGGTCTGCCCTTCAAGTTCATCGACAAACCGCTGAAGAAGAAAGAGATCTCCAAACTGATCAACCATTCCTTCCGCCAGTGCGGTCTGAAGGAAACGGTTGTCTTTGCCGACAAGCTGATGCAGTTCGGTTTCAGCCTCGCGACGCGCGCTGGTGTTTCCATTGCGGTCAAGGACATGCTCGTCCCGACCCAGAAGGAAGACATCATCCACGCAGCCGAAAACGAGGTGAAGGAAATTGCCGAGCAGTACGCCTCCGGTCTTGTGACCGACGGCGAGCGCTACAACAAGGTGGTTGATATCTGGGGTCGCACCGGTGATCAGGTGGCCAAGGCCATGATGGATCAGCTGGGTAAGGACCGGGTGCAGGATACCTTCGGCGACCTGCCGCGCGAAGACTGGTGGAAAGCCGTCTATGCCGGTGGCGTCGACAAACCGCAGCCGAAGGACACCGCGCTTGAGTCGTTCAATTCCATCTACATGATGGCCGACTCCGGTGCACGTGGTTCAGCTGCACAGATTCGACAGCTGGCGGGGATGCGAGGCTTGATGGCGAAGCCGGATGGCTCGATTATCGAGACACCGATTACCACCAACTTCCGTGAAGGCCTGAACGTGCTTCAGTACTTCATCTCCACCCACGGTGCGCGTAAAGGTCTGGCCGATACGGCACTGAAGACCGCCAACTCCGGTTACCTGACTCGTCGTCTCGTCGACGTGACTCAGGATCTGGTGGTGACCGAGGATGATTGCGGTACTCGCGAAGGTTTCAATCAGAAGGCGCTCATCGAAGGTGGCGAGACCATCGAGCCATTGCGTGATCGTATTCTTGGCCGCGTGACCGCCGAAGATGTGGTCAATCCAGACAGTCAGGAAACGGTGCTTGAGCAGGGCACCCTGATCGACGAAGCCGCGTGTGAGCTGATCGAGAGCCTGGGTATTGACGAAGTGCGTGTGCGGACACCGCTCACGTGTGAAACCCGCTATGGTCTGTGTGCGAAGTGCTACGGTCGCGATCTGGGACGTGGTTCCCTGGTCAATAGCGGTGAAGCGGTGGGCGTGATTGCTGCGCAGTCGATTGGTGAGCCGGGTACCCAGCTCACCATGCGGACCTTCCACGTGGGTGGTGCCGCATCTCGTGCGGCCGCTGCAAGCTCGGTGGAATCCAAGTCGGCCGGCTCGATCCGCTTCACGCAGAACATGCGTTACGTGACCAATGCCAAGGGCGAAAAGATCATCATCGCGCGTTCGGCGGAAGTGCTGGTGGCCGACGATATGGGTCGTGAGCGTGAGCGTCACAAGGTGCCGTACGGTGCGACCCTTCAGGTCAACGATGGTGATACCGTCAAGGCCGGCCAGCAGCTTGCGACATGGGATCCGCACACCCGCCCGGTGGTGACCGAATACGCCGGTACGGTGAAGTTCGAGAACGTGGAAGAAGGCGTGACCGTTGCCAAGCAGATCGACGATGTCACGGGTCTGTCGACCCTGGTCGTGATCGATGCCAAACGCGGCTCGAGCACGCAGTCCAAGGGCGCACGTCCGCAGGTGAAACTGTTCGACGACAACGGTCAGGAAGTCATGATCGCCGGCACGGATCACGCCGTTGCCATGACCTTCCAGGTGGGCTCGATTATCGCCGTCAAGGACGGTCAGAAGATCGACGTGGGTGAAATTCTCGCTCGCATCCCGCAGGAATCTGCGAAAACCCGCGATATCACCGGTGGTCTGCCGCGTGTGGCCGAGCTGTTCGAAGCCCGTTCTCCGAAAGACGCCGGCGTGCTCGCCGAGTACACCGGCACCATGTCCTTCGGCAAGGAAACCAAAGGCAAGCAGCGTCTCGTGATCACCGAGCCGGACGGCAACTCGCACGAGTTCCTGATTCCGAAGGACAAGCACGTGATGGTGCACGACGGTCAGGTGGTGAACAAGGGTGAGGCGATCGTCGATGGTCCTGCGGACCCGCATGACATCCTGCGCCTGCAGGGCGTCGAAGCGCTGGCTCGCTATATCATCGATGAAGTGCAGGACGTGTACCGTCTGCAGGGTGTGAAGATCAACGACAAGCACATTGAGGTGATTGTTCGCCAGATGCTGCGTCGTGTGGTCATCATCGATTCCGGCGATACCCGTTTCATTCGCGAAGAGCAGGTCGAGCGTTCCGAAGTGCTGGACGAAAACGACAAGATGGAAGCCGAAGGCAAGCTGCCGGCGCGGTATGAGTACGTGCTCCTCGGTATCACCAAGGCATCGCTCTCGACCGACTCGTTCATTTCAGCGGCGTCCTTCCAGGAAACGACCCGCGTCCTCACCGAGGCTGCCATTATGGGTAAGCGCGACGAGCTGCGTGGTTTGAAGGAAAACGTGATTGTGGGGCGTCTCATCCCGGCCGGCACCGGCTTGGCATACCACCGCAATCGACGTGCTCAGAACGAAGGGGAAGACCTGGGTGGGCAGCATGCATGGGCCGAAGGTGAGGAAATCATCATCGACCTCCCGCAGGAAGATGCACCGACTAGTTGACCTTTATTAGAAACCAGCGTTAAAATCCGGCCTCTTTTTGTAGACTGGCCAATCGTAGTCAGTTGCAGCCGGAATAAACCGCCCGAGGCGGCCCGAGTGGCTGCCTCGGTTTTTTGGGAAATTCTCAAGCTATGCCAACAATCAATCAGCTCGTCCGCAAGCCGCGGAAATCCGCCGTTGTCAAAAGCAACGTCCCGGCGCTGGAAGCCTGCCCGCAGAAGCGTGGCGTGTGCACCCGCGTCTACACCACGACGCCTAAGAAGCCGAACTCTGCGCTTCGTAAGGTCGCCAAGGTGCGCCTGACCAATGGTTACGAGGTGATCTCGTATATCGGCGGTGAAGGTCACAACCTGCAGGAGCACTCCGTGGTCCTGATTCGTGGTGGTCGTGTGAAGGATCTGCCGGGTGTGCGCTATCACATCGTGCGCGGTTCGCTCGATCTGCAAGGCGTGAAGGATCGCAAGCAGTCGCGCTCCAAGTACGGCGCAAAGCGTCCGAAGCAAGCCTGATTGTTGGCTCACACAAGAATCTGAAGGAAGATCGTCATGCCCCGTCGTCGCGAAGTTCCCAAGCGGGAAATCCTGCCTGACCCGAAATTCGGTAGTCAGGATGTGTCCAAGTTTATTAGTGTCATCATGCAGGACGGCAAGAAGGCCGTTGCTGAGCGTATCGTCTATGGTGCCTTTGATGCCATCTCCAGCAAGTCCGGCAAGGATCCGCTTGAGGTGTTCTCAACCGCTCTCGGTAATGTGAAGCCGGTGGTTGAGGTCAAGAGCCGTCGTGTTGGTGGTGCAAACTACCAGGTGCCAGTTGAAGTTCGCCCTTCCCGCCGTATGGCGCTGTCCATGCGTTGGTTGCGTGAAGCTGCGCGCAAGCGCGCCGAGAAGTCCATGGCTCAGCGCCTGGCTGGTGAGCTGCTGGAAGCTGCTGAAGGTCGCGGCTCTGCCATGAAGAAGCGCGAAGAAGTTCACCGCATGGCTGAAGCCAACAAGGCTTTCTCGCACTACCGCTTCTGATTCACAAGTATCAGTGAGTCGAGCCCCCATGTGAGGGGGCTCGACTTTTTGTCATCGTTTGGAATGAAAATCGCATCCTTTTGGCGATTTAACTAGGCAGGACAACACCGTGGCCCGCAAAACTCCTATCGAGCGCTACCGCAATATCGGTATCTCCGCGCACATTGACGCCGGCAAGACCACCACGACCGAGCGTATCCTTTTCTATACCGGTGTGAACCACAAGATCGGTGAGGTTCATGATGGTGTGGCCACCATGGACTGGATGGCGCAGGAGCAGGAGCGCGGTATTACCATTACCTCCGCTGCGACGACCTGCTTCTGGAAAGGCATGGATCTGTCCTTGCCGGAGCATCGCATCAATATTATTGACACCCCGGGGCACGTCGATTTCACCATCGAGGTGGAGCGTTCCATGCGTGTGCTTGATGGTGCGTGCATGGTTTATTGCGCGGTGGGTGGTGTTCAGCCTCAATCCGAAACGGTGTGGCGTCAAGCGACCAAGTATCGTGTGCCTCGTCTTGCCTTCGTGAACAAGATGGACCGCCAGGGTGCCGACTTCTACAAGGTTGTTGAGCAGATGAAGACGCGGCTGAAGGCGAACCCGGTTCCGGTGGTGTTGCCGATCGGTGCTGAAGAAAACTTTGCCGGCGTGGTCGATCTGGTCAAGATGAAAGCGATCATCTGGGATGACGCTTCAATGGGTTCCAAGTTCGAGTATGTCGATATCCCGGCGGATCTGGCGGATAAGGCAGCTGAATATCGCGAGCAGATGGTTGAGGCAGCTGCTGAGGCCTCCGAAGAGCTCATGGATATTTACCTCGAAGGCGGAGAATTGAGCGAAGAGCAGATCGTCGCCGGTTTGCGCAAGCGCACGATCGCCTGCGAAATCCAGCCGATGCTGTGCGGCACTGCATTCAAGAACAAGGGTGTGCAGCGCATGCTCGACGCAGTGATCGAATTCATGCCGAACCCGACCGAAGTCCCGGCGGTGCAAGGTATCGATGACGACGGTAACGAGGCGACCCGCAAGTCGAGCGATGACGAGAAGTTCTCGGCGTTGGCGTTCAAGCTGATGACGGATCCGTTTGTGGGGCAGCTGACGTTCATTCGCGTGTACTCCGGTGTTCTCAATTCCGGCGATACCGTGCTGAACTCGATCAAAGGCAAGAAGGATCGTATTGGCCGTTTGCTGCAGATGCACGCCAATGATCGTCAGGAGATCAAGGAAGTCCGCGCAGGTGATATCGCGGCTGCAGTGGGCCTGAAAGAAGTGACCACGGGTGAAACCCTGTGCGATCCGGCTGCGCCCATCATCCTTGAGCGTATGGAGTTCCCGGATCCGGTGATTCACGTCGCGGTCGAGCCGAAAACCAAGAGCGACCAGGAAAAGATGGGTCTCGCCCTGTCGCGACTCGCCCAGGAGGATCCTTCCTTCCGTGTGCGTACGGATGAAGAGTCTGGTCAGACCATCATCTCTGGTATGGGTGAGCTGCACCTTGAGATCATCGTGGACCGGATGAAGCGCGAATTCAACGTCGAGGCAAACGTGGGTGCGCCTCAAGTGGCTTATCGCGAGGCGATTCGCTCCACCGTTGAACAGGAAGGCAAGTTCGTCAAGCAGTCCGGTGGTCGCGGTCAGTATGGTCACGTTGTGATCAAGCTGGAGCCGAACGAAACGGGTAAGGGCTACGAATTCATCGACGCTATCAAGGGCGGTGTGGTGCCGCGCGAATACATCCCTGCGGTTGATCGTGGTATCCAGGACACGTTGCCGAATGGCGTGCTGGCCGGTTTCCCGGTTGTCGACGTCAAGGTCACGCTGGTCTTCGGTTCCTATCACGATGTCGATTCGAACGAAAACGCGTTCAAGATGGCCGGTTCGATGGCCTTCAAGGACGCCATGCGCAAGGCAAACCCGGTGCTGCTTGAGCCGATGATGGCTGTCGAGGTGGAGACGCCGGAAGAATTCATGGGTAACGTCATGGGCGACCTGTCCGGCCGCCGCGGTATCGTTCAGGGTATGGACGACATCGCTGGCAACATGAAGGGTATCCGTGCAGAAGTGCCGCTGGCCGAGATGTTTGGCTATGCCACTTCGCTGCGTTCGCTGACGCAAGGTCGTGCGACCTACTCCATGGAGTTCAAGCACTACTCCGAGGCGCCGAAAAACGTCGCCGATGCCGTGATTAACAAGAAGTAATTTCGAAATTTTCAGGAAATCAAGGAAGCAATAATGGCTAAGGGAAAGTTTGAGCGTAACAAGCCGCACGTGAACGTTGGCACGATTGGTCACGTTGACCATGGCAAGACCACGCTGACGGCCGCCATCACCACGGTGCTGACCGCCAAGTTCGGTGGCGAAGCCAAGGACTATGCAGCGATCGACAGCGCGCCCGAAGAGAAGGCGCGTGGTATCACGATCAACACCGCACACGTCGAGTACGAGACCGAAAGCCGTCACTACGCTCACGTTGACTGCCCGGGTCACGCCGATTACGTGAAGAACATGATTACTGGTGCCGCCCAGATGGACGGCGCGATTCTGGTGTGTTCCGCCGCTGACGGCCCGATGCCGCAGACCCGCGAACACATCCTGCTGGCCCGTCAGGTTGGCGTTCCGTACATCATCGTGTTCCTGAACAAGTGCGACATGGTCGATGACGAAGAGCTGCTCGAGCTGGTGGAGATGGAAGTTCGCGAACTGCTCTCCAAGTACGAGTTCCCGGGCGACGACATCCCCATCATCAAGGGTTCTGCACTGAAGGCCCTGGAAGGTGACCAGTCCCCGATCGGCGAGCCGGCCATCATGGAACTGGCAGCTGCGCTGGATAGCTACATCCCGACGCCTGAGCGTGCCATCGACAAGCCGTTCCTGCTGCCGATCGAAGACGTGTTCTCGATCTCTGGTCGCGGCACCGTGGTGACCGGTCGTGTCGAACGCGGCATCGTGACCGTGGGCGACGAACTGGAAATCGTGGGTATCAAGGACACCGTCAAGACCACCTGCACTGGCGTGGAAATGTTCCGCAAGCTGCTGGATCAGGGTCAGGCTGGCGACAACGTGGGCGTGCTGCTGCGCGGCACCAAGCGTGAAGACGTCGAGCGTGGTCAGGTGCTGGCCAAGCCGGGCTCCATCACCCCGCACACCCACTTCACGGGTGAGGTGTATGTGCTGTCGAAGGAAGAGGGCGGTCGTCACACCCCGTTCTTCAACAACTATCGCCCTCAGTTCTACTTCCGTACCACGGACGTGACCGGTTCGATCGTGCTGCCCGAAGGCACCGAGATGGTCATGCCGGGTGATAACGTGTCGATCACCGTGAAGTTGATCGCCCCGATCGCCATGGAAGAAGGTCTGCGTTTTGCAATTCGCGAAGGTGGCCGTACCGTCGGCGCCGGCGTCGTTGCAAAAGTGATCGAGTAATCATGCTACCGGGCGGCCGATGGTCGGCCGCCCTCGCTCTTTGGAAAAAATCATGCAAAGCCAGAAAATCCGCATTCGTCTGAAAGCCTTCGACTATCGCCTGATCGATCAGTCTGCGCTCGAGATCGTCGAAACCGCCAAGCGCACCGGCGCCGTGGTTCGTGGTCCCGTCCCGCTGCCGACCCGCATCGAGCGTTACAACGTGCTGCGTTCGCCGCACGTGAATAAGGCTTCTCGTGATCAGTTCGAAATCCGTACCCATCAGCGTCTGATGGACATTGTGGATCCGACTGACAAGACGGTTGATGCGCTGATGAAACTCGATCTGCCTGCCGGCGTCGATGTGGAAATCAAGTTGCAGTAATCAAGGGCTTGTGTTTGGCGCGATTGGGCCGGTATAATCCGGCCCTTGCGTTTTTCGCGCAAAAAAGATTATTTACGGTCCCGGTCAATCGTAACCGGGTTTAGGAGAATAAAATGAGTCTAGGCCTTGTTGGTCGCAAGGTCGGCATGACTCGCATTTTCGCCGAGGATGGTCAGTCCATCCCGGTGACGGTGCTTGACATGTCCGACAACCGCGTTAGCCAGATCAAGTCCGAGGAATCAGACGGTTATTTGGCCGTTCAGATTGCTTTTGGAAAGCGCCGGGCCAGCCGCGTGGGCAAACCGCTCGCCGGTCACCTTGCGAAAGCCGGCGTCGAGCCGTGCAGCCTGCTTCAGGAATTCCGCGTGGATGCATTGCCCGATTTCAAGCCGGGTGACGCGCTGACGGTGGATCTGTTCGAAGTGGGTCAAAAAGTTGATGTTGTTGGTACGTCGATCGGTAAAGGTTTTGCCGGTGCGATCAAGCGCCACAACTTCTCGTCAAACCGTGCTTCTCACGGTAACTCTCTGTCGCATCGCGCCCCGGGTTCAATCGGCCAGGCGCAGGATCCGGGTCGAATTTTCCCGGGTAAGCGCATGGCGGGTCACTTGGGTGATGTTCGTACGACGACCCAGAACCTGGAAATCATTCGCGTGGACGCCGAGCGCCAGTTGCTGCTGGTCAAAGGGGCGGTCCCGGGTGCCAAGGGTGGCAATGTGGTCGTTCGACCGGCCGTCAAGGGGGCGTAATGGAACTCAAGCTTCTCAACGACCAGGGTCAGTCGGCTGAAACCGTTCAGGTTTCCGATACGCTCTTCGGTCGCGAATACAACGAAGCGCTGGTGCATCAGCTGGTAGTGGCTTATATGGCCAACGCCCGTTCTGCCAATCGCAAGCAGAAAGATCGCTCCGAAGTGCAAAAATCCACGCGCAAGCCGTGGCGCCAGAAAGGTACGGGTCGTGCTCGTGCCGGTATGGCGTCCAGCCCGATCTGGCGTGGGGGTGGCAAGGTTTTCCCGAATAGCCCGGATGAAAACTTCACCCAGAAGATCAACCGCAAGATGTACCGTGCCGGCGTGGCTTCGATTCTGTCGGAGCTGGCGCGTCAGGACCGTATTTGCGTGGTTGAGGATTTCTCTCTCGAAGCACCGAAGACCAAGCTGCTGGCTGAAAAGCTCAAGAGCATGGGTCTCGATTCGGTGCTCGTGATTACCGACGATCTGAACGAAAACCTGTTCCTGTCCTCGCGCAATCTGCGCAATGTGCTGGTGCTCGAAGTTTCCGAAGCAGATCCGGTCTCGCTGGTGCGATTCCCGCAGGTTGTTGTGACCAAGGGTGCGCTGGCCAAGATGCAGGAGGGTTGGCAATGAGTCAGCTTCATCAAGAGCGTCTGCTCCAGGTGCTGCTTGCCCCGCAGATTTCGGAGAAGGCTACCTACGTAGCCGACAAGAACGAGCAGATCGTTTTCCGCGTTGCTTCCAATGCGACCAAGCCTGAGATCAAGGCGGCTGTCGAGCAGCTGTTTGATGTCAAGGTCAAGTCGGTGCAGGTCAGCAACGTCAAGGGCAAGGAAAAGCGCTTCGGTCGCATGATCGGGCGTCGTCAGGGTTGGAAAAAGGCGTTTGTCTGCCTCCAGCCTGGCCAGGAAATCAACTTTGCGGCAGGGGAGTGATTGAGTCATGGCGTTGGTAAAAGTCAAACCGACCTCCGCTGGCCGTCGTGCTGTCGTCAAGGTCGTCAATAAGGATCTGTACAAGGGCAAGCCCTTTGCAGGTCTGGTTGAGAAAAAGAGCAAGAGTGCTGGCCGCAATAACGCGGGTCGCATTACCGTCCGTCACCAGGGCGGTGGTCACAAGCAACACTATCGTGTTGTCGACTTCCGTCGTAACAAGGACAACATCCCGGCCAAGGTCGAGCGGATCGAATACGATCCGAACCGGTCTGCGCACATTGCGCTGTTGTGCTACGCGGATGGCGAGCGTCGGTACATTATTGCGCCGCGTCACCTTGAAGTCGGTGCGCAGGTGCAAAGCGGCTCCGAGGCGCCCATCAAGCCGGGTAACGCCCTGCCGATCCGTAACATTCCGGTCGGTACCGTGATCCACTGCATCGAAATGCAGCCGGGTAAGGGTGCGCAGATTGCGCGCTCCGCCGGTGCTTCGGTCCAGTTGCTGGCTCGCGATGGCAGCTATGCTCAGCTGCGTCTTCGCTCTGGCGAGATCCGTCGTGTGCATGTCGAGTGTCGCGCGACCGTGGGTGAAGTCGGTAACGGCGAGCACGCCCTTCGCAAGCTGGGCAAAGCAGGTGCAAAGCGCTGGCGTGGTGTGCGCCCGACGGTTCGTGGTGTGGTTATGAACCCGATTGATCACCCGCATGGTGGTGGTGAAGGTCGTACCTCTGGTGGTCGCCATCCGGTGAGCCCGTGGGGTCAGCCGACCAAGGGTTATCGTACCCGCAGTAACAAGCGCACCACTTCCATGATCGTTCAGCGCCGTAAGCGTTAAGGGGTAACAGATGACTCGTTCTCTGAAAAAAGGCCCGTTCATCGACGCGCACCTTCTCAAGAAGGTGGATGCGGCGCGGGTAAGTAACGACAAGCGACCGATCAAGACCTGGTCGCGTCGTTCCACGATCCTTCCGGATTTCATTGGCCTGACCATCGCTGTTCACAACGGCCGTCAGCACGTGCCCGTGTTCGTGACTGAAAACATGGTTGGCCACAAGCTTGGCGAATTTGCCCTGACCCGTACGTTCAAGGGGCATCTCGACAGCAAGAAGTCCAAGCGCTAAGGAATGATGGAAATGGAAACTAAAGCCATTCTCCGCGGTGTGCGCCTGAGCGCCCAGAAGGGTCGTCTCGTGGCGGACCAGATTCGCGGCAAATCCGTCGAGCAGGCCCTGAACATCCTGGCTTTCTCGCCGAAAAAAGGCGCCAAGATCATCAAGAAGGTGGTCGAGTCGGCTATCGCAAATGCAGAACACAACGACGGTGCAGACATCGACGCGCTCAAGGTGAAGACCATTCACGTTGAGGAAGGCATGACGCTCAAGCGCTTCACGGCGCGCGCGAAAGGCCGCGGCAACCGCATCCTCAAACCGACCTGCCACGTGTTCGTCACGGTGGGTGACTAAGGGGGACTTATGGGACAGAAAATTCATCCTACCGGTTTCCGCCTCCCCGTCACACGTGACTGGACGGCGCGCTGGTATGCCAACAAGCAGGATTTCGCCAAGACGCTCGCTGACGATCTCGCGGTGCGTGATTTCCTCAAGAAGAAGCTTGCACACGCATCCGTCGGGCGTGTCCTCATCGAGCGCCCAGCGAAGAATGCGCGCATCACGTTGTATTCGGCTCGTCCGGGTGTCGTGATCGGCAAGAAAGGCGAAGACATCGAGAAGCTCAAGGCCGAGCTTCAGAAGATGATGGGCGTGCAGGTTCACGTCAATATCGAAGAAGTGCGCAAGCCGGAGACGGATGCGCAGCTGATCGCCGATTCGATCGCTCAGCAGCTCGAGCGCCGTATCATGTTCCGTCGTGCCATGAAGCGCGCCATCCAGAACGCCATGCGTCTGGGCGTGCAGGGCATCAAGATCATGAGTGCGGGTCGATTGAACGGTATCGAAATTGCCCGTACCGAGTGGTATCGCGAAGGTCGTGTGCCTCTGCACACCCTGCGCGCGAACATCGACTACGGCACTTCGGAAGCCAAGACCACCTACGGCATCATCGGCATCAAGGTGTGGGTCTACAAGGGCGAAGTCCTGGGCCGCAACGAACAGCCGGCCGCTGGTGAAAATGAAAACGAGCCGCGTCGTTCACGCCGTGGCCGTGGCGATGGCGAAGGGCGCAATGCTCGTCGTGGCGGTCGTCGCGATGCTGAGCGCAACGAAGGCGCCGAGAGCAGGAGTGAATAATGCTTCAGCCGAAACGCAGAAAATATCGTAAAGAGCAAAAAGGTCGTAACACTGGCCTGGCGACCCGTGGTAACAAGGTCTCCTTCGGTGAATACGGTCTTAAAGCAACTGGCCGTGGTCGTATGACCTCCCGTCAGATCGAATCCGCGCGTCGCGCCATGACCCGTCACATCAAGCGTGGCGGCCGCATCTGGATCCGCGTCTTCCCGGACAAGCCGATCTCCCGCAAGCCTGCGGAAGTTCGTATGGGTAAGGGAAAGGGGAATCCGGAGTACTGGGTTGCCGAGATTCAGCCGGGCAAGGTCCTGTACGAAATGGATGGTGTTGACGAGGCGCTGGCACGTGAGGCGTTTCGCCTTGCCGCCGCCAAACTGCCGTTCGCGACCACCTTTGTCACGCGGCATGTGGGGTAATCATGAAAGCAAGTGAACTCCGCGCGAAAAGCGTAGAAGAACTGAATACGGAATTGCTGGAGCTGCTCAAGGCTCAATTCAGCCTGCGCATGCAGCACGCGACCCAGCAGTTGAACAACACCAGCCAACTGGGCAAGGTGCGTCGCGACATCGCACGTGTCCGCACCCTGTTGCGTGAAAAGGCGGTTCAGCAATGAGTCAGGAAACTGTGAAAGCAACCCGTACGCTGTACGGCAAGGTTGTCAGCGACAAGATGCAGAAGACGGTAACTGTGCTGGTTGAGCGCCGCGTGAAGCACCCGCTGTATGGCAAGGTGATCGTGCGTTCCGCGAAATACCACGCACATGATGAAGACGGTGTGGCCGCTGCAGGCGATACTGTGGAGATTCAGGAGTGCCGTCCGATCTCCCGCTCGAAGTCCTGGCGCGTGTCGCGCGTTGTGGAAAAAGCGCGCATCATCTAAAAAAGTTGCGATAGGGGCTTGGCAAGTGGGCGCCAAACCCCTATAATTCCGCTTCTTTGCCTTTTCGGGCAAATTTACCCAGACGGGTTCCAAGACTGACCGCTTCGGTGCGGGGCAAGTTGGAGAGCTAATTCAATGATTCAAATGCAGACGATTCTGAACGTCGCCGACAATTCGGGCGCGCGTTCGGTGATGTGCATCAAGGTGCTGGGCGGCTCCAAGCGTCGCTACGCCGGAGTGGGTGACATCATCAAGGTTGCGGTCAAAGAGGCGGTGCCTCGCGGTCGCGTTAAAAAGGGTGACGTGTACAACGCCGTTGTTGTTCGTACGGCCAAGGGCGTTCGCCGTCCGGATGGTGCCCTGATCAAGTTTGACGGCAATGCTGCTGTGTTGCTGAACACCAAGCTGGAGCCGATTGGCACCCGTATCTTCGGGCCGGTGACGCGTGAGTTGCGTACCGAGCGCTTCATGAAGATCGTGTCCCTCGCTCCTGAAGTGCTTTAAGGAGCGGTCATGAACAAGATTCGTACTGGCGACGAAGTTATCGTCCTGGCCGGCAAGGATCGCGGTCGCCGTGGTTCCGTGCTGCGTCGTGTTGATGATGAGCGCGTTGTTGTCGAGGGCGTCAATCGTGTCAAGAAACACGTTCGTCCGAACCCGATGAAGGGTGAAGTGGGTGGCATTATCGAGAAGGAAATGCCGATTCATGTTTCCAATGTTGCGCTGTTCAACCCGGCCTCCCAGAAGGGTGATCGCGTGGGTGTGAAGACGCTTGAGGATGGCCGCAAGGTTCGCGTCTTCAAGTCGAACGGCGAACTGGTCGACGCGTAAGGATTCGTGATGGCACGCTTGCAAGAATTTTACAAGGACACCGTTGCTCCGGGTCTGGCCGAAAAATTTGGCTATAAGTCGCCGATGCAGATTCCGCGAATCACCAAGATCACTCTGAATATGGGTGTTGGTGAGGCGGTCGGTGACAAGAAGGTGCTTGAGCACGCGGTTGGTGATATGACCAAGATCGCCGGTCAGAAACCGGTGGTGACCAAGGCTCGTAAATCGATCGCTGGCTTCAAAATTCGCGATGGATACCCGATTGGTTGCATGGTGACCCTGCGCGGTCCGCGCATGTTCGAATTCCTGGATCGTCTGGTGACGATCGCGCTGCCGCGTGTCCGCGATTTTCGCGGTGTTGGCGGTAAGGGCTTTGACGGTCGTGGCAACTACAACCTGGGTGTCAAAGAGCAGATCATTTTCCCGGAAATCGAATACGAGAAAGTGGATGCGATCCGTGGCATGAACATCAGTATCACCACGACGGCGAAAACGGATGCCGAGGCGCGTGCGCTCCTCGAGGCATTCAAGTTCCCGTTCAAGAATTGAGGGCGATATGGCGAAATTGGCTCTGATCAATCGCGAAGAAAAGCGTGCAAAGCTGGTGGCTAAATATGCCGCCAAGCGCGCTGCTCTGAAAGCGCAAATCAAGGATTCCAGCCTGTCGGAAGAAGAGCGTATGTCTGCTCGCCTTAAGCTGCAGCAGTTGCCGCGCAATGCCAACCCGACGCGTCAGCGCAATCGCTGTTCGCTGACCGGTCGCCCGCGTGGTGTTTTCCGCAAGTTCGGTCTGTGTCGTAACAAGCTGCGTGAAGTGGCATTCCGTGGCGAAGTGCCCGGCATGACCAAGGCGAGCTGGTAAGGAGAGACGAAATGAGTATGTCCGATCCGATCGCCGATATGCTGACCCGCATCCGTAATGGCCAAATGGCTCAGAAGGCTTCCGTGGTGATGCCTTCATCAAAGCTGAAAGTGGCTATCGCCAAGGTGCTTCAGGAAGAAGGCTATATCGACGGTTTCAGCGTTCGCGAAGGCGAAGGCAAGCCCGAGCTCGACGTAACGCTCAAGTACTATGCCGGCGAACCGGTTATTGAGCGAATCGAGCGTGTTTCCAAGCCGGGTCTGCGTGTTTACAAGGGTAGCAACGACCTGCCGCGCGTGATGAACGGCTTGGGTGTTGCCATTGTTTCTACGCCGAAGGGCGTGATGACTGATCGTGCCGCGCGTGCCAATCGCGTCGGCGGTGAAGTCATCTGCATCGTCGCGTAAGGAGGCAAGAATGTCTCGAGTAGCTAAGAATCCGATCTCGTTGCCGTCTGGCGTCGAGGTCAAGATTGCAGGCGGCGAGATCAGCGTGAAGGGCCCGCTGGGTCAGCTGAGCCGCCCGGTGCACCCTGCAGTGACGGTCGCCCAGGAAGACGGTGCGCTCGTTTGCTCTGCAAACGACGGTAGCAAGATCTCCCGTTCGATGTCTGGCACGATGCGCGCTCTGGTCAACAACATGGTTGTTGGCGTGAGCAAGGGTTTCGAGCGCAAGCTGAACCTGGTTGGCGTGGGTTATCGCGCTCAGGCTCAGGGCAAGAAGCTGAACCTCAGCCTCGGTTTCTCCCATCCGGTCGAGCATGAATTGCCGGACGGTGTGACCGCTGAGACCCCTTCCCAGACAGAAATTGTTATCAAGGGAACGGACAAACAACTGGTTGGTCAGATCGCCGCTGAAGTGCGTGCGTACCGTCCGCCCGAGCCCTACAAAGGCAAGGGTGTTCGTTACTCCGACGAGCGTGTTGTGATCCGGGAAACCAAGAAGAAGTAAGGGCGGTTTGTCATGATGAACAAGAAAGCGGTGCGTTTGCGCCGGGCTCGCAAAACTCGAGCCAAAATTTCCGAGCTCAAGACGGTCCGTCTGACGGTCTATCGCTCCAATCAGCACATCTATGCCCAGATCATTTCCGGCTGCGGCTCTCAGGTCATGGCATCTGCCTCGACCAACGAGAAAGGTGCCCGTGCCGAGAATGGCAAGGGTGGCACCGTCGCAGCGGCCGAAGAGGTTGGCAAGCGTATCGCCGAACGTGCGAAAGCTGCTGGCGTAGAGCAGGTGGCATTCGACCGTGCTGGTTTCCACTATCACGGCCGCGTCAAGGCGTTGGCTGAGGCGGCTCGCGAAGCCGGCCTCAAGTTCTAAGCGAGGGTAGCAATGGCTAAACAGCAAACCAAGCGCGCCCAGGCAGCCGAAGAGCGGGACGATTCCCTGCGCGAAAAGATGGTGGCGATCAATCGCGTCACCAAGGTTGTCAAGGGTGGTCGTATTCTCGGCTTCGCAGCACTGACGGTTGTCGGCGACGGCGACGGCGGTGTCGGCATGGGCAAGGGCAAGGCACGTGAAGTGCCGGTCGCCGTCCAGAAGGCCATGGACGAAGCCCGCCGCAAGATGGCGAAGGTATCCCTGAAAGAAGGGACTCTGCACCATGCAGTGGTCGGTCGGCACGGTGCCGCTACCGTCCTGATGCAGCCGGCTCCGCACGGTACCGGCATCATCGCCGGCGGTCCGATGCGTGCCGTCTTCGAAGTCATGGGTGTGACCGACATCATCTGCAAGTGCATTGGCTCGTCTAACCCGTACAACGTCGTTCGCGCGACGTTGAACGGCCTGTTCGCCGTGCGCACGCCGGCCCAGATTGCTGCCAAACGCGGCAAGTCGGTCGAAGAGTTGATTGGGTGAAATCATGGCTGACAACAAAATCAAGGTAACGCTCGTCAAGAGCGTGATCGGTACCAAGCAGTCTCACCGTGCCACTGTTCGTGGTCTCGGGCTGCGTCGTCTGAACCACACGGTCGAGCTGGTTGATACTCCGCAAGTGCGCGGCATGATCAACAAGGTTCGCTACCTGGTGAAGTGCGAGGGTTAAGATGAAACTCAATACCATCAAGCCGGCCGAAGGCGCCAAGCATGCTTCCAAGCGTGTTGGTCGCGGTATCGGTTCCGGTCTCGGCAAAACCGCTGGTCGGGGCCACAAGGGTCAGAAGTCCCGCGCTGGCGGCTTTCACAAAGTCGGTTTTGAAGGCGGTCAGATGCCGATTCAGCGTCGACTGCCCAAGCGCGGTTTCGTGTCGCTGATGAAAGGTCGTAAGGCTGAGGTTCGCCTCTCCGAGCTCGATCGGTTGCCGGTGGACGAAATCGACATGCTGGTGCTGAAGCAGGCCGGCGTTATCGCTGCCGACGCAATCACTGCCAAAGTCATTCTTTCGGGCGAAATCACCCGTAAAGTGACGATCAAGGGTGTTGGTGTGACCAAGGGTGCCAAGGCTGCCATTGAGGCTGCCGGCGGTTCCATCGCGGCTTAAGGTCAGGGCAAAGTGGCAAAGCAACCCGCAGCAATCGGAAATCAGGGCAAGTTCGGCGATTTGCGTCGTCGATTCATGTTCCTGATCGGCGCACTGATCGTTTATCGGATCGGTGCGCACATTCCGGTGCCGGGCATTGATCCGAAGGCGCTGGCAGATTTGTTCCAGTCGCAGCAGGGTGGCATCCTCGGGGTGTTCAACCTGTTTTCGGGCGGTGCGCTCTCTCGCTTCACGATCTTTGCATTGGGGATCATGCCGTATATTTCGGCGTCGATCATCATGCAGCTGATGACGGTAGCGTCGCCTCAGCTCGAAGCGCTGAAGAAAGAAGGCGAGGCCGGACGTCGCAAGATCACTCAGTACACGCGTTACGGTACGGTTGCCCTAGCGTTGTTCCAAGCCATCGGTATCTCCGTGGCGCTCGAGGGGCAGCCGGGCCTGGTCATTGATCCGGGTCTGATGTTCCGGTTTGTCACGGTTGCCACGCTGGTGACTGGCACCATGTTCTTGATGTGGCTCGGAGAGCAGATCACGGAGCGGGGGCTTGGCAACGGAATCTCGCTGATCATCTTCGCGGGTATCGCCTCTGGTTTGCCCAATGCGATTGGTGGGTTGTTCGAGCTGGTTCGCACCGGTGCAATGCACCCCTTTACTGCGCTGTTCATTTGCATTCTCGTGGTGCTCGTGACTGGTGTGGTCGTGTTTGTTGAACGGGGGCAGCGGAAGATTCTGGTCAATTACGCCAAGCGCCAGGTTGGCAACAAGGTGTACGGGGGGCAAAGCTCTCATCTGCCTCTGAAGCTGAACATGGCCGGTGTCATTCCGCCAATCTTTGCGTCGAGCATCATCCTGTTCCCGGCAACGCTGGGGCAGTGGTTCGGCGAGTCGGCCGGCATGTCGTGGTTGAAGGATCTTTCTTCAACCCTGTCACCTGGGCAGCCGATATACGTGATGCTTTACGCGGCTGCAATCGTGTTCTTCTGCTTCTTCTACACGGCGTTGGTTTTCAATGCCAAGGAGACGGCGGATAACCTGAAGAAGAGCGGCGCATTCGTGCCCGGGATTCGTCCAGGAGAGCAAACGGCGAAGTACATCGATCGCATCCTGATGCGCTTGACCTTTGCCGGGGCAATCTACATCACCCTGGTGTGTCTGTTGCCCGAGTTTCTGATTTTGAAGTGGAACGTGCCGTTCTACTTCGGGGGTACCTCGCTGTTGATCATCGTGGTCGTGACCATGGATTTCATGGCGCAGGTTCAGGCGTACATCATGTCTCACCAGTATGAAAGTCTTCTCAAGAAGGCTAACTTCAAGGGTGCAGGCATTCCGATGCGGTAAGTGTAATGGCGAAGGAAGACGTCATTGAGATGCAGGGGGAGGTGCTTGAAAACCTCCCGAACGCGACCTTCCGGGTGCGTCTGGAAAACGGCCACGAAGTACTGGGGCATATTTCCGGAAAGATGCGTATGCATTACATCCGGATTTTGCCCGGGGATCGTGTCACTGTGCAGCTGACCCCGTACGACCTGACAAAAGGGCGGATTGTTTTCCGCTCCAAGTAACTGAATTTACGGGAGTATCAAAATGAGAGTGCAGGCTTCAGTCAAGCGCATCTGCCGCAACTGCAAGATCATTCGCCGCAAGGGCGTTGTTCGTGTGATTTGCACGGACCCGCGTCACAAGCAGCGCCAAGGTTGATGGCTTCGGCTGTCAAGGTTATAATTTAAAGTTTAGCTTTCTGGGGTGATCGGATGGCCCGTATTGCTGGGGTAAACATTCCCAATCACAAACATGCCGAAATCGCACTGACTGCGATTTTTGGTGTCGGCCGTACCCGCGCGCAGCAAATCTGCGATGCGGCAGGCGTTGAGCGTTCCGCGAAGATGAAGGATCTGACCGAGACCGACATGGAGCGTCTGCGTGAAGCGGTCGGTCAGTTTGTCGTCGAAGGTGATCTGCGTCGCGAAGTGACGATGAGCATCAAGCGCCTGATGGACCTGAGCTGCTACCGCGGCCTGCGCCACCGTCGTGGCCTGCCGTGTCGTGGTCAGCGTACCCGCACCAATGCTCGTACCCGCAAGGGTCCGCGCAAGGCGATTGCCGGCAAGAAGTGATAGAGAATATATATGGCTAAGACTGCTACCAAAGTTCGCAAGAAGGTCAAAAAGAACGTTGCCGAAGGCATCGCTCACATTCATGCGAGCTTCAACAACACGATCATCACCATCACGGATCGCCAGGGTAACGCCCTGTCGTGGGCGACCGCTGGTGGTGCTGGCTTCAAGGGCTCGCGCAAGAGCACGCCTTTCGCAGCCCAGGTGGCTGCCGAAGCGGCTGGCAAGGCTGCTCAGGAATGCGGCATCAAGAATCTGGAAGTGCGCATCAAGGGCCCGGGCCCTGGCCGTGAGTCTTCCGTGCGTGCTCTGAATGCGCTGGGTATCAAGGTGAGCAGCATCACCGATATCACACCGATTCCGCACAATGGTTGCCGGCCGCCCAAGAAGCGCCGTATCTAACAAGGAGTAAAACGTGGCTCGCAATCTTGATCCCAAGTGCCGCCAGTGCCGTCGCGAGGGCGAAAAGCTCTTCCTGAAAGGCGAAAAGTGCTTTACCGACAAGTGCGCTATCGAGCGCCGCGCGTATGCGCCGGGTCAGCATGGTCAACGTTCCGGTCAGCGTATGTCTGGTTACGGCGTGCAACTGCGCGAGAAGCAGAAGATTCGTCGCCTCTACGGCGTGCTTGAGCGTCAGTTCCGCAAGGTGTACGCGGAAGCTGATCGCCGCAAGGGGCAGACCGGTGAAAACCTGCTTCAGCTGCTCGAAGGGCGTCTGGATTCTGTCGCATACCGCATGGGTTTTGGTATTTCCCGTGCTGAAGCGCGCCAGGTGGTCCGTCACAATGGCGTCCTCGTGAACGGGCGCCGTGTGAATATTCCGTCCTTCAACGTGAAGCCGGGCGACGTGGTCGAGCTGACGGAAAGCACCCGTGGCACGCTGCGAGTCAAGGCTGCTCTCGAGGCTGCGGAAGGTCGCGGTTTTCCTGAGTGGATCGAGGTGGATGTCAAGGCTGGCAAGGGTACCTTCAAAGCTTATCCGCAACGCGCCGAACTGCCTGCGACCCTCAACGAAGGTCTGGTGGTCGAACTTTATTCCCGCTAATTGCGGATTGTCGTAATTTGCGAACCAAGGACTGCTGATGCAAAGCAACGCACTGCTGAAACCTCGCATCATTGACGTGCAAAGCCTCTCCCCGGTGCACGCGCGTGTGACCATGGAGCCGTTTGAACGCGGTTTCGGTCATACGTTGGGCAACGCCCTTCGCCGCATCCTGCTGTCGTCGCTGCCAGGTTGCGCCGCTACCGAGGTGAGCATCGATGGTGTTCTGCACGAGTATTCCACTCTGGATGGCGTCCGCGAGGACGTGGTTGATCTGTTGCTCAACCTCAAGGGTGTGGTACTGAAGATGCACAATCGTGGCGAAGCCACGCTGCGTCTGACCAAAGATGGTGAAGGGGTCGTGACGGCGGGTGATATTGAAACCACTCACGACGTTGAAGTGATCAATCCCGATTTCGTGATTGCTCACCTGGCCCCGGGTGGCAAACTGGACATGCAGATCAAGGTCGAGGAAGGCCGGGGCTATCAGCCTGCCAACCAGCGTCCGACGAGTGCCGAGTCTCGCGCCATCGGGCACATCATGCTGGACGCTTCGTTCAGTCCGGTGCGTCGCGTCAGCTACAAGGTGGAAAGTGCTCGCGTCGAGCAACGAACCGACCTCGACCGTCTGGTCATCGATATCGAGACCAATGGAGCTGTCGATCCGGAAGAGGCCATTCGCTACGCTGCACGCGTACTGGTGGATCAGCTTTCCGTATTTGCCGATCTGGAAGGTACGCCGGTTGTAGAAGAGCAGGCTCAGGCGCCGGCTATTGATCCGGTGCTGCTGCGCCCGGTCGACGACCTCGAACTGACTGTTCGTTCGGCCAACTGTCTCAAGGCCGAGAACATCTATTACATCGGTGACCTGATCCAGCGGACGGAAACCGAACTGCTGAAAACGCCGAATCTCGGTCGCAAGTCGCTGAACGAGATCAAGGAAGTGCTGGCCTCCCGCGGCCTGACCCTCGGCATGAAACTGGAAAATTGGCCGCCGGCCGGGCTTGAGAAGCTCGGTTGATCGGCCAGGATAGAGGAACAAGATCATGCGTCACCGTAACGGTCTTCGCAAACTGAACCGCACGAGTTCGCATCGCCAAGCGATGTTCCGCAACATGGCGAACTCACTGCTGGAACACGAAGCGATCAAAACTACCCTGCCCAAGGCAAAAGAGCTGCGTCGCGTCGTCGAGCCGCTGATTACGCTGGGCAAAAAGCCGTCACTGGCCAACCGTCGTCTGGCTTTCGATCGTCTGCGCAATCGCGAGATGGTTGTGAAGCTCTTCGACGAGCTGGGTCCGCGTTATGCCAACCGTAATGGCGGCTACCTGCGAATCCTGAAGTTCGGCTTCCGTGATGGCGACAATGCGCCGATGGCGTATGTCGAGCTGCTTGACCGGCCGGAAGAGTCCGAGGCTCCGGTGGAAGCACCCGCTGCCGAGGGGCAGGCTGCCTGAGTCGGGTAAAAAGTAGCAATAACAAGGCCGGCCTCTGGGCCGGCTTTGTTTTATCTACAGGTCGTTGAACCCCCGCACTTTCCCGAGGCGACGCCGGTCCTGCTTTGTCGGTCGTCCCCCACGGCGGCCGGATTCGACCGGTGCGGCACTGGCTTGGGCTCGCCGGTCAACACTTTGCTGCGTCTCTTCATAGAGCGCCTGCGCGACTGGGGCAGGGCCGCGTTTGTCCGACAAGGCAATGACGCGGACAGTGATTCGATCCTGCCCGCGTGTGATTTCTACTTCGTCACCGATATGAACCGTGTGGGCCGGCTTGACTCGGGACCCGTTGAGGTGTGCGCGGCCGCCATCGATGGCCGTAGTCGCCATAGAGCGCGTCTTGAAGAACCGCGCCGCCCACAGCCACTTGTCGAGTCGTAACTTGTCCATAGGGGTGGTGCTCAGGTCTTTACCGGTCGTTTGGCGAGTTTTCGCTGCAGTGTGCGCCGATGCATTTTGAGTGCGCGCGCCGTCGCCGATATGTTGCCATTGTGTTCGGCCAGGACGCGTTGAATATGCTCCCACTCGAGTCGGCCGACCGACATGGGTTTGGCCTCCAACTCTCCGCCCGCCGTTTCGTCCGACGGACTTTCCAGGCTCCGAAGGATGCTGTCCACATCTGTGGGTTTGGCCAGATATTGGTAGGCGCCGCGTTTGATTGCCTCGACAGCCGTGGTGATGCTCGCGTACCCCGTGAGCACGAGAATTCTCGCGCCTGGCACCGCTTTCCTTATGGTGTCTATGAGTTCAAGGCCTGAGTGGCCGTTCAGGTTGAGATCGAGGATGACCGCATCCGGTTTGAATGTGTGGAGTGTCTGCGCGAGGCCGTCAGCGTTCTGTGCGCCGGCGGTGGCGATGCCGCGATTCGACAGAGCGCGTTGAAGAATGCGGTTGAACGTGGGGTCGTCATCAATAATGAAGACCCTTTTGAGGTGAAAGTCGGTGTTCATGGGGCGACGGTGGGGAGTGTCATGATGGCGATTGTGCCGCCCCCGGGCCGCCGTTGGTAGGTCAACGAGCCCCCGTGCGACTCGATTGCCGTGTGGGTGAGTAACAGACCGATGCCCAAGCCCTCGCCCGGCAGGGTCTTTCGACCGGAAGGGAGGGTGCTCGAGAGTACGCCGGCAGGTATGCCAGGGCCCCGATCCATGAGGCGAATGTCGACGATATTGCCCCTGAGCACGACTTCGATATCTATTGCCGTATCAGGCGCCGCCTTAAGTGCGTTGGTCAGCAGGTTATGCAGGGCGTGGTCGAGCGCCGCATCTGCAACGATCGCCGGATTCTCGGCCGGCGCCCTTAGGGCCACGTCGGCGTCAGGTCGCTGGACACGAACTGCCTGCACTTGCTGCGCGATCCATTCGCCGACGGGCTGCTTTCGTTGCTCCCGAGCACGTGCGCGACCTGCGACCTCGGTCAGGCGCGACAGAATCGTCTTGCATTGTTCGATCTGTTGATCAACCAGCTGAAGGTCTTCGCGAGTGCTGGCGTCGGGCATGGATGGAATCAGCTCGGTGACGAGTAGCCGCATCGATGCCAACGGCGTTCCCAGCTCATGGGCGGCGCTCGCCGCCTGGTTGGCGAGTGCCAGGATGCGCTCGTTCCGGAGTGCTTGCTCACGTGCATGAGCCAGTGTCTGGTCGCGTAGCCGAATGGCTTGCGTCAGTCGCGATACGTACCACACGACCACGCCTGCGGAGACGGCGAAGGTGGCCTCCATGCCCGCCAGGTGCCACATGGCGGCCTGATCGGGGTTGGGCAGATACAGCGGTCGGTGGGCAAACCAGAGCGTTGCATAGATTGAGATTGAAATGCCCGCGAGCAGCCAGGCCTGTGCCATGGGAAGCAGCGTGGCGCCGACGGCGACCAGGGGTAGCAGCATGGACGCCATCGGATTGGTGGCGCCGCCGGTGAGGTAGAGAAAGCTCGCCCACGCGGCGAGATCGACCAGTAACTCCATAAACGTCGTGCTGGTTGTAGCTGCGGGTTGGGTCCGGTAGGCGAAAAGATTCCAGGCGGTCAGGGCCGTGCCAATGACCAGGATGGCGAGCGTCGGTACACGAATGCCGAAGAGAGGCTCGGCGCCCACCCCGACCATCAGCATGACGAAGATGCTGAGCCATCGCATCGACAATAGTCGCTGCAATGGATTGGCGATGGCGGCAGAGGGTAGGGAGATTGTCGTGTCGAAGCTCACCGAGCCATTATCCCCGATCTTCGTTCGCGCCAAGCCGCTGCGACATCGGGTCGCATGCGCTCCAGCGTCGTAGCCGCTAAGCTGTGGCTTTTGCTAGGCAAGGAGCTTCGGAATGCGGCGAATGGCTGGGTTGGCCCTGTTGATGGCGGGATGGATGAGTTCCGTGGCTTGGGCCGGAGAGGTGCAGGTCATGGGGGCCTGGGTGCGAGGGACTGTGGCAGCGCAGAAGGCGACGGGGGCTTTCATGACGCTGACCGCCCCGGCTGACATGCGCCTGGTGGGCGCGAGTTGCCCCGCAGCCAGCGTGGCCGAAGTTCATGAGATGAAGATGGAGGGCGACATCATGAAGATGCGCCCGATCAACGTGTTGAATCTGCCGGCCGGCGAGCCGGTGGAGCTCAAACCCGGCGGTTATCACATCATGCTGATGGGGCTCAAGGCACCACTCGCAGAAGGGGATCAGGTTGATATCACCCTGCAGCTCGAAACGGCTGACGGTGGCCTCGTCGAGCAGACAGTGGCGGCGCCGGTCCGTGCGCTTGCTGCCGGGGGCATGACTCATGGGCAGATGAAGCATCATTGACACCTCCTGCCCGGGACCCCAATCTGGCCGCCCTCGTGCGGCCTTTTTCATTTTTTGTCGCAGTGATTGCGGGTCGGGCGCGCTATCATCGGGGAACCCTGACGTAACGGAATGGAAAGTACCATGGCATGTGTCCTTGTGACGGGCGGCGCCGGCTACATTGGCTCGCATACCTGCGTAGAACTGCTGGCAGCCGGTCATCAGGTGGTTGTGCTCGACAACTACTGCAACAGCAAGCCGGTCGCGCTCGACCGGGTGGAGGAAATCTCGGGACAGCGGCTGACAGCGCGCTATGAGGCCGATATCCGTGATCGGGCCCGCCTTGCCGAGATTTTTTCCGAGCATGCCGTCGACGCGGTCATTCATTTTGCCGGGCTCAAGGCAGTCGGCGAGTCGGTCAGCCAGCCGATGGCGTACTACGACAACAATGTGAGCGGCACCGTGGTGCTCGCCGAGGTGATGGCCGAGGCGGGGGTGAAACGGATCGTATTCAGCTCTTCGGCGACCGTTTATGGTGATCCGTCGTCGGTGCCCATACGTGAAGATTTCCCCACCGGGCCGACCAACCCCTATGGGCGGACCAAGTGGATGCTCGAATACATCCTGAGTGACATTGCGGCGGCCGATCCGCAGTGGCATGTCGCGCTGCTGCGCTATTTCAATCCGGTGGGGGCGCATGCCTCGGGGCGCATTGGCGAAGATCCGAACGGCATTCCCAACAACCTGATGCCCTATGTCACCCAGGTGGCCATCGGCCGGTTGCCCCAGCTTCAGGTGTTTGGTGACGACTACCCGACCCATGACGGCACCGGCGTACGCGACTACATTCATGTGGTCGATCTCGCTCAGGGGCATGTGCGCGCGGTGGAGAAGTTGATGTCAGGCCATGGCGTGCTGACGGTGAATCTGGGCACCGGGCAAGGCTACAGTGTTCTGGATGTGGTCAAGGCCTTCGAGAAGGCATCCGGCCGGCCTGTGCCGTACAAGATCGCGCCGCGCCGTCCGGGTGATATCGCCACCTGCTTTGCCGACCCCGCGAGGGCAGAGGCCGAGTTGGGCTGGCGGGCTCGTTTCGGTCTCGAGCAGATGTGCGACGACGCCTGGCGCTGGCAATCCCTCAATCCCGACGGATTTGTCGATCGCTGAGGATCCCGATGCTGGACGCGTGTCCCGCGCGCGCCTATGATCGGCGGTCTGCGACAACCTCGAGATCGGCGGTCTGATTTGAACCCCTCCGCACATGAGGCGCTGCGGCTGTTTCGCTCCATTTACGCCGCAGTACGCCACCACCTCCAGAATATCGAACGTCAATGCGGCGCCAGTGGTGCCCAGGTCTGGGCGCTGGCGACCGTGTCGCGCCAGCCCGGCATCCGGGTCACCGAGCTGGCGGCGGCCATGGCGATTCATCCGTCGACCGCGAGCAATCTGGTGGCCAAGGCCGAGCGCGCAGGCCTGGTCCGTCGAGAGCGTTCCAGGCGTGACCAGCGGGTCGTGCATCTTTATCTGACCGAGTCTGGTGGCGAGGTGCTGGCCAAGGCGCCCGAACCGGTGGCCGGTCTTCTGCCCGATGCGCTGGGGCGCTTGCCCGACGACATCCTTGACCGCTTGCGGGATGATCTCCAGACGCTTGCGTCGACCATGTCGGTGAAGGTCGACGCGGCGGACAAGCCATTCTCCGAACTCTGAACACGCTTTCACGGTCTGACGGACACGCTTCGCAACAGGACGTCCGATGAATCTGGAACTGTCGCTGGATCAGCTCATCCGCTGGTTGAATACCCCGCTTTTCTCGGTGGGTGAAACCGACGTCAACGCGATGCGGATAGTCGGTCTCGTGCTGATTCTGATTCTGTCCTGGTGGGCGGCGCGCATGATCGAGCGGACCATGGTTCGCCTGTCGTCTGGCCGCAAGACCGGCATGAGCGACTCGGCGCTGTATGCGCTGGGCCGGATCATGCGCTACGTGATCTGGATCATCGGCTCGGTGATCGGCCTGAGTTTCATCGGTTTCGATCTCGGTTCTCTGGCCATCATGGGCGGCGCGCTCGGTGTCGGCATCGGCTTCGGGTTGCAGAATATCTTCAGCAACCTCATCTCGGGCATCATCATCCTGCTTGAAAAAACCCTGAAAGTGGGTGACTTCGTCGACCTGGAGTCCGGCGTCATGGGGCGCGTGGCCGAAATCAACATGCGCTACACCCGGATCATCACCAATGATGCGGTTGACGTGCTCGTGCCGAACTCCGAGTTCATCAACGGGCGTGTCGTGAACTGGACCTTCGGTGATTCGCTGCGTCGGATTCGCGTCCCTTTCGGTGTGGCCTACGGGACCGACAAGGACATGGTGCGGGATGTGGTGCTTGAGGCCGCGCGATCAATCGAGGACACCGTCGAAGATGCGACTCACCAGACGGAGGTGTGGCTGGTGAGTTTCGGCGAAAGCTCGCTCGATTTCGAACTGCTGGTCTGGGTGGGGGAGTCCGGCGTCCGGGCGCCCGGACGGATGCTCGCCAAATACCTTTGGGCTGTCGAGACGGCGCTGAGCGGCGCGCAGATCGAGATTCCATTCCCGCAGCGCGATCTGCATGTGCGCAGCGGCCGGCTGGAGGTCGCCATGCCCGAGCCAGCAGATCAGGGCCGGCCGGCGTAGCGCTTACCAGTCGTTCCGGCTACGGATGCGGTTCCTGTATTGCACGTCGGTGGGCAGGTGCTTCTGCATGGCTTCAAGGCGGCTTTCAAGCTGGGCGCTGGCCTGATCCAGCGTGGCCCGGGACAGTTTGGGCAGTTCGCGTTGTCTTGCGATCAGACGTGCGAGTTTGTCGACGGCGTCCTTGCGCTGCTTGCCATCGGGCGGCAGATAAAGGCCAAACCCGGCCTGCTCGAGTAGTTCAAGCACCTTCAAACGACGCTCCAGGCGATTGTTGTAACGCTCGTTCGGGTCTTCCGGCAAGGCGTTTTCGGGCATGGGATCAAGGCTCAAAAAAAAGAGGGGTAACTGGACGCTAGCACGGCGCTGCGTACACACCAGTTCAGGCCGCTGATCGGCAGGATTTGATGCATGACCGGCTGTTTGCGAAACAAGCACTTACAACCTTCGTCATAGGTAAGCACGTGCCGGGTTCAATGCCCCTTGTTGAGCAAGGGCGCCAGATAGCGGCCGGTATGGCTGGCTGCCGTGGCGGCGATGTCCTCAGGGGTGCCGGTGGCCACGATGGTGCCGCCGCCGTCGCCACCTTCCGGGCCGAGATCCAGCAGCCAGTCTGCGGTTTTGATGACATCAAGGTTGTGTTCGATCACCACCACGGTATTGCCATGGTCGCGCAGCCGATGCAGCACGCCGAGCAGGAGCTCGATGTCATGGAAGTGCAGACCGGTGGTGGGTTCGTCGAGGATGTAGAGTGTGCGACCCGTATCCCGTTTGGACAGTTCAAGCGATAGTTTGACGCGCTGGGCCTCGCCACCGGAGAGGGTGGTTGCGCTCTGGCCGAGGCGGATGTAGCCCAGCCCCACATCCATGAGCGTCTGCAGCTTGCGCGCCACCACCGGCACCGGCGAGAAGAAGTCGAGTGCCTGCTCGACCGTCATCTCGAGCACGTCGTGGATGGTGCGGCCCTTGTAGCGGATTTCGAGCGTTTCCCGGTTGTAGCGCTTGCCGTGGCATACATCGCAAGGCACGTACATGTCGGGCAGGAAGTGCATCTCGACCTTGATCAGGCCGTCACCCTGGCAAGCCTCACAGCGGCCGCCTTTCACGTTGAATGAAAAACGACCCGGCCCGTAGCCGCGGGCACGGGCGTCGGGCACCCCGGCAAACAGTTCGCGGATGGGGGTCAGCAAGCCGGTATAGGTGGCCGGGTTCGAGCGCGGCGTGCGGCCGATCGGCGACTGGTCCACATTGATGACCTTGTCGAAGAAGGCCAGCCCCTCGATGGTTTCGTGGGGTGCCGGGTCCGTATTCGAGCCATAGAGATGCTTTGCGGCAACGGCATAGAGCGTGTCGTTGATCAGCGTGGACTTGCCCGAGCCCGACACGCCGGTCACGCACGTGAGCAGGCCGACCGGGATGGAGACGCTCACGTTCTTGAGATTGTTGCCCTGGCAATGAATCAGTTCGAGTTGCCGGTCGGCCTGCGGCTCGGTCCGCTGGGCGGGGACCGGAATCGTTCGCCGTCCGGAAAGGTAGGCGCCGGTCAGAGAGGCCTCATCGAGCGCGATGTCTTCCGGCAGGCCTTCGGCAATCACTTCGCCGCCGTGCTCACCCGCACCCGGGCCCATGTCGACCACGTGATCGGCCGCCCGTATGGCGTCTTCGTCGTGTTCGACGACGATCACCGTGTTGCCCATGTCGCGCAGGCGCTTGAGCGTGCCGAGCAGGCGGTCGTTGTCACGCTGGTGCAGGCCGATGGAGGGCTCGTCGAGCACGTACATGACGCCGGTCAGGCCGGAGCCGATCTGGCTGGCAAGCCGGATGCGCTGTGCTTCTCCGCCCGACAGGGTGTCGGCGGAGCGGTGGAGGGTGAGGTAGTTCAAGCCGACATTGATGAGAAACTGCAGGCGGCTGGTGATCTCGCGCACGATCTTGTCTGCCACCTGTGCGCGGTGCCCCGACAGCTCGAGTGAGTCAAAAAACCGGGCAGCCTCGGCCAGGGGCATCTGACTGACCTCGGGCAGGTTGCGCTCCCCGATGCGCACGTGACGTGCCTCGGCCCGCAGCCGCGTGCCGCCACAGGTCGGGCAGGGTTGTTCGGCGCGCAATTTCGCCAGTTCGTCCCGTACGGTGATCGAGTCCGTTTCGCGAAAACGCCGCTCCAGATTGGGAATGATGCCTTCGAAGGCATGCTCCTTGAGCACGGCGCGGCCACTGTCCGACAGATAGTTGAATGCGATGGTCGTGCGGCCGCTTCCGTACAGCACCACCTCGCGCACGCTCTCGGGCAATTCATCGAACGGGGTCTCGACGTCGAAGGTGTAGTGCCGTGCCAGCGAGGTGAGCATCTGGAAGTAGAACTGGTTGCGGCGATCCCAGCCCCTGATGGCGCCGCCGGCGAGCGAGAGGTGCGGGTGTGCCACCACCCGGGTCGGATCGAAGAACTCCATCAGGCCGAGACCGTCGCATTTCGGGCAGGCGCCGGCCGGGTTGTTGAAGGAGAACAGACGGGGTTCGAGTTCGGCCAGGGCGAAGCTGCAGACCGGGCAGGCGAAGCGCGAGGAAAACAGATGGGTGTCGCCGCTGTCCATCTCCAGCGCGATGGCGCGCCCCTCGGCGTGGGTCAGCGCGGTCTCGAAAGATTCGGCCAGCCGCTGACGGGCGTCCGCCCGGACCTTGAGGCGGTCAATGACCACATCCACATCATGGCGCTTGTTCTTGTCGAGCTTTGGCGCGGCATCGAGTTCGAACACCTCGCCATTGACCCGCACGCGCACGAAGCCCTGTGCGCGCAGTTCGGCAAACAGTTCGAGCTGTTCGCCCTTGCGACCGCTGACTACCGGCGCCAGGATCATGAGCTTGGTCTCGTCCGGCAGCGACAGCACATGGTCGACCATCTGGCTCACGCTCTGGGCCTCGAGCGGATGCTCCGGGTGGTCGGGACAATGCGGGATGCCGGCGCGTGCGTACAACAGGCGCAGATAGTCGTGAATCTCGGTCACGGTGCCCACGGTCGAGCGCGGATTGTGGCTGGTTGCTTTCTGTTCGATCGAAATGGCCGGCGACAGCCCCTCGATGAGATCGACGTCCGGCTTTTCCATGAGCTGCAGGAACTGGCGGGCGTACGCGGAAAGCGACTCCACATAACGACGCTGCCCCTCGGCGTACAGGGTGTCGAAGGCAAGTGAGGATTTGCCTGAGCCCGACAGGCCCGTGATCACCGTCAGCCGGTTGCGCGGCAGATCCAGGTTGATGTTCTTGAGGTTATGGGTGCGTGCCCCGCGGATTCGAATATCGTCCATGACCTGATGTGCACCCGCGGATAGCGGGCGGAAGCTCCGTGGTTCGTAGCCGTCCGGTGGGGCGGCCGCCGTGGTTCTGTTGCGCTGCTTCGGGCCGGCGCAACCTGCTAATATACGCAACTCGCTTCGCCCTGACCAAGTTCCGTTTTTTCCCATGACACAGCCTGAAAAGATGACTCCTGCTGAACGCCGAACCGGCGCCTCGCTCGCGGGCATCTTCGGCTTGCGCATGCTCGGGCTGTTCCTGATCCTGCCGGTGTTCGCGATTCATGCGCGGGGCCTGCCGGGGGGTGACAGCCTGACGCTGGTGGGGCTCGCGCTGGGTATCTACGGGCTGACCCAGGCCTGTCTGCAGATTCCCTTCGGCATGGCCTCCGACCGCTTCGGGCGCAAGCCGGTCATCATTGCCGGGCTGCTGCTGTTTGCCGTCGGGTCAGCCATTGCCGCCATGTCCACAGACATCTACTGGGTGATCGCCGGGCGTGCCATTCAGGGGGCGGGCGCCATTTCTGCCGCTGTGACCGCGCTGGCCGCGGATCTCACGCGGGAGCAGCATCGCACCAAGGTCATGGCCATGATCGGATCCAGTATCGGCATGGTGTTTGCCGTGTCGCTGGTGGCTGCGCCCGTGCTGTATGCCGCGATTGGCATGTCGGGGATCTTCTGGCTGACCGCCGGGCTGGCCCTGCTGGCGATCGTCGTGCTGCGCCGCGTGGTGCCGAATCCGCCCAAGGTGGAGGCCAAGCCGGTTCGCTTCAAAGGCGTGCTGCGCAATACCCAGTTGCTCCGCCTGAACCTGGGGATCTTCACCCTGCACCTGGTGCAGATGGCCATGTTCGTGGTGATCCCGGCGGCGCTGGTGGCCAAAGGCGGGCTGCCGGTGGCTTCGCACTGGAAAGTCTATCTGCCGGCTGTGCTGGTGAGCTTCCTTTTCATGGTGCCGGCCATCATCGTGGCCGAACGCAAGAACCGGCTCAAGCCCATCTTCATGAGCGCAATCGTCCTGCTGGCGCTCACGCAGGTCGGGTTCCTGTTCGGCCGCACCGGGCTGTGGCCGATTGCCCTCGGGCTGGTGTTCTTTTTCGTGGCGTTCAACATTCTTGAGGCGACCCTGCCCTCATTGGTGTCGCGCGTGGCGCCGCCCAATGCGAAGGGTGCCGCCTTGGGGGTCTATAACACCACGCAGGCCCTCGGGTTGTTCCTGGGGGCAAGCCTGGGGGGCTGGCTCAACCAGCACGTCGGTGCCGATAGCGTGTTCATCCTGACCACAGTGCTGGCCGTGCTCTGGTTCGCCGCAGCGGCGACCATGTTGCCGCCACCCAAGGTGGCGTCGAAGAGTTATCCCATCGGTGACGGGGTGGACATCGAGGCGCTTCGTGCGAAGATTGTGGATCTGCCCGGCGTGCGCGAGGCGGTCATCGAAACTGAAGCGCGTATGGCGCATTTGAAAGTGAATCTGGACCGGTGGGATGAAGCCCGCCTGCGCCAACTCATCGGAGGAGAAATCTGAATGGCATCGGTCAACAAGGTCATCATCGTCGGCAACCTGGGCCGCGATCCTGAAATCCGCTACGCCCCGTCGGGTGACGCGATCTGCAATGTGAGCATCGCCACCACCGATACCTGGCGCGACAAGCAGACCGGCGAGAAGCGTGAGAACACCGAGTGGCACCGCGTGGTCTTCTTCGGCAAGCTGGCCGAGATCGCGGGGCAGTATCTCAAGAAAGGTCGTCCGGTGTATGTGGAAGGCAGCCTGCGCACGCGCAAGTGGCAGGATCAGAACGGTCAGGACCGCTACACCACCGAAATTCGCGCCAACGAGATGCAGATGCTCGGTGGCCGCGGTGAAGGTGGCGACGTGCCCATGGGCGGTGGTGATGATTACGGTGCGCCTGCCCAGAGCAGCCGCCCGGCGCCGCGCCAGGCGCCTGCGCAGGGCGGTAGTGCGCCGGCCCCGTCGTCTTCTGGCGGTGGTTTTGGTGATTTCGACGACGACATTCCGTTCTGAAGGACGGAGTCAGAAAAGTACGGCGCCCGTGGGCGCCGTTTTTCATGCCGGGTCTGTCTCGTGATTCAGGCGCCGACCTCGATCACCACCTTACCAAAGTGTTTGCCTGCACTCATGTACTCGTAGGCGTCCTGTGCCTGGGCGAACGGGAAAACCTTGTCGATCACCGGTCGGATGCCGGTGATCTCGAGGAAGCGGTTCATGTCTTCGAACATGGCGCGACTGCCGACGAAAATCCCGGCCATGCGACGCGCGCCGAGAATGACGCCAAGCGGATCAAAATCCCCGCCGAAGCCGCTGACGCCGCCGATGAGTACGGTCAGCCCCCCCACGCGTGTGCTGTTGACCGATCGGCGCAGAGTGCCTTCACCGCCGACTTCGACGACCAGATCAACGCCCTCCCCGCCGGTGAGGGCCATCACTTCGTCCTGCCACTCGGGGGTGTTGCGGTAATTGATGGTGTGCCTGGCGCTCAGGGCGCGGGCCTGTTCGAGTTTATCGTCGCTCGATGAAGTGATCAGCGTCTCAAGTCCTGCGGCATGCGCCATTTGCAGTGCCCAGATGGACACCCCGCCGGTGCCGAGCAGCAAGACCCGCTGGCCGGGTTTGAGCTGGCCAAGATCGAACATGGCATTCCAGGCCGTGACCGCGGCGCAGGGCAGGGTCGCGGCTTCGACTGCACTCATGTGGGCAGGCGCCTTGACCAGGGCCGTCTCCGGCAGGACGACGCGCTCGGCGAACATGCCGGGCATGTTCGCCCCCAGGGAGCGCGCCACGCCGGCTGCCGTCTGGGGCCCGGCAATCCAGTCGGGGAAGAAGCTGCCGGCGACCGTGTCGCCCACCTTGAATCGGGTCACGGCATCGCCCACGGCGATCACGGTGCCTGCACCGTCCGAGCAGGGAACCACCGGACCGTCGCTGCCCACCGGGTAGTGACCGGCCGCGATCATGAGATCCCTGAAGTTGAGCGAGACGGCTTTGATTGCCACGGTGACGTCGTGGGCGCCCGGCGTGGGTTCGGTTGCGTCGATCAGACGGAGGCTGGCGATGGATTCGCCCGGGGTGAGCTGGTAGGCCTGCATAAGGACTCCGAGGGTGGTTCGGGGAGAGGGGCAGCTTATCCGGAATCGCCTGCCGGTGTCATACGACGCTCGATTGACCGATGGTCGCGACCCCGGTGAGGGTGGGGCCGCGCCTGGCGTTTTTTTCGATTTGCAGCGCCCGACAACATTTAGAGATTTATTGGTGGATTTCGGGGGTGTGAAAAAAATATATATAAAACAGTCTGTTACTGGTGCGAGCATCCCTTGATGAGGCATTTCTCTTAAGGGGCACTTAAGGTTGGGGAATAAAGCTGGCGCTCAATCATGTTCTAGAGGACATCGCCCGCCAGGGGCGAGTTGATCCGGAGAGACCCGATGATGAGCGAAAACGATCTGAGAGATGGCACCCGGTTGCACCTTGAGACGCCCAGCGCGTTAAGGACCCATTTTCGCCCCCAGGATGCGTACATTGCGTACTCGTGCCGCCATGTGCCGAGCGAGCATATCCGTGGCATCAGCACTGGCGCAATGACGCCCCGAAGCGGTGATCTGGTGTTGGCGCGGATTGACCGTATCGGTCAGCACAAAGGGCTCGAAACCGCCCAGGGGCGTCGCGTGGTGCTCTACGAGGGCGACACCATCATTGTCGCTTACGGGGCTCGATACGCGATGAACCAGTTCGAAGCGGTGGTGCCAGGCAACCTGGGCCCGTGCCATCTGGTGGCGGCCGGCGGTGTGGCAGGAGACGTCCTGAGCGCGCATCAGCGCATGAGCCGTGCGACCGCCATCACGCCCATCGGACTGGTGACTGATGCGTCGGGTACGCCGCTGAATTTGCGCAACTACGGGATCGGGCCGGTGCGCACGTCGGGCCGCCGCCCTCTGACCATTGCTGTGCTCGGCTCCACCATGGATGCGGGAAAGACGACCGTCACGGCGCAGTTGATCCGCGGGCTGACCCGCGCCGGGTGGCGTGTCGGCGCTGTCAAGGCCACCGGCACGGCGTCACCCCGGGACGTCAATCAGTTTCGCGATGCTGGCGCCCGGACGGTGCTGGATTTCTCCGACCTGGGGGTTGCGACGACCTACCAGCAACCGGTCGATGTGGTCGAGGCGCTCGTGAGCGATCTGGCGGCGGCCGCATCGCCGGGAAACGACGTGGTGATGCTCGAAGTGGCAGACGGTCTGCTCCAGCAGGAAACCGCGGCACTGATCCGGTCGGCCTGTTTCTCCAACACGGTCGATGGTGTCCTGTTGGCGGCCGGCGATCCACTGTGCGCCATGGCCGGCGTGTCGGTGCTCGATACGCTGGGCCTGCCCTTGCTGGCGGTGTCTGGCGTGCTCACCAGTGCACCGCTGGCGATTCGGGAAGCAGGCGAAGCGATCCGGGTGCCAGTGATCCACACCATGGCGCTGAGCGACCCTGGCATTGCTGATGTCCTCAAGCTTGAACGTCAGTGCCAGCCGCGGGCGGTGGCGGCCTGATGAACCCGCCTCGTCGGCCGCCCATCCTGTCGGGAGAGCGCAAGCGTTATCTGGCGGCGCTGATCGTGGTCGGCCTGGCACAGACAAGCCTCGCAGTGGCCTTGATGCTGACCGTCAAGTGGGTTTTCGATGCACTTGCCGCACAGGGGTTGCAGGGCGATCACATGCTGGGAGTCGGCGCCGGCCTGATTGGGTTGGCCGTGCTGGGGCCTGGGGTGCAGTATGCGCATGCGCATTTTGCCGAACAGCTGGGGCAGTCTTACGTTGAGGTCCTCAGAGCTCGACTGTTCGCCCATCTGCTGAAACTGTCACCGCGTGCGCTACAGGCGCGACACCGTGGTGGCCTGACCCTGAGATTCATCGGTGACATGGGGGCGTTGAGGCGCTGGATCAGCCTCGGACTGGCGCGGCTGATCGTGACCGGCATGACGGCAACGGGCGTGTTGATCGTATTGGCCACCGAGTCAGTCTGGCTGGCCGTCGGCCTGGCGCTGAGTCTGGTGGCCGGCGTGTTGGCTGCCTGGCGGGTGGGCGAGGGCCTGCGGCCACGGACCCTCGAGACGCGACGTCGTACCTCCCGGTTGGCGGCCTTCATCAATGAGCGTGTGTTTGCCATCAGCAGTATTCACGCGTGCGGACAAGGCCTGCGCGAGCAGCGGCGCATGCGGCGCAATCTGTCGGCGGTGCGCCGGGCGTCCGTCGCGCGAATGGCCTGGGCCGGTCTGACGCGCGGGGTTGCCGAGTCCGGCGCGCTGCTGGCGTATTCCGCCGTGCTGCTCATCGGTGCGCTTGAGGTCATGGCGGGCGCTGCCAGTGTGGGCATGGTGGTTGCAGCGATGACCACGGTCGGCATCCTGATGCCGCAGTTGCGCGGCTTGGGGCGCGTGCTTGAGTACTGGCATGGCTACCGGGTATCGGCTCGGAAAATCGATGATCTGTTTGCGCTCAAGGGCCGGATTCGACAAGTGGCAGAGCCGGTGCGCGTCTCTGAGGCGGAAGGCAGCATCCGTTTCGAGGGGCTGAGTCTTCCCGGAAGTGTGCAGGACGCGAGCGCGACCCTGCCCGCAGGCGGGCGCGTGGCCGTTGTCGGGGCCAACGGAACAGGGAAGTCGACCTTGCTCGCGGCGCTAGTGCGGCTGGTGGAGCCGCTACAGGGGCGCATTTTTCTTGACGGACATGATATCGGGCAGCTTCACCTGCGCGATCTGCGCCGCCAGGTCGGCCTTGTCAGCCAGGATCTGCCGCTGCTGCGCGGGACCGTGGAATACAACCTGACCTATGCGTGTCGGCGACCAGACCCGACATGGCGGGCGCAAGTGGAACGCTGGTGCGGCATCGACGCCTTGGTGTCGCAGTGGCCGGAGGGGCGCTTGCATCGAATCACCGATGGCGGTGCGAATCTGTCTGCCGGGCAACGCGTGCGCATCATGCTCGCCCGTGCGCTGCTCAGCGCCCCGAAGGTGCTCTTGCTGGATGAAATCGACGGCGTGCTTGACGGCGATGGCGTATCGCTCATCGACGCCATGCTGGAGGCTTACCCGGGGACCGTCCTCTGGGTGTCCCACACTGAAAGCAGGTTCGATCGCGCTGATCAGATGCTGTATCTCGGCATCGATGGGCGACTGACGCACACCGCCCGCGCAGGACAGGTGCTGCCTTTGCGTCGACGGGTGGAGGCGTGAGCATGGCAGATCCCGGCATTCAGCGACATTTGCACGACGGCTTGCCGAGCGCCGATCCTCAGTGGCGACATTTGCGCACGCGTCCGTCCCAGCGCTACTTGCTGTACATCCCTCGCAACCTGAGTCCGAATGCACAGGTGGTCGTGACCGTCCATGGCATCTCGCGCAATGCCGCGCAGATGGTTCATGCATTCCGGCCAGAGGCCGAGCGACGGGGCGTTGTGCTGGTGGCGCCGTATTTCGGGCGAAAACGCTTCGCCGATTATCAGCGCCTGAACCGCAGTGGGTGCGGTCGTCGGGCAGACCGGGTATTGCTGGAGATCCTGGATGAAGTCAGTGCACTCACCGGGTGTTCCACCCGGCGTGTGAGCCTGTTCGGTTACTCAGGGGGCGCGCAGTTCGTGCATCGCTTCGCCTTTGTTCATCCGGCGCGGGTCCAGGCCATGGTGATGGGGGCGGCGGGGTGGTACACCCTGCCGAACCCTGCGTTTCCGTATCCCCTCGGAATCGGTGTGAATCCGCGCCTCAAGCAGGCGCGGTTCTCCTTACCCGCGTTGCTGCGGGTGCCGTCCCTGGTGATGGTGGGCGGGAACGATGTGAATCGCGACCCTGAATTGCGCCAGCGCGCTGAAGTGAATCGACTCCAGGGGCTCGACCGTGTCGAGCGTGCCCGGGCCTGGGTGACCGAAATGCGCCATGCCGCCCAACTGCTCGGTGTGGAAGGACAGCATGAGCTGATGTTGCTGCCCGGTGCCGATCACGACTTCGACGCGTGCGCACGCGTGCCCGGGATGACGTTCGAAGTCTTCGAATTTTTCGACAGGGCGGCGCATAAGGACGCTGTCCGCAAACACCAGGAGGAATCGATCCGATGTTGAAATGGAAAGCTGGGTTGAGTGCGGGGGCGGTGGCAGTCGCGTTGTCGGGGTGTGTGTCGATGCCTTTCATGGGTGGGCGCTATGTCATGGAGGACGAAATTCGCACGCTCTTCGCAGGCAAGACGGTCTACGCGCGGAATGTTCGGACGGACACACAGTCGGTCAGCTATTACACCGACGATGGTCAGGTACGGCAGTTGCGTAACGGGCGTAAGCGCATGGGCATCTGGTACGTCGACCCCAAGGGGCGCATGTGCCTGCAAATGGACGATGCGCTCAAGGCCAGCTGTCGAGTGGTCGCCATGGGTGACGATGGCGTGGTGAAGAAATATCGCCGTTCCAAGAAGCGCTGGTTGCTGTCGGTGGTTTATGAGCGCTTCGAGCCCGGAAACACCAAGAAGCTCTGAAAGAACAGGCCTGGACAGCGAGTTCGGGCCTGTTTCTTTTCAGCGCAGCAGCAGCCGGTGACGCGTTCGATGCGGGGCGCGTGTTCAGCGTGAGGCCAGTGCCGCCGCCATGCGTGCCAGTCCAGCCTCCAGTGTCTGGGCCGGGCAGCCGAAGTTGAGGCGCACCCACCCCTCGGGGGCGCCGAAATAGGTGCCATTGGAGAGACCGACGCCGTGGGTCTCAAAGAAATCAGCGGCGTTCTCGAGGCCGGCGTCCCGACAGTCGATCCAGGCCAGGTAGGTCGCCTCGGGCGATGTGGTGCGCAGGCCGGGCATGGCGTCGATGGCGGTCAGAACGCGCTGGCGGTTCTCTCGCAGCGTATCGAGCAGGGCCTCGCGCCATGGGTTTCCGTCCCGATAGGCCGCTTCGGTGGCCACCAGACCCAGCACGTTGGGGTGGGGGACGAGGCCGCGCATGGCGCGCTTGTAGCGCACACGCAAGGTAGCATCGGGGATGATGGCGAAGCTCGCGTACAGGGCCGGGATGTTCCAGGTCTTGCTGGGCGCCATCAGGGTGATGGTGCGGCGTGCGATGTGCTCGTCAAGGCTGGCGATGGGAATGTGCTCCCCATCGAGTACCAGCCCGCAATGGATTTCGTCCGAGCAGATGATGAGGTCGCGCGCTTCGGCGCGCTGGGCCAGCGCGCTCAGCTCATCCCGGGTGAAGACGCGACCGATCGGGTTGTGCGGATTGCACAGCAGGACCAGGCGGGTGGTGGGGTCCATGGCGGCATCGACGGCGTCCCAGTCCCATTCCCAGCGACCGGCACGCTCGACCATGTCTGCGCGCTGCAACTGGCGAATGGTGTTGCCCGGTGCCTGCAGGAACGGGGGATAGACCGGTGTGGTGGTGAATACGCTGTCGCCAGGTTCGCCGGCGAGCAGGCAGGCGACGTTGAAGCCGGTGACCACGCCGGGAAGCCACACGATCCAGTCGGGCTCGATGCGCCAGCGGTGGTCGCGCTCGATGCCGTCAATGACCGCTTCAACCAGGCCGGGCCAGGCGTCGGTATAGCCGAAGACGCCGTGATCGATCCGCGAGTGCAGGGCGTCGAGCACTGCGCTGGGCGCGGCAAAATCCATATCCGCCACCCACATGGGAATCACGTCCCGACCGGCGTATTTACCCCACTTCTCGCCCGGCGTGGTGGTACGGTCAATGGGAGTGGTGAAGTCGAAGGGGGCGGTCGCTGGGTTCATGGTGCGGCGTGGCAGGCGGGAAAGCTTCGAGTGTAGGGAAGCTGTCCCGGCCTGTCACCCGCAGGCGTACGCACTTACGCGCCGCTGTGATGGTGCTCCACGAAATGCTTGAGCACCATCTTGAGCATGCTGATCCGATGCGCGTCGCCCTTGGCTCGCGCTTCTTCCATGTCGTCGCAGATCATGCGCTTGATGCGCTTTTCGCCGCTCGACGTGTGGGTCAGGTAGTTGCCCAGTTCCAGTGCCACCATTTCGGGCAGGTGTTCGTGCTCGGCGATGGCGAGAATTTCCTCTTCTGTCAGTTCTGACAGTTCAATGCAGTCGTCAAGTGTCAGCATGGCGAGTCTCCCTCTCATTATGGACATTGTGTGTGCCCGCCGACATGACGCGCGGCAGGCGCCATGTGTTGCATTCATGTTTCATTGAAGCACTGCAAGCGCACGGCTTTATTGATCCTGGGCAAAAAACGGGGCATTGGCCGCTAGAATGTGGGGGATTTTGCCCGGGAGCGTTTCATGCAGTTGCTGACCACCTATCCTGAAGGCATTCATGCCATCGAATCCGGATACCTCCGAGAACAGCTCGCAGCCATTCACGTCATCGTGTCGGACGACGCGTTGGCCATCGTGGATACGGGGAACAACGACACCGCCCCGCGGATGATGTCGGCATTGGCCGAGCTCGGCTATCGGCCCGAGCAGGTGAAGTATGTGTTGTTGACCCATATCCACCTGGATCATGCCGGAGGCGCAGGCGCCTTCATGGCGGCGTGTCCCAACGCCAGACTGGTGGTGCACCCGCGTGGCGTGCGCCACATGGTCGATCCGTCAAAGTTGTGGGCCGGCACCGTGGCGGTCTATGGCGAGGATGACGCCGTTGCCAAGTACGGCAAGATCCAGCCGGTGGCGGCCGAACGCATCATCGAGGCGACCGATGGACTGGTGCTTGATCTGGCCGGACGGAAGATTCGCGTGGCCGACACGCCGGGTCATGCGGCGCATCATGTGTGCTACTTCGATGAACAGACCCGCGCCTGGTTTACTGGCGATACCTTCGGTCTGTCGTATCGGGAACTCGATCATGACGGCCGGCAATTCGTGTTTCCGTCCACCACGCCGGTCCAGTTCGACCCCGAGGCGCTGCATGCCTCCATCGATCGCCTGATGGCCGAGCAGCCCACTGCCATGTATCTGACGCACTACTCAAGGGTGACCGATCTGCCGCGGCTCGCTTCGGATCTGCACCGGCTGATCGACGCCCATGTGGCGATTGCGCGTTCAGGGGCTGACGCGCTGGATCATCGGCACCAGATCATTCGCAACGGGCTGTCAGCGCTCATGCGTCAGGAAGCCCAGCGCCAGCAATGGCCGGTGGATGAAAATACCTTGTTCGACCTTTTCGCCATGGACCTCGAGCTCAATGCCCAGGGTCTGGAGGTGTGGCTGGACAAACAGACGGCCTGATCAATGGGGCTCGGCGGCGCGCGTTTCGGCTTCGTCCGCCCGCTGTCGCCACAATCGAGCCGCTTCCGGGTCGCGTGATACGCCGTCGCCGGTGTCGAGCATGTGTGCCAGCTGGCGTTGTGCCTGGCGGTCACCCGAACGCGCCGCCGCGGCCAGCCAGTGAGCCGCCTGGGCTCGGTCTTCCGTCGAACCATTCCCGTCGAGATACATTTGCGCCAGCGCCATTTGCGCGTCCACATGCCCCTGGACCGCGGCCTTGCGATACCATTTCGCCGCGGTGGCCGGGTTGCGCTCGACGCCATCACCATTGGCGTAAAGCAGGGCAAAGGCGTACTGCGCGGGGGGCAGTCCCTGATGAGCGGCGCGGCGCAGCCATCGCCACACCGGATAGGCGTCTTCGCTGGTGGTTTCTCCACGGGCAACCATGATGGCGAAGTTGTATTGCGCCAGGCGGTTCCCGCGCCGACCTGCCACCTCGAAGTCACGCGCCGCCGCAGTCATCTGCCCGTTGGCGTAGGCATTGATGCCGCGCAGTGCGATCTGCACGGTGTCGAGACTCTGAGCGTTGCTGGCGGTGGTGATGCCCAGACCCAGGGCGAGGACAAGAGGGGCAGGAAGAGAGAACATCCACAAGCTCCGGGATTTTATGTTTTGAGGGGGCTTTGGCCCCGGAGTTCATTGACGTGAGCGAATCTGACAACATCGTTGACGAGACCCGCCGCTACGGCGGTATTGCGCGTCTCTACGCGGCCGACGGACTGGCGCGCTTGCGCGCGGCCCGGGTGGCCGTGGCCGGGCTCGGGGGCGTGGGCTCGTGGGCGGTGGAAACCCTGGCCCGCAGCGGTATCGGCTATCTGCGCCTGATCGACCTTGACCATGTGGCCGAGTCGAACATGAATCGGCAGATTCACGCGCTGGAACACACGCTGGGGCAAGCCAAGGTGTCCGCCATGGCAGAGCGCATCAAGGCCATTGATCCGCGCACCGAGGTGATGTGTGTCGATGATTTCGTGACGCCCGACAACGTGGGCGAGGTGCTCGACACCTCGCTTGATTTCGTCATCGACGCGGTGGACGACATGAGTGCCAAGGCGGCCATGCTCAGCTGGTGCCGGCAGGAGGGGGTGCGGGTCATCACCATTGGCGCGGCGGGTGGGCAGAAGGATCCGCGCCTCATCGAGGTGGTGGATCTGGCGCGCGCGTCGCAGGACCCGTTGCTGGCCCGCCTGCGCAAGCGCCTTCGGCAAAAACATGGCTTCCCGCGCGGGGGCGACAAGCGCTTCAACATCGAGGCGGTCTATTCGCTCGAGCCCCTTCAGTATCCCGAGGGGCACTGCGAAGCCGACGTCGGGCCACAGGGGCTGAGCTGTGCCGGTTTCGGTTCGAGCATGGCGGTGACAGCCAGCTTCGGCATCATGGCCGCCGGTCGGGTGATCGACACCCTTGCGAACGGCGTCAAATGATCAGTCGATGAAAAGCGCCGGGTCCACCGGCGTCCCGTTCAGGAACAGGCTCCAGTGCAGATGCGGGCCAGTCACCCGGCCGGTATTGCCCACGGTGCCGACCGCCTCGCCCTGGCGCACCCGTGAGCCCGCTTCGACGCTCACCCGGTCCATGTGACAGAACATGGAAATCAGGCCCTGACCATGGTCGATGAAAACCGTATTCCCGTTGAAGAAGAAGTTCCCCACATGCGTGACCACGCCGCCCGACGGGGCCACGATCGGTGTGCCTCTGGCGGCCGCGATGTCGAGCCCCCGGTGAGGGGCTCGCGGTTCTCCGTTGAAGGTCCGGCGCAGACCATAGGTGCTTGAGCGTCGGCCCTTGACCGGTATGACGAAGTCGATCTCCGGCTGGGCCTCATCGCGAAAGAGGGTCTTGACCTCGTTCTGGGTGGCCGCCTCGCGTTCGATGCGCTTCAGGTCGTCCGGATCGGGATTGACCATGCGCCGGTTCTTGACCTTCAGATGCTGCACCGGGTAGGCCTTGTCCCCGACCTCGATCGGCATCTCGGCGGTGTCGCCGCCCTGCTTGACGGTCGCGGTGTGGATGCCGGGCTTCAGGTCCAGCGGCAGGCCTACCCAGGCAACCCAGCGCTTGTCCTCCTGCATGACGAGCACCGGTGCACCGCCAAAGCGCGCTTCGGGCCGTCCGCTATTGATGGGGCCAAGGGGAATGTGGGCGATGCCGCCGGGGACAAGGGCGGTCCTGGGGGCAGCGTGGAGGGGCAGGGTCAGGCATGCCAGACCCAGGGCAAGGAACAATCGGGTCGTCATTGAGGTCATCATGGCCATATGATAACGAGCCAATCGGCGACTATGCTTAAGGAAACAGTGTGAGCAGCAATGAACAGACAGGTAGGGCCGGCATCGTGTTGTTCGGGCATGGCGCCCGTGATCCCGAGTGGGCGGGGCCGATGAAGCGCATGGCCGCGCGCATTGAAGAGACTGCGCCGGGCACGCCAGTGGCGCTGGCCTTCATGGAGTTCATGAGTCCGACCCTGGATGAGGCGGTGGACCGGCTGGTGCGCGACGGTGCAGGGCAGATCCGCATCGTGCCGGTGTTTCTCGCCCAGGGCGGGCACCTCAAGCGTGATGTGCCGCTTCTGGTCGATCAGGCGCGCGCGCGCCACCCGGACGTGGGCATGACGCTGGTCACGGCTGCCGGCGAGGCCGAACCTGTCGTCAATGCCATCGCTGAGTACGCCCTTGCGGGATAGAACAATGGAATAATAAAGCGCTCAAGTCGCTGGCAGGCTTGACGATAGGTCTTCTGAGAATAGTTCCCTGGCGCAGTGAGGAAGTCATGCCATTGAAGTTGCGCGATCGCGTGTCGCCAGCCATTGCCGGTCAGACTGACTGCGTAAGCCCGAACGGCGTGGGTCGCCTGTCGCTTTCCGGGGTGGTCGCCCTGGTCGGCATGTGTGCGAGCGCACCGGCCCGTGCCGATCTCAATGGGCTCGAAGGCGTGAGCGCCACCGCGCTGGTTGCCGTGCTCGCCGTGATCGCGTTGGGCGCCACCGTATTTGCGTTGCGCGAGCGTCAGCGGCGCTCCAGCACGCAGACGGCCGCCCGATTCCAGAGCCGCCTCGATGAGCAGGAGCGCCGCTTTCTGTTCGCCCTCGAAGCCACCCGCGAGGGCTGGTGGGACTGGGAGGCCTCGACGGGCACGGTTACTGCCTCGCAGCGGTCCTGCGAAATATATGGCGTTGGGGGCGGTGAAGGGGTTGCCCGGGTGCCGTTCGACCAGTGGGTTGCGCGGGTGCATCCGGCCGATCGATCGATGGTCAAGGAGGCCATGGCGCGTCACCAGGCGCACGGTGTGCCCTACGATGTCACTTATCGTGTCGTGCGCCCGGATGGCGCGACCCGCTGGGCGCGCAGTCGCGGTCGGCTGATGCGCGACGAACTGGGCCTGGTGGTGGGCGCTTCCGGTTTCGTTGCCGATGTGACCGATGCGCGACTGGCGCAGACGGCCGAGGCCGAGCTGTCGGCGCGCCATGCCAGTGTGCTCGCAGCCATGCCCGACCTGATGTTCGAACTCGACGAGTCTCTGGTCTTCGTTCGCTATCATGCGCCTCGTGAATCCGATCTTGCGGTGCCACCTGACGAGTTTATGGGCCGCAAGGTCGATCAGGTCTTGCCGCCAAGGGTCGCGCTCCAGTTCCACGACGCCTGTGCCCGACTGCGTGTCGGCAGTCCCGTTGAAAGTATGGAATACCGGCTCGACACCATGGAGGCGGAGGATGTGCAGTTCGAGGGCCGCATGGTCCAGATCAGCACCGGTGGTTTCCTGTGCATCATTCGCAACATCACCGAACGCAAGGAGCAGGAGGCCGAGATCCGGCGGCACCGGGACAATCTGGCCGAGCTTGTCGCCGAGCAGACCATCGATCTGCTGCTGGCCAAGGATGCGGCCGAACGGGCACGGCGCCAGCAGGCCGACTTTCTGGCGTCGCTCTCCCACGAGCTGCGCGAACCCCTCCACGCCATCATGGGTTTCGCGCAGATGGCCGAGCGCAGGGGGCGACGGGGCGAATCGGTGCTCGAATACTGCGATCGGGTGGAGCAAAGCGCCCAGCGCATGCTCGACATGGTGGCGCATCTGCTGGATGTCTCCCGCGCCGAATTGACGGCCGGTCCGCTCAAGTTAGAGCCCGTTCCCTGGCAAACCGTCTGCGAAGATGTGGTGCGCGACAGCGCACCCATGCTCGGTGCCAAGCGCCTGCGTGCGCAGGTGATCGATGCCCACGGAGTGGGGCCGGTCCGCGCCGATGCCAAACGCCTGAGTCAGGTGGTCGAGCATCTGCTCATCAACGCCATCAAGTTCTCCCCCAGCAACGGGGCGATTGACCTGCGCCTGTATCCGCTGCCCGACGCGCCGGACAGTCCTTCGGGGGCCGTCGTGCTTGAAGTCTCTGATGAAGGCTTCGGTCTGGATGAGGAGGACCCGCAGCGCCTGTTCGAAGCCTTTCCGCGGCAGGTGTCAGCGGAAGATGAAACCATGTCGGCCGGACTGGGACTGGCCGTGTGTCGTCAGCACGTTCAGTCCTTCGGGGGGCGTATCGAGGCCGAGAACCGCACGGGCGGCGGGGCGCTGTTTCGCGTCATCCTGCCGGCCATGCCGCTCACGCAGGAAACCGAGGAGGCGAACGCATGATGCAGCGCAGTGCCGAACGTGCACGCATCCTCGTGGTGGACGACGAGCCCTTCAGTCTCGAGATTGCGTCCGATGTGCTGGGCGAATCCTACGAAGTGACCGCAGCCGAAAGCGGGCAGCAGGCCATGGAGATGCTCCAGCGCAGCGGCCCGCCCTTCGATCTGGTGGTGCTGGACCGCCGCATGCCCGAACCGGGCGGGATGGAGATTCTTCGCCACATCCGTGAGACGCCCAGCCTGAGCCGGACCCCGGTCATCATGCAGACGGCCGCGGCCGATCCGGTGCAGGTGGCCGAGGGGATCGAGGCGGGCGCTGACTACTACCTCACCAAGCCTTATCGAATCAGCGCGCTCACCCGCATCGTTCGGGCGGCGCTGCGACAACATCGCGAGACCGAAGACCTGCGCGAGCGTGCCACGGACCTGAGCGCGGCGTTGCGCCTCCTGGGCGAGGGGGTATTCCGCTTTCGTACCCTCGATGACGCTTCGGCGCTCGCGCACGGGGTGTCGATGCTGTGCTCGGCGCCCGATCTGGTGCGGGTTGCCTTGCTCGAGCTACTGGTCAATGCCGTCGAACATGGCAACCTGGGCATCGGCTATGACGCCAAGGCGCTCATGGTGCAATCCGGTCGGTGGCATGAGGAAATCACCCGCCGCCTGGCGGATTCAGCGTACCGCGATCGTGTGGCCTCCCTGACCGTCCGGATTCGCGCGGAAGACATCACCCTCCGGATCGAAGATCAGGGCGCTGGCTTCGATCCGAGGCGTCATCTGGACATGCCTGACGTCAACGCCGCGCAGTTGACCGGGCGTGGCATCGCACTGGCGCGCAAGTTGGCCTTCCCGGTGCTGGACTATTCCGACGAAGGTCGCTGCGTCGAGATCACCACCACCCCGGCACCGCGTTTTCGCGACTGAGATCAATCTGTCTGTCTGCCCCCCGTGCCATGCTTTCGCATGTCACGGGCGCGCCCGCGTGCAAGCGGGGTCGAGTGCTTGAAATTCGCGTATATAAGCATATACTAATAAACATGATGATCCGACATATCCCGCTTGTTCTGGCGTGCCTGCTGCCCTTCGGGTCGGCTTGGGCGCAATCCGTCGAAATCGCACCGGTCGAACGCGGTGCCGTGGCCACTCAGCATGTGGCTGAAGGTGTTGTCGAGGCGGTGTCCTCGGCCACCGTGGCGGCTCAGGTTCAGGGGCGCATCCTGAGCACGGCCGTCGATGCCGGCGATACGGTGACCAAGGGGCAGGTGTTGATGCGTGTAGACGCCAGCGAGGCCAACCAGTCGGTGGCCGCGGCGGCGGCCAACGTGGCCAGTGCCCAGGCGGCAGCAGCCAATGCGCGCGCTGAATGGGAGCGCACCCAGGCCTTGTTCAAGCAGAAGTTTGTCAGTCAGGCCCATGTGGACCAGGCCCGTGCTTCGCTGCGGGCGGCGGAGGCGAGCCTCAAGGCGGCGCAGGCGGGGCAGGGGCAAGCCCTGGTGGCGCGGGACTTCACCACGATTACCGCGCCCTTCGACGGGATCGTGTCGGTGCGCCATGTGGACGCCGGTGACATGGCTCAGCCGGGCCGCCCGCTCATCGAGGTCTACTCGCCGGGCGTGATGCGCGTCGTGGCCCAGGTGCCGCTGACCGTCATCGGCCGGGCCAACACCGCCAAGCTGCGGGCCCAGCTCGAAGTGCCGGCACTCAACCAATTGGTGGCGGCCGAGCGTGTGACCGTGCTGCCGGCGGCCGACCCGCGCACCTTCACCGTTGAGGTGCGCGCGACCTTGCCGCAGGGCGTGGACGGCATCGCACCGGGCCAGTTCGCGCGCATGCACCTGTTCGTGGGCGAAACGTCGAGGGTGACCATTCCGGCGGCGTCGGTGCTGCGCCGAGGCGAGATTGTCGCCGTCTATGTCAGGAAAGAGGATGGCTTTCATCTGCGCCAGATCCGCCCGGGTGAATCGGTGGGAGATGGGCGCATCGAGGTGCTGGCCGGCCTCAAGGATGGCGAACAGGTGGCGCTGGATCCGATCAAGGCCAGCCTGAGCCTCAAGCAGACCCAAGCGGCGGACTGAGGCCATGGCCGAGACCGCAAAAAAGCTGGGCATCTCCGGTCGGCTGGCGTCGGCGTTCGACCGCAACGCCATCACGCCGCTGCTGGCGCTGGTGCTGCTGCTCATGGGCATCTTCGCCACGCTGATCACGCCCAAGGAAGAAGAACCCCAGATCGACGTCACCATGGCCAACGTGCTGGTGCCCTGGCCGGGTGCCTCGGCTGAGGATGTGGAAGCGCTGGTGTCGACACCGGCCGAGCAGGTGCTCTCGCGCATCGCCGGGGTGGAGCACGTGTATTCCGTCTCGCGCCCAGGCATGGCGATCATGACCGTGCAGTTCGAGGTCGGCGTCAAGAACCAGGAGGCGCTGGTCAAACTCTACAACACGCTTGAATCGCACAAGGACTGGCTCAGCCCGCAACTGGGCGTGATGCCGCCCATCGTCAAGCCAAAAGGCATCGATGATGTGCCGATTGTGGCCTTCACCCTGTGGACCGATGACACCGAGCGCTCCGGCTTTGACCTGCAACAGGTCTCCCGGGCGGCCGAGATCGCGCTCAAGCGCATCGACGGCACGCGCGACGTGACCACCATCGGCGGACCCGGGCATGTGATCCGTATCCTGCTCGACACGGCGCGGATGAACGCCCATGGCGTCACCGCCTCGGATATCAAGGATGCCCTGCAGCTGTCCAACGCATCGCAGCCGGCGGGCCAGCTGGTGCGCGACAACAGCGAAGTGCTGGTGCAGACCGGCACCTACATCAGCTCGGCGCGCGACGTGAGCGAACTGGTGGTGGGCGTCACCGATGGCAAACCGGTGTTCATGGCCGATGTTGCGACCATCGAGGACGGGCCGGACCAACCCTCGCGCTACGTTTGGTTCGGCACCGGCGCCGGGCATGAAGGCGGCGCTGCGCCCGGTGCGTATCCGGCCGTGACCCTGTCGATTTCCAAGAAACCGGGCGCCAACGCCTCGGATGTGGCCGATGCGCTCATCGCCCGCATGCACAGTCTGGAAGGCACGGTGATTCCGGACGGTGTGAACGTGACCGTCACCCGCAACTACGGCGACACCGCCCGCGACAAGGCCAACAAGCTCATCGGCAAGCTGGTGTTCGCGACCAGCGCGGTGGTGGTGCTGGTGCTGCTCACCCTGGGCTGGCGCGAGGCGCTGATCGTCGGCATTGCGGTCACGCTCACGCTGGCGGCGACCCTGTTCGCCTCCTGGGCCTGGGGCTTTACGCTGAACCGGGTGAGCCTGTTTGCGCTCATCTTCTCCATCGGCATCCTGGTGGATGACGCCATCGTGGTGGTGGAGAACATCCACCGGCACAAGACACTGGAGCCGTCCAAACCGTTGTGGCAACTGATCCCGGGTGCCGTCGATGAAGTGGGCGGGCCGACCATTCTGGCCACCTTCACGGTCATCGCAGCGCTGCTGCCCATGGCCTTCGTGAGTGGCCTGATGGGCCCCTACATGAGCCCGATCCCGATCAACGCCTCTATGGGTATGTTCATCTCGCTGCTGGTGGCCTTCATGGTTACACCGTGGCTGGCGAACATGTTCCTCGGCAAGGCCCACCATGGGGAAGGCGCCGAAGGGGGGGAGGATGCCATGACCCGTCGCCTGTCCGGCTTCTTCGGCAAGGTGATGGGGCCGATGCTCGACGAGCGCCGCGGCGGGCGCAACCGAAGCCTGCTGTGGCTCGCGGTGATCGTGCTCATTGCCGCGTCGGTGTCGCTGGCGGTGGTCAAGCTGGTGGTGCTCAAGATGCTGCCGCTGGACAACAAGTCCGAGTACCAGGTGGTGCTCGACATGCCGGTGGGCACGCCGCTGGAAGAAACCACGCAGGTGCTGCTCGAGATCGGGGAATACGTTTCCGAATCGCCTTTCGTGGATAACTGGCAGGCCTATGCGGGCGCGGCCAGCCCCATCAACTTCAATGGCCTGGTGCGCCAGTACTATCTGCGCAGCGCGCCGGAGCAGGGCGACCTGCAGATCAATCTGCTCGACAAGCATCATCGCAGCGAGCAGAGCCACGAGATCGCCATCGGCATGCGTGACCGCATCATGGCAATTGCCAAGGCGCATGGCGGTAACGCCAAGGTGGTGGAAGTGCCGCCGGGCCCGCCGGTGCTCTCGCCCATCGTGGCGGAGGTCTATGGGCCAGACTACGGCGGTCAGCTGGCGGTGGCGCAGAAGGTGCGCGACGCCTTCGACAACACGCCGGACATCATCGGCGCCGACGACACCGTCGACGAGACGGCCGAAAAACTCATCCTGCGCGTGAATCAGGCCAAGGCGGCGCTCCTGGGCGTGGCCCAGACCGACATCGTCGAGGTGATGCAGCTCGGGCTGAACGGCCAGAACGTCACCCCGGTGCACGGGCGCGACAACAAGTACGAGATCCCGGTGCGGGTGCAGTTGCCCGCCGAGCGCCAGTCGTCCATCGACCATCTGCTGCAGCTCAAGGTACGCGCCCGGGACGGGACGCTGATTCCGGTTTCGGAACTGGTGACGGTGGAACACACCGGCCGCGAGCAGGTGATCTATCACAAGGACCTGCTGCCGGTGGTGTATGTGACCGGCGACATGGGCGGGCCGATCGATTCGCCCCTGTACGGCATGTTCGACATCCGCAGCCGCATCCTGGACATGCCGCTGGAGGGCGACCGGCTGGGTGGCACCCTGGGCGAGTGGTTCATCCAGCAACCGGCTGACCCCTACACCGGCTACAGCATCAAGTGGGACGGCGAGTGGCAGATCACTTATGAAACCTTCCGCGACATGGGCATCGCCTACGCGGTGGGCCTGATCCTGATCTATCTGCTGGTGGTGGCGCAGTTCAAGAGCTACCTGGTGCCGCTCATCATCATGGCGCCGATTCCGCTGACCATCATCGGCGTGATGCCGGGCCATGCCCTGCTGGGGGCGCAATTCACCGCCACGTCCATGATCGGCATGATCGCGCTGGCCGGGATCATCGTGCGCAACTCGATCCTGCTGGTGGACTTCATCAACCACCAGATGCGCGAGGGCGCCGACTTCGCCCATGCGGTGGTGCACTCGGCCGCGGTGCGGGCCAAGCCGATCGGGCTGACCGCCCTGGCGGCCATGATCGGCGCGGTGTTCATTCTGGATGACCCGATCTTCAACGGGCTGGCCATCAGCCTGATCTTCGGCATTCTCGTGTCCACCGTGCTCACCCTGGTGGTGATCCCGGTGCTTTACTACGCCGCCATGCGCAAGCGCGTGGCCGAAATCCAGCAAGGAGAGGTCGCATGACCCTGACCGTCAATCAGTTCGTCCGTATTTTCGCAGGCGCATTCGTCCTCATTTCACTGGGGTTGGGTGTCGAGGGCTCGCCGTTGTTCGTGAGCAAGAACTTCCTGTGGTTTACCGCCTTCGTGGGGGCCAATCTCTTTCAGAGTGGCTTCACCCGGATCTGTCCATTGGAGACCATTCTGCGCAAGCTTGGCGTCAAGGACAGCGTCGGTTGCAGCTGAACTTGTAAAACCCTGTAATGAACACGGTTAAATCCGGCGGGGGCGCTTAAGTTTTGAGGCAGACGGGCCGATATTGCCCGTATGACGACCTCCCGCCCTCAGGATCATCCTGCGCTCGCCGAAACGCATTTCAGCGGCGCTGCGCCGAAGCGCGTCCGCGTTGAGCGGTCGGTGTGGGTCACCACCCTGGCCGTGCTCCTGGTCGGACTGTTGCTGACGGCCCTGGGCAGTACCTTGCTGGGGCGTCTTGAGGAATCCTATCGGGCGCATGATCGCGAGCAGGAAGTGGCTCGCATCGGCGCCAGTCTGCGCGCCCGGTTGGCCGATTTCGAGGCGCTGGCCCGTGCCATGGCCGGGCTGTTCAACGCCTCCGAAGATGTCTCCTACGATGAGTGGCTGCGGTTTTCCGGTGCCAGCGGCCTGGAGGTGGTACTCAGCCGAGGGGCGACGGGCGTCGTCTATGCGCCCAAGGTCGAAGCCTTCGAGCGCGGAGAATGGCAAAAGCGCGCCGAGTTGCTCTACTCGCAGCCGGTGCGTATTTCCAGCTTCGGCAGTTCGCCGGCCTTGCCCATTCTGTATTTCGCCCCCGAGTTTTCCCCGCACGGCCTGCAGGTCGGTCGTGACCTTGCGGAAGGGCAGGCGGAACGCGACGCGGTGATGCATGCCATGTCGGTGCGTGGTCCGGTGCTGTCCGCGCCTCTGTCGCTGTGGCAGGGCGCCGACCGTTCGGCCGGTGCGTTGCTCGTCGTGCCCCTTGAAGAGCGCTTGAGCCGTGCCGCCGTCGAGACTCACCCCTTGAGTCAGTTGCGTGGTGTCGTGGCGGTGGGCATTCACTACAAGAGCTGGATCGACTCCGTGCTGGCCGACTGGCAGGATCGCTACGCGGTCGAGCTTCGCGACCCCTCCGCCGGCGCCAATCGGGCGCTCATTCCGGTGGCGGCGGGCCTCCCTCAGGTGGGGCGTGAGCACCTCATCACTCTGGGTGGGCGGCAGCTCACGCTGCGCTTCTTTCATCGGGACGAGGAACTCGGCAGCCTGGTTCAGCTCACGGCGGAAGTGGCCGGGGGGCTGTTGAGCGTGAGCCTGGCGTGGCTGTGCTTCGTTCTGCTGACCGGTCGCAGTCAGGCGGTGCATACGGTCAAGCGCATGACCGGTGAGCTGGCCGAGAGTGAAAGCCGTTTTGCGCTGGCCACGGCGGCCACCAGCGACGGCATCTGGGAATGGCGTCCTGGCGACCGGTCGATGTTTCTGTCGAGCCGGGGTTGCCGGATCGTGTTCGATCTGCCGCACCGCGGTCCGGTGTCTTACCGGGAGGTGCTTCGACAGATCGAGGCGGGTGAGCGCAGCGTGGTGCTGACGGCCTTGCGTGCGCATCTGAAGCAACGAACACCGCTTGATGTGGAGATCATTTCCTTCGACCGGGAAGGCCAGCGGCGACGTCTTCGCGTGCGCGGGCAGGCCCAGTGGGATGGGCTCGGCCGGGTGACTCGCGTGGCCGGTGCCATCTCCGACGTGACCACCTTGCGCTCGCGCGAAGACGAGCTGGAGCGGGTTCAGCGCTTCTATGCCCGGGTGCTCGAAGTCTTCCCGCATCCGGTGCTGATCAAGTCGCAGGATCACCGCTACATCTATGCCAATTCGGCGGCGTGCGAGTTCATCGGCACCTCTCGCGAGGCGCTGCTCAACGGCACTACGGCCGATCTGTTGCCCGGTCAGTCCGAAGAACATCTGGCGGTCGACAGCGAAGTGCTCAGGTCCGGGGGCGTGATTGCCCGCGAATACCATATGCGCAGTCATGACGGGCGTGAAGGCGATGTGGTGGTGAGCAAGGCCTCGGTCGACGGTGCGGACGGGCAGAAGGTCGTGATCGTGGTGCTCTCGAACGTCACTGCCCAGCGCCGGGCCGAGCGCGCCTTGCGCACGTCACTGAGTGAGCTTGACGGGCTGTTCCACAATTCGCCGCTGGGCATGGCCATGGTGACCAAGGGCGGTGAGATCCGTCGGGCCAACGCGGCTTTTGCCCGCATTGTGGGGCGCTCGGAGAGTGAGCTGATCGGGCTCTACTATGCCGAGTTGACGCCAGAACGCTTCCATCCGCTCGATCGGGAAAAAACCATCGATGCCCTGCGACGTGGCGCGGTGACGCCTTACGAGCGTGCTTTCGTGCGGCCGGATGGGACCGAAGTGCCGGTGGTGCTCAGTGGCGCACTGGTGCGCGGCCAGGACGGCGAGCCCGGCGTGTGGACGGTGGTCGAGGATATCTCCGAGCGCAAGTCGGCCGAAGATGCCTTGCGGCGCATGAACGCCACCAACAAGTCGATGCTCGATGCCATTCCCGACGTGCTGGTGCAGTTCGATGCTCAACTGCACTTCATCGCCTTCCGTGCCTCCGAGGACGAAGCCATGCGCATCAATCCGGGCACGGTGATGGGCTTGCCCATGCAGCGCATCCTCAGTCCCAAGCGCTATGCGATGGTCGAGCCGGTGGTGCGCAAGGTGATGCGCGAGCGTCGCGTCGAAGTGGTCGAGTACAGTGCGCCGAATGCCAACGATGCCTTGCAGCACTATGAGGCACGGGTGGCGCCGGTGAGTACGGGCGGTGTGCTGATCCTCATCAAGAACGTGACCGAGCAGCAACGCCGCGCTACCGCGCTGCGCGAGAGCGAGAGCCGGTTCAGGCTGTTGGCGCAGGCCGCGCCGGTGATCATCTGGCTCGGCGATCAGGAGTTCAACGTCACCTATACCAACCGCCGCTGGTATGAAATGACCGGCGCCAGCGAGCGCGAGACACTCGGGCGTGCCTGGATCCAGTTCGTTCATCCCGACGACCAGGACGTGGTTCAGCGGCTCATGGACGAGGCCCGGCGCACGCGAACGCCCTTCGAGACCGAAGCGCGGTTCCGGCGCAAAGAGGGCAACTATGCGGTCGTGAAAGTCACCGTATCGCCCAATTTGGGTGACCACGGTGAATTCCTCGGCTTTGTGTGCTGTGCCACCGACATGACGGAAGTGCATGACGCCAACGCCGAATTGCAGAAACACCGGGATCACCTCACCGAGCTGGTCAACCAGCAGACCGCCAGCATGATGTCCGCCAAGGAGGCCGCCGAGCGCGCCAACGAGGCGAAAACGGTATTTCTGGCGAACATGTCGCATGAATTGCGATCACCCATGCATGCGGTCCTCAGCTACGCCCGTCTGGGTGAGGACAAGATCGACAAGGTCGACAAAGGCAAAGTGCGCGACTATTTTTCGCGCATTCGCGTCAGTGGGGAGCGGCTGCTGGTGCTGCTTAACGACCTGCTCGACCTGTCCAAGCTCGAGGCCCGGCGCATGGTGCTCGATCTGCAACCGTGTCTGCTCTCGCGCGTCTGCGAGGACGTGGCGCACGAGGTCGAGGGGCTGTGTGCTGCGCGCAGGCTGGAGTTGGTGTTCGATCATGAGGCGGACGAACCGTATATCGTCGGCGATCCGGTCCGGATGGCGCAGGTGGTGCGAAACCTGATTTCCAATGCCATCAAGTTTTCACCGGACGGTGGCCAGATCACCTTGAGCGTGTCTCGCGGTGAGATGATGGATGGAAAGACGCTGCTCGGATCCGTCCGGTTGACGGTAATGGATCAAGGACCGGGAATTCCTGCCGATGAACTGGAAAGTGTTTTCGACAAGTTCGCCCAGAGCAGTAAAACGCGCACCGGCGCGGGTGGGACCGGCCTCGGACTCGCCATCTGCCGGGAGATCGTGGCGGCGCATGGCGGTCGCATTCACGCGGTCCTGCGTGATGGCGCGGGTGCTGTTCTGGTGATGGAAGTGCCTGAAGCCGACGCGGTAGTCCGAAACGAGAAAAAGGAAAGTGAGGGACACACAAGATGAGTTCGACCAAGATTCTGGTGGTGGACGACGAGCCGTTCAATCTGGACATCGTGGGTGAATACCTGGAAGAGGAGGGCTACCTTCTCGACATGGCCGCCAGCGGTGAAGAGGCGTGGGACAAGCTGCTCGATCCCCTCTCATCGTTCGATCTGGTCATTCTCGACCGCATGATGCCCGGCATTGACGGGATGGAAGTGCTCCGGCGCATCAAGGCGGATTCGCGTCTGAATGAGTTGCCGGTCATCATGCAGACCGCAGCGGCCAGCCCCGATCAGGTGCGCGAGGGCCTGGCGGCGGGTGCCTACTACTACCTCACCAAGCCCTTCGAGCCGGAAAGCCTGCAGAGCATCGTGCGCGCCGCACTCGATGACCTGAAGCACCGCCGCAGCCTCTCTCAACGCATTGAACTGCATGTGGGGGCCCTGCGCACGCTCAACAACGGCGAATTCCGCTTCCGCACCCTGGATGAAGCCCACGCGCTGGCGGCTCTGGCCGCATCCCTGTGTGACGAGCCCGAGATCGTGGTGCTCGGTCTGTCGGAGCTGCTCATCAACGCGGTCGAGCACGGCAATCTGGGGATCGATTTCGACGAAAAATCCCGGCTGCGCGAATCCGGGGACTGGGAGGAAGAGGTCGTGCGTCGGCTGCAGATGCCCGAATACGCGGAGCGTCAGGCCAAACTCGGCATCTCGGTCAGTGAAAGTGCATGGACTTTCGTCATCGAGGATCAGGGCGCGGGCTTCGACTGGCACAACTTTCTCGAGCTGGCTCCGGAACGCGCCTTCGCGCCGAACGGGCGTGGCATCGCACTGGCGCGCCAGCTGGCCTTCAGTTCGCTTGAATATCAGGGCAAGGGCAATATTGTTCGCGCCGTGGTGATGAGACAGGCTTCTTGATGCCGTTGTGGCAGAGCTTCCTATCGTGAACGCTAACGACCCAAGCAAATCGGCGCCCATGACCGTTCTGATCGCGGACGACACCTCCGCGAACCGGAACATGATGCAGTTGTTCCTGAAAAAACTCGGGCTCGAGTCGATCTGCGCGGTCGACGGCCGCGACGCGGTCGAAGCCTTCGAGCGGGAAAAGCCCGACATCGTGCTCATGGATCTGATGATGCCGGAAATGGATGGCTTCGAAGCCACCCGCCGGATTCGAGCCGCCCAGTTCGGTGAGTGGACGCCCATCGTCATCATGTCGGCGCTCAACGCCGATGCCGATATTGTCTCCGGGCTGGATGCCGGTGCGGACGACTATCTGGTCAAACCGATTTCCTTTACCGTGTTCGCGGCCAAGATGCGCACCATGCAGCGGCTGCTTGCCATGGAGCGCGGGCAGCGCGAACTGCTGGGGCGGGTGCAGGCGATTTCCAATGCGGTGATCGACGGCATCATCACGACGGACGAGCGGGGGATCATCCAGTCCGCCAACCCGGCGGCGCACCAGATGTTCGGCTACGGCGCGGGCGAACTGGTGGGCCAGAACGTGCGCATCCTCACGCCGAGCCCGCACCGGGAGAACCACGACCGCTATCTTGAGAACTATGCCAATGGCGGTGCAAAGAACATCATCGGTACCGTTCGCGAACTGGCCGGTGTGCGGGCCAATGGAGAATCGTTTCCGCTTGAGTTGGGTGTGACCGAGCTGATCATTGATGATCGCAAGGTGTTCATCGGGGTGCTGCGCGACATCAGCGAGCGGGTGCGGGTGCGCAAAGAGCGCGAACAGCATGCGGAGCACCTGCAGCGGTTTCATGACGAACAGCACCGGGAGCAGGAGCTGGCCCGCCAGATCATGGCCAGCCAGATCAATGCCGAGGCCATGCTCGATCCGCGCATTCACTACACGGTGATGCCTGCGCAGAACTTTTCGGGTGATCTGGTGGTGGCGGCCGCGTCGCCCAGTGGCCGCCTCTATGCCATGCTGGCCGATGCCACCGGGCATGGCCTGTCTGCCGCCGTGAGCGTTCAACCGGTGTTACCGGTGTTCTACGCACTGGTGGCCCAGGATGTGTCGCTGGCCCGGCTGGTGAGCGAGATCAATGATCTGCTGAACCAGTCACTGCCCGTGGGGCGCTTTGTCGGCGCCGCCATCATGAGTATCGAACCGGCCGGTGGTGCCGCGGATGTGTGGGTAGGGGGTGTCCCGGCGGTGCTGGTGGTGGGCGAGAACGGCCGGGTGCGCATGCGCGTGCCGTCCAAGCAATTGCCGCTGGGGGTCATCGAGAGTACGCGCGAGGGCTGCGAGCCCGAGCGTATCAAGCTGTCGAGCGGCGAGCAGGTGGTCCTGTATTCCGACGGTGTCACGGAGGCCATTGGTGCCGATGGGCATGAATTCGGTCTGCTGCGCCTGGAAGAGGTGCTGGCCAGTGCGCCCCGCGATCAGCGCGTGACCGCCGCCAAGGAGGCGCTCGCTGACCATCTGGCGGGCATATCGGCCCATGACGACATGTCCTTGCTCATGGTCGACACCGACGCGTTGCAATCGGCGACCCGCGCCATCGATCCCGTGATCTGACGGACTCACCGACGTGTTGACGACCCGGCTGCGTGCCGGGTTTTTTTCTGCCCGGCATTCCTCAGGAAGCATTTGCTTGCACTATTGCGTTGCACCATTCGTGTGCCGATGCACGTTCCGGGTGCGCAGCGCCTCTTTAAAGGGAGTGGCTCCAGGAATGAAAATGAGAGGGTAAACAAATCAAATCCTTATAAAACATGTGTTTATGTTTTTTGGCACACCGCTTGCGTAGTTTGAGGCGACAACACCGGGTGCATTCGATCATCCCAATGACGGGTCGAGCGGATGTGCGGGTGAGAGATACGAGCTGAACGGTCTGTCGGACCGGGCCGGGCGAGGATGCTACGGTCAGCGCCTCTAACGATGGGGGCAACTCATTGATTTCAAATATTTTGATTTCGCATTAGGAGTTGAATCCATGACGCATCAAGTGCAAAAGCCCTCCCATTCCGCCATCAAGAGCGCCATCCGTGGCATCGTGGCGTCCACGCTCATCGCGGTCGGTGCCATGAACGCCGCCCACGCATTGCCCGAGGACGTGGAAAAGCCGGACCTGAAGTTCGGCTTCATCAAACTGACCGACATGGCCCCGCTGGCCGTGGCTTACGAGAAGGGCTACTTCGAGGAAGAAGGCCTGTACGTGACCCTGGAGGCGCAAGCCAACTGGAAGGTGCTGCTCGACCGCGTCATTTCCGGTGAGCTCGACGGCGCGCACATGCTGGCCGGCCAGCCGCTGGGTGCCACCATCGGCTACGGCACCAAGGCCCACGTGATCACCGCCTTCTCCATGGATCTCAACGGCAACGGCATCACCGTGTCCAACGAGGTCATGGAAAAGCTCAAGAAGAAGCTGCCCCTTCAGCCGGACGGCAAACCGGTGCATCCGATTCAGGCCAAATACCTGAAAGAAGTGGTCGACGACTACAAGAAGGAAGGCAAGCCCTTCAAGATGGGCATGGTGTTCCCGGTCTCGACCCACAACTACGAGCTGCGCTACTACCTGGCCTCGGGTGGCATGAACCCGGGCTACTACGCGCCGAAGAAGGGCGATACCGCCGGCACCATCAGCGCCGACGTGCTGCTCTCCGTGACCCCGCCGCCGCAGATGCCGGCGACCATGGAAGCCGGCACCATCTATGGCTACTGCGTGGGCGAGCCGTGGAACCAGCAGGCCGTGTTCAAGGGCATTGGCGCACCGATCATCACCGACTACGAAATCCAGACGAACAATCCGGAGAAAGTTTTCGGTGTGACCAAAGAGTGGAACGACAAGTATCCCAACACCCACAAGGCCGTGGTCAAGGCCATGATTCGCGCCGCTTACTGGCTGGATGCGGACAACAACAAGAACCGGAAGGAAGCGGCCAAGATGATTTCCGCTTCCAACTATGTGGGCGCCGACTACAAGGTCATCGCCAACTCCATGACCGGCACCTTCGAGTACGAGAAGGGTGACGTGCGTCAGGTGCCTGACTTCAACGTGTTCTTCCGCTACAACGCGACCTACCCGTACTACTCCGATGCCATCTGGTACCTCACCCAGATGCGTCGCTGGGGCCAGATCGCCGAGTTCAAGCCCGATAGCTGGTACATGGAAACCGCCAAGAGCGTGTATCGCCCGGACATCTACGCCGAAGCCGCGAAAGAGCTGATCGCCGAAGGCAAGATGAAGGCGTCCGACTTCCCTGATTTCGCCACCGAAACCGGCTTCAAGCCGGCCCAGGACGACTTCCTCGACGGGATTGTCTATGACGGCTCCAAGCCGAACGCCTACATCGACAGCTTCAAGATCGGCCTGAAGGGCAAAGACGAGATCAAGTAAAAATCACGACTTGTGCTGACCCGGCCGGCACCGACCGGCCGGGCAGATACAGGCGGAGGGCAAAATCATGCTGAACGCAACCGCAAACTTCCTGAACAAGACCGGGCTGACCTGGTTTGTTCCTTTCGTTCGACTGGTGCAGGGCGATGACCCCAGCGCGCAGATCAAGAACATTCTCATGATGATCGGCGTGCCGATCATCGCCATGGCTTTGTTCCTCGGCGTGTGGCATGTGGCCGCCTCGGGCGTGCAGACCTCCCTGGGCGCGATTCCCGGTCCGGCGCAGGTGTGGGAAGAGGCCATCGGCCTGATCGATGAGCATCACGCCGAACGCGAGAAGGCCGTGGCCTTCTACGAGCGTCAGGAAAAGCGCAACGCCGCCATCCTGGAGCGCAACCCCCAGGCCGAGGTGAGCATTCGTCCCTATACCGGCAAGCCGACCTATTTCGACCAGATCGTGACCAGCCTCTACACGGTGTTCACCGGCTTTGCGATCGGTACCCTGATCGCCGTGCCGCTGGGCATTCTGTGCGGCCTGTCCAAGATGGTGCAGACCGCGGTCAACCCGCTCATCCAGATCTTCCGCCCGGTCTCGCCGCTGGCCTGGCTGCCGATCGTGACCCTGGTGGTCAGCGCGGTGTATGTGTCTGCCGACCCGATGTTTTCAAAGAGCTTCATCGTCTCGGCCATCACCGTGACCCTGTGTTCCCTGTGGCCGACCCTGATCAACACCGCGGTGGGTGTGGCCTCCATCGACAAGGACCTGATCAACGTGGCCAAGGTGCTGCGCCTGTCCTGGTGGACCAAGGTCACCAAGATCGTGCTGCCGTCCTCGCTCAAGCTGATCTTCACCGGTCTGCGCCTGTCCCTCGGGGTGGGCTGGATGGTGCTGATCGCCGCCGAGATGCTGGCGCAGAACCCGGGCCTGGGCAAGTTCGTCTGGGACGAGTTCCAGAACGGTTCCTCCCACTCGCTGGGCCGCATCATGGTGGCGGTGTTCACCATCGGTTTCGTGGGCTTCCTGCTCGACCGCATCATGCACACGCTGCAATTGCTCGTGAGCTTTGGTGAAAACGAGCAGTAAGACGCTGCCCATCGAATTGAGGACACCGTGATGAATGCATTACCCGTGAAAAAGGAAGAAGCCGTGCTCAGCTCGCCCGAGCTGCGCACGGTGGCGCCCACGGCGCCGGCCTTCCTGGAAGTGAAGAACCTGTCCAAGAGCTACGGCAGCGGCGCCAATGAAACCTGCGTGCTCAAGGACATCAATCTCAGCATCCGCGAGGGCGAGTTTGTCGCCATCGTGGGTTTCTCCGGCAGTGGCAAGACCACGCTCATTTCGCTGATCGCCGGCCTCATCGAGGCCGACGGGGGCGAGGTGGTGCTCAAGGGCAAGAAGGTCACCGAGCCCGGGCCCGACCGCGGCGTGGTGTTCCAGAACTACTCGCTGATGCCGTGGATGACCGTGCGCCAGAACGTGGCGCTGGCCGTGGATCAGATCTTCCCCGACCTGTCTGCCGCTGAGCGCAAGGGCCGCGTCGAGAAGTACATCGACATGGTCAGCCTGTCGCACGCGGTCGATCGCCGTCCGGCAGAGCTCTCCGGCGGCATGCGCCAGCGGGTGAACGTGGCGCGCGCCCTGTCGGCCAGCCCCGAGATCCTGCTGCTCGATGAGCCGCTCTCGGCGCTCGACGCCCTGACCCGGGCCAATCTCCAGGACGAGATCCTGGAGATCTGGAACAAGGAGAAGAAGACCGTCATCCTCATCACCAACGATGTGGATGAGGGCCTGATCATGGCCGACCGCATCATCCCGCTCAACCCGGGCCCCGGCGCCACCTTCGGCCCCGAGTTCGTCATCGATCTGCCGCGTCCGCGCGACCGTACTGCGATGAACCACGATCCGGAGTTCAAGCGCCTGCGCAAGGAAGTGACCGAGTACCTGATGCGCGTCGGTGCCGAGCAGGCCGCCGAGGCCGGCGACGTGGTGGCCAAGCCGAACATCCTGCCGAACACGAGCAGTGAATACATCGGCGGGATCAACAAGGATCTGCGGCCGGGTTCGGCCAGCGCGGCCGATGCGACCGAGCTGCCGCACTACGACCGCTACGTGGAGTTCTCCAAGGTCTGCAAGGTCTATCCGACCAAGAAAGGCCCGCTCACCGTGGTGGAAGACTTCGACCTGCGCATCCGCAAGGGCGAATTCATCTCCGTGATCGGCCATTCCGGTTGCGGCAAATCCACCGTGCTGTCGATGGTGGCCGGTCTCAACCCGATCTCCAGTGGCGCAGCGCTGCTCGACAACCGGGAAGTGGATGGCGCCGGTCCGGACCGGGGCATCGTGTTTCAGGCCCCCAGCCTGATTCCCTGGCTGTCGGCCTACGACAATGTGGCGCTGGGTGTGGAGCAGGTCTATCCGCACGCCACCCGGCAGGAACGCCACGATATCGTCATGCACTTCCTGGCGCGGATCGGACTGGCCGATGCCGTGCACAAGAAGGCGGCCGAGCTGTCCAACGGCATGAAGCAGCGTGTGGGTATCGCCCGTGCGTTTGCCCTGTCGCCCAAGCTGCTGCTGCTCGACGAGCCCTTCGGCATGCTCGACTCGCTGACCCGCTGGGATCTGCAGGAAGTGCTGATGGACGTGTGGAGCCGCGAACAGCTCACCGCCATGGTGATCACCCACGACGTGGACGAGGCCATTCTGCTGGCCGATCGCGTGGTGATGATGACCAATGGCCCCAACGCCAAGGTCGGCAAGATCCTCGAAGTGGATCTGCCGCGCCCGCGCACCCGCAAGATGCTGCTCGAGCATCCGGACTACTACCGCTTGCGTGAAGAGTTGCTCACCTTCCTCGAGGAATGTGACAACCACTGAGCGCACCCCGAAGTACCTCAGCAAACGAACTTGCAATCAGTTTGCTCTCTGCTTCACCGGCCCACTGGGCCGGTTTTTTTTCACGCATGGCGTGTATTCGGGTTGAAGCTCGTCGCGATTGTGCCGATAGTCTTTCGGATAACGCGAAAATCGGTTCGCGTTCTGCCTGATTGTGGAGAGATATGACCTCTGCTCGCGATGACCGCCGCACCTCCCGGCGCATTCCGCTCGGCTGTGACGCCCTGATCCAGCCGCCCAACCAGACCCAGCGCTACGAGGCGGCCTGTCTTGAGATCAGCCCGGGTGGGCTGACGCTCGAAACCGATTACGTGCCGCGTATCTCGGAAGTGCTCGATGTGCTGGTGCATCAGCCCGATGGCGGCATCGAGCGCCCGCCGCTGCATGTGCGGGTCGAGGTCAAGCGTTGCCATCGCACCGAGGAAGGCAAGTACCAGCTTGGCGCTCAGATCATTCAGGTCATGAAGTAGCCGACGGCAGGGCTAAGGCCGGCGCTTTCGCGAAATCGGCCGGTTCGCCGGCTTGGGCGCCAGGCCGAGCGCCCCTCGGGCCAGTGTGTCTGCCTCGCTGTTGCGGTGACGCGGGATCCAGAAAAGTTCAGCGTGCTCGAAGGCGTGCAGTGCTTTTCTGGCATCGAGCACCAGCTCCCGAAGCCTTTCCGAGCGCGTCTGGTGTTCGCCGCCAACATGTCGGACGACGAAGTCGCTGTCGCTGAAGATCGTCAGGGCGGTGATCCCGGCGTCGCGCGCGAGCGCAAGTCCATGGATCAGTGCGTGAAGTTCCGCCGCGTTGCTGCATCCGTGACGCCCGCGCAGTGACTCGCGGCGAGTGCTGCCGTCCGGTGCTTCAAGCACCACGCCCATCCCGAGCGCGCCCGGGTTGGGCGCTGCAGTGCCATCGATCCACAACCGCCACAGGGAGACTGCCTCGGCAGGAGCCACGGCCGGTTGCGGCGGGAGCACCGCGCTCAGCGCTCCCATGCCGGTTCGATCAATGGTCGTGACCGTCGCCGTGGCTGAGCGACTTGTCGGTGAACAGCCAGTCTTTCAGTTCGTGGTCGAACTTCTTGTCGCGGCGGCGGATCCATTCGAGCACCATCGCGGCGTGTTCTTTCTCTTCGTCACGGTTGTGCTCCAGGATGGCCTTCAGATCCGGGTCTTTACAGGCGTCCACGCGCTGTTGATACCAATCGACGGCTTCAAGCTCTTCCATCAAAGATACGATGGCCCGGTGCATGTCGCGGGTCTCGTCGCTCAGCTCCTCGATCGGTTCGTGATAGCCCTCACTTGCCATGATGCTTCTCCATTCGTGATTGAGAGTTGGTAAAACCGGCGTCTGACCACAGAGTAGCGCAATCGGCCGCTGCACGGGCGTCTAGTCCTCGCCGGGGTGATGGCGCAGGAACAGGCGCTCGCCGGCAAAAATGATCGCCAGTCCGGCGACGGCCGCGTAAATGACGACCCTGTCGTCGCTGGCCTTGACGGCGATCAGTGCCACCAGAAGCACGGCGTCGAGGACGAGCGCAGTGATCAAGACCCAGCGGGCCGCGTCGATGTCGTCCCGGACGTGACGGAGGATGCCCCAGTGGATGGCCATGTCCATGATGATGTAGAAGATCGCCCCCAGCGCGGCGATGCGGCTCAGGTCGAAGAAGAGGGTCAGCACGATGGCAAACACCACGGTGTAGACCAGGGTGTGCTTCTGGATATCGCCCGGCATGCCGAAATGGCGGTGCGGCACCAGTTCCATGTCCGTGAGCATGGCCAGCATCCTCGAGACGGCAAATACGCTGGCGATGACGCCCGAGACGGTGGCGATGATGGCGAATACGACGGTGAACCACAGTCCGGCGTCGCCGAAGGCGGGTCGTGCGGCTTCGGCCAGCGCGTAGTCTCGCGCCTGGATGATCGCGTCGATGCTCAGATTGGCACCCACGGCGACGCTCACCAGCAGATAGAGCGCCAGACAGATGAGCAGGGCAATGATGATGGCCCGTCCCACGTTTCGGTGCGGGTCGGTGATTTCACCGCCGCTGTTGGTGATGGTGGTGAATCCCTTGAACGCCAGCAGGGCCAGCGCGGTGGCACCCAGGAAACTGCCGGGGGTTGCTCCACTGCCCTGAGCGGTCAGACTGCCCACGGACAGCCCTGCGGCCCACAGCCCGCCCACGGCGAAGACCGCGATACCGCCGATCTTGAGAAACGCGGTCAGATACGACAGGCGCTCAATCACGCTGTTGCTCAGGATGTTGACCAGAAGGGCCACCACCAGCAGGCCGACGGCCAGGGTGACCACCAGCCATTCGGGCTTGCCCACGTCGAAGAGCTCCAGTGCGTAGGTGCCGAAAGTTCGGGCCACCAGCGACTCGTTGATGACCATGGAAAAGTACATGAGCAGGGCGCAGGCGCCGGTCATGACGCTGCGCCCATAGGCCTTCCTGAGAAACATGGCGATGCCGCCCGCCGAGGGGTAGGCGTTGGCCATCTTCACGTAGGAGTAGGCGCTGAATCCGGCGACCACGGCCGCGGCGAGGAAGGCCAGTGGAAACCACACGCCGGCAAGTTCAGCCACCTGCCCGGTGAGCGCGAATATGCCGGCGCCGATCATGACGCCGGTGCCCATGGCGACAGCGCCACCGAGGCTCAGGCTGTTCTTTTCGTATTGCTGATCGTGGGCATGCTCGCTCATTGACTCTCCGTCAGTGATGTGTGCGTTGCGCTCACGGGTCCGACAACGCGCACTTCGCGCAGTTTCGCCGGGGCGGTTGATTGTCCCGTGTGGCATGGCCTTCATCTTTTGCGGAACCTTCGCGCGCCAAAGCGACCCCATTTATTGCATCGCAAAAAAATGGCAGGCCCGGGGCCACGCCAAAGGACGCCTCAATGGAAGAAGAACTGCCGCTGGAACTGGGCAAGGTCGAAGCCCTGATCGACACCTCGTCGCATCCCTGGGTCACCACGCTGGTGGTGGTGGCGCTGGTGATCGTCGCGATGGGGATGATTCATGTCGCACTGCACTTCGCGCTCACACGGGTGACGCGACCCGTGCCGCTGATGCACGCCCTGGTCAACGGCACACGCGGCCCCATGCGCTGGACGCTCATCGCGGCCGGGCTCACGGCCTTGTTCAATGTGTCGCCGGATGACCTGGTGGCCATCGAGGAGGTGCGCCACGGGGCCTTGCTGCTACTCATCGGCGGACTGACCTGGGTGGCGGTGGCGGCCGTGCGCAGCGTGGGAGCCGGTGTGCTCGACAACTACGGTGACGGCAACGGTCGCGGGGAATATCACGCGCGCCGTGTGCAGACGCAGACGCGGGTGCTGGTGAGGATTCTCGGGTTTCTGATCGGGCTGGTGGGCGTGGCCGGCATGCTGATGACCTTTCCCGGTGTGCGCCAGATCGGCGCCAGCATGATGGCCTCGGCCGGGGTCGCGGGGCTGGTGATCGGTTTTGCCGCCCGGCCGGTGCTGTCGAACCTGCTGGCCGGCCTGCAGATTGCGCTCACGCAGCCGATCCGCATCGGTGATGTGGTGATCGTGGAAAACGAGTGGGGCTGGATCGAGCAGATCTTTTCCACCTACGTGGTGGTGCGCGTGTGGGACGAGCGCCGCCTGGTGGTGCCGCTCAACTACTTCATCGAAACCCCGTTCCAGAACTGGACGCGCGACAGCTCGCAGCTCATTGGCGGTGTGCACTGGTGGGTGGATTACCGCATGCCGCTGCAGCCCATGCGCGACGAGCTCAAGCGCCTGTGCGAGACGGCCCCCGAATGGGATGGGCGGGCGCAGCTGATTCAGGTGGTCGACGCCAGCGACCGGGCCATTCAGCTACGCGCCCTGGTGAGCGCGCCCGACGCCCCCAAAGCCTGGGATCTGCGCTGCCGGGTGCGCGAGGGCATGGTCGACTTCATCCAGCGGGAGTATCCGCAGTTCCTGCCGCAGATCCGTAGCGACCTCGTTGGTGCGGAGCGCACCACGGCAGTGCTTGATCACTGAAATGGTGCGTCGTTTTACTGCAGCTCCGGCCGCACGTTGGAGGGCTGAGGGGTGAAGAAGGCGGGCAGGGCCAGCACTGCCTCGGCCACGTCGGCCAGGCGGCGGTTCTGGTCCATGGAGGTTTTCTGCAGCATTTTGTAGGCCGCTTCCTCGGTCATCTCGAAGCGGGCCATGAGCACGCCCTTGGCGCGCTCGATGAGCTTGCGCTCCTGCAGGGCGCGGCGGGCATGATCGAGTTCGGATTCCATCTTGGCGATGCGCTCGGACTGGGCCTGCAGCACGTCGATGATGGAGCGCTCGATCACGGGGGCGTTGCCTTCGCGCGGGGTGAAGCGCAATGCCTGGTCGATGGGGATGTTCGGATCGAAAAAGCGGTTGGCCAGGCCGGCATCGGGCGGCGGGCTGTCCTTGAGGTCGCGCAACAGACCTTCGACGTCGAGCAGGTTGCGCTCGGCATCGGCGATCAGGCGGGCACACTCGTTCTTGAGCCGATCGACCTGAATGCACTGCAGGGACCACATGGCGGCGAGGCGGTCGGAACAGCTGGCGAACCAGGTGTCGCTCAGGTCGGGATCGAGCTGAGACTCGGTGCTGATCAGTACCCGGCGCATCCGCTCGATGGTCAGCAGATAGGACGCGGCATGGATCTCGTGCCACATGGCCACCGAGGTCTCGTCGGCGAACTCGCAGAACACCTGGAAGTTGCGCTCCTGCGCACTGATGAGTTCGCCCAGCTGTTTCTGGTGGGTCCTGTCGTTCTTGCCCGAGGCGAAAATGGCCGCGCCCACGGCGCGCTCCTGACCGGCCAGCTCCTTGCCCTGAACGAAGTTAAAGAGGGCCACCAGCGAGCGCGAGATGCTGGGGTCGATGGTGGTTTCGGCTACTTCGAAGATCAGCGACGAGAGCCCGCCGATGAGCCGGCTGTAGGCGGCCACGGCGGCGTCCGGTGTGAGCTGCTGGGCGTCGACCTGGGCGCGCAGCGCGGGCAGGTGGTCAAGCCCGAGGAGGACCCAGGCCATCAGCGAATACAGTTTTGCTCCGCTGCGATGGCCTTCTTCGAGCTGGGTCCGGAAGCTCTGGCGAAGATGTGTTTCGCGCTTGACGGCCGATGCCATCAAGCCTGCGCGGACATCACCGAATCGTTTGCCGCCCGAGGCCAGGAACAGGCTGGATGCGCCACGCTCGCTTTGCAGATAGTGAATCAGGTGGCCGATATCGCCGACGAGCTGGGCGCGCGATTCAAGGCGCTTGAGTTCAGCGATCTCCTGCTGCTTGGCGACCAGCACAATGCTGGAAACGGACAGGTCCATGGTGCTCTCTCTGTGTTCTGTTTTCGAGCGGGTTTCGCGTGCCGGGCGGGTGCCCGTCAGCGTTCCCAACCGCTCCCCACAGAATACGAAGCAAGCGCCATGCCATGGGTTCAGTGATGGAAGGCGACCTGAACCAGATTGGCCACCAGCAGCATCAGCGCGAGCACCTTCCAGAACAGCACGGGGTCTTTCTCGATCAGCGGCTTCTTGCGCATGCCCGCCTCGAGTAGGGGATTGGGGACGGTGAGGTCCTTCTCGAATTCCGAGAATGCGTCGTAACGATTGGCCGGGTTGGGCTGGCAGGCCTTGGTCAGGCAGCCTTCGACCCAGACGGGGAGGTCGCGCCGGCGCTGGCGGGCCGGGATGTACTGGTACTCGTTGTAGGACTTGATGCTCACCCGCTTGATCGACGGTTCATCGAAGGGCAGGGCGCCGGTGATCATTTCGTACACGATCACCGCCAGCGAAAACAGGTCGGCCTTGAAGCTGCCGGTTTCGCCCATGAGGTATTCCGGGGCCACATAATTCACGCTGCCCTGGGGGACCGATTTGTCCAGGGGCGAGGCAATTTCGTCGGTCCCGAAGATCAGCACGGTGCCGAAGTCGAGGATCTTCACCCGGCCGTCGCGGTTGATCATGATGTTCTCGGGCTTGAGATCCTGATGCACCATGTCGGCCCGCTGGAAAGCCCGCAGTCCGGCAATGATCTGCCTGACCAGCGCGCGCACGGCATCGAGTGGCGGATTGGGGTTGTCCTGCATCCACTCGCGCAGGTTCATGCCCTCGACGTGTTCGCCCAGGTAATACATGAACTGCTTCTCCCGCGGGCTCGGGTAGGTCTTCATCACATTGGGGTGATCGATACGCTGGCCAACCCACTCCTCGCGGATGAAACCGTCCAGATACAGGGCATCTTCGGTGAAATTCTCGGACGGCGCCTTGAGCACGTAGTGGGCACCGGACTCGATGTCCTTGACACGGTACATGTGACTGCGCGTGCCGGAGAAGATGACATCCAGCACCTCGAAGCCGTCGATCTTGTTGCCCGCTTCAAGCACCGGCGGAATCGGCCGCTGCATGAGCCGGCGATGGGTTTCTTCGAGGGTTTCGAAAGGCAGCTCGTCGATGGCGACGACCAGCGCCGACACATTGTCGTCCGAGCCGTTGGCGAGCGCCTCTCCGGCCAGCACCCTGGCGGCTTCTTCAAGATCCCGGTACTGGAGCATCAGCTCGAGCATGCGTGAGTTGCTGACGAAGCCATGCACCCCGTCGGTGGTGAGCAGCAGCGTGTCGCCAGGTTGCAACTCGCGGTTCACGTAGTCGACTTCCAGATGGGTGTCGGCCCCGAGGGCGCGGGCGAGGTATTCGCGTCCGCCCTCGCGCAGCACGTGGTCACGGGTGAGGCATTCGAGCGATGTGCCGCGCAGCAGCCACACGCGCGAGTCGCCCGCGTGAAATACATGCAGGGTGTTCGACTTGATGATGGCGGCGGAGATGGTGGTGAGCATGCTGTCGCGGCTCTGGTGGCGCGACGCGTTCTGCCGATAGACCCATTGGTTCAGCTGGCGCAGCACCGTGCCGGCGGCCTTGTTCACGCCCCAGTTGGGCGGCGTGGCCAGGTAGTCGTCGATGAAACCGGTGACCGCCATCTGGCTGGCCACTTCGGATTCCTTGCCGCTGCTCACGCCATCGCAGATGACCGCGATCGCCCCCTTGAGTGCGCGCTCATTCCGCTCGGGCGGCAGCAAGGCGGCGAAGGCGTCCTGATTGACCGCCTTGACCCCGGGTTGGGATGTGCCGCCAAAGCGGACTTCGAGCTCGGTGCTCATGGGTGTGTGTCCATGATGGTGGGATGCTGACGGGGCAAGCATAACCCCGTGGTCGTGCCCCCGGAAATGGCGCGGGCGACCCGAGGGCCGCCCTTGCCTTGTCATCGCGCGTGATGCCGTGCCCCGGTGGAGGAGACCGGGCCGGGGCTCGGCGGACGCGCGCCCTCCCTCAACCTACATTGATCAGTTCGACGGTGCCGTCATCCTTGATTTCGGCCATGTGCCCCTTGGGTTCTTCCATGGCCAGCAGGGCGATGAAGCCCACCACGGCGGTGGCCGCAATCACCAGGAAGAAGGCCTGGTAGCTGACCATCGACAGCACGGTCAGGTAGATCACGGCGCCCACGTTGCCATAGGCCCCGGTCATGCCGGCGATCTGCCCGGTCAGGCGGCGCTTGATCAGCGGCACGGCGGCGAACACGGCGCCTTCCCCGGCCTGCACGAAGAACGAGCAGGCCATGGCGACGACCACGGCCACCCACAGCGGCCAGCTGGCGTTGGTCATGGCCATCAGGGCGTAACCGCCGGCCAGACCGGCCGTGAGAATCAGCAGCGTCTTCTTGCGACCGAAACGGTCGGAGATCCAGCCGCCTCCCGGGCGCGACATCAGGTTCATGAAGGCGTAGGCCGAGGCCACAAGACCGGCCTTGACCGGGTCCAGACCGAAGGTTTCGGAGAAGAACAGCGGCAGCATGGAAACCACGGCCAGTTCGGAGCCGAAGGTGGCGAAATACAGCACGTTGAGCACGGCCACCTGCTTGAACTTGTAGCGATGCATCTCGGGCACGGGGGTGTGGAAGATCTCCTGGTTGACCCGCCACGCGCCGTAGCAGTCGTAGATGAAGATGGCGATCAGGGCGATGTAGATGCCGTTGGCCGCCGCTTCGGAAATGAGCGTCACGCCGGCCGGAGAGAGCTTCCAGGTAAGGACGGCCAGGGCCGCGTACATCGGGATCTTCATGAGCAGCAGGAAGTAGAAATCGCCTTTGCTGGTCACCTCCATGCCGCCGCTCTTCTTGGGCTTGAAGTAGGTCGAACCCTTCGGGGTGTCGGAGACGTTCAGATACCAGATGAACGAGAACACCAGCGACAGGGCGCCCGTCACGCCGATGGCGTAGCGCCAGCCGTCGTCACCACCGAACAGCAGCGCGATGGTCGGCAGCAGCATGGCCGCGGCGGCGGAGCCGAAGTTGCCCCAGCCGCCGTAGATGCCCTCAGCGGTGCCCAGCTCATTGGCCGGGAACCACTCGCTCACCATGCGGATACCGACCACGAAGCCGGCGCCGATGAAACCCATCATGAAACGGGCGATGGCGGCCTGGGCGAAGTCGTCGGCCATGGCGAACATGAAACACGGGATGCTCGAGACGAACAGCAACGCCGCATAGGTGATGCGCGGGCCGTATTTGTCGGTGAGCATGCCGATGAGGATCCGCGCGGGAATCGTCAGCGCCACGTTGAGGATCAGCAGCGTCTTGACCTGGGCTTTCTCAAGCCCGAGGGACGCGGCGATGGCACCGAGCAGCGGCGCGTGGTTGAACCACACGAAGAAGGTGATGAAAAAGACCATCCACGACAGGTGGAGGATTTTCATCTTGCCGGTAAAGGACAGGAGATTGAATTTTTCCTGGCTCATGGGGAACCTCTTGAATATAAAAGATTTGCTCTCTGCCTCAGCGTCTTGCTCAGGCGTACGAAGCCCCTGCCGGCACCGCGTCGGCGGCGCCAGCTGTGGTCTTGTGGTGGGGCTTGTGTGTGGTCTTAGGTTTGCAGCAGCACGTTGCCGTCTTCGATCTTGACGGCAAACGGTTTGGTGCAACCCACGTCCGGCGCCACGGCTTCGCCGTTTTCCATCTGGATCTTCCAGTTGTGCAGCGGGCAGATCACGGTGCGACCGGAGACGATGCCCTGGGACAGCGGCCCGCCCTTGTGCGGGCACTTGTCATGCATGGCAAACACTTCATCCTCGCGGTTGCGGAAGATCGCGATGTCGCCGTGGGCCTCGGTCCTGACCACGCGCGAGCCGAGCACGGGAATGTCGGTCAGCGCGCAGATCTGGTGCCAGGTGGCGTTGTCGATGGTGGTACTCATGGTCTTCAATTCCTTGGCAATCAGACGGCGAAATCTTCAAACGCGGCGCGCAGCTCGGGCTTCTCGGCACGGTCGGCCCACGGGTCGTTGTAGCCCTGAAGGGCGAACAGCAGGCGCTCGTACAGGGCCTTGCGGTTCTCGGCATCCTCGAGCACCTTCGACTTCACGTAGTCGAGGCCCACGCGCTCCACGTAATGCACGGTGCGCTCCAGGTAGTAACCCTCTTCGCGGTACAGCTGCAGGAAGGCGCCTGAGATTTCCTTCACCTCTTCATCGGTCTTGGCCTTGCAGAAGAACTGCGCCACTTCCGTCTTGATGCCGCCGTTGCCGGCCACATACAGCTCGTAGCCGGAATCGACGCCGATCACGCCCACGTCCTTGATGCCGGCCTCGGCACAGTTGCGCGGGCAGCCGGACACGGCCAGCTTGACCTTGTGGGGGCTCCACATGCCGAACAGCATCTTCTCGAGCTTGACGCCCATTTCCATGGACTTCTGGGTGCCGAAGCGGCAGTGCTCGGCGCCGACGCAGGTTTTGACCGTGCGGATGGACTTGCCATAGGCGTGGCCGGAGACCATGCCGGCCTTGTTGAGGTCGTGCCAGATCAGCGGCAGATCGGCTTTCTTCACGCCCAGCAGGTCGATGCGCTGACCGCCGGTGACCTTCACGGTCGGCACCTGGTACTTGTCGGCCGCATCGGCGATGGCGCGCAGTTCGTCCGGCGTGGTCAGGCCGCCGAGCATGCGGGGCACCACCGAGTAGGTGCCGTCCTTCTGGATGTTGGCGTGGGCGCGCTCGTTGATGAAGCGGCTCTGCGGATCGTCCGTGCCTTCATGGGGCCAGGTGGAGATCACGTAGTAGTTGAGCGCCGGACGGCAGGACGAACAGCCGTTGGGGGTCTTCCACTGCATGAAGTCCATGGCGGCCTGGGCGGACAGCAGCTTGTTCTCGCGGATGGCAGCACGCACTTCGCCGTGCGAATAGTCGGTACAGCCGCATACCGCCTTGTTGTTGGAATCGGCCGGGGTGTAGGCGCCGCCAATGGTGGAGGCCAGGATCTGCTCAACCAGTCCGGTGCAGGAGCCGCAGGAACTGGAGGCCTTGGTGTGCTTGCGCACCTCGTCGAGCGAAAAGAGGCCGTTGGCCTTGATGGCCTTGACGATGTCGCCCTTGCACACACCGTTGCAGCCGCACACTTCGGCTTCGTCGGGCATGGCGGAGGCCGAGTTCTGGCCCTTGTGGCCGGCGTCGCCCAGGTGGCTGTTGCCGAACAGCAAGTGGTCGCGCAACTCGGAGATGTCCTGCTCGTCCTTGAGCATCTGGAAGTACCAGGCGCCGTCCTTGGTGTCGCCGTACATCACGGCGCCGACCAGCTTGTCGTCCTTGAGCACCACGCGCTTGTACACGCCCGCACCCGGATCGTGCAGCACGATGTCTTCGGTGCCTTCGCCGCCGCTGAAATTGCCGGCAGAGAACACGTCGATGCCGGTGACCTTGAGCTTGGTGGAGGTGACCGAGCCTTCATAGCGGCCGATGCCGTACATGGCCAGGTGGTTCGCACACACCTTGGCCTGCTCGAACAGTGGCGCCACCAGACCGTAGGCGATGCCGCGGTGGTTGGCGCACTCACCCACGGCATACACGCGCGGGTCGTAGGTCTGCAGCGTATCGTTCACCACGATGCCGCGATCGCAGTGGATGCCGGCCGATTCGGCCAGCGCGGTGTTCGGGCGGATACCGGCGGCCATCACCACCAGGTCGGCCGGGATGGACGAGCCGTCCTTGAAGACCACCTTGGAAACGCGCCCGTCCTCGCCCTTCTGCAACTCGGCGGTGAAGGCAGGCAGCTTGAACTTGAGGCCCTTCTCTTCGAGCGACTTCTGCAGCATCTTCGCGGCCACTTCATCGAGCTGGCGCTCCATGATCCAGTCGGAGATGTGCACCACGGTCACGTCCATGCCGCGCAGGGCCAGGCCGTTGGCCGCTTCCAGACCCAGCAGGCCGGCACCGATCACGACAGCGTGCTTGTGGTTGGCGGCCGCGTCGATCATGGCGTCGGTGTCGGCGATGTCGCGATAGGCGATCACGCCCGGCAGGTCGGCGCCGGGGATCGGCAGCATGAAGGGGTTCGAGCCGGTGGCCAGCAGCAGGCGGTCGTATTCAACCTCGTCACCGTTCTCGGCCACCACCTTGCGGCCCTTGCGATCGATCTTGACCACCTTGTTGTTCAGGCGCAGATCGATATCGTTGTCCTTGTACCAGTCCAGGTCATTCAGAATGATGTCCTGGATGGTCATTTCGCCCGCCAGCACCGGCGAGAGCAGGATGCGGTTGTAGTTGGGGTGCGGTTCGGCCCCGAACACCGTGATGTCGTACATCCCGGGGGCGATCTTGATCAGTTCTTCCAGGGTGCGCACACCGGCCATCCCGTTCCCGACCATCACCAGCTTCAGCTTGCTCATCGTTCAATCCTTGCATGTGAAGTTGGCACTCGAAACCATTCGTGATTTCGAATCGCAGCCGATCGCCGTTAACCGGGTGCCTGATGCCTTTCAATTTCAGACCAGCGCGTTTGTGCGCTGCACGGTGAAACTCTTAGCAAGCGGTGTGCCACGTAAAAAAGCCCCGATTTTCGGGGCTTTTGAGGGGTAGAACAGATGAGGGCAGCGGTTTTTTGCACTGCCGTGGTGCAAGATGCACCTTTGGTGCGCATTGATTACTTCTGGTGCGTGCGCCCAAAAATGATGCACAGCGAGAAAATGATCACCGCTGCAAAGCACACGAAGGACCAGTTGGCGATCGACAGACCGAGAAAGCTCCAGTCGATGGCCGTGCATTCCCCTTCGCCCTGGAAAATCATCGGCAGCAGTTCGGTCAGCGGAAAACTCTCCATCAGGTATTCCAGCCCCGGACCGCATTCGGGAATTTCGGGCGGGAAGCGCTGAATCCAGCTCTGGCGTGCGGCCACGCCGATGCCGGCCACGGCGACACCGCCGATCAGGGCACCCCAGACCTTGCGACCTGTCCCACGGCTACCGTGGGCCGCCGCCAGTGCGCCCAGCAGACCGACCACGACAAAGGCGTAACGCTGCATGATGCACATGGGGCAGGGCACGAGCCCGACCACATGCTGAAGATAGAGGCCGTAACCCAGGAGGCCGAAAACCACAACGGTGAGGACCGCAAAGGGCAGGCGGGGACGGCGGAGCAGGTCGAGCAGCATGATGGACAGAAGCGGAAACGGGAAGGCTCGATTCTAGCAGCAGGTGTTTTTCGACCGTGTTGCTTTGACTGGCCTCAGTGATGCATATGAGCGGGTGGCGCGGGCTCGGGCGGCGCGTCGATGATCCCCAGCGAAGTGCACAGCTGGTTGAACAGGCCGGGCTCGGCAGGGTCGGTCTGCGCAGCCAGCCAGGGCGCGAAGACGACGATGACGGTGATCGTGGCGCACAGCAGGACGATGCGCACAGTACTTGGGGAGAGCATCTCCGAGAATCTAGACTGAAAGCAGCGTTTCAGGCCGGCGCTGCGACGATGGGTCGCGCTGTCGGTGCCGTTGGTCGATGGCTGGACAGGCAGGGCGAACCATGGAACTGATTCAACTGGTGTATATCAGCCGCGCCACCCGGGCCATGGCGGCAGACGATCTGCTGGCCTTGCTCGAGGTTTCGCGTCGGCGAAACAAGCGCGAAGGCATCACCGGCTTGCTGGTCTATCACGGCGAGACCTTCATGCAGGTGCTCGAAGGGGACGAACCTCGTGTCGGCGCCTTGTACGAGGACATCGTTCGCGACCCGCGCAACAGCCAGAATCACCTGCTTTACGAGTCGAAGATTGCGGTGCGCGAGTTTGCGACCTGGGCCATGGCCTTCGTGCCGCCCGAGGCGATCGACCCCAATCAGCTGGTGGCGTTTTCGCCGTTTCTCGACCCGTCGAAAGACACGGCTGCGTTGGCGGATCGCCGTGCCACGGCACATCGTTTCATGGTGGCCTTGCGGGACGACATGCTGCGTCGCCCCGGGCACGCCTGAGCATCGCGCCGACGCGCTACGCCGAGAACAGCCGCTGGGTGCCCAGAAAGATCAGCACGCCGCCAGCGGCCAGGCGCAGCCAGAACCCCAGCCAGGCACGATCATCCACCATTCGCCGCCCCAGCAGGCCGAAGGCCGGCACCAGCAGGATCAGCGGTGTTACCCCGGCGCCGATGCCGAAGGCCAGCCCGTGACCCAACCCCTGCGCCAGGCTGCCCGAGCTGGCGCACACCCCGATCAGCCACCCCAGCGGCGCGCACGGCGTCAGGCTCATGGCGGCGCCCATGAGCAGCGGCGGTGTGGCGCTGAGGCGATGGCGGGTGCACGTGGACACGGCGCCGGCACGCGCCGGATGATAAGTGACCGGCCGCGTGTCGCCGGATGCCGGCGCTGTCGGGCCGGTGGGCGCGCCCGAGGCCATCAACCACAGACCCGCCAGCGTGCTGGCCACGCCGAGGGCCAGCATCCCCGGACGGCCCTGCGGCGCCGTCAGCAACCATTGCCCCATCTGACCGGCCACCGCCCCTAGCGCGGCATAGGCCATGACACGCCCGAGAATGAAGGCGGCGGTATGGCGCCAGGTCTCCCGACGGCTGCCGGCACGACCGAGCGCCCAGGTGCCCATGAAGGGCAGGCACGTGACCGTGCACGCCGTCAGGCCCATGGACAGCCCCAGCAGCAGGGCGCCGGCCAGCCCGATCCGGCCGTCAGGTGCCACCCAGGCGGCCAGAACGTCCGGGCTCACGGCCGCTCCGGCGCGGGGCGGGGCAGGCGCTTGAGCGGCTTGACGTCCCCCTGGGGCGATTCGCCTTTGACGCGGCGCTTGTAGTAGGCACGGCTTGAGCGGAACAGGCGCCAGGGGCCGAACTTGAGCGCAATCACATCGTCGTCGGGGCAGTATTCGGCGCATCGACCGCACAGGGTGCAGTCTTCATGAAAGGCCGCGCGCCCCGATTGAGACTGGATTTTGTGGATATCCATGGGGCACGCCTGGGTACAGATGCCGCACCGGGTGCACTTGTCGTGCGGGCGCTTGACCAGTCGCGTCAGGGACAGGTGGCGAAAGGCGCCGTTGAGGGCCAGCATGGGGCACATGCGGCAGAAGGGCTGGCGGATGGCCAGAGCGCTCACGGCAACGAAACCGAACAGGGTGTTGCCCAGGGCGCCGATGGCAAAGCTCAGGGGGCTGGCGGCGTTGATCGAGAGCTGCTCGGTGTTGCCGCTGAGCAGGGTGGTGGCGATGCGGGCGGGGCACACGTCGCAGTAGGGATTGCCGAATTCGTGCGGCGTCACCCCCAGCCCGGTGAGCAGGGGCAGGGCCAGCACCAGGCCCAGCAGGATCAGCCATTTGACGGGGCGAACCCGATGGGTGCCGGTCTTGTTCAGCGCATGCAGTGGCAGGCCGAAGCGCCGCCCCACACGCTGTATCAGCTCCTGCAGCGTTCCCAGGGGACAGACCCAGGCGCAGAACGCCTTGCCGAGAATGAAAAAGAAGACCAGGAAGCTCAGCAGGGTCATGGCCAGCGGCAGCAGGATCTTGAGGCCCACCTGTTGAGCGCTGACCAGGGCCTGACCGACCCGGTGATGCATCTGGTGCTGGAGGGGAATCAGCACGCAGTAGCTGCCGTTCTCCATGTCGTAGGCGCAGGACAGCGCGGGCAGCGCGTCGGAAATCTTGTCGGCCGCGTAATGCCCCACGACACTGGCGCCCCAGACGGTGAGAACGAACATGAACAGCTGGACACCGAGACGGATCCGGCCAAGGGTCGGGCGATGGGATGTGGCATCAGTCATGGCGGTGCTCCCGGCGAAACAACAGCGGCACGGCGAGTGCCATGCCGAACAGGCCGAAGCCGGCACCCCAGGCGAGGCTGCGGGTGCGTTCGGGGGCTGGCGAATACTGGCTGGTGAATGAACTCAGGTAGTGCACGCCGTCGCTCCGGTGCTCGGTCCACAGCACGAAGGGCGCGCTCGTCCGGTCGTGGCCGCCCGGGCGCTGCGCAGGGTCGAAATCGAGCGGAAAGACGAACACGGCGCGGCCATCGGCGTCGCTCAGAGCCTCGGTCCGGCTGCCGTTGGCCGTCTCCAGAACGAGCTTCTGGGCGGCGAGCGCTTGTCCTTGCCAGCGCACCAGGAACGGCCAGCGCTCCCCCTCGCGATACCGTGAATGCTCGCGCGGCAACGGGGTCGGCACGATCTCCAGCTCGCTTCTGGGCTCGGCCAGCAGGGCCGTGGGCGCCGGGCCGGGGTTGGAAAAGTACACCGCCGTGCTGGCCACGTGGAACATGCCCGGGCGTACCTCGCGGCCCTGAACCCAGTGGTAGTTGCCGGTCATCGGCGCGGCCGGCGAGATACGGGCGCGACCCGCCTCGACCGGCACATGCCGCACCCGGGTCTCCGGTGCGCCACCGGGCGCGTAGATGACCAGTTCGGGGGCATCGATGCCGGCCAGGGCGAGGCGCATCTCGCCACGACCGCCACCGGCCGGCTGCAGGCGCGGGACGGTGGTCCAGGAGGTGGCGTCGGCGCCTGCGCCCGAAGCGCCACCGTCGTGGCGATGCTGAGCCAGTGCATGGGGGCTCATGGCGAGCACGGTGATCATCATCAGGATCGATCTCATGTGATCTGCCTCAGTTGAAGTCATATCGGTAGGTGAGCATCACGGAGCGCGGCGCCGCCGCGGTGTAGCTCAGGTTGCCGCTGGTGTCCTTTTTGGCCTCCACGGCGTAGCGCTTGTCGGTGAGATTGCCCACGTTGACGGACATGACATGGGGGCCCTGCTGATAGCTCGCCGAGAGGTTCAGCACCCAGTCCCAGCCCTGGTATTTCTGCGTGTTGGCGTTGTCCATCCAGTATTCGCCCCAGCTCAGTCCGGCCAGGCGGAGCTTCCAGGCGCCGGTGGTCCAGGCCATGTGGGCGCCGTACTGATGACGGGGGATGAAGGGCAGTCGCTTGCCGGCGCGGTCCTCGTTGACCGTGGTGAAGCCCACACGCAGCGGCTCGCTGAACGCGTCATAGGTGTAGTCCGACCAGGCGTAGAAACCGCCAAGCGAGACGCCGTGGCCCAGGTTGACGCTGCCCGACAGCTCCATGCCTTTCTTGTCTGTCCGCCCGGCGTTGGCGTATTCGGTGACCCCGCCGGTGTTGATCTGGACGATTTCGTCACGCACCGTGGTGTGATAGACGCTGGCGTCGAAGCTCCAGTCCCGGTGGCGGCCCTTGAGGCCAAACTCGATATTGCGCGACACCGAAGCGTCCAGCGACGGGTTGCTCGACACCTCGCCGGAGGAGGGCACCTGGGCGGCCTGGGCAATCATGCCGAAGAGGTTGATGCCGCCACCGAGCTTGTAGGTGACGGCCAGCTTGGGAGCCGGCAGGCGAAAGGTCTTCTTCGTGTGCTCGTACCCGTCGCCAGCCACATAGCGACCGAGGGCCCAGCTGTACTGGGTGATCTCGTCGGTGGTGTTCTCCATCTCGATCACGTCGTAACGCAGGCCGGAGTCCACGATCCAGCGCTCGCCGGGGCGCCAGCTCTCCTGGACGTAGAGGCCGGTGAGCAGGCTCTCGCTGTCGCTGGTGGACGCCAGGTCGCCCCGGGCGTCCGACAGGGTGGCGAGAATGCGTCCGCTCGGCAGGGTGCGCACGTCGCGGTATTCGTACTTCTTCTGGTCCGGTGCCTTCTCCCGGCGGATCGACACCCCCGCCACCAGGGTGCCGTCGGTGTGACGCCAGTGCCCCTCCAGATCGGTACCGATGTTGCTGACCCAGGAGGAGGGGTCGTTGATCAGGCCGGTGACCGGGTGATAGTGGTGCCAGGTGTTGTAGTAGAAGCGCGGCTTGAAGCTGAAGTCGCCACGCACCATCTCCAGGCGGGTGTTGAAAAACCAGACCTTGGAGTAGCGGCCCGAGTGCTTCCACGGGTCGTCGGTATCGCGCTGGCGGCCGTCATGCAGATAGGCGTTGAACAGGGACTCGTCCATGCTGCCCGGCAACTGCATGTCGGCTTCCGCATACGACAGCTCGCTCTCCAGGGTGTCGTCGCCGGACAGCATCCAGCCATGCTTGATCGAGGTCTGGGTGGTGGAGAAACTGTTCCAGTGGCGCCAGTCATTGTCCTGGTTGCGGTGAGACACGGTCAGCGCCAGGGCCTGCGTGTCGCTGATCATGCCGCCGTAGCGCAGGTGATAGTTCTCGGTGCTCTGGGTGCCCAGACCGATGCGTGCGCTGTTGGCGCTGTCATCGAACACCGATTTCGAGATGACCTGGATGGCGCCGCCCGCACTGCCGGAGGCGAACAGGTTGCCCGGCCCCTTGGCCACTTCGATGCGCTCGATGTCCTGGGTGTCGACGAAGTCCAGCCGGGTGAAGCTGTCCGGGTCGGTCAGCGGCACGCCGTCGCGCAGCACCATGATCTCGCGGATGCCGTAGGGCGCCTTGAGGCCGGCGCCGCGAATGATCAGGCGGGCGTCGAAGCCGCCGTTCTTGCTGTCGACCATGACGCCCGGGATCTCCTCCAGCGCTTCTTTCAGGTTGTACATTTTCTTCTGGGCCAGCGCGCTGCGGCCGATGACGGAAATGGCCTGCGGGACGTCGGCGGTGGCGCGTGCTTCACGGGTGGCGGTGACGCTCACTTCGTCGAGCTGGACGAGTGTCTGGGCGTGGCACGACAGCGCCGTGCCGAACAGCGCCGCAGTGATCGGCGCGAGTCGGAATACCTGCATGGAGGACCTCGGGAAACATCGTGGGCATCCGCGTGCAGTGGACGACGGACGCACGAAGGGGCACCAGTCGGCCGGTGGCCGCCGGTGTCAGCTATGGTTTGGCGTGGGGTCAGTGATACAGGCGGGGTGGCGCGCGCGATGGGGGTGGGTCCGCATCGCGCCTGGCGAGGGGCGCGTCGGCGAACGCGTGGTTGAGGCGAAGGATCGGCCTGGTCGGTTGCGGTGCCATCGACACGCGCGTGGCGGGCACGGCGGGCGTGGCCTGGAGCACGCACCATGGGCACCGCTCGCCGCCGCAGGCCGAACCGGGGACGTCGCCGGCGGCGCCGTCGTCGACCCTCACCTGCTCTATCCCCTGCCCGGTACAGAGCTCGATGAACGAGGCACTGCTTCCGGCGGTGCCCGGCTGTGCGGCCAGGGGCGCCACGAGCAGCATCACCATGGCCACCCAGGCCACGGCGATACGAATGGGCATCCGGACGCGCAAATCAGGCATCCGGCGAATATAGCGAGCGTGACGCCCTGGAAGCGGGCTTTGCGACACTTTGCCGCGCAGGCTCAGACCTTGGTCAGGTCACGGGGCTGCCCCTCACCGGGATGGCGAGGGGGCGGTGGTCAGGCCGGCAGACGGTACTGATTCTTCAGGCGCCGCAGTTCCGGCACACAGGAGCCGCAATTGGTGCCGCACTTGGTGCGTGCCTGAAGCTGTTCGATGGATTCGCCAGCGTCAAAGGCGGCCTTGATGGCGTCCTCGGAAATGTCGAAACAGTTGCAGATGACCTTGCCGCGGGTGGGCCCGCCCTCGGGCGGTTGCGTGACCGGCGCCAGCAGCCAGCGGCGCATGGGCGCTGCGGAGGCGCCGACCGTCATCAACTGGGCGAGCCACTCGGCGGCTTTGGTTTCGCCCACCAGCCGCACCGCCGTGAGGATGTCGTCGTCGATGCGCGCGCGCTTGCCGATGTCGCGGCGCGGGTCGGCATAGCTGAGGGCCTGGGTCGGATCATCGAGCGAGAATGCTGCGTCGATGGCGTTGATGAGTTCGGGCTCATGCTCTTCCACCCGCGATTGCAGCATCACGACCGGCACGTCCCGGCCGGCCAGGGTGAGGCTGGCGTACGGGAGAGCGGCCAGACGGGTGCGGATCCGGGCCATGACCTCGTAAGGGTTCTCTTTGGTGACATCCACCCGACGCATGGCCACGATCGGGTGGCCGCTGGTCACCTTCTCGACCTGAGCGGCCGCGTGCTTCAGCTCCGGCTGCTTCGAATAGGGATCGAAGGCCGAGGGCATCAGTGCGTTCACCCCCAGGGTGCCCGCCATGGCATTGCCGCCCCAGTGCATGGGCAGGAAGCACTGGCCGGGGCGGACGGTATCGGTCTCGAGCACCTTGAGCACGACGCTCCCCTGGCGCGACTTGACGCGAATGACGTCACCGTTGCCCAGATCGCGGCGGGCGAGGTCGTCCGGATGCATGTGCAGCAGCGGTTCGGTTTCGTGACTGTAGAGTCGCGCCACCAGGCCGGTGCGGCTCATGCCGTGCCACTGGTCGCGCAGGCGGCCGGTGATCAGGTGCAGCGGATAGCGGGCGCTGGGTTTTTCGGCCGTGGCCTTGTATTCGGTGACCACGAAGCGTGCCTTGCCGCTCGGGGTCGGGAAGACGCCGTCCTCGTACAGGCGCACCTGGCCGCCGGTCGCGCCTTCCGGGTAGGGCCACTGCTGTGGACCCGCCGTTTCGAGCATGGCGTAGTTCAGGCCGGTGATGTCCAGATCACGACCCCGGGTGCTTTCACGGTGTTCGTTCCAGATGGCTTCGGGGCCGTCGTAGGCAAACAGGCGCTCGGCCAGCGCGCCCTTGCCCAGCGTGTGGCCCAGGCGCTGGGCGAAGTCGCAGACAATGGCCCAATCGTGGCGAGCCTCGCCGGGGGCGGCCACGCCGGGCTGCACCCGACTGATGCGGCGCTCTGAGTTGGTGACCGTGCCGTTCTTCTCGCCCCAGGTGGTGGCCGGCAGCAGAACGTCGGCGTAGGCGCAGGTTTCGGTGTGCTCGAAGGCTTCCTGCACCACCACCAGTTCGGCGGTTTTGAGTGCTTCGTGAATGAGTGTCTGATCGGGCATCGATTGCGCGGGATTGGTACAGGCAATCCACACGGCCTTGATCTGACCTTCCTTGACCGCTTCAAACAGTTCGACGGCACTCTTGCCGGGTTCGGCAGGCACATCGTCGATGCCCCACAGAGCGGCCACTTCGGCGCGGTGCTCCGGGTTGGCGAGGTCGCGATGGGCGGACAGCAGGTTGGCCAGACCGCCGACTTCGCGGCCCCCCATGGCATTGGGTTGCCCGGTCAGCGAGAAGGGGCCGGCGCCGGCACGGCCGATCTGCCCGGTGGCCAGATGCAGGTTGATGAGCGCGGAATTCTTGTGGGTGCCTGAACTGGACTGATTCAGACCCTGGCAGTAGAGCGACAGGGTGGCGCTGGAGGTGGCAAACCACTCGGCGGCCTTTTCGATGTCGGCCTTGGGGATGCCGCAGATGTCGGCGGCACTGGTGGGGCTGTAATCGCGCACCAGCTTCTTGAGGGCATCGAAGCCCTCGGTGTGCGCGTCCACATAGGCCTGGTCGATCCACCCCTCCCACAGCATCACATGCAGCATGGCGTTGTAGAGCGCGATGTCGGTGCCGGGCAGGATGGGCAGGAACAGGTCGGCGGCTTCAGCGGTGTCGGTACGGCGCGGGTCCACCACGATGAGCTTCATGTCCGGATTGGCCTTGCGGGCGTCTTCGACGCGGCGGAAGGCAATCGGGTGGGCGAAGGCGGTATTGCTGCCGGTGATGAACAGACAGCCCGCGTGGTCGAAGTCCTCGTAGCTGCACGGTGGGCTGTCGGCGCCGAGACTCAGCTTGTACCCGGCCACGGCACTGGACATGCACAGGCGCGAATTGGTGTCGAGATTGTTGGTGCCGATCAGGCCCTTGGCGAGCTTGTTGAAGACGTAATAGTCCTCGGTCAGCAACTGGCCGGCGCCATAGAAGGCAACCGCGTCGGGGCCGTGGGTGCGAATGATGTCGGCAAAGCGCCCGGCGACATGGTCGAGGGCCGTGTCCCAGTCGCTGGGCAGGCGGGCCGCGTCGCGGGTGGTGCGCAGTTGCGGCACCTTGGCGCGCACCGCCAGGGTCTCGGGCGCCGCCGTCAGGTGGAGTGTCGAGCCCTTGGTGCACAGGCGACCGAAGTTGGCTGGATGGTCGGGGTCGCCGCGCACGCCGGTGATCTGGTCGCCATCATGCTCGATGATGACGCCGCAGCCGACGCCGCAATAACAACAGGTGGATTTGGTCTCAGACATGGGCACTCCTTTGCTGCGCAATGTAGCAACCGGCGTGCCAGCCAGATCTGGCGTGCTTGAGGCGGTTTTGCGCTGCAAAATCGCCCCGAGTCGAATTCGGGTGCGCCAGCTTGGTGCAATTTGCACAACACTGGTGCGGCGGGTGCCGGGGTCAGGTGAGGCGGGCGCGGCGGATCAGGGCCTCGGCCTGAGCCCGGATGGGCGCAGGGATGGGTGTCTTGCCGGCGAGCATGTCGCGGATGAGTCCGGCGTTTTCGCGCACCTCGGGCACGTCGGGGACATCCGCGTGGGGCGGTGCACCGCCGGCTTCTGCTTCGATCGTCTCGACCAGCGCACCGTCGGCATAGAGTTTCATGGCCGGGCGTCGCCGCGGGTTGGCATAGGCTTCGCCCTCGGTGCCACGCATGAGCATGGCACTGCCGCCATCGGCCAGGAGAAACTCATCCATGCGCTCCAGGTATTCGGGGTGGGTGACCGCGACCACGCGCACGCTGTGGCCCCGGGCCGGATCGAGCAGCTTGGCCATGGTGTGGCCGCTGTTGCGCACACCCAATCGGGGCCGCAGCGCCAGAAGGGCATCCAGCCCCGGCAACAGGGTGTCGAGCTTGAGGCAGGCCACCTGGCCGGCCGCCAGTTGTGCGCTGGCCGCCTGGACGTCTTGCTGCGGCGTGATGCCCAGTTCCGCCAGCAGCTCGAAGGGACTGACGCGGGCGTCGAAGTCATGCCGGCCCTGAATGAGCACCGGGACGCCCTCGCGCGCCAGTAGCATGGCGAGCAGGGGCATGAGATTGGGTTGGCGGCGCGCCCCGTTGTAGCTGGGCAGGACCACGCAGCGCCAGCCCGCCGGCACGCTCAGTTGCGGCGTGACCGCGTCCATGGCCTGTTTGAATCCGATGAGCTCGTCGAGCGATTCGCTCTTGATGCGCATGGACAGGATGATGGCGCCCAGTTCGAGCTCGGGCACCTGTTGCGCGAGGATGTCGGTGAACAGGGATCTGGCGGCATCGACCGGCAGGGGTTTGGCCCCCTTGGCGCCACGGCCGATTTCCTTGATGGTGCTGGCGTATTTCATGTGCGCGATTATGGCAGCGTTTTGCGCCGCACACATCGTTCCATGACGGCAAATTCAGGCCGCGCGCTGAACGCTCAGATAACGTTTCAGGGCCTTCACCAGGTCCTCGATTTCGAAGGGCTTGGGGACAAAGTCGTCCATGCCGGCGCCAAAGCACCGCGCTTCGTTGCCCGCCACCGCGTTCGCCGTCAGTGCAATGACGGGCGTGCGCTGCCAGCCCAGGTCTTCTTCGAGCTTGCGCAGGGCGCGTGTGGCTTCGTAGCCGTCCATGACCGGCATCTGGCAGTCCATGAGCACCAGGCTGTAGCGACGCTCATGCAGGCGCTCGAGCGCCTCGCGGCCGTCTTCGGCGATGTCGCACTCAAGCCCCAGTTCCTGCAGGGTCATGACCGCCACCTCCCGGTTGGTTGGGCTGTCTTCGACCACCAGCACGCACCCGCTGAAGCGCGGAAAACTGTTGCCGACCGGGGGCTCCTGCGGGACCTCCTGCGCCTGACGCGGTTGCGCCGGAACGCGCAGCGGGAGCTGAAGGCGGAAGGTGGTGCCCACGTCGGGCACGCTCTTGCACAGGAGGTCGCCCTCCATGAGGCGCGCCAGATCGCGGGAGATGGCCAGCCCCAGCCCGACGCCTCCGGTGGCTCGGCTCATGCTGTCGTCCACCTGGGCGAAGGCTTCGAAGATGCGGTGCTGCTCTTCGGCCGCAATCCCGATGCCGGTGTCGATGACGGCAATCTCGAGCAGGGGCTTGACGCCTTCTGCGTCGAGTCGCGCCGATACATTGACGGTCACTCCGCCCTTGCTCGTGAACTTGATGGCGTTGTTCACTAGGTTGGTAAGAATCTGGCGCATGCGCTGGGGATCGGTCTCGATCATGGCCGGTACGCTGTCGCTTACCTTGTACAGCAGCGAGAGCCGCTTCTCTTCAGCGCGCGGCGTGAACATGTCCACCACCTGCTGGCACAGGTGACGCAGGTCGGTGGGGGTGTGACGCACCGTGAGCTGACCTGATTCGACCTTGGCGAAATCGAGAATCTCGTCGATGAGGCCGAGCAGGTGCTTGCCGGAGTCATTGAGCGAATCGAGGCAGCGTCGCTGGCGTTCATTGAGTTCGGTGCGGGAAAGCAGTTGGCCCATGCCGATGACGCCGTTCATGGGCGTGCGGATCTCGTGGCTCATGGCAGCCAGAAAGCGGGTCTTGGCCTCGCTGGCCGCGTCGGCGGCAATGCGGGCCTGGGCCTCGTTGTGGAGCGCGCTCTCCAACTCTGCCGTCAGGCGCAGGTCACGCATGTGGTTGCGGCTGATGCGGATGCCGTTGAGCAGCAGTGCGATGCTCAGCAAGCCCAGCACGAGTGCCAGCATGTGCTCCACGTAGCTGTCCCGCAGGGCCATGGCGACAGTCCCCGGGATGAGCATGCACCCGAAGAACGCGATGTAGGCGGGCAGGATGGGCCCCAGCGACACCAGCGCTGCCGAGGACACCCCCATGATGATCGGCACCGTCAGTTCCTTGAGTACGCTGGAGTCTTCCGGGTATAGCCATGTGCACAGCAAGCCCCAGAGCGCGCCGGCGATGGCGGCTTCGACAATCAGGATCGGATAGAGACGCGCTGCACGTTGGTCAGGGTCTGCAGCTTTCTTGAATCGGAGCACGTGCCAGAGGCGCAATGCCGTGGTGAGCGTGAGCACGACCCACCAGATCAGGACATCCTGAAAGAGGTGGCCCTCCGCATCGGAGAAGAGCAGGACGAGGGTGCTGACCACCACTGACCCGGCCAGCGAGACCCGGTTGCTCTCCAGGTGTGTCTGGACCAGTCCGGTGCGTACTCGGGCGTCGAGTTTTCGTTCGTGCTCGAAGTTCCGGTCGTCTGAAGTCATGGGCGTGTTGTTTCCGACAGCGTCGCGGGCCTTGGTTACAATGGCTCAAAGTCGGCCGTGAACGGCCGGACATCCAAGTGGCAAGGAGAGCTTAAATGAATATCGGTTTTATCGGCCTGGGTTTGATGGGACGCCCCATGGTGTTGAATCTGCTCAAGGCGGGCTTCAGTGTCAATGTCTGGGCGCGGCGGGAGGCTTCTCTCGCACCGGTGGTTGAGCACGGCGCCAGGGCCCTGGGGTCGGTGGCCGAGGTGGCGGCAGCGTCCGATGTGGTGATCTCCTGCGTGGCCGACGCCCCCGACGTGGCCCAGGTGGCACTTGGCGAGCAGGGCGTGGCCGATGGCGCCCGTGATGGTCTGGTCTTTGTGGACATGAGCACCATCGCCCCGGCGGCCGCCCGCGACATTGCCGACAAGCTCAAGGCACGGGGTGTCTCCATGCTCGATGCGCCGGTCTCCGGTGGTGAAGTCGGCGCCATTGCCGGCACGCTGACGGTGATGGTCGGTGGCGAACAGGCCGCCTTCGACAAGGCCTTGCCGGCCCTTCAGGCCGTGGGCAAGACCATCAACCTGGTGGGCGACTCGGGGGCCGGTCAGGTGGCCAAGGCGTGCAACCAGATTCTCACTGGTGTGGGCGTTGCCGCTGTCGCCGAAGCGCTCAATTTTGCGCAGAAAAGCGGGGTCGATCCGGCCCGCGTGCGCGAAGCGCTGCTGGGCGGCTTCGCCTACAGCCGTATCCTCGAAAACCATGGTCAGCGCATGCTTGACCGCAACTTCAAGCCCGGCTTCAAGGCCTGGATGCATCAGAAGGACATGCGCATCGTCATGGAAGAGGCGCATCGCCTGGGGTTGGCCGTGCCATCGGCGGCCATCACGGCACAGATGTTCAATGCCATGGTCGGCAGCGGCATGGGCGAGGATGACTCGATTGCCATGCTCAAGCTGCTCGAGACCATGAGCGGGGGCGAGGCATGAGGATCGGCTTCATCGGGCTGGGTGACATGGGGGCCTCGATGGTGCGGCACCTCATGCGCGCGGGCCACGATGTGGCCGTGTGGGCGCGGCGCGAAGCCTCGGCCGAGTCGGTGATCGCCGATGGCGCCGGCTGGTGTGGCACGCCCGCCGAACTGGCCAGACGCAGCGAGCTTGTCATCACCATGGTCACCGGCAGCGCCGATGTGGAAGATCTCGTGCTGCGCGGCGATGGCTTGCTCGCCGGTTTCGAGCCGGGGGGCATTCACGTGGACATGAGCACGATTGCGCCGGCCACGGCCCGCATGCTCGCCGCGTGCTACGCCGAACGGCAGATCGGCTGGCTGGATGCGCCCGTCTCGGGTGGCCCCAAGGGCGCGCTCGAAGCTTCGCTGGCGATCATGGTCGGTGGCGACGAACATACCTTCACCCGGAGTTTTCCGGTCCTCGAGATCCTGGGCAGAAGCATTGTCCGTATTGGCGAGAACGGTGCCGGTCAGGTGGCCAAGGCGTGCAATCAGATGATCATGGTCGCAGCCATCGAAGCGGCCGCCGAAGCCATGAATCTGGCCAAGGCCAACGGGGTGGATCCGGCCAAGGTGCGCCAGGCGCTCATGGGCGGCTCGGCCGCCTCCAGGGTGCTTGAGGTGATGGGCGAGCGCATGGTGACGGGCCATTTCGAGCGCGGCGTCGATTGCCGGCTGCACCATAAGGACTTCAGGATTCTGCTGGGCGAGGCCCACGAGCTGGGAGCGCCACTGCCCATCGCCTCGGTGGTCTGGCAACAGCTCAATGCCCTGATGGGGCGCGGTGGCGCGAGGCTGGATACGGCCGCGCTGGTGACCGTCATCGAGGCGATGAGCCGGAAGACCTGAGGCCCGTTCGCGGAATCAGCGGGGAAGGGCGAGCACCTTAGTGGCCGGCTCGCTTGTCGGCCTGGCAGAGCTCTGGTCGCGCACCGCCGCCATTGGGCCGGGTTTCAGTGGCTCGTGGTTTGCGTTCAGCGACACCAGGTACATCTGCGCTGCCCGGATCTTCACGTTGATGGCATTCGCTGCGTCCGGGATGCGATCAAGACAAGCGTGGTCAGTTCGGTCTTGCCGACACGCCGGGTTCAGACATGCCCTGCTTCGGGCAGCCCGAGCATGTGCGCAGCCCGCAATCCGCGCAGCAAGGCCGTCATCTCATGCGCGGGCAGCGGGTGGCTGCACAGGTAGCCTTGATAGGCGCTGCAGGCCCAGTTGCGCAGCATGCGCAGTTGGGCCACGGTTTCGACTCCCTCGGCCAGCACGTCGATGCGCAGGGTGTGCGCCATGGCGATGATGGTCTGGGCAATCGCCGCGTCGTCCGGCTCGGTCTCGATGTCGGCGATGAACGAGCGGTCGATCTTGAGCCGGTCGATCGGGAAGCGCTTGAGGTAGGCGAGGCTGGAGTAGCCGGTGCCGAAATCGTCCACGCTGATCTGCACGCCCAGACGCTTGCCGGCATCGAGGACATCGGCGGTCATCTCGGGATTGCGCATGATGAGAGTCTCGGTCAGCTCAAGTTCAAGCCGGCTGGCAGGCAGGCCGGTGTCTTCGAGGATGCGGGATACCGTGCCCAGCAGGGTGTGTTCGTCAAACTGGCGGGCCGACAGATTCACGGCCACCGGGACATCGAGCAGGCGCGCGGCCCGCCAGGCCTGATTCTGCTGGCAGGCCGTGCGCATCACCCATTCGCCGATGGGGACGATCAGCCCCGAGTCTTCGGCGATGGGAATGAATTCCTGCGGGCTGACCATGCCGTGTTCCGGATCGCGCCAGCGCAGGAGTGCTTCCAGGCCGATGAACTCGCCGGTCGCCGTTTCCACCTGCGGCTGGTAGTAGACCTCGAACTCCGCCTTTTCCAGCGCGCGGCGCAGGCGGTTCTCGATATTGAGCCGGGCCGATACGTCGGTGGAGAAGCGCCGCTCATAGAACTGGTAGTTGTTCCGCCCTTGCTCCTTGGCGTGGTACATGGCCGCGTCGGCATGCTTGATGAGCAGGTCGGCCTTGTCGCCATCCTCCGGATACACGGCGATGCCGATGGAGGGGGTGACCGTGAGCCGGTGGCCCTTGATCTCGAACGGGGCGTTGAGTGCTTCGATGATGCGCCCCGCCACCTCGGCGGCGTGTTCACGGCCTTCGAAGTCGGAGAGCACGACGATGAACTCGTCACCGCCCATGCGTGCCACGGTGTCCTGCTCGCGCACGCAGTGGCGGAAGCGGCCCGACACGGCCTTGAGCAGGGCATCGCCGGCCTGGTGGCCCAGCGAGTCATTCACGTACTTGAAGCGATCCAGATCCAGGAACAGCACCGCCAGCGGTTGCTTGCAGGTGGCGGCGGTGTCCAGGGCCTCTTCGAGACGGGCATGCAGCAGGCTGCGGTTGGGCAGATCGGTGAGTGGGTCGAAGTGCGCCAGGTGCAGGATGCGCGACTCGGCGGCCTTGCGGTGGGTGATGTCCGCTGCGATGGCCAGATAGCCGCTGATGCTGCCGTGCGAGGCGTCGACGATCGGCGATACCGAGATGGATGAGGGCAGGCGTCCGCCGTCGCACTGGATGAGGTCGAGTTCGAGCGGGTCGGACGCATCGCGATCCTGGGTGCCGGCGAGCAATGCGGCAAAGCCGGTCTCGCCGGTGCCCTGATTGAGTCGCGCCAGATCGTCTTCGTGAATGAAGGCGGCGGGCGTGCGCTTGCCGACCACGTCGGCCGCCGAGCAGCCGAGCATCTGTTCGGCCGCCGGATTGAAGACGCGGACCAGGCCGTCCTTGTCGGTGAGGATGATGGCGTAGTCCGCGCTGTGCAGGATGGCTTGCTGCAGGGTCGCACTCTCGCGCAGGGCGGCTTCGGAGGCGATGCGGTGACGAATTTCGGCTTCGAGCGTGGCGTTGGTCTCGGCCAGCATCTGGTTGGAGCGCGCCAGCTCGGCGGTGCGTCGGGCCACATGGCCGCGGATCACCGTATTGCGTGACTGCAGGAAGGCGACGATGAGCGTGGCCAGCAGGGTGATGGCCCAGCCAGCATAGCGTTGTCGGCTCACCGAGGGCAGCGGGTCGAGCTGGTAGTGAGTCGGCATGGGCGTGGCAATCACCAGCCAGTTGCGGTTGGCGAAGGGTATGGCCTCGACATAGGCGGTCTGAAAGCCATCCTCGACCGTGTCGCGGTAGATCTCGTTGGCGCGGCTCGGGCCGTCGGTGGTGTCGACGATGGTGAAGGCAATGTCGCGGGCATCCGGGTCCATGCCCGCCCACAGGGTGCTCTCGGCCAGATCGTTGAGATGCATGAAGACGGCGGTCACACCCTGGCCGGCGGCGGCGAACAGGCGGATGCCATCGGGGGTGCCGTCATCCGGGCTGGCCAGGGGCGGCGTGGCATAGGTTCTGGATGAACCCAGGGCGGCGACGATGGCCGACGCGGCATGCGGCCCTTCTTCGGCCAGGTTGGCGCCGGGCTGCGGCCAGACGCCATCGGACAGTGCGTAACGTACCGGATAGCGAACGCCCGATTCGCGCGCGTCGACCTCGGCATAGACAATGGCCGAGATGAAAGGATGCACGCGCATCAGGGGCCGCGTGACCTGCCCGAATTCGTTCGATGAGCCGGGGCCGGCCACATCCACGTGCTTGGCCAGCAATTCCTGCAGGTCGAGCAGTGCCGACAGTCGTGTGCGCAGGGTGTCGATGTGCTGTGCAGCGGCGAGCTGGAATTCGGCATAGACGCGGTCTCGCTGGGCGGTGAGCGCGCTGCGGTACACGAATTCGCTGGCCAGGCCGAGCACCACCAGGACGACAGTGGCCAGACTCAGCCGCCTGAGCCAGTACGTGGGCAGGCTCAGCAGGGAACTCATGCCGGGCCGGACTTCCAGAGCGATCGTTGCCGCACGGAGCGGAGAGTGTCTTCCAGACGCATGTCAGGCGGTCGGCGTCCGAGCGCGAGCAAGTGTGGCTGTGGTCACCATGATGAGCACAAACAGGGCGATGCTCAAAGCGTTACCCATCGCGCCATGGGCACGAAGCGCAAACAGGTCGCCCAGATCGCCAATGACACGCAGCGCCAGACTCAGGTGCAAACCGACCAAAGGTAGATAGAAACCCGAATGGTACGGGACTTTCACGCGCAAGACAGCAGGCAAGATGATGGGGGCGTGACCAAATACCATGGCGAACACAAATCCCACCGTGAGAGTGTGCATGGCACTGTCCCATCCAGCCGAACCGGGCGAGGGGGTTGTCAGCAGAAGGGTGCCGCCGGCCATCAACCACAGGTAACCGGACAGCAGGCAGATGGCGATATAGCGCGGCAGACCCCGGGCGCGCAGGTTGCGTCGGGCAATGTCTTCCTTGAACAGCCAGCCGGCCAGTGCGATGAGCGCGCCGCCCAGCACTGAGGTGTGTCCCACCGAGGCTGCGACGAGGCCCAGCACGATGAGCGCGATGATCAGGACGAACAGCCGCTGCATGGTCGGGCTCACGCGCACCAGACGTGACAGCTCGAGGCGTTCGCCCGCAATCGTGAGCACCAGAAAACCCAGCCACCACCATTGGGCCGCGTCGGGTGTCTGTTGCCACAGCCAGAGCATGACGCCGACCAGCCAGCTGACCGCGCCCAGGGTCAGCACGCGTGTGTGAACGGCGTCGTGGCGTCGCTGGGCACACGCAGAGGCCGCGATCAGGACGACGCCGCAGACCAGAAAACCGAGCGCGACGCTCAGACCCGGCGCCCCGGCGATCAGCGCAAGTGACGTGAGCGCGCCGGCCAGCGGACCGGTGTAGGCCCAGGCTTGCGAGACGGCGACGGCACGCTCCAGGCTGATCAGCGTGCCGAAGAACGCGCACATCATGAGGACGCCGTGCGGTGCGCCGGCCACCAGATCGGGCATCGGCCAGCCGAAGCGCCACAGCCCGGCCAGCACACCGGCGATCAATCCGGCAAAACCGCCGATCAGCAAGGGCGCGCGCCCCGGCGGCGGCAGATCAGGCATCGTCGTCCTGCCAGCCGAAGTGCGCCTTGGCGGACTCACTCATCAAGGCGGGCGACCACTCCGGAGACCACACCAGTTCGACGGAGCGTTCACGATCCGGGCAGAGCCGTGCGATGGCCTCATCCACGTCGTCGAGAATCATCTGGCCCATCGGGCACGCAGGGCTCGTCATGGTCATGCGTACGGCCACCCGATTGCCCTCGACCGCAATGTCGTACACGAGGCCCAGGTCAACGATGTTCATGCCGATCTCGGGGTCTTGAACGGCGCGAAGTGCTTCGCGGATGGCGGATGCGTCGGGGGCGGCTGGGTGGGGATTCATGAGGGGGTGTCAGTCCGGATTGTCTTGGGGACGTCCATAGTCGCTGAATCGGACAATGGCTTCCTTGATCTGGTCGGGATTCAGAAGAACCGGGTCCCCCAGGCTGCGGGTGCGCCAGAAGTGTTCGCACAGCATTTCGAATTCAATGGCGCGTGGCAGCAGTTCGTCGGCTGATTCGGCCAGCACGATCATGCCGTGGTTGGCCATCAGGCAGGCGCTGCGCTCATGGAGGGCGGCGAGGGTGGCATCCGACAGGGCCTGGGTCCCAAACGTGGCGTAGTCGCCGCAACGCACATCGTCGCCACCGAAGCGCGCAATCATGTAGTGGAAGGGCGGGATGGTCAGCCGATGGCAGGCCAGTGCGGTGGCGAAGGGCGCATGGGCATGCAGGATGGCATTGATGTCGGGGCGTGCGGCGTAGATGTCCCGATGCATGCGCCATTCGCTCGACGGTGCCAGGCGGCCGGTGCTCTTGCCGTCCATGCCGACACTGCTCATTTCGGCAGCGGTACAGCGGTGCGGGGCCAGACCGGAAGGAGTGATGACCATGCCTGCCGGCGTGCGCAGGCTGACATTGCCCGCGGTGCCCACCGACAGCCGGGCGTCACTCATGCCGCGGGCGATCTCCAGAAGCTGGTCAGTGGTTTCCATGCTCATGTCCCTCCGAGTGCCCTGACCTGCGCGGGCGTGCAGATGCCGTGCTCGGTGATGATGCCGGTGATCAGACGTGCTGGCGTGACGTCGAACGCAGGGTTGGCCACGGCCGTTTCGCTCGGCGCAATGCGCACTTCGGCGGATTGGCCGTCTCGGGTCAGTCCGGCGATGCAACGGACTTCGTCGCCATGGCGATCCTCGATCGGAATGTGCTCGCCGCCGGGGCAGGCAAAGTCGATGGTCGATACCGGCGCGGCAATATAGAAGGGCACGGCGTTGTCGTGGGCCGCCAGCGCCTTGAGGTAGGTGCCGATCTTGTTGGCCGTGTCGCCATTGGCGGCAACGCGATCGGCCCCCGTGATGACCACATCCACCTCGCCGCGCATCAGCAGCAGGCCGGCTGCGTTGTCGGCAATCAGTGTGTGCGGGACACCCCGCGCGCGCAGCTCCCAGGCGGTGAGTAGCCCCTGATTGCGCGGACGTGTTTCGCTGACCCAGACCGACACGTCCATGCCCTCGGCGTGGGCCGCATAGATGGGCGACAAGGCGGTGCCATGGTCGGCCGTTGCCAGCCAGCCGGCGTTGCAGTGGGTCATGACGCGCACCCGGCCATGCTTGCGTTCTGCAATCGCGCGAAGGATGTCCAGCCCGTGTTGGCCGATGCGGCAATTGGTGTCGATGTCTTCTTCGATGATGGCGTGGCTTTCGGCAACCGCCGCCGCATGTCGGTCAGACACCGGTAGCGGACGAAGACGCCGTGCCATGCGTTCGAGCGCCCAATGCAGGTTGACCGCAGTCGGCCGCGTTGCGGCCAGGAGGGCCAGGGCGGATTCGAGGCGGCTGTCCGATCCGTCGTCTCGCAAGGCCAGGGCGACGCCGCAAGCCGCGGTGGCGCCGATCAATGGCGCGCCACGGATCTGCATGTCGCGAATCGCCTCGGCCGCGGCCTCCAGCGTGCGTAGCGTCAGCATGTGGGTTGCGTGGGGCAGTCGGGTCTGGTCGAGAATGAGGGCGTGATCATCGAACCAGGTGATCGGGCGTGTGGGTGTCATCGAACTTCCGGCGTCGGTCATGAGCGCGATTTTATCCCGACGAAGCCTCCTGCAATAAGAAAAGGCGCCCTGAGCGGGCGCCTCGGCAGGCTGAACCTCTCAGCGTCTCTGGCGTCGCCGGGAAACGGCACCAATGACGCCAAGGCCGGCGAGCATCATCAGGTATTCCGCGGGCTCGGGCACCGCGGCCACGTTCAGGATGATGTGGTCGGCGTTGTAGGTGGCAAAGAACGTGACACCCGCGCCAAAGCCACTCCAGGTGATGTCCGAGAAGGACCCCGGCGTGGTCTGTGCATCGAAGGTCGCGATCACGAAGCTGTCGCCCACCGTCGGGCTATAGCCGAGATTCTCGAGGGCAAGCAAGCCGCCGATGCTGATGTCGCCATCGATGGCGATCTGGTCGAAGCTGGCCGCATCGGTCAGTTGAATCTCCAGCACGCTGTCGGTCCCCAGATGCAGGTCTCCGCCGAAGGACATTGTGCCGATGCCGCTTCCCGGCGCGATCACGCCCTGATTGACGAACCCTGCGGCTTGGGGGGCATCAACGTGCCCGGACCCGGTCAGCACGCCTTCGTTGCGGAAATCACTGGTATTCCCGACCAGGATGGCGGTACTGGCGATCTGAATGGTGCCGGTGTTCTCGAAGGGGGTGTTGATCTGCAATATCCCGGACTGGATGTCGATCAGGCCGCTGTTGGTGAACGTCGTATTGACGCTGGAGACCGATGCGCCGCTCTTGGTGTAGGTGCCGACGTTGTTGAACGCGGTCCCGGCGTTACCGAACACCGTGAAGTTGGCGCTGGTGGCGTTGTCGAAAGTGCCGGTGTTGTTGAAGGTGGCCCCACCGGTCAGGTTCAGATGCCCGGCATTCCAGCGCGTGTTGCTGGCCGAGACGGCGCGGCCATTGAGGGTGCTGGTGCCGTCTTCGAGATTGAGCAGCCCGGTGTAGGTGGTCGAGCCGGTGCCGCTCTGAGTGCCGCTGGTCCAGGTCGAGTCGCCGGTGACGATGAGGTTGCCGGTGCCGGTCAGCGCGCCGCCGGTCTGATCGAGCGTGGCGATCTGCTCATCAGTGGCCAGATTCAGGGTGGCGAAGTTGATGGTCAGCGCGGTGTTGTCGGCCAGACTGGCGCCGGCATTGACGTTGATGGTGCCGTTGTAGGCACGCAGCCCGCCAGAGCCGCTGACGGCGGTGCCGGCATCCAGATTGTGGGTGCCACCGTAGAAGGCCAGTTCGGCGCCCGAGGCGATGTTGAAGCTGCCGGTGTGGGTACCGCCCCCGCTCAGCTGGAGCACCCCGGCGTCGACGTTGACGGTGCCGGTGTTGTTGAAGAGCGCCTGAATCTGGTTGGTCGCCCCGCCGGACTTGTTGTAGGTGCCGGTGTTGTTGAACGCGGAGCCGGCGTTGGCAAAGACGACGAAGTTGGTGCTGGTGACGTTGTCGAAAGTACCGTTGTTGTTGAAGGTGGCCCCACCGGTCAGGTTCAGATGCCCGGCATTCCAGCGCGTGTTGCTGGCCGAGACGGCACGGCCGCTGATGGTGCTGGTGCCGTCTTCGAGGTTGAGCAGCCCGGTGTAGGTGGTCGAGCCGGTGCCGCTCTGGGTGCCGCTGGTCCAGGTCGAGTCGCCGGTGACGATGAGGTTGCCGGTGCCGGTCAGCGCGCCGCCGGTCTGATCGAGCGTGGCGATCTGCTCATCAGTGGCCAGATTCAGGGTGGCGAAGTTGATGGTCAGCGCGGTGTTGTCGGCCAGACTGGCGCCGGCATTGACGTTGATGGTGCCGTTGTAGGCACGCAGCCCGCCAGAGCCGCTGACGGCGGTGCCGGCATCCAGATTGTGGGTGCCACCGTAGAAGGCCAGTTCGGCGCCCGAGGCGATGTTGAAGCTGCCGGTGTGGGTGCCGCCCCCGCTCAGCTGGAGCACCCCGGCGTCGACGTTGACGGTGCCGGTGTTGTTGAAGAGTGCCTGAATCTGGTTGGTCGCCCCGCCGGACTTGTTGAAGGTGCCGGTGTTGTTGAACGCGGAGCCGGCGTTGGCAAAGACGACGAAGTTGGTGCTGGTGACGTTGTCGAAAGTACCGTTGTTGTTGAAGGTGGCCCCACCGGTTAGGTTCAGATGCCCGGCATTCCAGCGCGTGTTGCTGGCCGAGACGGCACGGCCGCTGATGGTGCTGGTGCCGTCTTCGAGATTGAGCAGCCCGGTGTAGGTGGTCGAGCCGGTGCCGCTCTGGGTGCCGCTGGTCCAGGTCGAGTCGCCGGTGACGATGAGGTTGCCGGTGCCGGTCAGCGTGCCGCCGGTCTGATCGAGCGTGGCGATCTGCTCATCGGTGGCCAGATTCACGGTGGCGAAGTTGATGGTCAGCGCGGTGTTGTCGGCCAGACTGGCGCCGGCATTGACGTTGATGGTGCCGTTGTAGGCACGCAGCCCGCCAGAGCCGCTGACGGCGGTGCCGGCATCCAGATTGTGGGTGCCACCGTAGAAGGCCAGTTCGGCGCCCGAGGCGATGTTGAAGCTGCCGGTGTGGGTGCCGCCCCCGCTCAGCTGGAGCACCCCGGCGTCGACGTTGACGGTGCCGGTGTTGTTGAAGAGCGCCTGAATCTGGTTGGTCGCCCCGCCGGACTTGTTGTAGGTGCCGGTGTTGTTGAACGCGGAGCCGGCGTTGGCAAAGACGACGAAGTTGGTGCTGGTGACGTTGTCGAAAGTACCGTTGTTGTTGAAGGTGGCCCCACCGGTTAGGTTCAGATGCCCGGCATTCCAGCGCGTGTTGCTGGCCGAGACGGCACGGCCGCTGATGGTGCTGGTGCCGTCTTCGAGATTGAGCAGCCCGGTGTAGGTGGTCGAGCCGGTGCCGCTCTGGGTGCCGCTGGTCCAGGTCGAGTCGCCGGTGACGATGAGGTTGCCGGTGCCGGTCAGCGTGCCGCTGGTGTGGAAAAACCCGGCGATGTCACGGTCCACATCGAGCGTCAGTGTAAAGAACGCCAGGCTGGCGCTGTCAAGGGAGCCGGGTTCAGCACCCTGATCCCACGTGGTTGGGCTGATCCAGTCGCCGGAGTTGATCGCAGTGACATTGATCGCCAGTGCGGGTGCGCAGGAGAACGCGAGCCCGATGGCAGCGGCGGCAGGCGCCAGGCGAAAGCGCCGGGCAGAGCGGATTGTCATGACAGACCCCCTGGATGACATGGACGAAGGCGCCCGACGCAAGCGTGCTGGCGTTAGTGCGCTGGCATGCTTGAATTTATGGAAAATGAATGCGTGCCGGACCTACGTAATCACGTGGTTTTCAATTCGTCACCATTTTTGCCCATCATTGGAATCAGCCCGCGGCTGGTGGCGTGATAGACGGCTGAAGTGGCGTTGCGCGCATTGAGTTTCTTGAGCACGTTGCGCACATGATGGTCGACCGTATGGATCGAGATGTGCCGGATGCGGCTGATGTCCGCCTTGGTGTGGCCTCGCGCCAGCAGCAGCAGGATGTCTTGCTCACGCGCTGACAGTGCGGTGCGGTCGGACCCCTCGCTGCGACGCAACTGAAGGCTCCAGAACCGGTTGTACAGGCCGAGACCGAGCATGTGCAGTTGGGTGAGGACGCGGGCGTCCAGGCGGATGTCAGCCTGTGTGGAGGCCAGGCCGATCGTGGCACAGGCGCCGGCGGGCCCATGCAGGGGAATGCCAATCCCTGAGACCAGACCCGCCTCCTCGATCGCATCCAGAACGGCTTGTTGGCTGCCGTTCAGCGACGGGTTTTGCCTGAGTGCGTCCCAGGTGAATGGTGTGTGGTGCTCGATGGCGGCCTGGCGCATCGGGTCGAGGTGGGCAAACCCCTCGCGCTCATAGCGTCGGGTCCAGGCTGCCGGATAGGTGCACAGAACCACCCCTTTGTCGCCGGCATGCAGCTGGGGATGGTCGTTGAGCAGGACGAATTGATAGTGCTGGAAGCCAAAGCACGTCAGCGCGCCTTCGAAAGCCTTCTGAAGTGCTTCAAGGCCGGTCGCGCGGCGTAGGCTGTCCAGGTGGTCTTGCAGACGCATGGGGGAGTCTGGTCAGGTTGATCAACTCAGTAAAGGCGGGGGGCGCGACTCAGTCAATACGACTGTGGAATATTCCCGCTCGTTCGTTCAGGTGGGTCTGTGGAAGCGCGGGCTTTCCGCCCGGTAGAATGGCCAACCTCACCCCTCGAGAGTGCTGCCCATGCCCCACGCTGCCGTGATGCCCCGATCCCGATTGCCCCGGGTGGGCACGACCATCTTTACCGTGATGTCGCGCATGGCGCATGAAGCGGGAGCGGTCAATCTGTCCCAGGGCTACCCTGACTTCAATGCCGAGCCATTCCTTTTCGATCGCGTATCGCACTGGATGCATGCCGGCATGAATCAATACCCACCCATGGCGGGGATGCCGGCCCTGCGCGAAGCGATTGCGGCGAAGGTGAGCCACCTGTACGGCGCCGAGTACGACCCCGAAACCGAAGTGACGGTCACCGCGGGGGCCACTCAAGCCTTGTTTACGGCCGTGGCCGCACTGGTGCATCCGGGCGATGAAGTGGTCGTGCTTGAACCCGTTTACGACTCATACGTGCCCGCCATCGAACTGCAGGGGGGGATTCCGGTGCGAGTGTCACTGGCCGCGCCGCACTATCGCCCTGACTGGACGGCGTTGAGGGCAGCCATCACGCCGCGTACGCGGATGATCATGATCAACACGCCGCACAACCCCACCGGGGCCGTGTGGACCGAAGACGACTTGCGTGCGCTGGCGCAACTGGTCGATGGAACCGATATCGTCGTGGTGTCGGACGAAGTGTACGAGCACATCGTGTTCGACGGCGCGCGTCATGAGAGCTGTGGACGCCATTCGGATCTGGCGGCGCGCAGCATCATCGTGTCCAGTTTCGGCAAGACCTATCACATCACCGGCTGGAAGGTCGGATACGTGCTGGCGCCCGCCGAGTTGATGGTCGAGTTCCGCAAGGTGCATCAGTTCAACGTATTCACGGTCAATACGCCTGTTCAGCTGGCCCTGGCCGACTACATGGAACGGGCCGAGCGTCACCTCGGTCTGGCCGCGTTCTATCAGGCCAAGCGGGATTATTTTCGCGAGGCGCTGGGGGCGTCGAAATTCGACTTGCTGCCCTGCGGCGGCACCTACTTCCAGCTGGCCTCGTATGCGGCGCTTTCCGACGAGCCGGATACCAGCTTTGTCGAGTGGCTGACCCGGACGGTAGGGGTCGCCGCGATTCCGGTCTCGGCGTTTCATCATGATGGCCGGGACGCGCATGTCGTGCGCTTCTGTTTTGCCAAGGATGAGGCCACGCTGGCGGCCGCTTGCGAGCGCCTGTGCGCGCTCTGAGCGGCGTGACATTGCCCTCTTCAGGGCCATGCTAAACTCGGCCGGATTCCTTCCTGAGCGTGCGCCGTCGTGTTGAAACTGCTGGTTTTTGTCCTCGTCCTCGCCGCCATTTTCTGGGGGCGACGCCTGATCAGCCAGATGGGCAAGGCCTCCCGGCCCCGGGCGTCCTCAAAGCAGGCACCGAACGCTGAACGCATGCTCGCCTGCCACCGCTGCGGACTCCATGTGCCGGAAAGCGAAGGCGTCACCCAGCGCGAACACTTCTATTGCTGTGACGCGCATGCGCGTGGCCAGGATGACTGACGCTCGAGCGGTCGTCCTCCCCAGTGCCGACGCGTCGCGCAGTGCGGCGCTGCGCTACCTGAACCTGTTCCGGCTGTTCATCGCGATCGTTTTTCTCGTCTTCGGCAGTTCGCTCGGCCTGGGCGAGGACGCGCCGGTCATGTTCGTCGCCGTGTCGATCGCCTACCTGGTCACGGTGCTCGCCCTTGGTTTTCCCGACGCCATTCGCAAACTCGGGCTGAATCGTCTCGTCACCATCCAGATGGTGGCCGACATTCTCGCCTTGGCGTTGCTGATGCACGCCAGCGGGGGGGTGCGAGGGGGACTGCCGACCCTGCTCATGATCATGCTGGCCGGTGGTGGCCTCGTCGGCCAGGGGCGTCTGGTGCTGTTCTACGCGGCACTGGCCACTGTGGCCGTCCTGGTCGAGAACGTGTTCCGGACTTTCGGCGGGCGGGAGGCTTCCGACTTCGCGCTGGTCGGCATGGTGTGCGTCGGGTTTTTCGGCGTGGCCCTGGTGGCCCGCTATCTGGCCAGCCGCGCGCTGGCGAACGAAGTACTTGCCGAGGCCCGTGGGGCCGACCTGGTCAAGCAGCGCACGATCAACGAGCGCATCATTGAAGACATGCCCGATGGTGTGCTGGTGCTCGATGAATCGCTCACGGTCAGCCAGGGCAATCCCCAGGCGGCTCGCCTGCTGGGCTGCGAACTCGCACCAGGTCGCCCGTTGGCCGCGGTGGCGCCGGTGCTGGCCACCGCGTTGAGCGAGCCCGCAAGCTGTGCCGAAGGCCATCAACTGATGCTCTCCAGCGGCAAAGCGATCCGTTTTCGCGCGATCCCTCCCATGGAAGAAGGGGGCGATCTGATCGTCTATCTTGAAGACATGGAGCAGATTCAGGCGCAGGCCCAGCAGATCAAACTGGCCGCCCTCGGGCGCCTGACGGCAGGCATCGCGCACGAGATACGCAATCCGCTGACGGCGGTCAGTCATGCCGCGGAGTTGTTGCGTGAAGAGAAGCGGGCAGAAGGGCAGATTCGCCTGACGCGCATCATTAACGACAACGCTCAGCGGATCGAACAGCTAGTCCGTGATGTCCTGTCACTCGGTCGGCGGGACCGGGCACATCTCGAATCGCTCAAGCTTGATGCCTACCTGACCGAATTTCTGGATGAATTCACCTTGCACGGTGAGGCCGAGAAAGCTCAGGTGGAGGCTGATATCGACGCTCGCGCCACGCTGGCCTTCGATCGCGCTCACCTGCACCAGATCCTGTGGAACCTGCTCGGCAACGCACGTCGGTATGCGAGCGAGCGCCCCGGCGCAATCCGCCTGTGGGTGGAAGGCGACGGCGTGCGGACAGCCCTGCACGTGATCGACGACGGTCCGGGCATCAGCCCTGACCACCGCGCCCAGCTGTTCGAGCCTTTCTTCACGACTCACGCCAAGGGCACCGGCCTTGGCCTCTACATCGCCAGGGAACTGGCCGAAGCCAATCGCGCCAGTCTGACGCTCCTCGACAGCGAGCGTGGTGCGCATTTCTGCCTTACGGGACTGAGCCAGCCATGAGTACGAATGATCGACGCCAGGGGCCCCGCGGAGCGGACGTGCTCGTGGTGGATGACGAAGAAGACATCCGCGAACTGCTCGAGATGACGCTGATTCGCATGGGCTTGGGCTCGCATTCAGCCGGCAGCGTGGCCGATGCGCGGGCGCTGCTCGACGAGAACGAATACCGGCTGTGCCTCACCGACATGCGCTTGCCCGATGGCGATGGACTGGCGCTGGTGCGTCATATCAGTGAGCACTGTGCCGATCTCCCGGTGGCGGTCATCACTGCCTACGGGAGCATGGAGAACGCGGTGGTTGCACTCAAGGCGGGTGCCTTTGACTATCTGGCCAAACCGGTATCGCTCGAACAGCTGCGGGCGCTGGTCAAGTCGGTGTTCAGACTGCCGACGCAAGGCAAGGATGCTGGTGAAAAAGACGCCAGTGCCTTTCTCATTGGTGAATCTGGCGCCATGGAGCAGGTGCGCAAGCTCATCGAGAAGCTCGCACGCAGTCAGGCGCCGGTCTACATCTCGGGCGAGTCCGGCAGTGGCAAGGAACGGGCCGCTCGAGCGATTCACGGTCTAGGGCCGCGGGCCGACTCGGCTTTTGTGGCGGTCAACTGCGGCGCAATCCCCGACAACCTCATGGAAAGCGAGTTCTTCGGTTACCGGAAGGGGGCATTCACGGGGGCCGACAAGGATCATGACGGTTTTTTCCATGCGGCCCATGGAGGCACCCTGTTTCTCGACGAGGTTGCCGACCTGCCCCTGTCGATGCAGGTCAAGCTGCTCCGTGTGATCCAGGAAAAGCGGGTTCGACGCATCGGCGAGACCGAGGAGACGCCGGTGGATGTGCGCATCGTCAGTGCCACCCATCAGAACCTCAAGCAACTCGTGGACGACCAGCGTTTCCGGCAGGATCTGTTCTACCGGCTGAACGTCATCGAACTGAAGATGCCGGCGCTGCGCGAGCGCAAGGAAGACATTCCGGCACTGGCTGACGCACTCCTGAGCCGCTTGGCGGAACAGGCCGGGTTGCCCATTCCCCGGCTGTCCACGCAAGCTACACAGGCGCTCGCCGCCTACGGATTTCCGGGCAACGTGCGGGAGCTGGAAAATACCCTCGAACGCGCGCTTGCCCTGTGTGGAGACGACATCATTCATGTCGAGGATCTCGCCCTTGATCCGGTGTTGCCCGCAGATACCGATCTCACCAGTGCTGAGTCGGGTTTCGACGGCAGCCAGGCGCTGCGTGATGGTTTGCAGGAATACCTGGACGAAGCCGAGCGCCAGGCAATTCTCGAGGCGCTGGGGCGCACGGATGGCAACCGCACGGCAGCGGCCCGTTTGCTCAAGGTGACGTTCCGCTCCTTGCGTTACCGCATGGAGCGCCTGGGCATGAAGGAATGAGTGCCCCGGCGCTGGTGGTGGATGCCGAGGGCTGGTTCGAAGGCGTACGGCGAATCGACTCTCCGAATCGCGACGCCCGGCCCGAAGGACACGCCATCGATCTGGTCGTGGTCCATGCCATCAGTCTGCCGCCGGAGCAGTTCGACGGACCCGGGGTGGCGCAGTTGTTCACCAATACCCTCGACCCGGCGGCACATCCGTACTTCGCCACCATTGATCACCTGCGGGTTTCCGCCCACGTATTCATTCGCCGCAGCGGCGAGTTGATCCAGTTTGTCTCCTTCGACGAACGGGCATGGCATGCCGGGCTCAGCGAGTGGAACGGACGCTCGCGCTGCAATGACTTTTCCATCGGCATCGAGCTTGAGGGCTCGGACACCCAGCCTTTCGAGCCCGGCCAGTATGTCCGGTTGGCGGAGGTCATCGCCGCGGTGCGGCGGCACTACCCCATCATGGCGATTGCAGGACACAGCGATATCGCCCCGGGACGCAAGACGGATCCGGGGCCGTACTTCGACTGGACGGCGCTGGCACAGGCCGTGGGCGCACTGCCGCCGGGGCAAGACACGCAAGTTTCCTTTGCAGGGATTTCCCTGTGTCATCGAACTGACGTATAAGGTCGGATAGGCTGCAAGGTGTTTGCGGCGTTGTGAAAAATCAAGACAGGAGTCAGAACCATGGGTCTGTTCAGCTTCATCAAGGAAGCCGGTGAAAAATTGTTCGGTACGGGCGAAGCGGCTGCGGCCGAAAGTGCGCCCGATGCCAATGCCAAGGCGGCCGAAGCCATCAAGAAATACATCGAAACGCTGAAACTGCCTGTTGAGGGCCTGACTGTTTCATTCGATGGTGCCAGGTCTGTCGTCACCGTTGGCGGTACCACGCCGGATCAGGCAAGCAAGGAGAAGGTGCTGCTGGCCGCAGGCAATGTCGCGGGGGTGGCTGAGGTGGAAGACACCATCACCGTGACCAACCCGGAGCCGGAGGCACAGTTCCATACCGTCGTGCGTGGTGACACGCTGTCGGGCATTGCCAAGACCTTCTATGGCAGCGCCAACAAGTACATGGTGATCTTCGAGGCCAACAAGCCGATGTTGTCCGATCCGGACAAGATCTATCCGGGTCAAGTGCTGCGGATCCCGCCCCTGGCTTGAGTTTCAGCCTGTGATCGTCGGCGCGGACCGACGAAATCCGACGAACGGGGCCTTCGGGCCCCGTTTTTTTGCGGTGCCCGATGTTCAGTAAACGCGCGGCATTCAGGCTCATGCATTTTGCATCTCCTGTAAACACGCGGGATCCGGACGGATTGACAATTCTCTTACAAATCAATAAAGTGCGACTCCTGCTGCAGTGCAGCATAGTTAATTCGTGCCTTCGGGCATGACAGCACATGTTCCATCTACACACGTTGCGGTGCGATGGAACCCCACTGGCGACCCGCCAGATTCACTCGCGATACCCCGGCACGGAGCGCCGGATGCGAGGTGCCGGAACCAAGTGAATCCAGGCTGGATTCATGGCGAACGGGCGGGCCACTTGGAGGTACCACATGAAGTTCGCAACAGCACTCCAACAAAGCTCTCGCGCCGCTGGTGCGTTTGCATCCCATCTTGCCCACGGTGCCTTGCTGGCCATGGGGATCATGTCAATCATCGGCGTTGCTGCCAACGCCATCGAGCACAAGCGCATCGAAGTGCCTCTGGCCGCTGCGATGAATGCCGCCAACGCCGCCGAAGCCGTGCCCACGCCAGCGCAACAGGCTCAGGTCGATACTCATTTTGACCTTGCCGTTGCCAAGATGCTCGAGTCGGACGGTCAGGCTGACGATGTGGCCGGATTGACGCCCGAGCTCGACCGCGTGCGCCGCTACGTCGCCAAGCGTTACCGTGTGTCAGCCAGCGCACTTGAAGCGCCGATGACGCGTGCGCTCGTTTCCGGTGAGCAACTTGGCATTGATCCGCTGCTGATCGTCGCCGTCATGGCGATCGAGTCGAGTTTCAATCCGATGGCGGAGTCGACCGTCGGTGCCCAAGGCTTGATGCAGGTGATCCCGAAGTTTCATATGGACAAGATCGGCGAGGACGCCGGGCCGAATGCACTTTTCGATCCGGTGACCAATGTCCGTGTCGGCTCATTGGTGATCAAGGAGGGTCTGCGTCGCTACGGGTCTCTGACCCGCGCCTTGCAGTACTACGGCGGCGCGCTTTCCGACCCTGAGGCGGGTTATGCCCGCAAGGTCCTGTCCATGAAAGCCAAACTGGAGAAGATTGCCTCCAGTGCAGCCTGAGCGTTCAAGGTGGTGGCAAAGGCGACGCACTGAGCGTCGCCTTTTCATTATTTGACGATTCTGGCGATCCGCTCGAGTGCTTCGTGGAGGCGGTCAATCCCGGTGGTGTAGGCAAAGCGCATGTGTGCGCGGCTGCGGTGGTGACCAAAGTCGATGCCAGGCGTCGCGGCGACGCCCGCCTCTTCGATCAGGCGCTGCGCCAGGGATTCGCAATCGTCGGCGAGTGCGGAGATATCGGCGTAAACGTAAAACGCGCCCTGCGGCTCGGTGCCCACCTTGAATCCTAGTTCGCGCAAGCCCGGAAGCAGCACCTTGCGTCGCGCGTCAAAGGCGTCTCTGCGTTCTTCGTGGATGGCCATGGCGGCCGGGCTGAAAGCAGCGAGCGCGGCATGCTGGGCGACGGTTGATGGCGCGATGAAGAAATGTTGCGCCAGTCGTTCGATGTCGCGTGCGAAACCTTCCGGGGCGACCAGCCAGCCGAGGCGCCATCCCGTCATGCCGAAGAACTTGCTAAAGCTGTTGATCACAAAAGCGTCGTCCAGGTGTTGTAGCGCGGTGCTGTCACTGACCCCGTAGGTCAGTCCCTGGTAAATCTCGTCCACGATCAGTACGCCCGCTTTCGTGCGTACGGCAGTGGCCAGCGCATCGAGTTGCTCCGGAGAGATGATCGTACCGGTCGGGTTCGAGGGTGAGGCCACCATGAGACCGCGACAACGGGCCTGCCAGGCGTCTGTCACCTGGGCGGCTGAGGGCTGGTAGGCCTGCTCCGGCCCCACCGGCAGCAGATGAACCGAGCCCTCGAAAGCACGGACCAGGTGACGATTGGACGGATAGGTGGGGTCACCCATGAGCCAGATGTCCCCGGGGTTGGTGGTGGCGGCCAGAGCCAGCATCAGGGCGCCGGATGCCCCCGGTGTGATGATGATGCGATCTGGGTTGATGTCGACTTTGAAGCGCTCGGCATAGAAGCGGGCGACCGCCTCTCGCAGCGACGGCATGCCCAGGCCGGAGGTGTAGTGAACATGGCCGGTGGCCAGAAATCGCGTCGCGGCGTCGATGATGGGCTGAGGCGTGTTGAAATCCGGCTCGCCCACTTCCATGTGAATGATGTCGCGCCCCTGTGCCTCGAGCGTTCGCGCGCGCCGAAGCAATTCCATGACATGGAATGGCTCGATGTCATGGAGGCGGTCGGAAAGAAAGCGGTCGGGACGGTTCATGAGACATCCGGGAAGAGGGCATGTGAAGATGATAGGCGGATCATGCGGCGCCGTCAGCCGATGCGCGTCCCTGCAAAAAACAAACGCCGGCGCAGGGCCGGCGTTTGTCATGGAGCGTTGATTCGCCCGCGGGGGCTGGCTCAGGCGGACAGGGCCAGTTCGAACAGCTCACGCTTGAGCGTCATCTGACGCGGCAGGCGGTCGGACAGCTTGTCGAACCATTCCTTGTGCAACTCGAGCTCTTTTTGCCAGGCTTCGGCATCCACCGTGGTCAGCGCATCGAACTCTTCGCGGGTGATGTCGGCGTCGGTCCAGTCCAGATCCTCGAACTTCGGCATCCAGCCCAGTGCGGTTTCTTTCGCACCGATCTTGCCCTTGACGCGATCGACGATCCACTTCAGGACGCGCATGTTGTCGGAGAAGCCCGGCCACATGAACTCGCCCTTTTCGTTCATGCGGAACCAGTTCACGCAGAAGATCTTCGGGGTGTTCTCGACCACGTGACCCATTTTCAGCCAGTGGTTGAAGTAGTCACCCATGTGGTAGCCGCAGAACGGCAGCATGGCGAACGGGTCACGACGGACCACGCCCTGGGCGCCGAAGGCAGCAGCCGTGGTTTCGGAGCCGAGGGTGGCGGCCATGTACACGCCGAAGTTCCAGTTGAAGGCTTGATAGACCAGCGGCACGGTGGTGGCGCGACGGCCGCCGAAGATGAAGGCGGAGATGGGCACGCCCTGAGGATCTTCCCAGTCGGCGTCGATGGACGGGCACTGGTTGGCCGGGGCGGTGAAGCGCGCGTTCGGGTGAGCGGCCTTGCGACCGGTTTCCTTGGCGATTTCCGGCGTCCAGTCCTTGCCTTGCCAGTCGATCAGGTGAGCCGGTGCTTGCTTGCTCATGCCTTCCCACCACACATCGCCGTCGTCGGTCAGTGCGACGTTGGTGAAGATGATGTTTTCCTTCAGGGTGGCCATGGCGTTGAAGTTGGTCTTCTCGGATGTGCCCGGGGCAACGCCGAAGTAGCCGGCTTCAGGGTTGATGGCGTAGAAGCGACCGTCCGGGCCCGGTTTGATCCAGGCAATGTCGTCACCCACGGTGGTGACTTTCCAGCCGTCGAAAGACTTCGGCGGAATCAGCATGGCGAAGTTGGTCTTGCCGCAGGCGGACGGGAAGGCCGCCGCCACGTAGGTCTTTTCGCCTTCGGGGGACTCGACGCCAAGGATGAGCATGTGCTCGGCCAGCCAGCCTTCATCACGCGCCATGGTGGAGGCAATACGCAGGGCGAAGCACTTCTTGCCCAGCAGTGCGTTGCCGCCGTAACCCGAGCCGTATGACCAGATTTCGCGGGTTTCGGGGTAGTGGACGATGTATTTGGTGTCGGGGTTGCACGGCCAACGGGCGTCTTTCTCGCCTTCGGCTAGCGGTGCGCCCACGGTGTGCACGCAGGGCACGAATTCACCGTCGGTGCCGAGCACGTCAAACACGCCCTTGCCCATGCGGGTCATGGTGCGCATGTTGGTCACCACGTAGGCGCTGTCGGAGATCTCGACGCCAATGTGGGCGATCGGGGAGCCGAGCGGACCCATGGAGAACGGGATGACGTACATGGTGCGACCATGCATGCAGCCCTTGAACAGCTCGTTCAGGGTCTTGCGCATGGTGGCCGGGTCTTCCCAGTTGTTGGTCGGGCCGGCGTCACCCTTGTTTTCGGAGCAGATGAAGGTGCGGTCTTCCACACGGGCCACATCCGACGGATCGGACCAGGCCAGGTAGGAATTCGGACGCTTTTCTTCGTTCAGCTTGATCAGCGTGCCGGCTTCAACCATTTCGGCACACAGACGGTCGTATTCTTCCTGGGAGCCGTCGCACCAGACGACCTGCGCGGGCTCGGTGAGCTCGGCGATCTGTGCGACCCACTGTTTGAGTTTTTCATTGCGGACGTAGTCCGGTGCGGCTGCCAGTGCGGCATCGGCGAATTGGCTCATTGGGTAGAACTCTCCAGATTTGCGATGGTAAACCTGCAGGTGACGCATCACCCAATGCGTCACCGCTGTTCTCATGGCGATCGGCCGGTCTGGTGCCCAATGCATCCGTCGGGCTGCGCCGACTGAAGCACGCGGATCGGAGGCCGCCAACTCACGCCCGCCTGTCCCTCGACAGTGCTAGCGCTTGTGGAAATCACGAACGACAGTATCGTCGGTGAAAGCCTATTATTATGCCACGCCGTAAGGGTTTACGGAAATACGTCGGCGGTAATAATGCACAACCGGCAAGGCTGGATACACCCTGTTACCAGGTTGGGTCTCAGGCCGGGAATCTGATTAACGGCGAACGGTTGTGGTTCCACACGAACCTGATCCGGATCGCCACCATCCGAGGGGGAAAAGACGCCATGAGCGCATCCAACCGTGACGCCGCGCTGGAGTATCACCGCCAGCCCAGGCCCGGGAAAATCTCGGTCACGCCGACCAAGGCGCTGACCAACCAGCAAGACCTTTCACTGGCCTACTCGCCGGGCGTGGCCTTTGCGTGCGAAGCCATTGCAGAAGATCCGTCCGAAGCTGCCACGCTGACGGCACGCAGCAATCTGATCGGCGTCATCACCAATGGCACCGCGGTGCTCGGGCTGGGCAACATCGGGCCGTTGGCGGCCAAGCCGGTGATGGAAGGCAAGGGCGTGCTGTTCAAGAAGTTCGCCAACATCGACGTGTTCGATCTGGAGGTGAACGAGCCGGACGCCGACAAGCTGATCGACATGATCGCGGCCCTGGAGCCCACATTCGGGGGCATCAACCTGGAAGACATCAAGGCGCCCGAGTGCTTCTACATCGAGAAGCGGCTGCGCGAGCGAATGAACATTCCGGTGTTTCATGACGACCAGCACGGTACGGCGATTGTCGTTGGCGCAGCGGTGCTCAATGGTCTGCATCTGCAGGGCAAGTCGCTCAAGGAGGTGAAGCTGGTGACCTCCGGCGCCGGTGCGGCCGCGCTGGCCTGCCTGGATCTGCTGGTGATGCTCGGCGTGCCGGTCGAGAACATCTGGGTGACCGATATCGAGGGGGTGGTCTACGAGGGCCGTAAGGTGTTGATGGATGACATCAAGGCGCGTTACGCCAAGCCCACCGATGCCCGCACGCTGGGGGAGATCATCGAGGGCGCGGACGTCTTTCTCGGTCTGTCGGCCGGCGGCGTGCTCAAGCAGGACATGGTGGCGAAAATGGCACCGAATCCGCTGGTGCTGGCGCTTGCCAACCCCCGTCCGGAGATCCTGCCCGAGGACGTGCATGCCGTGCGCGATGACGCGATCATCGCCACCGGCCGCTCTGACTATCCGAACCAGGTGAACAACGTCCTGTGCTTCCCGTTCATCTTCCGCGGTGCGCTGGATGTGGGCGCCACGACCATCACCGATGAGATGAAGATGGCGGCGGTGCACGCCATCGCCGAGCTGGCCCGCGTGGAGCAAAGCGATATTGTGGCCGCAGCCTATGGCGAGAAGGTGTCCGGTTTCGGCCCGAACTACATCATTCCGCGTCCGTTCGATCCGCGCCTGATCGTGCGCATCGCCCCGGCCGTGGCCAAGGCCGCCATCGAATCCGGCGTGGCCACCCGCCCGCTGGACGACTGGGATGCCTACACCGCGCAGCTGAACAACTTCGTGTGGCAGTCCGGTCTGATCATGAAGCCGGTGTTCGCGGCGGCCAAACGACATCCCAAGCGCATCATCTTTGCCGAGGGTGAATCCGAGCGCGTGTTGCGCGCGGTGCAGAACGTGGTGGACGAAGGCATTGCCCAACCGATCCTCATCGGTCGCCCCGACGTGGTGGCCCGCAACATCGAACGCTTCGGCCTGCGCCTCAGGCGCGATGCCGATTTCGAACTGGTCAATCCCGATTCAGACAGCCGCTTCAACGCCCTGTGGGGCCACTACCACGAGCTCATGGAGCGTCGTGGCGTGTCGGTCGAATACGCCAAGCGTGAAGTGCGTCGCCGTACCACGCTGATCGGTGCGCTGCTGTGCAAGTTCGGTTACGCCGACGGGATGATCTGCGGCACCTACGGCATGTACCAGGCGCACCTGGCCTTCATCGAGACGGTGCTCGGTCGCAAGTCGGGTGCGAGCAAGTGCTACACGCTCAATCTGCTCAACCTGCCCGGGCGTACCGTGTTCCTGGCGGACACCTATGTCACCTACGACCCGACGCCCGAGCAACTGGTCGAGATGACGGTACTTGCCGCCGAGGAGATGCGCCGCTTCGGTGTCGAGCCGAAGGTTGCCTTGCTGTCGCACTCGAGCTTCGGGACCGAGCCGTCACCGACTTCCGCGAAAATGCAGGAAGCACTGCGACTGCTGCATGAACGCCATCCCGAACTCGAGGTAGAAGGCGAGATGCATGGCGATGCCGCCCTGGACGCCAGCACGCGCTTGCAGGTGTTCCCCAATGCCCGCATGCGCGACGATGCGAACCTGCTCATCTTTCCGACGCTGGACTCGGCCAACATCGCCTTCAACCTGCTCAAGACGGCCGCCGGCGAAGGTATGACGGTGGGACCGATCCTGCTGGGCGCATCGCGTCCGGTGCATATTCTGACGCCGACCGCGACCGTCAGGCGCATCGTCAATATGACGGCGTTGACGGTGGTCGAGGCGATGAATGTGGGTGAAGAGGCCGCGCTCAAGGGCTGAAACAATCGGGGCTCCAACCCTAAAGCCTGTTGCCCCCTTCGCCGTAGATGAGGCAGAGGGGGCAATCCATGGCGCAAGGGAAAACAGCGTTGGTGCTGACGGGCGGTGGTGCGCGGGCAGCCTATCAGGTGGGTGTGCTCGGGGCCGTCCGCGAGCTTTGGCGCGGTCGTGCGGGGCACCCGTTTCCCATCCTGTGTGGCACTTCCGCCGGCGCGATCAACGCCACCGCGCTGGCGGTTTTTGCCGATGATTTCTCCATGGCGGTGCGCCGCATCGGTTATATCTGGCGTCACTTTCATGTGGATCAGGTCTATCGGGCAGACGCCCTGGCCCTGCTCGAAACCGGATTGCGCTGGGGCTCGGCGCTCGCAACCGGCTGGTTGATCAATCAGACGCCCCGGTCCCTGCTGGACAATGCGCCGCTCGAGGCGCTGCTGCGGCGGACCATGGATCTGGCGGCAGTCGGCCCGGCTATCGCGGCGGGGCATATCGACGCCTTGAGCATCACCGCCTCAGGCTACACCTCGGGGGAGTCGCTCACCTTCTTCCAGGCGGCGGATCACGTGTCCGGTTGGCGCCGGGCTCAGCGCGTCGGGCTTCCGGCACAGATCGACTATGCCCACCTGATGGCAAGCAGCGCGATTCCCTTCGTCTTTCCCGCAGTCAAGATCAATCGGGAGCATTTCGGTGACGGGTCCATGCGTCAACTGGCGCCGATCAGCCCGGCGGTGCACCTGGGGGCCGAGCGCATTCTGGTCATCGGGGCAGGGCGCCTTGCGGAGGAGGGGCGCCAGCGTTCGGAGGCCTATCCATCGCTGGCGCAGATCGCCGGTCACGCCATGTCCAGCATCTTTCTGGACAGCCTGGCGGTTGATCTGGAGCGGCTCGAACGGATCAATCACACGCTGAGCACCCTCAGTGATACGCAGCGCGAGGCCGCTGGCATTACGCTGCGCCCCATCGATACGCTGGTGATCTCGCCATCCCGGCGCATCGACGCGATCGCCGGGCATCACCGGACCGAATTGCCGCGGGCCATGCGTGCCGTGCTGGGCGGCATCGGCGGCATGCGGCGAGGGGGCTCCACCCTGTTGTCCTACCTTTTGTTCGAACCCGGATTCACGCGGGCGCTGATGGACCTGGGTTACGAGGACACCATGGAACGGCGGGGGGAGGTCTCCGATTTTCTGCAACTCTGAACTCCACGGAATCACGCCCCGGCAAAATCGGACTGACCACCCCCTTCCTTTCCGTTTTGGCATTGGGTAGAGTGATCAAAAATTAATTTAAGTCCAGACACTTACTCGCCGTAGTGAAAGAAGAATATCTGGATTTGGTTAGGGGAACATCTTGCGTCGTTTGAAATTCTGGTTGATCGCCCTGGCTGGGGGCGTTCTTGGCAGTGTTGCCCACGCCGACCAGGCCGCGTTGGCGCGCATTTCGGTCACCATCCCTTCGCTGTCTACGCAACAGGCGCCCATGCTGGCCGATGAGGCCCGCCATGACGATCCGGAGTTGCGATCACGCGCCTTCATGGTGGTCGATCAGCTGACAGGCCGGGTTCTGCTGTCCCGCAATGCCAATGAAGTGGTGCCGATCGCCTCGCTCACCAAGCTCATGACGGCCATGGTGGTGCTCGACCGCCAGCAGTCGCTCAAAGAGACGATCAGCATCAGCTATCAGGACGTCGATACGCTGCGCCACAGCCGCTCGCGCTTGCCGGTGGGGACCACCATCACGCGCGAAGAGGCGTTGCGCCTTGCCCTGATGTCTTCTGAAAACCGGGCCGCCTCGGCGCTGGCGCGCCATTACCCGGGCGGTAGTCGTGCCTTCGCGAAGGCCATGAATGCCAAGGCGCGCCTGCTGGGCCTGGGGAACACCTATTTTTCCGAAAGCACGGGCCTGAGCGCAGGCAACGTGTCGACCGCACGCGATCTGTCGCGCATGTTGATGGCGGCATCCCGTTATCCGCTGATTCGCGAGTTCTCCACCGGCACCGATTACACCGTCGACGTGGCCAACGGCAGTTTGCGCGAGTTTCGCAACACCAACGGTTTGGTGCGCGATCCTGACTGGCGGATCGGTCTGTCGAAGACCGGTTATATCCGCGAGGCCGGGCGCTGCCTGATGATGCAGGCCTGGTTGAAAGGGCGCCCGTTGCTTGTCGTGCTGCTCGATTCGACCGGCAAGTACACCCGCACGGCCGATGCCCAGCGCTTGCGCAAATGGCTCGCCGAGCGCAAATGGGACCAGACCCTGGCCCGGGCGGATCGCATCAAGGGTTAGTACAAGACCCCGCCATCGAAAAAGGCCTGCGAACTGCAGGCCTTTTTGTTTTCTAGAGGTTCTGGCTGCGCGGCGGGATGTAACCCAGCGCTTTGGAGATGCGTTCCGCAGTCTCCCGCACCAGCGGTGCCCAGTCGGGATTGAAGCGCTCCGACGGGGTGGACAGCGACAGGCCGGCGATCAGTTCGCCGTTGTCGTCACGGATGCCGGCGGCGATACAGCGCACGCCGTTCTCCACTTCGTCCAGGTCGAAAGCGACCGCATGGCGGCGCACCCGGTCCAGTTCCTTCTCCAGCGCGCCCAGTTCGGTGATCGACGAGGGTGTGCTGCTGGGCAGGCCTGTGCGGCGCGCGTATTCCTTGACGGCCTGGGCGCCATCTTCAACGAGGAAGAGCTTGCCGGTGGCGGTCGTGTGCAGGGGGGCGCGTGCGCCTACGATATGGACCACCCGCACCGCGGAGCGGCCGCTTGAGGTGCGCTCCACATAGACGATCTGGTCGCCGTCGCGAATACCGAGGTTCACGCTTTCACCGGTCTTCTGGTGCAGGGCGAGCATGTCGGCAATGGCGGTTTCACGCAGCGATAGCCTCGATTTGACCAAGGAGCCCAGTTCCAGCAGGCGGATGCCGAGGCGGTACACCCCGTTCTCGCCACGCTCGACGAATCCGCTGTGCGCCATGGCGGCAAGGATGCGGTGCGCCGTCGACGGATGCAGTCCGGTGTCGGCGGCCAGCTGCTTGAGTGGCACCGGGTCCGGATGTTCGGCGAGCGCATCGAGCAGCGTCATCATGCGCTCGATCACCTGAATGGAGGACGGTTTGGCTTCCTTGATGGTCATGTATGCGGCTTTCCCTGATTGGGCGATGGTACTTGAACGGCGTACATTTCGCCTAGTGAAATGATGTGCCGCTCAACGAAAGGAGGCAACGATGACCCTGAGGATCGTGATGCTCGAGCGAGATTCTGTCGATGCGAGTTTCCGCCGGCCGGATGTCGGCCACACCTGGGCGGACTTCGCGTGGACGGCGCCCGATGACGCCGTGTCCCGATTGGCCGGTGCTCATGTGGCGGTGGTGAACAAGACGCGTCTGACGGCCGACATGATTTCGTCGCTCCCGGATCTCAAGATGGTGGCCATCGCCGCCACCGGATCGGACAACGTGGATCTGGCAGCATGCAAGGCCCGCGGCATCGTGGTGAGCAATGTCAGGGGCTATGCCGTGACCACCGTGCCGGAGCATGTGGTGGCGTTGATGTTCGCGCTGGCCCGGCGTTTGCCTCAATACACCGCCGACGTGGCCGCCGGCCGCTGGAGTGAGGCGCGCAATTTCTGTCTGCTCGATCACAAGGTGCGTGATCTGGCGGGGGCCACCCTGGGTCTGGTGGGCTCTGGCTCCCTGGGTTCCGGGGTGGCGGATCGTGCGCGTGCGCTGGGCATGAACGTGATCTTTGCGGAACGTCCGGGGGCCAGCAGTGTGCGTGAGGGGCACGTGGCATTTGACGACGTGTTGCGCACGGCGGACGTGCTTTCACTGCACTGTCCGCTGACCGAGGAGACGAAGCACCTGATCAATGCCCGCACCCTGGCGAGCATGAAGCCGACGGCCTTCCTCATCAACACGGCCCGCGGCGCGCTGGTCGATGAGCCGGCCCTGGCGCAGGCGCTGCGTGACGGTGTGATCGCCGGTGCTGCGCTGGATGTGCTCTCAAGCGAACCACCCCCGAAGGATCATCCCTTGCTCGATGCGAGCATTCCGAATCTGATCGTGACGCCGCATGTGGCCTGGGCCTCGCAGTCGGCCATGCAGGTCCTGGCCGATCAGGTCATCGACAACATTGAGGCGTTTGCGAGAGGAAATCCGCGAAACCAATTGGCGTGACGGCGGTCGTTACTGAGGGTTTGCAGTGCAGCGAAGCCATTTGTCGCCCGCCGTAGGCGTGGTTATAGTGTGGCTGCCGCGCATTTGAACAAGGGGCGCTGAGGGGCGCATCACAGGGATATCACAAGAGGCTCGACCCAGAACCATGCATTGGATCCGATCGCTGAGTATCGTGCTCACGCTGTTCGCCTTCTGGTTGGTGTTATCGGGCTATTTCATCCCGTTTCTGCTGGCCATGGGCGTACTCAGTGCGCTTGCGGTGGTGTGGTTTTCTCACCGCATGGAAGTGGTCGATCATGAAGGCCACCCGATTCATCTCGGCCCCGGGGCGCTCAGCTACTGGCCCTGGCTGATGTGGCACATCATTGCCGACGGGCTCAAGGTGACCCGTATCATCCTCGATCCCAAACTCCCGATCAGCCCGACCATGGTGCGCATCAAGACATCGCAGAAGAGCGCAGTGGGCCAGGTGGTCCTGGCCAACTCGATTACGCTGACGCCCGGGACGCTCTCTGTGGTCATCGAGGGCGACGAAATACTCGTCCACGCACTGACCAAAGCGGGTGCCGAGGACGTGGCTGACGGCGTCATGGATGCCCGCGTGTCGTCTTTCGAGGGAATGCAGTGATGGGGCTCTACGCGGTGGTGGTCGCTGCCCTGCTCGTGACGCTCACGCTGGCGCTCATTCGCGCCTTCAAGGGGCCGACCGTCTTCGATCGGGCGCTGGCGGGGAACGCGATCGGGACGGTGAGCATGCTGCTGCTGGCGATCTTTCAGTTCATCGCCGAGCGGCCCGAGTTCGTTGATCTGGCGATCGTCTATGGTCTGCTGAACGTGATCGGCACGATCGCCGTGCAGAAGTTCTTCCGCTATGGCGACCTGGGCGAGCCGGGCGACGATGCGCCTTCGACGGAGGAGCGCGCATGACGGTGGTGGACATCGTTTCCTGGGTGCTCATGTCTGTCGGTGGCGTGTTCTGCGTCATTGGTGCTGTCGGCATCCTGCGCATGCCGACGTTCTTCACCCGTACCCACGCGGCGAGCATCATCGATACGCTGGGTGCCGGGCTCATCATTCTCGGTTTGATCCTGCAGTCGGGCTGGTCGCTGGCGACCGTGAAGATGCTGATTCTGGGGTTGCTGATCTTCTTTACCTCGCCGACGGCCACGCATTCGCTGGCCAATGCTGCCTTGCGCCGAGGCATCAAGCCCGGCCTGACCGACGAAGGAGAGTCATCATCCTCACCACGCTGACCGCCGTCGTTCTGTTGACCCTCATGGGGGCTGCGGCCATCGGGATCGCGCGCCAGCGCAATCTGTTCGGTGTCGTACTGCTCTCGGGTATCTACAGCTTCCTGATGGCCACCTTGCTGGTGGTGCTCGACGCCGTCGATGTGGCCATGACCGAGGCCGCCGTCGGTGCCGGCATCTCGACCGTGTTGCTGTTCGGTGCGCTCTATCTCATCGGGGGTGAAGAGGCCAAGCCGGTGCACAAGCCCTGGCTGCCCTTGTTCGTGGTGGTGGTGACCGGCGGCATGCTGGTGTACGGCACGCTCGGGCTGCCGGCTTTTTCCGATCCGCAGGCGCCGATCCATCAGCACGTGGCGCCGCGCTACCTCACCGAGGGGCCTGAAAAGACCGGGGTGCCCAATGTGGTGACGGTGGTGCTGGCCAGCTACCGGAGCTTCGATACGCTTGGTGAGACCACGGTGGTGTTCACTGCTGGCATCGGTGTCATTGCACTGCTGCGCCGGCGTCGTGTGCGCGATCGCCTTCCCAAGGAGGGTGACGACGCATGAAGCTCGACATCATCCTGAGGGTCATCGCCAAGTTGATGATTCCGTTTGCGCTCATGTTCGCGCTCTATGTGCAGTTTCATGGCGATTTCGGGCCGGGCGGCGGGTTTCAGGCCGGCGTGATCATTGCTGCCGCGGTGATCTTCTATGCGCTCATCTATGGTCTGCCCAGTGCCCGCAAAGTGGTGCCCTACGCAGCGGTGGAAGTGTGCGTCGCACTGGGTGTGCTGCTCTATCTGGCAGTCGGGGTGGCCGGCATCATGCTCGGTGGCAATTTCCTGGACTATTTCGTGCTGGCCCACGACGGCGTGCATGGCCAGCACCGCGGCATTCTCTTGGTCGAGGGCGGTGTAGCGATCACCGTGGCCGCCGTCATGCTCAAGATCTTCTACATGTTTGCCGGGCGCCAGCGCGACGCCGACGACGAGGAAGTGATATGAGCTTCGCCAGTCACTATAGCTACTTCGTCACCATTCTGCTGCTCATGGTCGGGCTGTTCATCGTCATTGCCCGCGGCAATCTGGTGAAGAAGCTGGTCGGGCTCGGTCTGTTCCAGACAGCGGTCTATCTGCTCTATATCGCGCCGGGCAAACTCATCGGCGGGACGGCTCCGATCATTGGTGAAGGCTTTGCGGTGTATTCGAACCCGCTGCCGCATGTGCTCATCCTCACCGCCATCGTGGTCGGGGTGGCAACGCTCGCGCTGGGCCTCGCCCTGGCGGTGCGCATCAAGGAAGCCTACGGGTCGGCGGAAGAGGACGAAATTCTCGCCGCCGACGCCGAACAGGAAAAACAACCTCACTCAGCCGACTAAGCCTTGCTCAGCCAACACGCCCCGGTTCTTCTCGTTGCCGCCCCCCTGATTGCCGCGCCGCTCATCGTGCTGGTGCGCCGGTCGGAACTCGCCTGGCTATTGGCCACGGTTGCCGCGCTGGTGAGCGTGGTGTTTTCCATCGACCTCATTCACCAGACGTCGGGCGGGCAGATCATTTCCTACGCCATGGGCAGTTGGGAGCCGCCGCTGGGGATCGAGTATCGCGTCGATTCGGCCAACGCCTTTGTGGCCTTCATCGTGGCGGCGATGGCACTGATCGTGATGCCGTATTGCCGGGTCAGCATTGCCGCCGAGGTGCGGCGCGAAGAGCACTACCTGTTCTACTCGCTGATGATGCTGTGCATCGCCGGCCTCATCGGCATCGTGCTGACGGGCGACGCCTTCAACCTGTTCGTGTTCCTCGAGATCTCGTCGCTGTCCACCTATGTGCTCATCGCCATGGGGCGCGATCGGCGGGCGGTGGTGTCGGCCTACCAGTACCTGCTCATGGGCACCATCGGTGCCTCGCTGTACGTGATCGGTATCGGCATGCTGTATCTCGAAACCGGCACGCTCAATCTCGCCGATATGGCGACGCGGCTGCACATGGCCGACACCCGCGCGCTGCTGGCGGGGCTGGCCTTCATCACCGTGGGCGTGTCGCTCAAGATCGCGCTCTTCCCCTTGCACCTGTGGCTGCCCAATGCTTACGCCTATTCGCCTTCGGCGGTGTCGGCCTTCCTGGCGGCCACGGCCACCAAGGTGAGCATCTATGTGCTGATGCGCTTCTTCTTCAGCATCTTCGGTGCCACGGTGGTGTTCGATTCGCGCGCCACCGGGGCCATCCTGCTGGCCTTGTCGCTGGCGGCCATGTTCATTCCGGCCGTGGTGGCCATCTACCAGGCCAACGTCAAGCGCCTGCTGGCCTATTCCAGCGTGTCGCAGATCGGTTACATCACGCTGGGGATCGCCCTCGATTCGGTGGCCGGAACCACGGCGGCGCTGGTGCATCTGTTCAACCATGCGCTCACCAAGGGCGGATTGTTCCTCGTACTCGGCGGCGCGGTGCTGCGCTGTGGCGGCGCTTCGCTCGACAGGCTCGCCGGCCTGGGGCGCACCATGCCGATCACCGCGTTCGCCTTCGTGATCGGTGGCCTGAGCCTGATCGGTATTCCCGGTACGGCCGGCTTCATCAGCAAGTGGGCGCTGGTGCTGGCGGTGATGGAGCAGGGCATGTGGTGGCTGGCAGCCGCCATCGTGGCCAGTTCGCTGATTGCGGTGATCTATGTGTGGCGCTTTGTTGAAATCGCCTACTTCCGCGATCCGCCCGAAGATGCGCCCAAGCCGGGTGAAGCACCACTGAGCATGATGGTGCCGGCCCTGTTCATGATCGGCGCCTGTGTCTGGTTCGGTCTCGATTCGGGCTGGTCCATGGATCTGGCGCTGCGTGCAGCCGAAGCGCTCATGGAGGGCCGCCGATGAGTGGTGACCTGAGTCTGCTGGCCATTCTGGCCACGCCGCTGGTGGGGCTGTTCCTCGGCAGTGCGTGTGGTCGCTGGCCGAACCTGCGCGAGTCGGTCACGCTGATCACGGCGGTGGCCCTGTTCGTCCAGGTGCTTGGCCTGCATGGCGCGGTCGCCGCGGGCGCCCGGCCGGAGCTGGTGCTGATCTACATGATCCCGGGCATGCCGCTCAAGCTGACCGTGGAGCCGCTGGGCATTCTGTTCGCGCTCATTTCGTCGGGGCTGTGGATCATCGCCACGCTGTATTCGATCGGCTACATGCGCGGCAACAACGAAAAGCACCACACCCGCTTCTTCGCCTGTTTTGCTGGGGCCATCTTTGCGGCGCAGGGCATTGCGCTGGCAGGCAACATGCTCACCCTGTTCCTGTTCTACGAGTTCATGACGCTGGTCACCTATCCGCTGGTGACCCACAGCGGCACCGAGCACGCAAAGAAGTCGGCGCGCATCTATCTGGGCATTCTGATCGGCACCTCGATCGCCTTCCTGCTCACCGGCACGCTCGCCACGTGGACCATGACCGGCACGCTCGACTTCCGTGAGGGCGGCATCCTCGCCGGGCAGGTGGGGGCGCTGGGCACCACGGTGCTCATGGCGCTCTACATGTTCGGTATCGGCAAGGCCGCACTCATGCCCTTCCATCGCTGGCTGCCCGCGGCCATGGTCGCGCCCACGCCGGTCTCGGCCCTGCTGCACGCGGTGGCAGTGGTGAAGGCCGGGGTGTTCACGGTGGTGAAGGTGATCGTGTACATCTTCGGGGTCGATCATCTGGTGGCCACCGGCAGCGCCGACTGGGTGCCGCTCATTGCCGGCTTCACCATCATTGCCGCGTCCATCGTGGCCTTGCATGCCGACAACCTCAAGCGCCGCCTCGCCTATTCGACGGTGAGCCAGCTGTCCTACATCACGCTTGCCGCCACGCTGCTGGCGCCGATCTCCATCGTCGGCGCCGCCATGCACATTGCGGCCCACGCGGTGGGCAAGATCACCCTGTTCTTCGCGGCCGGTTCCATCTACACGGCGGCGCACAAGACCGAAGTGAGCCAGCTCGACGGCATCGGCCGCCGCATGCCGTGGACCATGACGGCCTTCGCCATTGGCGCGCTGTCCATGATCGGCCTGCCGCCGGCCGCCGGTTTCATCTCCAAGTGGTACATCCTCTCGGGCGCCATGAGCACCGAGCACTGGCTGGCCGTGGGCGTGCTCGTGCTTAGTACTTTGCTCAACGCGGGCTACTTTCTGCCCATCGTGTGGCGTGCCTTCTTCCGCGCGCCACCGGCGGACGATCACCACGACGATCACGGCGATGGCCACGACCACCACGAGGCCCATGGTGAGGCCCCGGTCATCATGGTGGCGGCGCAAACCACCACGGCGGCGCTGACCGTGTTGCTGTTCCTCTATCACGAGCCGGTGCTGGCACTGGCGCGACGCGTGGCCGGGATGGAGTAAGCCATGGCGATCAAGAAAACCGAACGCACCGGCTGGATGATTCTGTTCGCGGCCACGTTGTTGTCTGTCGTGGCGGGCTTTGCCTATCACGGCCACCCGTATTTCGAGATCGAGGAAATTCCCGGCTTTGGTCTGGCGTTGCCGCTGTTCGGGGCCTTGTTCTGTGCCGTGATCGCGGGTGTGTTTCGCGCGCTGCTGAGCCGACCGGAGGACCCGGAAGATGCCTGATCTGCTGATGCATCCCGCCCTGTGGCTGGTCGTGGCCGGCCTCGTCCTCGTGTTCGTGCGCGGGCTGCCGCGCACCGTCATCGGCGCCGGCGTGCCGGTCCTGGCGCTGCTGGCGCTGTGGAATACGCCGCTCGGTGCCGGGCCCACGGTGCCGTTCCTGGATTTCGAGTTGTCGCCGTATCGACTCGACACCCTGAGCCGCTTGTTCGCCACGGTCTTTCTGATCACCACCACTGCGGGGGCCATTTTCAGTGCCCGCCAGGGCAGTCGCATCGAACTGCCAGCCGCGCTCGTGTATGCCGGTTCCGCCGTGGGGGCGGTGCTCGCGGCTGACCTGATCTCCCTGTTTGTGTGGTGGGAGTTCATGGCCGTCGCTTCCACCGTGGTCATCTGGGCGGGAGGTGAATCGGCCCGCGCGGCCAGCTTCCGCTACCTGATGGTGCATTTTTTCGGCGGCGTGCTGCTCATGGCGGGGATCACCGGGCATGTGGCTGCCGGTAACGGCATTGCTTTTGAAGCCATGCAGGCCGACGGCATCGCCCACTGGCTGATCCTGGCCGGTTTCCTGGTCAATGCCGGTGCGCCCCCCTTGTGGTCGTGGATCGCCGATGCCTATCCCAAGGCCTCCTGGAGTGGCATGGTGTTCCTCTCCGCCTTCACCACCAAGACGGCAGTGTATGTGCTCATGCGCGGCTTTCCGGGCACGGAGATCCTCATCCCCATCGGCATGGCCATGGTGTTCTACGGCATCTTCTACGCGGCCGTGGCCGGCGACATGCGCCGCATTCTGGCCTACGCCATCGTCAATCAGGTGGGCTTCATGGTGGTGGGCGTGGGCATCGGCTCCGAGCTGGCCCTCAACGGGGTGGCGGCCCACGCCTTCGCCCATATCGCCTACAAGGCGCTGTTGCTCATGACGGCGGGTGCCGTGCTCTACCGCACCGGCCGCAGTCACTGTGCCGACCTGGGCGGCCTGTGGCACGCCATGCGTTTCACCACGGTGCTGGCGCTCATTGGCGCCATGGCGGCCATGGCGCTGCCGCTGTTCTCCGCCTTCGTGACCAAGTCGATGATGGTCTCGGCCGCCGCTGAGGCACACCTGCTGTGGGTGTGGCTGGGGCTGTCGGTGGCCTCGGCCTGCATGGTCTTCAATGCAGGCGTGCGTTACCCGTTCTATGTGTTCTTCAGCAAGGACGCTGGCCTGCGCCCCGAGCCTGCGCCCCTGAGCATGAAACTGGGCATGATCGTCATGGCGGCCATTTGTGTTGGCATGGGCGTGATGCCGGACGTGCTCTACGCGCAACTGCCCTATGCGGTCGACTACGTGCCCTACACCGGTAGCCATGTGGTGCATCAGCTGCAAGCCGTGCTGCTGGGCATGGTGGCGTTCTTTGCCGTGCGCAGATACCTGGCGCCCGAGCGCGGGCGGCTGTGGGATCTGGACTGGGTCTATCGCGAATTCGGCACCGCGCTCACACGGATTGCCGGCAATGGCATCCGCGCGCTGCAGCGGGGCTTCGGCACTGCCGTGGGCAACGCCATCGGCCTGATCGGCGGTCGTCTGCGCCAGCACTATGGCCCGACCGGCGTGCTTGCGCGCACCTGGGCCTCGGGCCATATGGTGTTGTGGGTGGCCATTTTGCTGCTGATGTATCTCTTGCTCTTCTATGTGCCGGGCTGATTGAAGGACAATAGGGGCGGTCGCTGCCGGAGGGCGGTGACCATTCCCTGTGAGCACACGATCAGACGCCGTGACCCAAGACGACAAAACCCCGAAAGACGACGCGCCGAAGCCCCGCTTTCAACGCGCCCCAAAACCTGCCGCCGAAGCCCAGCCCGCGGCCAATGCCCATCCGGATGGCGTGCGTCTGTCCAAACTCATGAGCGAGCGTGGCCTGTGTTCGCGTCGCGAAGCCGACAACCTCATCGAAAAGGGCTGGGTCTTCGTGAACGGCGAGCGGGTTAACGAACTCGGGGTGCGTTTCCCCCCGGACGTGGACATCAAGCTCAGCCGTCGAGGCGAAGCCCTGCAGGCCGACCGGGTGACCATCATCCTGCACAAGCCCGTGGGCTATGTGTCTGCCCAGCCGGAGCATGGCTACAGTGCGGCCGTCGAACTCATCACCCCGGACAACCTCGCTCCCGGCGGCAAGCAAGGCTTTCAGCGTCAGCACCTCAAAGGCCTGGCGCCGGCGGGCCGCCTCGACATCGACTCCACCGGCATGCTCGTGCTCACCCAGGACGGCGTGGTCGCCAAACGTTTGATTGGTGACGACACCAAGGTGGAGAAGGAATATCTGGTGCGGGTCGAGGGCAAACTCTCCAACGCCGACCTGGCCCTGCTCAATCACGGCCTGGAACTCGACGGCAAAGCCCTGCGCCCGGCCAAGGTGCAGTGGATGAACAAGGACCAGCTGCGCTTCATCCTCAAGGAAGGTCGGAAACGCCAGATCCGCCGCATGTGCGAGCTGGTGGGGCTCAAGGTGGTGGGCCTCAAGCGCGTGCGCATCGGCAAGGTGCGGCTGGGAGATCTGCCGATGGGGCAGTGGCGGTATCTGCGGGACGGGGAGATGTTCTGACGTGTCACGGCCTTGGGCGGGGCGACGGCGCGCAAGCCGAGGTCACGCGCACTCCAGAGCATCCGCGCAGCCAGAGTGCTGGTGATTTTATGCTGCCTGCAAGCATAATGTTCCCATAGCAACTGACCTTCACAACACGGCGAGTCCATCGCTGAAACCCGAAGGAGTGCCGCGTCGGTGTCGAGTCCGAATGAACCCCGCCTGGATCCGTTGTTCGATTACCAACGCTTTCTCGCACGTCGAGACGGACTGGCCAATCTGACCCTCATGGTCTGTGCGCTCTGGTGGCTCGCGTTGCTTGTCATCGGCATTGGAGCGCAGTGGTGGGCGCCGCTGGCCTCGTTGAAGGAAGTTCATCTCTGGGGGCCGTGGACAGTCGACCGGCTTCTTGCCGCCGGCGCGCTTGCGACGGCACTGCTCGCGGTGGCCGGCCCCTGGTTGCTGCGCCATTCGCGCCGGCCGCCACAGCTCATGGTGCTGTTGCGCGACTTTCAGAGTCGTGACGTGGCCGAGCTTGCGGCCGAGTACGTGCGACGGCGCGGCGGGGCCTGGGGTTACTGGGTCACCCTCGAAAACGCCGATTTTCGTGCCAAGGAGAGTCTCGGGGGCGACGCGGAGGTGATGGACGATGCCGCGCGTGGCGATGCGCCGCCGGTGGGCGGCTGGTGGGGGACGAGTCTGTTTCTTGGCCTGGTGCTGATCTCGCTCGTCCTGCTGGGGCAGCTGGACGCTTCATGGCTCGCTTGGCTGCGCGAGCTTGCCCGATCCTGGGGCAGTGTCGGCGACCTTGTCTTTCCGATCGTGCTGATCGCCGGAATCTGCCTCGCCTGGTTTGTGGCAGCGCTGCTGATCCGGTGGCTGATTGTCAGCATTCAGCGCGCGCTGCTCTTGCCGCGCCGCATTGAATCGGCGGATCAGCTGGAGCTGGTGATGGAGACGCTTCTCGAGCGCGTTCGGCGCCGTGCCAGCACCCTCACGCTCGGGCCCCTGCCGGTCATTTCGGTGGCGGATGCCTTCTGGCAGGAGGCGGTGCTGCGGTGTTTGCACGAGGCGCGGCTGGTGGTGTTCGTGCTATCCGCCCGCGAATCGGAAGCGCTGGATTGGGAGTTTGCGCAGGTGCGACGCCTTGTTGCATCGGACCGTACGCTCTTCATCCGTCTGGCGCCGTCCGGTATGGCGCTGTCCGACGGGGCGGGGGAGCCGATTGCCGTCCTGGCGGAGGCTGACCGTATCGACGCGCTTGATGAGGCGGTGCGCGATATGCTCATGCCGGACTCGTCCCCTGTACTGAGCCCCGAATCACTCCGCCCGTAACGCTTCGACCGGGTCGAGCGTCGTTGCCTTGCGCGCGGGAAGCACGCCGGCCAGCAGGCCGATCAGGACGGCCGTGACCTCGGCCAGGATGACGAAGCTCCAGGGCGTATGTACCGGCAGATCCGGCACCAGCAGGCCCACCAGCTGGGCGAGACCCATGCCGATGAGCAGGCCGCAGGCGCCACCCACGGCAGCCAGGGCAATGGCTTCGCCGAGAAAGAGGCCGAGGATGGTGCGACGGCGCGCCCCCAGTGCGACCAGCAGGCCGATTTCGCCGGTGCGTTCTGTGACCGCGATAGTCATGATGGTGACGATGCCCACGCCCCCCACCAGCAGCGAAATACCCCCCAGCGCGCCAACGGCAGCGGTGAGGATGTTGAGGATGTTGGAGAGGCTGTCGAGCATGTCTTCCTGCGTCTGCAGCGAGAAATCGACCCGCCCGTGGCGCGCCTCGAGCACACGGGTGATGCCGGCGGTGACCATTTTTGCGGGCATGCTTTCGCGGTAGGACACGTCGATGGTCATGAGCCCGTCCCGGTTGTAGAGGGCCATGGCGCGGGCGGTGGGGATGTAGGCGGTGTCGTCCAGGTCGGTGCCCAGCAGCTGGCCTTTTTCTTCCATCACGCCAATCACCCGAAAGCGCTCACCGCCGATGCGCACTCGCTCGCCCAAGGCATTTTGCGCGCCGAACAGCTCCCGTTTGAGGGTGCTGCCCAGCACCACGAAGGCACGGGGTTGGTCCAGATTGTCGTGGGGCAGGAATCGGCCGCTGCGCACCTTCATGGTGAACACGTCCTGCATGGCGGGGCCGACGCCATAGACCGAGGTCCGCCGCACCCGGCCGTTGCCCTCGATCTCCGAGTTGCCCCAGACGATACCGATCACGCCCGTCACGCCCGGCACCCGTTCCAGCGCCTTGGCGTCTTCCAGCGTGAGCTGGCGCGCTGTGCTCGGCAGCCCCGGCGGCCCGCCCTTGGCCCCCTTGGTGCCAGGGGTGATTTCGACCACGTTGGTGCCGAATTGCGAGAACTCGGCGAGCACGAACTGATGGATGCCCTCGCCGATGGAGGTGAGCAGGATCACCGCCGCAATGCCCACCGCAATGCCCAGTAGCGTGAGGAAACTGCGCATGCGGTGCGCGACCAGGGCACGGGTGGAGAGGGCGAGGAAGTCACGCCAGGTCATTCGGTTTTACCGCTTGGCCAGCGCATCGACCGGGTCCATGCTCGCCGCGCGGCGCGCCGGCATCACGCCAAACAGCAGTCCGGTGGTGATGGCGGTGCCGAGGCCGGCGAGCATGGCCCAGTCGGGCGGGTAGGCGGGCAGGTCGGGGAAGGCCTGGCGCAGGCCCCAGGCGCCGACGTGGCCGAGGGCGAGGCCGCACAGGGCGCCGGCGATGGAGAGCAGGGCGGCTTCGGCCAGGAACACGTAGCGGATGTTGGGGGCGGTGGCGCCGAGGGCCTTGAGCAGGCCGATTTCCGAGGTGCGCTGGGTGACGGCCACGAGCATCACGTTCATGACCAGAATGCCGGCCACGGCCAGGCTGATGGCGGCAATGCCGCCCACCGCCAGGGTGAGGGCGCCGAGAATGCGGTCGAAGGTGCCGAGCACCGCGTCCTGGGTGATGAGGGTGACGTCCTCCTCGCCGCCGTGGCGGGCCTTGAGGATCTTGAGGACTTCCTTCTTGGCGCTGGCGACGGCGTCCCGGTTGCGGGCTTCGACAAACACCCGGAACAGGGCCGAGGTGTTGAACAGGGCCTGGGCGGCGCCGACGGGGATGATCACCAGTTCGTCCGCCGTCATGCCCAGGCCGGAGCCGGAGGCGGCAAGCACGCCGATGACCCGGTAGCGGCGATCGGCCACGCGGATCATCTTGCCCAGCGCCGGCTCGGCCCCGAAGAGTTGCTCGCGCATTTCGGCGCCGATGACGGCCACCGGGGTGGCGCGGTCGAGGTCTTCCACCGGCAGAAACTGGCCCTGCGCCATCTTCAGGTTGCGGATGTCGAGAAACTCGGCACTGGTGCCGACGATCAGGGTCTCGCGCAGCTTGCCGCCCCAGGCCACTTCCGAGTTGCCCAACAGCAGGGGGGCGGTGCGGGTGACGCTGCTCGCGCGGCGGAGGGCAGCGGCATCGCCCGTGGTGAGGTCGCGCGAGGCGCTGGTGGAGAAGCTGCCGGCACCCACGCCACCGGTTTCTGTGCGACCGGGCAGCACGATGATGAGGCTGCTGCCCAGGGCATTGAACTGATCGACCACATAGCGCCGGGCACCATCGCCAAGGGCGGTGAGCAACACCACGGCGGCGACGCCGATGGCCATGGCCAGCATCATGAGGCCGGTGCGCACCGGATAGCCGGTGGCGGCGCGGGTGGCGAAACCGAGGGTGTCGCGCACGCTCATCATGGCGTCGGCCTGCGCGTGTCTGTCTTGAGTGCGCCGTCTTCCATGTAAAGCTGGCGGCGGGCGCGCTCGCCCATGCTCGGGTCGTGGGTCACCACGATGAGGGTCACTCCGCTGGCGTTGAGTGCTTCGAGCAGCTGGGTGACTTCGTCGCCGGTGCTGCGGTCCAGATTGCCGGTCGGTTCGTCGGCCAGCAGCATGGCCGGCTGCATGATGGTGGCGCGGGCGATGGCCACCCGCTGGCGCTGGCCGCCGGAGAGCTGGTCGGGGCGATGGTCGGCGCGGCTGGCGAGGCCGAAGTCCTGCAGCGCCTTGGTGACGCGGCTCTTGCGGGTCTTCGGGTCGATGCCGGCGAGCATGAGCGGCAGGGCGATGTTCTCTTCGGCGGTCAGGCGCGGCACCAGATGAAAGCTCTGGAACACGAAGCCGATGCGCTCGCGGCGCACCCGGGCCTGTTCATCGGCATCGAGCGTGGTGACGTCGCGCCCTTCCAGCCGGTAGTGGCCCTGGTTGGGTCGGTCGAGCAGGCCGAGCAGGTTGAGCAGGGTCGATTTGCCCGAGCCGGACGGACCCATCACGGCCACGTACTCGCCCGCCTCGATCTCGAGGCTGATCTCGTGCAGGGCGTGCACTTCCGTGTCACCCAGCAGGAAGACGCGCTCGATATTCTCCAGCTCGATCTGGGCCATGGGCTCAGTCGGCCTTCCGGGAGCCGTCGTCCGGCGTAACAAAGGCGCCGGCCTCGACCCCCTCGCGTTCGAGCGAGGTGACGATGCGGTCGCCGTCGGCCAGGCCGTCCTTCACCTCGGTGTATTCCCAGTTGGCGATGCCCGGCGTGATGGTGCGCGCTTCCAGCGTGCTGTCTGCCGGGTTGAAGCGCAGCACGGTGTTGCCTTCGCGCAGCGCCGCGGTGGGGACGCGCAAGGTGTCCTGCGCGACGTCGAGTACCACTTCGGCATCGGCGCTGTAGCCCACGAGCAAGCCGCGGGCTTCGTCAGGATTGGCAAAATCCACCTCCACATCCACCGTGCGGGCCTGCTTCTCGATCGCCTGCACATAGGGCGCGATACGGCGCACCTTGCCCGCCCAGGTCTGACCGGAGATGGCGTCGAGCGTGATGCGCACCGGCTGGCCGACCTTGATGCGCGGGGCATCCACCTCGTCCATGGGGGCTTTCACATACAGACAGGTTTCATCGATGAGGTCGATGGCCGGCGGCGTGGCCACGCCCGGGGGCGAGGGGGTGGTGTATTCACCGAGCTTGCCCTCGATCTTGGCGATGGTGCCGTCGAACGGGGCGATCAGCACGGTACGTTCGTTGGTGGCGCGGGCGGCATCCACCTGAGCTTCGGCGGTGGCGATGGCCGTGCGGGCGCTCTGGCAGGCGGCAGTGCGGGCGCGGGCGTCGGTCTCGGCGGCCTGAACGGCCGACTTGGACACAAACCCTTTGGCGTTGAGGGCCTCTTGGCGTTTGGCCTCGCGCTGGGCGTTGGCGGCGATGGTGCAGGCTTCGGAGACGCGCTTCTGGGCCGTGTCGAGCTGGCGCTCCGCCACGACCACCTGAGCGGCCGCATCCTCGTTCCACAGGCGCATCAACACCTGCCCTTTGCTCACATGGTCGCCTTCGGCGACGCCGATGAATTCGATACGGCCGCCGGCAATGGTGGACAGCTTGGCGCGCTGGCAGGCTTCGATTTCACCCGCACGGGTGTTGGAAACGGTCGCCTCGACAGTGCCGCGATCAACGGTTTGCAGGACCACCGGAATCGGCTTGGGACGCTTGACCCACCACACACCTGCACCAATGCCGAGGATGAGGACAAGCAGGATCAGGTATCGGGCGCGCATGGCTGAGGGAAACATATAGGGAAACCCTGATCTTCCCGCCCTGGGCGTTTCAGTGCAAGCGCACGCTCATGACATAGGTCAATCGATGCTCTGTTCGTTCAGGATCTGCCAGTGATCGAGCGCACGGGCCAGCCTCAGGCGCTTGCGCGTACTGTCGTGGTAGTTGCCGGAGTCATAGTCCTGCACGAAGGTGGCGATGGCTTGCTCGCCGTCAAACTCGATATCGATGTCGCGCAGGAAGACCGTGATGCGCCCGGATTTGCCGGCAATGCGCTGGTGACGCAGCTGGGCCCAGCGCGTGCGATCGAGCCCTTCGTCCGGGGTGAAATCGGCGTGATACTGCGCGAGATACGCTGGCATGTCCTTGCTGGACCACGCCATGGTCCATGCCTGCAGGGTTTTGCGGATGTCTTCCTTGGCCGTGCGTTGCATCTCGGCGGCCGACGGTGCGGGCTCTGTCGGTACGTCGGCGGCAGTCGGCAGTGCTGCTTGCTCGGTGGCGGGCTGCGCTTGAGCCAGGGCGGCGGCGGATGGGCTCTCCACGGGCCCGGCCCCTGTGGGTGCTTGGGCCATGGTGGTTTCGGCGAGGCTGATCGCCTTGTCGGCACGGGCCTTACGGCCGCGATGGAGCCATTGGGCCAGCGCTTGATGCGCCATCAGACGCGAAGGCTCGCCTTCGAGCGTCTGCAGGGGGGTCTGGCCCGCGCGATTGACGGCGTCGATGGTAGCGCCTGCAGCTGCCAGCCGCCTGGCGATGGCCACCGCCGCGACCGGGTCCTTGGTCTGGGGCAGGAGATGAAGCGCGGTGTTCTCTTCCGTATCGGAGGCCGTGGGATTGGCGCCGGCTTCGAGCAGCAGGGCAACGGCCGCTTCATTGCCGATGAGGGCGGCGTGGTGAAGGGCCGTGCGGCCATGCCAGTCCGGCCGGGTGTCGATCTGGTCGGGGGGCGTGCCCGAGGACAACAACCGGCGCGCCGCATCGAGCTCGCCGCACGCGATGGCGTGGGCCAGACTGAGGGGCGCGGGGGAGGACGGACAGGGCGAGTTCACGGCGCTGTGCTGAACCCCGGGCGTCAGGGGCGAGGCCGTGTCGGCAGTGTCCTTGTTGAGCTGATGGTGGGCAATGGCCAGCAGCAGACCCACGGTGAGGCTCGTGATCAGCATGCCGGCAAAGAACCAGACGATGCCGGGGATACGATCAATCAGGGCTGGGGTGTCGCGACTCATCAGGGCGTGCGGGCAAAAGGCCGCATTGTAGCGTGCCCGGCGTCATGCAATTGCAAAAAATGACACATGGATGGCCGCTGCGGCGGCTGCCCGGGCCGGATACCGATCAGCGATCAGTGGGCCGAGTGTCCGTTTGCGTCAGGGGGCGGGCAACCATCGATGAGGAGGTGTCGAGCGAGGCGTCGGCGCGCGGTGGGTTGGCGCCATGCCAGACGGTGGCGGTGCCATAACCGATCATGGCTGCTGCCACGGCCCAGCCGATCAGGACCAGACGACACGCGCCCTTGCTTCGCACCGGGGTGGCCGGCGCCGAGTGCTGCGCGGACTCCAGGGCAAGACGTGCGAGCCTGGCGTCATAGGCATGACGGGCTTCGGGGTTGCGCAAGGTCGCGTAAGCGTCATCTACGAGCCGTCCCGCCGCTGGATCATCACCAAGATCGCACTGTGTGCGCAGGTGCTCGTAGGCGGCGTCGACAATCGGCGGCGCGGCGTTGGGAGCGATCTGCAGGACATCGTAGAGGGTGCGCGTTTTCATCAATGGAACAACTGACTACGTCAAAATCGCACCCTCGTTCGGGTGCTGGTTTACGAGCCAGAATTCTTCCACGAATCCTTCAGCGTCACCGTGCGATTAAACACGGGAGATCCGACTTGATGGTCGAAGCGATCCGCCACGAAATAACCGTGGCGTTCGAACTGGTAGCGTGACTCCGCGGTGGTGTCACCCAGCGACGGTTCCAGACAGGCCCGGATCGTGCGTTTGCTGTCGGCATTCAGATCGTCAAGGTAGTTGCGTTCGAGATCTTCGGCATCGCCCTCGCGGCGTTGCCCCGGGTGCGGATAGGCGAACAGGCGATCATAGAGGCGCACTTCGGCTTCGACGCCGTGTTCGACGCTGACCCAGTGCAGGTTGCCCTTGACCTTGTAGTTGTCCGCACCCGGCGTACCCGATTTGGAGTCCGGGAAGTATTCGCATGTGACGGCCGTGATGTTGCCCTCGGCATCCTTCTCGCAGCCGGTGCATTCGACCACGTAGCCGTAGCGCAGGCGCACCTTGTTGCCCGGGAACAGGCGGCGGAAGCCCTTGACGGGCTCTTCCATGAAGTCTTCGCGCTCGATCCACAGTTCGCGGGAAAAGGGCATGGTGCGGCTGCCCAGTTCCGGCTTGAGCGGGTGGTTGGGCGCGTTGCAGTCCTCGGACTGGCCTTCGGGGTAATTGGTGACGATCAGCTTGACCGGATCGAGCACGGCGACCCGACGCTCGGCCGTGTCGTTGAGATGCTCGCGCATGCACTCTTCGAGCACGCTCATGTCGATCCAGCTGTTGGCCTTGGAGATGCCCACGCGCTCGGCAAAGTTGCGGAAGCCTTCGGCGGTGAAACCGCGACGACGCGCGCCGATGAGGGTCGGCATGCGCGGGTCGTCCCAGCCGTCGGTGTGGCCGCCTTCGACCAGCTCGATGAGCTTGCGCTTGGAAAGCACCACATAGGTGAGGTTCAGACGCGCGAATTCGATCTGCTGGGGCAGGGGGCGCTCGAAGAAGCCCCCTTCGGCCAATTGCTCGAGCAGCCACTCGTAGAACGGGCGCTGGTCTTCGAATTCGAGCGTGCACAGGGAGTGGGTGATGTTCTCGATGGCGTCTTCGATGGGATGCGCGAAGGTGTACATCGGATAGACGCACCACTGGTCGCCCGTGCGGTGGTGGCTGGCGTGGCGGATGCGGTAGATGGCCGGGTCGCGCAGGTTGATGTTGGGCGAGGCCATGTCGATCTTCGCGCGCAGGATGTGGGCGCCATCGGGAAATTCGCCGGCCTTCATGCGGGCGAACAGATCCAGGTTCTCGTCGATGGTCCGTTCGCGGTAGGGGCTGTTGCGACCGGGCTCGGTGAGGGTGCCGCGGTAGGCGCGCATCTCTTCGGCCGAGAGTGACTCCACATAGGCCTTGCCGGCCTTGATCAGGTATTCGGCGAACTCGACCATGCGCGGGAAGTAGTCGGAGGCGTAGTACAGGTGCTCGCCCCAGTCGTAACCGAGCCAGCGCACGGACTCGATGATCGCGTCCACATACTCCTGTTCTTCCTTGGTCGGGTTGGTGTCGTCGAAGCGCAGGTGGCACGCGCCGCCCAGCTCTTCGGCCAGGCCGAAGTTCAGGCAGATCGATTTGGCGTGGCCGTAGTGCAGGTAGCCATTGGGCTCCGGCGGGAAACGCGTCTCGATGCGCCCGCCCCACTTGCCGGCGCGCTGGTCCGCCTCGACAGCGGAGCGGATGAAGTTCTGGACAGGGGCTTGGGTCTCGTTGGACGGAGCAGACGACATGATCAAGGCGGTCGATTCGGACAAAGGCGGAATTGTAGCGGATGGCGGCGTGCTTGACGCGATTCGGCGCGGGGGGTGATGTGCTTGACGGCGGCGGGTGACATCGTGTCTAAAGGGGGCCGATGATGTGCCGATATCTCACACTGAGTCGAAATTCCATGTGACTGTTCGTGGCACCGGCCCCAATGCCGTTGCCCGATGCGAGAAAAGATCATGAGTCAGCCCAAATCGTTTGGGATCCACTGCCGCGCGCTGCTGATCCTCCTGCCGCTTCTTGCCGGGGCTCATCGTGCGGCTGCGGCGGAGCTTGACCCCCTGGATTTTTCCCTCGGGGAGCTGGTGACGCAGGAAGTGATCACCGTGGCCAAGAAGCGTCAGGAAATCGGCGACGTGGCAGCCGCAGTTTACGTGGTCAGTGCCGAGGATATTGCCCGCACCGGTGTGACGACCCTGCCGGACGCGCTGCGTCTCGTGCCGGGGGTGCAGGTGGCCGCACTGGGCAACAACCGCTGGGCCGTGTCGGTGCGCGGTTCGAATGGCCGCTTTGCCAACAAGCTGCTCGTGATGGTCGATGGGCGCACGGTCTATTCACCCCTGTTTTCCGGCACGTTCTGGGAGGCGCTCGACATCCCGATGGCGGAGGTGGACCGGATCGAGGTCATTCGCGGCCCGGGCGCGTCCATCTGGGGGGCGAACGCGGTCAATGGCATCGTCAACATCATCACCAAATGGTCTCGCGCCACCCAGGGTGAGGAACTGCGCCTGACCACCGGCAATGTGGATCATGCCCTGGCCTATGCACGCCATGGTGGGGCGCTCGATGGCGGGCACTACCGGGTCAGCTACCAGGGGCGTGTGCGTGGCGAGTCGAGCATCACGCCCAGCGGCCGGGATGGCAGTGACGAATGGGTGAATCACCGCATCGGCTTTCGCATGGAACGTTTCACCGATGACTGGGGTGAGCTGCAGGTCATGGGCGATGTCTATCGCAACGAGAGCGAAGACTACTGGTTTGTGCCCGACATCACCGCACCGGGTCTGTTGAGGCCAAACCCCTTCACTCAGCGAGACACGGGGGCATCGTTGAGTTTCAGCCTCAACCAGATCGAATCGGACCAGACGGAGCGCTCCGTGCAGGGGTCCTGGCAATACTTTAAGCAGACCGGTGACGTGCTCGACGAGACGCGTCACACCTTCGATCTCGAGGGGCAATACCTGTTCCGCACCGGCGCGCACGAACTGATCATCGGCGGCGGGCTGCGCTTCAACGACCAGTGGATCGAGGCCAACTCCGGGCTGTTCGTGATCAACCATCCGCATCGGCGCTACGGCCTGGTCAGCGCCTTCATTCACGACGATTTCACCCTGCTGCCCGATACGCTGACCCTCACCACAGGGTTGAAATTCGAGCACCACACCCTGACCGGCAACGAGTGGCTGCCCAATGTCCGTCTGGCCTGGCAGATCGCGCCGAAACACCTGCTGTGGGGTGCCGTGTCGGAAGCGACACGCACGCCGGCGGCGATCGAGACCGATACCAGTCATTTTCCATTCGTGCTCAACCAGATGCCGCCCGTCATCTCGCGGGTCAATGGCGCCGAGTCGCTGCGCACCGAGCGCATGCGCTCCTATGAGATCGGCTACCGGGGGCAACCGGATCCGACCGTGCACTTCGACGCCACGGCCTACTACATGAAGTACCGCAATCTGAGGACGCTGGTGCCGCAGCAAAGCGTCTCCGTCGAGCCGCCCTGGGTGGTGCAGGACGTGGACATGTCCTTTTCTGCCGGGGGCCGCGTGGCCGGGGTCGAGCTGGCGCTCGACTGGCAGCCAACCGCCCATTGGCGGCACCGCCTGGCCTACACGCGCACCCAGCCCAGCGCCGTGAATACGGGTAACGCGGTGGTCGACGACAGCACGGCGGCCTACCTGGCCCGGGTGCCACAGGAGGCCTTCAGCCTGCATACCACCTGGAAGCCGTACTCCGGCCATGCGGTGGACATGATCATCCGGCACGTGGACACACTGATTCATCAGCAGGCCGGCGTCGAGACCCCGCCGGCCTATACCGAACTCGATCTCGGATACGCATGGCGCTATTCGCGCCAGACCACGGTGTCGGTGGTCGGGCGCAACCTGCTCGATGCGCGCCATGCCGAGTTTGGCCGCGACTACATGCCCATGGCCGTGCGCGAGATCGAAAGGGCCGTCCATGTCACCGTCCAGTGGTCACTGGACTGAATCCGGAGTGTCATGAGAAGCAACGCAATCATCCCGGGGCTGGGGTCGCATTTCCGTAGCCGTCCGGTCCGGCTGGCCGTGACCCTGGCGACCGTGCTGACCGCCGCCACTTCGCCAAGTCAGGCCGCAAGCGACCTGCTTGATCTGAGCCTTGAAGAACTATCCGGCGTGGAGGTGCTGTCGGTCTCGCGCAAGGCGCAGCGCCTCGCCGACACGCCCGCCGCCGTGACCGTGCTGACCAACGACGACATCATGCGCTCCGGCGCCCGCAGCGTGCCCGAAGCCTTGCGGCTGGTGCCGGGGGTGCAGGTGGCGCGTATCGGCAGCGGCCGCTGGGCGGTGTCGGTGCGCGGTCTCAATGGGCGTTACGCCTCCAAGCTGCTGGTGCAGATCGACGGGCGCAGCATCTATTCCCCCCTGTTCTCCGGGGTGTTCTGGGACATCGAGAACCTCATGCTCGAGGACGTGGCGCGTATCGAAATCGTGCGCGGGCCGGGTGCCTCACTCTGGGGCGCCAATGCGGTCAACGGGGTCATCAATATCGTGACCAAGCGGGCCAGCGAGACCAGCGGTGCCCTCGTGCGTCTGTCGGTCGACCACCGCGGCACGCCGGAAGCGGCCGTGCGCCAGGGCTTCGAGCTTGGCGACTGGGCCGATGGGCGTGTGTATGCGCTGACCACCAATCGCGCCTCGTTCGAAACGATGGATGGTCATCGGATCGAGGATGCGCAGAACGGTTGGCGGGCCGGTTTTCGCATCGATTCAAAAGAGCGCGATCGCTGGTCTGTCAGTGGTTCGGTCTATCAGCACCGCGGAGAAGAAGCCGTCGATCTACCCGCGCCCGGCGCCCTTGATGTGGTGATCGACTATGAGGGCGCAAATCTGCTGGCGTCGCGCAAGTGGGACTGGCTGGGCGGCGAGGCCACGCTGAGGGCCTATCTCGATTACCAGAGCATTGACATGAATCCGGTGGCCGGCGCGATCGTATCGACCGGCGACGTGGACTTCCAGCATCGACTCATGCCGATGGGGCGGCATGAGTGGATCTGGGGGCTTGGCGTGCGCTACCAGAATGCGGAGGCTCGCGCCCGGCAGACGACCTTGCGGTTCGATCCGGAAGTGACTCAGCTCAAGACGGTCAGCGCCTTCGCCCAGGACGAAATCACGCTGGTGCCCAAACAATGGCGTCTGAGCCTCGGGGCCCGGTTCGAGGCGCGCAACGAGAGCACGCCCGAGTGGCAACCCAGCGCACGGCTGATGTGGACGCCCACGGATCGGGACAGTCTCTGGGCACATTGGTCGCGGGCCGTGCGCACCCCATCGATCGGCGAGCGCACGACCGACTTCATCATCGGCACCCAGCAGGTCAGCGTACCGCCCTTCGGCACCTTCCCGTTCACCGTGATCTCCCGCGCCAACCCGGACCTGAAGCCGGAGAATCTTCGTGCGATCGAGCTGGGCTACCGCCGTCAGCTGGACGCCGGCAACCTGGAAGCCGTACTGTTCCGGCACCGGTACGATGGGCTCGTTTCTCAGCACATGGGCAGCGTCGATCCGCTCATGCAGCGCATCTACATCGACCGCGGCAGCGCAGGCAAAGCGGTATCGGAGGGGCTGGAACTGGCCGCCGACACGCGCGTGCACCGCAACGTCCGACTGCTTGCCGCCTACACCCTGCTGCGGGTGCATTTCGACGAAACCGACGACGCGACACAGGCGGCGGCCAACGATGCGATTCAATCGCGCAATGCCAATCACTGGCTGACTGTGCAGGCCCGTGTCGATCTGCCGGGGCGGCGCCAGCTCGACACCACCATCCGACACTCGGGTGCGCTCAAGACGCCGGGGGCGGAGCGGGTGAGTTCCTACACCGTGACGGATGTGCAGTATCTGCAGCGTGTCAGCGAAAACTTCGAATGGTCGTTGGGTATCTATGACCTGTTCGATGAACATCACACCGAGTTCAACTCGGACCAGTTTCCTTCGCCCTACGCCTATGACGGGCGTCGCGCCGTGCTGACCGGACGCTGGCAGTTCTGAGCCCATGCTGCGCCGCCTTCTCATCCTCCTGCTGATGATGTCCTTCGCCGCGACGGCTCGTGCCGTCCCGACGGAGTATCAGCTCAAGGCGGTCTTCCTGCTCAACTTTGCGCGCTACGCCACCTGGCCTGAACAGTCTTTGCCGGAGGACGATCCGATCGATATCTGCGTGCTCGGCCGCGATCCCTTCGGGGCGCATCTGGCCGGGCTCGAATCTCGTCAGGCACAAGGGCGCGACGTGCGCATTCTGTATCCGGCCACGGCCACTGAAGCCCGGCAATGCGACGTGGTATTCGTTTCCGGCTCGGAGTTACGCCGGCTCAACGTGACCCTCCGTGAACTGGCCAATGCCCCGGTGCTCACGGTGAGCGACATTGAAGGGTTTGTGGAGGCGGGCGGTGCGATCGGCTTCGTGACCGAAGACGATCGGGTGCGTTTCGATATCAACCGCAACACCCTTGAGCGCGATCACATCAAACTGAGTGCGCAGCTGCTCAAACTCGCGCGCAAGTTGATCGGCGACGGAGGGCCCTGAGATGGCACGCTTCAGTGATCGCTCGATCGGAGAAAAGCTGCGCGCCATTGTGCTGGCCGGCATTGCCGTGGCGCTGCTGATCAGCTTCATGACCGTGGTGGGCAGCGAGTTCCGCCAGGAGCTCGGGCAGATTCGCGCACAGGCCAACATCTACGCCGACCTGGTGATCGAGAATGGTTCTGCGCCCATGCGCTTTGAAGACGTGGCCAGTGCCGAGCGCCTGCTTGGCTCCTTGCGCCATGTGGGGGCCATTCGCGCGGCCGTACTGTTGCGCAACGACGGACAGGTCTTCGCCACCTATCCCTCCGATCTGGTGGCGACCCACGAGCGCTTCGGCGATCTGATCAAGGCGCAGGGCGAGGGCGAAGGCCGGTGGCAGTTCCCTCGTTATATCAAGTCCTGGCCGGTCTTGCACGACGGTGAAAAGCTCGGCGATCTGGTGCTGGATGTGTCGCTGGCCGAGAACCTCAGTGACCTGGCGGAATGGACGCTGTTCGCCTGCGTCGGCCTGCTGGTCGGCGGCCTGGCGGCCACCATGCTGGTCAGGCGTGCCGAGCAGTCCATCGTACGCCCCATCATTCGCCTGGCGGCCATGGTCCGGGATGTGCGCAATCACGCGCGCTTCGATCTGCGCGCACCGGCCGGGCCCCGCGACGAGGTGGGCGACCTCATCGATGGGGTGAACAGCATGCTCAGTGAAATCGAGGAGCGTGACTCGGCGCTGGCGGCCCATCGGGATCGCCTCGAGATCGAGGTGGCGCACCGCACAGAGGAACTCTCGGCCGCCAAGGAAGAGGCCGACCGCGCCCGTGACGAGGCGCAGGACGCCAACCGCGCCAAGAGCCTGTTCCTGGCCAACATGAGCCACGAGATCCGCACGCCCATGAACGGGGTGCTCGGCATGGTGGAACTGCTCCGCGGTACGCCCATGAATGAACGCCAGTCGCGCATGATCGACACCCTGCACGGTTCGGCGGAGTCCCTGCTGTACCTCATCAACGACGTGCTCGACGTCTCCAAGATCGAGGCGGGCAAGCTTGAACTCGATTCGGTGGATTTCTCGCCCCGCAAGGCGGTCGAGGATGTGGCGCTGCTTTTTGCCGAGCGGGCGCAGCAAAAAGGGGTGGAACTGATTCTCGATATTGCACCGGACCTGCCCGAAACCGTGTGTGCCGACGGCCACCGCTTCCGTCAGGTGCTCAACAACCTGGTGTCCAACGCGGTGAAGTTCACCGCTTCGGGGTTCATTCGCATTGCCGTGCGCTCGGCGGTCCGCGATCACGAGGTGAGACTTCAGGTTCAGGTCGAGGATTCGGGGATCGGCATTCCCGACGACATGCGGCCACGCCTGTTCCAGGCCTTCTCACAGGCGGACAGCTCCATGGCGCGGCGCTACGGAGGCACCGGCCTCGGGCTGGCCATCTCCCGGCAACTGGCCCAGTTGATGGGCGGCAGCCTGACCGAAGACAGCGAACCCGGTTGCGGCGCACGCTTCAACTTCGACATCGAGGCCGCGCTGGTCACGGCCGCCACGCCTGTCGCGATCGGACCGCTGCGCGTGGCAGTGGTCGGTGGGGTGGCCCGGCAGCGTGAGGTGCTGGCGCGTCATATCCAGGCCTATGGCGCCGACGTGAGCACGTTCGAGGACGATGGCGCGCTGACAACCGCCGTGGCCAGTGATGGCCGCTTCGATGTCTTGCTCGTGGACGGCCAGGTCTCCGGCGAACGAGGGCGCGATCGCTTCGAGACGATCAAGGCGGCTGCCGATCGGATGGTGGCGCTTGTGCGGTTGCGCTCGGCCAGCGATGAAGAAGATGCGCGCCAGTCAGGCGCCGGCGGTTCGCTGTCCAAGCCGGTGCTCGATGGCCAACTGATCCGGGTGCTCGAGGGCAAGTCCGTCAGCGCCAGCGCCCGTCGGCCCGAGCGCACGGTCGGGCTGCGGACCAACGCCCGCGTGCTGGTGGCCGAGGATCACCCGGTCAATGCCGAGATCGTGTGTGCGCTGCTTGGCGAATGTGGTTGCCGTGTCACCGTGGCGGCCAATGGACGCGAAGCGGTGGCGGCCTATCAGGCCGGGGCCTTCGATCTGGTCCTCATGGATATCCAGATGCCCGAAATGGACGGCGTCGAAGCGACCCAGCGCATTCGCGAGATCGAGCGCGAGTCCGGGCATGATCGTGTGCCCATCGTCGCATTGACCGCCAACGCGCTGCATGATGATCGCAGTGCGGCACTCAGTGCCGGTATGGACGATTACCTCACCAAGCCGCTCACCGGCGAGCGCCTGCGAGCGGCCCTGGCGCGCTGGCTCACCGGCGTGGCGGCGGTCGAACTGACGGCGCCCAAGGCCGAGGAGAGCGCGGCCGAGGAGACCTCGGCGAGCGCACCGGCCCGGGCTGAGGCAGAATTGCCGCTGTTCGAACTGAAGACCCTGCTCGGGGTGCCGGGGGTGAAAGGCAATCGCGAGGCGCCTTTGCTCAAGCGCTTGCTCACGCTGTTCGTGCGCGAGACCAGCATTCAGCTCGACCAGTTGGAACAGGTGCTGGCGGTCGGCGATGCCGAAGAAGGGCAGCGCATCGTCCACAAAATGAAATCCGCTGCGGCGTCGGTGGGCGCCAGTCGATTGGCGGCCCAGGCACGCGAGCTGGATGCGCGACTGAAAGTGGGCGGGATCGACGGCGCAGCCGAGCGGGCTGCTATGATGCGATTGTCCTTCACAGGATATATGGACGCACTGGAATCCCACGGGATCTCGGCGGAGACACCCCCCTCGACGGTCGAGGGGAACGACGGATGACGGAGAGCATGAAGACTCGTCTGCTGGTAGTGGATGATGATGATGTCAATCGGATGCTGGCCTGCGAAGCGCTCAAGGAGGCCGGCTTCGATGTGGCAGAAGCCGCCGATGGGCAAAGTGCGCTCATGACCTATGCCGAGTTTCGTCCCGACCTGATCCTGCTCGACGTGATGATGCCGGTCATGGATGGTTTCGAAACCTGCCATCTGCTGCGCCAGCAAGGCGCACGCGAACCGATCATCATGCTCACCGGTCTGGAAGACACCGAGTCGATTGAAAAGGCCTACGAGCGCGGCGCAACCGATTTCATCACCAAGCCGATCAACTGGGTCCTGTTGCGTCACCGCGTGATCTACGCCCTGCGCGCGGCGCGGGCGCTCGATGAACTGGTGGCCAGTGAAAGCAACCTGCGTTCCGCTCAGCAGATTGCCCGTATCGGCAGCTGGAAGCTGCACATCGCCACCCACCGCTGCGAGCGTTCCGAAACCTACTGCGCCCTGTTTGGTGAAAGCGTCGAGACGTTTGGCTCGCGCATGGAAGATCTGTTCGAACGGGTGTATCCGGCCGATCGGGAGAAGGTGCGTGACGCCATCGAACAGGCGCGTCACGGGCAGCGCTATACCCTCGAATACCGCATCGTCCGGCCGGACGGCATCGTCAGCACCGCCCAGGAAGTGGCGGTGCCCGCGGTCGGTCCCGATGGCGACGTGGTGAGCGTGCAAGGGACCTTGCAGGACATTTCCGAGCGCGTCGAGGCCGAACGCAAGATTCGCCAGCTGGCTTATTTCGACGATCTGACCGGCCTGCCCAACCGCGCCCACTTCCGGGAGGCATTGCAGTCGGCGCTCCTGCGGGAAACGAGCCGGGGCGGCCATTGTGCGGTGGTGCTGATCAATGTGGACCGCTTCAAACGCATCAACGAAACCCTGGGGCAGGACAGCGCCGACCAGGTGCTTCAGGTGCTGGCGGTGCGTCTCGGTCAGGGGTATGGCGGCGCCAACATGAACGTGGTCGGCCCGGAGAGCATGGATGCGCCCCGCATGGCCCGCCTGAGCGCCGATAATTTCGGGCTGTTCATCGAAGGGGCCGAGGGGCGTGAGTCGGTCGAAGCCGAGATTCGCATGCTGTTGCAGCGGGCCAGTTCCCCTGTTCAGCAAGGGGAGCAGACGCTGAGCCTGTCGCTCAGTGCCGGTCTGGCCTTCTTTCCCGAGCACGGGCAGACGGCCGAGGGCTTGCTCAAGTGCGCCGAAATGGCGCTCGGGGCGTTGCGCCGGCGCGAGGCCCTCGACAGTATCCAGTGCTACACCGAACGCATGAAGGTCGACGCCTTCGCCCGTCTGTCGATGGAAAACGACTTGCAGCAAGCCGTCGAACAGCAGCAGTTCAATCTGCTCTATCAACCCAAGGTGGACGCCAACACCGGGATGGTGGTCGGCAGCGAAGCGCTCATTCGCTGGGAGCACCCCCTGGAGGGCACCATCACGCCGGATGCCTTCATTCCGCTCGCCGAAGAACTCGGCCTGATCAACACCATCGGTCAGTGGGTGCTGCGCCGGGCCTGCGAGGATCTGGCGCGCTGGCGCGAGAGCGGTGCCGCCCTCATGCCGGTGGCGGTCAATCTGTCAGCCAGCCAGTTCGCCCGACAGGATCTGCTCGAACAGGTCAAGGGCGTCCTGACCGAAACCGGCACTGATCCGGGGCTGATCGAAATCGAGGTCACCGAGTCGGCGCTGATGCGCGACACCCGGGTCACGGCCGACCTGATTGGCCGTCTGCATGACTCGGGCTTGTCGCTGGCCGTTGACGACTTCGGGACCGGATACTCCTCGCTGGCCTATCTCAAGCGCTTTGCGGTCAATACACTCAAGATTGATCGCTCTTTCGTTCAGGATTGCGATGCCGGGCAGGACGATCCGGCCATCGTCCGCGCCATCATCGCGATGGCGCGCAGCCTCGGCATCGGGCTGGTGGCCGAGGGTGTTGAAACGGTCGCCCAGGCGCGCGTGCTGCAGGCCGAAGGCTGTCCGATCATGCAGGGCTACCTGTTCTCCCGCCCCATTCCCGCCAGCGAGTTCGGCAAGGCCCTCAAGGTGGGCCTGCCGAACGCACGCCTGCTGGCGCGCCATACCGCCTGAGGCGTTCAGCCCTTCCAGCTCACCCGCTCTTTCATGAGCTTTTCGACGGCATCCACAATCTCCGGTGTTTCCGCGACGATGGCGTAGTAGCCTTGTCCGCCGGGCAGGGCACGTGCCGTCAGTCCGTCGAACTTGGCCTCAAGCACGGCCCCCGAGATGTCTTCGCCCGGGATCAGCAGCAGGGTCGCGGGGCCGGCCTCGGTTTCCAGCACGATGTGCCAGCCGGTCCCGTTGGGGACTGGGCACAGGCGCATGTAGCTGACCTTGCCGATGGGCGTCTTCATGGTGCCGCCGAAGTTGGCCATGACGAGCTGGAATCGCGACGGGTCCGCAAGACGATGCGTCGTGAATGACTGCGGCTCGTGTCGCACATGCTCGATGGCGAACTTGGCATAGTCGGTGTCCGGGCGAGGCTGCCACTGCACCATGCCGATGCCGAAGCTGAACACGAAGGCCGCCGCAATCGCCCACAGGCGCCACGGGCGCTTCTGTCCGCGATGAACACGCAACAGCACACGATCGGAGAGCCCTTCGGGGACGGGGACATTGAGGACCTGAGCCGCCTTGATTTCGGTGGCGTCGATACCCTGGGCAAAACGGCGGCAGTTCGGGCACTCGGCCAGGTGTGCGTTCGCCGCTGCGCTCAAACGCTTGGGGTCGGCGAGTTTTTCCCGACGCAGGTCCATGCAGGTGTAGTTGGTGCTCATTTCGCTCTCCGACGCGTTTGACCGGTGGCCGTTTCCAGCAGCCCTCTGAGGGCCTGGCGGGCACGGGTCAGTCGAACCATGATCGCCCCTTCGGTCGTCTCCAGCTGCTCGGCGATCTCGGCACAGCTGAAACCGCCCAGGGTCTGCAGCAGAAAGGGTTCGCGCAGCGACAGCGACAGCTGATCGATCACTTGTTCCAGTTCCATCAATTCCAGCGGATTGTCATCGGCGGCGATGGCCAGATCCTCCGGTGCGGCATCGACGATCTCGAGCCGCTTGCGTTCATACAGGCGGGCATGTTCGTTACGCACGATGGTGAGCAGCCAGGGTTTGGGCGTGCTCTTGTCGCGCAGCTGTTCCCAATTGCGCCAGGCCCGTGTAAAGGCTTCCTGCACAATGTCCTCGGCGACAAAACGGTCACCGCACAGCCAGTAGGCGAAGCGGTACATGTCGCTGCTGTAGGCGCGCACCACCTGATCGAAAGCGCGCCGCTGGCCCAGATTGAGTAGCATGAAAATGTCCTCCTGCCCCCATAGACAGGCGGGCGCGAAGATAACTTACATCGTTGCCAACATTTCGGCACGGGCGCCGAGCCGGTAGAATGCAGCGGTCTTGCCCAATGGAAGCCCGCATTCATGAATCCCACCGGATTCCTTGCCGTCGGTGTCGGCGCGGCTCTCGGCGCCTGGATTCGCTGGTGGCTGGGAGTGCGCCTCAATCCCGTCTTCATCTCGTTGCCGCTCGGCACGCTGGTGGCCAACCTGCTGGGCGGCTACCTGATCGGGATTGCCGTGGCCTATTTTGCCCACCAGACGGCCTTGCCGCCCGAGGTGCGCTGGTTCATCGTCACGGGTTTTCTCGGCGCGCTGACCACATTTTCGAGCTTTTCGGCCGAAGTGGTGACCATGATCGGTGCGGCGCAGTATGCCTGGGCACTGATCACCGCCGCCGCCCACTTGTTCGGCTCCCTGCTCATGACCGGGCTGGGCATTTATACCTTCCAGCTGATTCGCGCCTGATTTCCTGACCGTGTCCGACGTCCGTTCCCTCATCGACCAGTGCATGGTGGCCGATCGCCACCGCTTTCTTCGCGCGCTCGGGCGCCTGAAGCCCGTGCCGCCTGCGCTCGACGCATTGCCGGAGAAGCTGCGCGAACAGATCAAGGCGTCCATGGCGCGATTCGAGGCGCGCGCCAGGGCCGTGCCCACGCCGACCTATCCGGAAGAACTGCCGGTCAGCGCGCAGCGCGAGCTGATTCTGGAGACGCTGCAGGCGCATCAGGTGGTGATCATCTGCGGCGAGACCGGTTCGGGCAAAACCACCCAGCTGCCCAAGATGTGTCTCGAGCTGGGCCGTGGCATTGGCGGGCTCATCGGGCACACGCAGCCCCGGCGAATTGCCGCGCGAAGCACGGCGGAACGCATCGCCGAAGAGCTGAACAGCCCGCTTGGACAGGCGGTGGGCTACAAGATCCGCTTCACCGACCGCCTGAGCCCGACGAGTCATATCAAGCTCATGACGGACGGCATCCTGCTCGCCGAGACCCTGGGCGACCGGTATCTGAATGCCTACGACACACTCATCATCGACGAGGCGCATGAGCGCAGCCTGAACATCGACTTCCTGCTCGGTTACCTCAAGCGCCTGCTGCCCAGGCGACCGGATCTGAAAGTGATCATCACCTCGGCCACCATCGACGCCGAACGTTTTGCGAATCACTTTGCCGACCGGGCGGGCAAGCCGGCGCCGGTGATCGAGGTGTCCGGCCGGCTGTATCCGATCGAAGTGCGCTACCGGCCCGACGAAGACGCCACCAAGACCAAGCGCAACCAGGACACGTGGGAAGGGCTGGTGGATGCGGTGGACGAGGCGCAGCGCGAAGGGCCGGGCGACATCCTCGTCTTCCTGCCTGGCGAGCGCGAGATCCGCGAATCCGCCGAGGCCTTGCGCAAGGCGCACCATGTGGCCGATACCGAAATTCTGCCGCTCTTTGCCCGTCAGTCGGCGCAGGAGCAGAGCCGGGTGTTCAGCCGCTCCAAGGGGCGACGCGTAGTGCTGGCCACCAACGTGGCCGAAACCTCGCTGACGGTGCCGGGCATCCGCTATGTGATCGACACCGGCCTGGCGCGGGTCAAGCGTTATTCGGTGCGCAACAAGGTCGAGCAGCTGCAGATCGAGCCGGTGGCCCAGAGCGCGGCGCGTCAGCGGGCCGGCCGTTGCGGCCGTGTGTCCGACGGCATCTGCATCCGCCTGTACGCGGAAGATGAATTCAACCGCCGGCCTTCGCACACCGATCCGGAAATCCTGCGCTCGTCGCTGGCCGCCGTCATTCTGCGCATGAGTTCGCTCGGGTTGGGCGAGGTGGATCAGTTCCCCTTTCTCGATCAACCCACGCCCCGTGCGGTGGCCGATGGCTATCAGCTGCTGCAGGAGCTGGGCGCCATGGATGAGGACAACCAGCTCACCGACCGCGGTCGCGAGCTGGCGAAGCTGCCGATCGACCCCAAGATCGGGCGCATGATTCTGGCCGCACGCGACCAAGGCTGCCTGAACGAGGTGCTGGTGATCGCCGCCGCGCTGTCGGTGCAGGACCCGCGCGACCGCCCGCAGGCGCAGGCCGGCACGGCCGACCAGAAACACGCCTTGTTCCGCGGCAGCGAGAATGACCAGAAATCGGAATTCCTCTGGTACTGGAATGCCTGGAAAGCCTTTGAAGAGGTGCAGCGCCACCAGAGCAGCAACAAGCAGCGCCAGTGGTGCAAGGAGCACTTCCTGTCGCCGCTGCGCATGCGCGAGTGGCGTGACATTCACGCCCAGCTGCACACCCTGTGTGCCGAGCACGGCTGGAGGGAAAACAGCATCCCGGCGCGCTACGAGGCCATTCACAAGGCCCTGCTGACGGGCTTGCTCGGCCACCTGGGCTGCCGGGTGGAAGAAGAAAAGCCGAGCCCGGGCCAGCCCGCCGGTGCTTACCACGGCGCTCGCGGGATCAAGTTCTGGCCGCACCCGGGCTCGACCCTGTCGAAGAAGGCGGGCAAGTGGATTGTCTGTGCCGAGCTGATCGACACCACGCGCCTGTTCGGCCGCTGCATCGCGCGGGTGCAGCCCGAATGGCTCGAAGAGGTGGGCGCGCATCTGATCAAGCGTCATGTGTTCGATCCGCACTGGTCGAAGCAGGCCGGCAGCGTGCGGGCCTGGGAGCGCGGCACGCTGCATGGCGTGGTGCTCTATGCGCGCCGTCCGGTCGCCTATCGGGAGTTCGATCCGGCCGAGAGCCGACGCATCTTCATCCGCGAGGGTCTGGTACCGGGAGAGGTGGATGCGGGCGTGCTCAGACACATGGGCTTTCTCAAACACAACCGCCGTCTCGTGGCGGATATCGAGCGCCTGGAGCACAAGGCCCGCCGACCGGACGTGCTGGTGGACGAGGCGCTGATCGAAGCCTTTTACGACGCCAAGATTCCCGAGGACGTGACCGATCTGGCCAGCTTCGAAAAGTGGCGCAAGCAGGCGGAGAAAACGGACCCGAAACTGCTCTACCTGGATCGCGAGCAGCTCATGCGTCACGAGGCCGAGGGCATCACCACCGAGCGCTTCCCGGCGCACATGAGCGTGTTTGGTCAGCGGCTCAAGCTCGACTACGTCCATGCGCCGGGCGAGGCCGACGATGGGGTGACGCTGACCGTGCCGGTGGCCATGCTCAACCAGGTGCCGGCCCATCGCTGTGAATGGCTGGTGCCCGGCCTGCTCGAAGAGAAGGTCAACGGCCTGCTGCGCACCGTGCCGCAGAAACATCGTCACCGGCTGCAGCCCATGGCCGACAGCGTGACCGCGTTTCTGGATGCGGTCGAGCAGGGCGAGTGGACGCCGGATCAGCCCTTGCTCAAGGTCTTGCAGCAATTCGTGGAGGAGCGGGTGCAGCTGAAACTGCCGCTCGAATCCTTCCGCCCGGAGAACCTCAATCCGCATTGCTTCATGAACTTCCGGGTCATGGACCCGCACGGCCGGATCATGGGGCAGTCGCGCAATCTGGCGGAGCTGCGCGGGCGATTCCAGAAGCAGATTGCCGCCGCGTTCGAGGCGGCGCTCGAAACCGCAGAAGTGATCCCGTCGGACGAGGCGCCCGCCCAGAACAAGGCCGAGGCGCCCGAGGCGGAGACCGCGGTGTCCGAATACGCCGGGCTCACCGACTGGAGCTTTGGCGAGCTGCCCGAACTCATCTCGCTCAAGGTCGGCCACCGGGAGATCATCGGATTCCCTGCGCTGCATGACGATGGCGAGACCGTATCGCTGCGCCCTTACGACACGCCGGAAGAGGCCGAGCGCGTCCATCGCATCGGCATGGCGCGGCTGTTTGCCCTGCGTCTGAAGGATCAGGTCAAGGCGCTGCATCGCATGAGTGGCTTGCGCGATGTCGCCCTGCGCTACGCGACGCTGGGCAGCGAGCAGGAGCTGAAGGATCAGCTGGTGAGCGCGACGCTCGGGCGCACCTGCGTGATCGACCCGCTACCGACCGACGCTGCCAGCTTCGAGCAGCGCACCGAGCAGGCCAAGCCACGCATCATGCTGGTGGGGCAGGAGTTGCTCAAGCTCACCGACGGCATCCTGACCGAGCGTACCCAGCTGGAGAAGCGGTTGGGCGGATTCAAGGGGCTCGACGCCTTGGTGGACGACATTCGCCGCCAGCTGGATGGGCTGATCGTCAAACGCTTTCTCACGACCGTGCCCTACGAACGACTGAGCCAGTACCCGCGCTATCTGAAAGCGGCCAACCTGCGGCTGGACAAGGTGCGCAACAATCCGGATCGCGACGCCAAACTCACGGCCGACTGGCAGGCGCTTCATCGCGCCTTCGAGCGCGAATGGATCGAGATGAAGCGCACGGGGGCCGACGACCCGTTTCTGGAGGACTTCCGCTGGCTGCTGGAGGAATTGCGCGTCGGCCTGTTCGCCCAGGAGTTGCGCACGCCGATGCCCGTTTCCGTGAAACGCATGGCAAAGATGTGGGAGAGCCGGCCGCGCTGAGGCTCGATTGATTGATGCGGGTCATGTCGTCGGCGGCTGGCTGTGACATTATTACCAAAGTGTTAAGTCTTCCTGCCCTCGAGCTGTCGCCAGACCGAGGTTGTTTCCAGCGTTTTCAGACTGGAGAAATGGATTGAATGCTCGCTTGTCCGAGGTTGGTGCCACACCCGCAGAGCCCTTGACGCATGCGCGACGCAGTGCCGTGCTGGGCGCATCCATCAACTGGTTGTTGCCGGCCACCTTGCTGGTGACGGGCATGAGCCTGCGCCTCGCCGGCGAGCTGACGCCGGTGGTACTCGGGTGCGTCATGCTTGCCGCCGTGATGTTGCGTCCATTGGGCGCCGGCTTGCTGGCCACATTCAATCTCGCGCTTGCCGCCCTTGTGGGGCCGGTTTCTCTTGACGATGCGGCGGCGCTGATGGTGTTCCCGATGGCTATCGGGTTTCTCTCCGAGCGCTGGCACAGCCGGGCGCTGGCGAAACAGAGTTCGGTGCGTCACGTGCTGGGCATCGAGGCGTTTCGCAAGAGTCGCGATGGCATCGTGATGCTCGATGCCGATGCCACGGTGGTCGACGCCAACGAGGCGTTCTGCGCCATGGTCGGCCATGATCGTGACGCCCTCGACGGCGCCAGTGTCATGCTGTGGCAGTCGGAGCGAAGCCTGGCGCAGATGCGCGAGCTGATTCGCTCCGGCCAGATCGAGCAGCACATGACGCGTTTCGAATCCGTGCATCAGCGCAAGGACGGTAGCCGCTATCCGGTCGAGCTCAACGCGCGGGTGATCGACCTGGATGGCGAGCGTTTCGTGATCGGCTTCGTGCGTGACATCAGTGATCGGCGTGCGGGTGATCAGGTCCGTGCCCAGGAGGCCGCCATCATGGCCGGTCTGCTTGAGACCCAGACGCGAGATCTGGTGCGCGCCCGTGAGGTGGTCGCCTCGGTGGCACGGGCCAAGGATTGTTTCCTGGCCAATGTGTCGCACCAGATCCGTACCCCACTGCATGCCATCAAGGCGTTTTCAAGTCTCGGGCTTCGCCTGCCCAACGAACAGCCGGAGCGCATGCGCAGCTACATGGAGCGCATCCACACCAGCGCTGAGGAAATGAACCGATTCGTTGACGATCTCGTGATTCTGAGCAGCCTCAATCCCGAGGCCGCAGCGCAGTGTTTCGAACGTCTCGATATCGGCCTGCTGCTGCAGCAGGCCTGCATGGACATGCACGAACGCTTCACCAGCCAGTCTCTCACGCTTGAGACCGGGATTCTGCTTAAGGGGCGTTTGCGCGCCGATGCGCAACTCATGTCGCGTCTGGTTTCAGCCATGCTCTCCCACGCCTGCGCGCGTGCGCCCGAGGGCTCGACGGTCGAGTTGTCGGCACGTTTTCAGGCCGGCCCGGACGAGCATGGCGCGCAGCCGGGCTGCCTCATTGAAGTGACCGATACCGGGGCCAGGCTCCCGGCCTCCCAGGCCGCACGGGCCTTTGATGCCTACTTTGAGGATGAGCTGATGGATGCCCAGGCCGCGAGCACCGGCCTGTTGCTTGCCATCTGCCGCCAGATCGCGCACTTGCACGGTGGTGTCATGTCGCTCGCGCAGGACGATGGTCGAACGGCCTTGTGTGCCTGGCTGCCGATATCGCAAACCCACGATGGTGACCCGGAAGCGACGGCCTGAATTGTCCGAGTTTCCTGGCTCTGTTCGCGGAACCGCCCGCCGTCCGGCATTGTCTCTTCCCACGCCGCGCTGTTTCGATGCGCGCGCTACAATCGTCGTGCTGAAGCAGGCGCGTCGTGCGTCATACAATCATCATCAGGGAAGACAAGCGTACCCATGAAAGACATCCTGCTGGCCTATGCCCGTGCCGTCAAAAGCCTGACCGAGCGAGGCGTCCTCTGGCATCTGATCTGGCCTTCGCTGGTCGCCGCCGTGATCTGGCTGGGCGTTGGCGTGGCATTCTGGCAACCCATGGTCGATGCGGTCATGGCCTTTATCGGCAGCTGGGACTGGGCCGCCAACCAGATGAGCACCAGCGACCTGGGGGCGGCTTTCGTCCTCGTGATGGTCAAGATTTCGCTCGCTGTGCTGTTCCTGCCGCTGGTGTATGTGACCGCGGCGCTGATCGTGGCCGTCTTTGCGCTGCCGATGATGCTCGAGAAGGTGGCCGTGACCCGCTACTCCGATCTGGAGATGCGCAAGGGCGGCACCGTCTCGGGCAGTGCGTTCAATGCCGTCGTGGCGGTGGTGCTGTTCATACTCGCCATGCTGGTCTCGCTGCCGTTCTGGCTCATCCCCGGTGTCGGACTGGTGGTGTCGCTGATGCTCACGGCCTGGATGAACAAGAAGGCTTTCGGCTACGACGCCCTCATGCTCCACGCCGACAAGGGCGAAATGACCCGTTTGCGCTCGCGCCACAGCGGCGCCATGCTCGGCCTGGGCGTTGGCTGCGCATTGCTGGCCTACGTACCGATCGTCAATCTCTTCGCGCCGGCGTTCTGCGGTCTGGCCTTCGTGCACTATCTGCTCGAAGCGTTGCGACGGGACCGGACGGGCAACCTCTCCAGCCCGAATCACGGCACTTACTGAGGAACACGCATCATGGGTTTCGGCGCCATCATCATCGGTGATGAAATTCTTTCCGGTCGTCGTCAGGACAAGCATCTGACCAAACTGATCGAGTTGTTCTCCGAGCGCGGCCTGAAGCTCAGCTGGGTGCGCTATGTGGGTGATCACCCGTCACTGCTCACGCAGACGCTGCGCGAGAGCTTCGAGACCGGCGACATCGTTTTCAGTTTCGGCGGCATCGGCGCGACACCCGACGATCACACGCGCCAGTGCGCCGCCGCTGCGCTCGATCTGCCTCTGGTCCTGCATCCGCAGGCCGAGCAGATCATTCGCGACAAGTTCGGTGACGAAATTACCGACCATCGTCTGCAAATGGGGGTGTATCCCCAGGGCAGCGACATCATCCCGAATCCCTACAACCAGATTCCCGGGTTCTCGATCCGCCAGCATTTCTTTGTGCCGGGTTTTCCGGTCATGGCTTGGCCGATGGTCGCCTGGGCACTCGATACCCATTACAGACATCTGCATCACGCCGAAGACTATGTCGAGCGTGCGGTCACCGTCTGGGAGGCCTACGAAGGACGTCTGATTGATCTGATGGAGCGTATCTGCGTCGATTACCCCACGGTTACCCTGTTTTCGCTGCCCAGCTTTGCCGAGGGTGATCGCAAGCGCAGTGTGGAACTTGGCGTCAAAGGCGCAAAGGACGAAGTGGCCGCAGCCATGAGCTGCCTGTGCAAGACGCTGTCCGAGCGCGGGTATCACTGGGAAGACAAGTAGTGCCGTCCGGGGTGGTGCCGGTACGGCGCGTCCGGCTGGGCACCCGGCCCGTCGAATATGCGCTGACGCACAGTCGCCGCAAGACCGTGGCACTTCGTGTCGATGATCGTGGGCTGCGGGTGAGCGCCCCCCAGCGCATGTCGCTGAAACGAATCGAGCGATTTCTGGAGGAGCACGCCGACTGGGTGTTGCGCCACCTGGATGCCTGGGCCGAGCGCCCGCGGCCGGCCTCCATTGCGCTTGAGCACGGTGCCTCCTTCCCCTGGCTGGGCCACCCGTGTCGCATCGAGGTCGAACAGGGGCGGTCGGCAGCGCAATGGCGTTTTGACGAGACCGGTGCCGTGCTGATGCTGCGCTGCGCGCGCGGCCAGTCGGTCTATCGGGCTGCCATGAAAGCCATTGGCGCACGCGCGCTGGAGGATTTCGCCATCCGGGTTCGGCGTGACGCACAGCGGCTCGGCGTCGTTGCCCCCCCGGTATTGCTGACCAACGCACGCACCCGCTGGGGCAGTTGCAGTGCCCGGGCGATTCGCCTGAACTGGCGGCTGTGTCTGATGGACCGGGATCTGATCGACTATGTGGTGGCACACGAGGTGGCGCATCTGCGTCATATGGACCATTCGCCGGCCTTCTGGGCGGTGGTCGAGCATGTGTACCCCGGCGCACGCCAGGCGCGTGTCCGGCTCAAAACCGTCGGGCGCACGCTGCCTGAACTGATGGACCCGGAGGCGGTCTGACCGGCTCATTCGAAGGAGAAATTCATGCGTCTTTTGCACACCATGCTGCGTGTCGGCGATCTGGATAAATCGCTGGCGTTCTACACCGAGGTGCTGGGCATGCAGTTGCTGCGCCGGCAAGACTATCCCGAGGGCAAGTTCACCCTGGCTTTTGTCGGCTACGGCCCCGAGGACGAGACCGCCGTACTGGAACTGACCCACAACTGGGATACCAACAGCTACGACCTGGGCAATGGCTATGGCCATATTGCGCTGGCCGTTCCGGATGCCTACGCAGCCTGTGACGCGATCCGCGAGCGCGGCGGGAACGTGGTGAGGGAGGCCGGGCCGATGAAGCACGGCAGCACCGTCATTGCCTTTGTCGAAGACCCCGACGGTTACAAGATCGAATTGATCCAGCGCAGCTGAAAAAACCTCAGGCGTCGGCGCGCTTGCCAAGCTGACGCAGCGCTTCTGCGAATCCGTCGAGTCTGGCGCTGAATCGCGCCAGGGCGTCGGGCAGGGCATCCACGTCGCCGGCTCGGCACAGGGCTTCGACGTGATTTGCCGCGCGCATGGCGGGTTCGGCCGAGAAGTTGGCGATCGCGCCTTTGATGGCATGGGCGGCCGTGTGCAGCTTGGCCAGGTCGCCGCTGTCCTGTGCCGCGCTCAGTTGCGCGCGCATGTCTTCCTCGTCTTCCAGATAGAGCTCGGCGAGCTGGTCGAGCAATTCCCGGTCGTCACCGAGATTGGTCAGCACTGCCCGCAGATCGAAAGCGGGTTGGTCGTCGTCCTGATCAGTCATGGGCAAAGCCTCCGGTTCAACGCCGGCCCCCCGATCGGCCAGGGTCGCCAGCGCCGCAGCCAGTGCGGCCGGCTGGACGGGTTTGGGTACGTAGTCGTCCATGCCGGCGGCCAGGCATCGTTCCCGGTCGCCTTGCATGGCGTGAGCGGTCATGGCGATGATCGGGGTGTATTCGCCCCGTGTCCGCTCCCGCTCGCGGATGATCGCAGTGGCTTCAAAGCCACCCATCTCGGGCATCTGCAAGTCCATCAGAATGGCGTCGAAGCGAGCATTCTCGCAGGCCTGGAGTGCCTCCAGGCCGTTGTTCGCTACGTGTGTGACATGGCCGAGTTTCTCGAGCAGTCTCAGGGCGAGTGTCTGATTGACCTTGTTGTCTTCGACCAGCAGGAGGTTCATCCTCCGGCGCTGCTCACGCAGGCTGTGGCGTGTGATTAAAGGGGTGATGCCATCGGCGCCCAGACTCTGCAAAATGGCGTCGAGCAGATCCGAGGGTTCCACCGGCCGGGTGAGGTAGGCCTGGATGCCAAGCTCACGGCAACGTGCGGCATCGCCACGCTGGCCGGTATTGGCCGTCAGCAGACGCACGGGGGGCAACGCATGGCCACTCTCGTTCAATCGACGATAGAACTCGAAGGCGTTCATGTCGCCGAGATCGGCGTCAATGACGAGTGCCTTGGCCGTCTCTTCTTCCGTCGCTTCCAGCACGGCCGCCAGCGCGCTCCTGCCACTGTCGAACGCCATGGCGTGCATGTGCCAGCTCTCGACCATGGTCGTCAGATGCTGGCGTGCCGCTTCACTGCCCGCGGCCACCAGAACACGCATTTTGCGCAGATCGATGTCGCGGGCGCGGCTGTGTTGCTGTGATTGTGCGCGGTCGAAGCGGGCTGTGAAGCGGAAGATGCTGCCCTTGTCCGGCGTGCTCTCCACCCAGATCCGGCCTTGCATGCCGCTGACCAACTGCGCGCAGATGGCGAGGCCAAGCCCGGTGCCCCCATAGCGGCGGGTTGAGGTTGTGTCCGCCTGGGAAAATGCTTCGAAGATGATCTTTTGCTTGTCCTCGGCGATGCCGATACCGCTGTCCTCGACCGTGAACAGCAATTCGGCTTCACTGGCCCGGCTCTGGGAGAGCCCGACGCGGACGCTGATGTGCCCCTCTTCGGTGAACTTGATGGCGTTCGAAATGAGATTGAGCAAGACCTGGCGCAGCCGGTGGGGGTCGCCGAGGAGTTGATCCGGCACGGTGGGGTCAACGTTCTGCGTGAGCGTGAGCCCCTTCCGCTCGGCCTGATCCTTGAGTGTCTTGTTGGCCAGCGAAACACAGTCGCGCAGGCCGAAGGCAATGTGTTCGAAGTCGAGCTTGCCCGCTTCGATCTTCGAAAAATCCAGAATGTCGTTCAGGACACTCAACAGGGCGTCGGCTGAGCGTTTGACGGTCGAGAGGTATTCACGTTGCTCGTCGTCCAGCTGGGTTTCGAGGGCCAGGTCGGTCATGCCGATGACGGCGTTCATGGGGGTGCGGATCTCGTGGCTCATGTTGGCGAGGAAATCGCTCTTTGCGCGGTTGGCATGCTCGGCGATTTCCTTTGATTCACGGAGGGTCTGTTCAACTTCCTTTCGACGGGTGATATCGCTGGCGGTGCCGGCAAAGCCGGTCAGTGCGCCGTCTTCGCTACGCAATGGGCGGATGAAGATTTCGAACCAGGCAGGCTCTCCGGCGGAGCCTGTCACGCGAATGTCGGTACGTACCCGTTCCGTGCGTCCGGCCGCCAATGGCGCGAGGGCATGGCGCAAGCGCGCGCGCTCCGAGGCCGGCAGCCAGGCAAGGGCGTGACGACCGATCGCATTGTCGATAGGGGCGTTGGTCAGCTGCACCCAGGTCGGGTTGAGGTAACGCCAGTTGAGCGATGCATCGGTTTCGAATACCAGCTCGCTCAGGTTTTCCAGGATGCCGCGAATGCGCGCCTCCTTGGCCTCGAGCGCAGCGGCTGCCGCCTTGCGTTCGCTGATGTCTCGTACATAGGCCGTGAACAGGCGTTTGCCATCGACTTCGACCGGCAGAACCGTGAGTTCGACGGGGAATTCAGTGCCGTCCTTGTGCATGGCCCGAACTTCGATGAGTCGATTGAGGACCTTGGACTCGCCACCGGCCAGGTAGCGCTCCATCCCCTGATCGTGCGCTTCACGCAGTTCGGGCGGGATGATGAACCTGGACAGGGGGGCTTGTTGAACATCGGCGCGACTGAAGCCGAAGGTGCGTTCCGCAGCCGGATTGAACTCGACCACCATGCCCTGTTCGTCGATGGTGATGATGCAATCGAGCGCCGCCTCGGTAATGACACTCTTGCGCGCCTCGCTTTCCTTGAGTGCTGCGCGTTCGTCCCACAGTCGGATGGCCGTCCAGTTCAGCGTGTCCGCCAAGGAGCGCAGCTCGCGGCTGGTGCTCGTGATGTGCAGAAAGTCCGCGGCGTCCGTGCCCATCCGCTCCGAAAAGCGACCGGCCTCGGCCAGATCGACGAACGGGGTGGCGAGCACGCGCTTGAGCATTGCCGCGCCGAGCAGTACCAGCAGCGCACCCCCTGCCATGACCGGGAGCACAAGGGCGAGCGAACTGCCGTGGTCAGACGTATCGACCGTGAGACGGATCCAGCCCAGCGGGGCAATGGGGCCGATGGGCGTCCACACCGTGAATCGATCCCCGTCCGTGATTTCACCGGCGCTCACGGGTTGAGCCGGCATGCCGTGCGCGTCGGCCGACGGCGCTGGGGCGAGTGCCGGTGGCGCCACCGCTGCCAGCGCTTGCCCCTGCCGATCGAGGACCGTCAGCGACATGAGGTGCGGTTGGTTGGCAAACTGGGCCAGCTGCTGTTCAAGCAGCGCCTGATTGGTGGTCGCTGCAGCCTGTTCCGTCATCGCGGCGGCATGAGCGGCGAGCGCGCGCGCATGGGCCTCATGTGCTTCGACAGCGGCGCGGGGAAAGGTGACTGAAAGATAGAGCGTGGCGAGCAGGACGAGGGCCAGGCCCCAGGCCATGAACCACGCGATGATGCGTCGTTCCAGCGAGTCAGGACGCAATGTGTCGAACAGCGACTTCATGGATCAGGCGTCTGCTGCGTCGCGGAAGCGGTTGCGGATCTGCAAGACGCCATTCCAGTCGGACAGCAGGGCATCCACACACATGGGGTCGAAATGGGAGCCGCGCCCCTCGCGCAGGAAGTGTTCGGCGGCTTCGAGTGACCAGGCCGGTTTGTAAGGGCGCGAGGATGTCAGGGCGTCGAACACATCGGCAACCGCCACGATGCGGCCTTCAAGCGGGATGTCTTCGCCCCGCGCGCCATGGGGGTAGCCGCTGCCATCGAACTTTTCATGGTGTGTCAGGGCAATGACGGCCGCCATGCCGATCACGGGCGAACTGGAATCCTTGAGAATGTCGTAGCCGATCAGCGGGTGTCGCTTCATTTGCTCGAATTCCTCGGTCGTGAGCCGCCCGGGCTTCATGAGGATGTGATCGGGAATGCCGAGCTTGCCCACATCGTGCATGGGGGCCGCGAGCAGGATCTTGGTGCAGAAATCCGCTGCCTGCTCAAGTTGGCGGGCGATCAGCGCCGAGTAGTGGGCCATGCGCTGAATGTGGGCACCCGTCTCGGGGTCACGGAATTCGGCAGCGCGGGCCAGACGGGTGACCGTTTCCTCTTCGCGCTGGTGAATGGTGGCCGTCGCCTTGCGAACCTCTCCTTCAAGCTCGGCGGCACGAAGGCGGGTGGACAGATGGGCGCGTCGCAGGGCCAGCATGTTGTGAACGCGTGGCTGAAACTCGTTGCGGTCGACCGGTTTGTTGAGGAAATCCGTTGCCCCTGATTGCAGTGCGTTGTATCGCGTCTGGCGCTCATGATCAGCGGTCACCATGAGAATCGGCACGTCGTCGTGCTCGGCACGCGCGCGGAACTGGCGGATGAATTCGACACCGTCGATGCCCGGCATCATGTAGTCGACAATGATCAGATCGGGCTCATTGGCCTGGCACCAGGCCAGGCCCTCGACCGGATCGACAAACGGGATCGGTTCGCAATCGTGCAGCTTGCTGACGAGCGCCTGCATCAGGGTCAGGTTCAGCGGCGTGTCGTCAACGATGGCGATTTTCATAAACAACTCTTGAAGCGGTATCTTTCAAGCTTAACGGCCGGGATGGCGGTGAGTTGAGTATTACGCTTGGGTGAGCCGCGCTCCTTGGGGAAAGCTCATTTCACCACTTTGATGGGGGTGACCGTCGCCGTCGCCTGAGGGGCGTCGCGCTCGCCGGTCGGGCGCTTCAGGAAACCTGCAAACATCTCGGCGCTCATGGGCTCTGCCATCAGATACCCCTGAACCGTATGGCACTTTTCCTGACGCAGATGTTCGAGCTGGCTGGCGTTTTCCACGCCTTCGGCGCAGGTGTCCATGTGCAGGGAGTTGGCCATGGATATCACCGCTCGCACGATGGCGGTGGCTTCCGGGACGTGAGGGATTTCAGCGACGAATGAGCGATCGATCTTCAGGCAGTCGAAGGGATAGCTGCGCAGGTAGGCGAGTGACGAATAGCCCGTGCCGAAATCGTCGAGCGCAATGCGGATGCCGGCCCGCTTGAGTGTGAGCAACTGGTGCTCAGCCATTTTCGGATCGGTGAGGAAGATGGATTCGGTCAGTTCCAGCTCGACTCGCGAGGCCGGCATGCCCACCAGATAGAGCTTGTGCAGGATGCGGTCGCACAGGCCAGGGTCCATGAACTGAGCAAGCGACAGATTGATGGCGATGCGGATGTCGTCCGGCCAATTGGCCGCCTCCGAGATCGCTTCGTCGATGACCCAGTTACCGATTGCCTCGATCTGGCCAGACTCTTCGGCCACCGTAATGCATTCCTGCGTGTCGATGTAGCCGAGGCGAGGGTGCTTCCAGCGCAGCAAGGCTTCACAACCCGTGATAGCACCATTTGCGAGTGAAAACTGCGGCTGGTACACCAAGTGGAACTCGCTGCGGTTGAGTGCGCCACGCAACTCGTGCTCCAGAAACAGACGGCGGCGGGCGCGAGTGTCCATCTCGTAATCGAAGAAACGAAAGCGCCCCTTGCCCTCGTATTTGGCCGCATACAGGGCGATGTCGGCATTCTTGAGCAGCTGATCACCGCTTTGGCCATCCTTGGGGGCGAGGGCGATCCCGATGCTGGCGCCCACGCGCACGCGCACGCCGTCAATCTCGCACGGGTCGCTGAGGGACTGGATGAGGCGCTCTGCGAGTTCTTCCGCATCTTCGGGGGTCACCGGCCCCAGGCGGATGATCGCGAACTCGTCACCCCCCAGCCGGGCGACCAGGTCGCTGCGACGGGTTCGCCCGAGCAGGCGCTGCGCCACCACCCGCAGCAGACCATCGCCGAAGGAATGTCCCAGCGAGTCGTTCACCGTCTTGAAGTTGTCCAGGTCCAGGCAAAGCAGCAAGGCTTCGCTGGGGCCCAACGGCCCTCCATCTTCGATACCGTCGAGGACCTCCTGAAACCGGTTGCGGTTGGCCAGCCCGGTCAGTCCGTCGAAATGGGCCAGACGGGCGACCTCGCGCTGGGCATTGAGTGATGCCGTCACATCGGTGCCAACGCCACGCCATCCGTTGGGTTTGCCGTCGGCGTCCATGAGCGGCTTGGCGGTCAATGACCACCATCGGGTCTCCCCGCCCAGGATGACCGGGGCGAGCACGTCCCGGAAGGGCTGTGTGCCGGCGAAGCAGCGTTTGAGGCCATCGAGTGCCTGGCGCTCTTCGTGCGCCGCGCGGTCAAGCGTGGCCTCGATCAGATTGAGCAGATGTTCTCCGCGCAGCGCATCCTCGCTGCGCCCGAAAACCGATGCCATGCGCTTCGATACGTGGGTGAGACGTCCGGCGGCGCTCACTTCCCACAGCCAGTCGCTGGCATTTTCTTCGAAATCGCGCAGGAGCAGACCGATCAACTGCTTTTGCTGCTCGCCTTCGGCCTCCGCCTGCAGACGCCCCCGGAAGGTGCGTGCATTGGACAGCACGCTGCCCATCACGATGAAGGTGTACATCACCAACAGGATGGTGAGTTCCACCGCCAGGCTGTGATCCAGCCGCACAAGACCGATGAATGTGCCAAGGGCCATCACACCCACATAGGTCAGCGCGGCCTGAGGGATGGTCGCCAGGGCAAAGCCGCCCGCACACAGCATGCCGACGGCGACAGAGGACAGCATGAGTCTCGACTCGGGCGGTGCCATGGGCAGGAGCAGCATGGGCAGGGTGGTCCACAGCAGGGCGAGCAGTGCCGCGTGCTTGGACGCTTTGGTGAGCGCACGTACAGAGGCGGTTTCAGGCACCTTGCCGCGTTGCCAGGCCAGCCACGACTCCATGCCCACCCCGGCAGCGTAAACCACACACAGGGCCCAGCCCCCCAATAGCAGGGGATTGACCTGATGCCAGAAGGTATAGACGACCACACAGGCGTTGAAGAAATTGGCCAGCATGGTCAGCGGCGTCAGCCGCAATACGGCCTGGATCTGGCGTGCTCGAAAACGTCCGGCCAGCGCCGCGTCGCCGTCGAATGGCGCCAGCGTCTGGCGTACGCTGTCGAGCGACTGCCGGATGTACCGCAACATGCCTTGCTCCCGTGGACTGACCGACCGCTGAAAACAACAGCCGAATGGGTTAGCACTTTACGCCAAGCGCATGCATTTTGGGGAATTGAGGCGCCCGACGGGCAAGGATACCGCGCGAACGCGGCAAGAATCCATGTCGGGTGCGCCCGGGCGCGAGATGAGGATTCAGACGATTGTCTGAAGCGCGCAGGCGAGATTGGTGGGCCCTGCGGGACTCGAACCCGCAACCAAAGGATTATGAGTCCTCTGCTCTAACCAATTGAGCTAAAGGCCCGAAGATGCGGACCGGGCGGTCCGCATCTGGGTCATGGATCAGGAGTCGCTGTCGAGGAAGCTTCGCAGGCGCTCTGACCGGGATGGGTGGCGCAGTTTGCGCAATGCCTTGGCTTCGATCTGGCGGATGCGCTCGCGAGTCACATCGAACTGCTTGCCGACTTCCTCAAGGGTGTGGTCGGTGTTCATTTCGATACCGAAACGCATGCGCAGCACCTTGGCCTCACGGCTGGTGAGCGAGTCGAGAACGTCAGACGTGGCGTCACGCAGATTGGAGTACAGCGCAGCCTCGTTCGGGGCGAGCGTCGAGGTGTCCTCGATGAAATCGCCCAGGTGCGAGTCGTCGTCGTCGCCGATCGGTGTTTCCATGGAGATGGGCTCCTTGGAGATCTTCATGATCTTGCGGATCTTCTCCTCGGGCATGTCCATCTTCTTGGCAAGGGTCGCCGGATCGGGTTCGAGACCGGTTTCCTGGAGGATCTGGCGGCTGATGCGATTCATCTTGTTGATGGTCTCGATCATGTGCACCGGAATCCGGATCGTACGGGCCTGGTCGGCAATCGAGCGGGTGATGGCCTGACGAATCCACCAGGTGGCGTAGGTGGAGAACTTGTAACCACGGCGGTATTCGAATTTATCCACCGCCTTCATCAGACCGATGTTGCCCTCCTGGATCAGATCCAGGAACTGCAGACCACGGTTGGTGTACTTCTTGGCGATGGAGATCACCAGACGCAGGTTGGCCTCGGTCATCTCGCGCTTGGCGCGGCGAGCCTTGGCTTCGCCCGTCGACATGCGCTTGTTGATGTCCTTGAGTTCTTTGAGCGAAATGCCCAGGCGCTCTTCAAGTTCAATCAGCTTCTGCTGGGATTCCATTACCGCCGGATGCACCCGCATCAGGCCTTCGGTGAAGTTCTTGCCCAGGGCGATTTCTTCCTTGAGCCAGTCAAGATTGGTCTCGTGGCCCGGGAAGCGTTTGATGAAGTGGGTGCGCGGCATGCCGGCACGGTCCACGCACAGGCGCAGAATGTCGCGTTCGTGGCTACGCACCTGTTCAACCATGTGGCGCACGGAGTCACACAGGTTTTCAATCATGCGGGCATTGAAGCGCAGGTGCAGCAGGCGATCAGAGATCTGCTTCTGCAATTCCTTGTACTTCGGATCCTGCGAGCCCTTCTTGTCCAGCACCTTCATCTGTTCATGGAACAGTTCCTGAAGGATGGCGAAGTGCTTGAGTCCTTCTTCGCGCAACAGTTTCAGGGAGGCTGCGCCGTCATCGTCGCCACCCGACGATTCGTCGTCGTCATCGTCGCTGTCGTCGTCGCCATCGCTGTCGCCGTCATCGCTGTCGCTGGCGGTGTCGTCGTCATCGGCACTCGATTTCGCGCCGGCGGGAATTTCATCTTCGCCGTCTTCGGGGTTTAGCAGACCGTCGATGATTTCATCGATGCGCATCTCTTCGCGCGCGACCTTGTCGGCCAGTTCGAGCATTTCGGCGATGGTGGTCGGGCAGGCGGAGATGGCCTGAACCATGTGCTTGAGGCCGTCTTCGATCCGCTTGGCGATTTCGATCTCGCCTTCGCGGGTCAGCAGCTCGACCGTGCCCATCTCGCGCATGTACATGCGCACGGGGTCGGTGGTGCGACCGAACTCGGAGTCAACGGAAGACAGTGCCTGCTCGGCTTCCTCTTCCGCGTCGTCGTCGCCGGAGGTGGCGACACTGTCGGACATGAGCAGATCTTCGGCCGACGGTGCTTCATCGTAGACCTTGATGTTCATGTTGTTGAAGGTGGCGATGATCGATTCGATCTGCTCGGCGTCGACGACGTCGTCCGGCAGATGGTCATTGATCTCGGCGTACGTCAGGTAGCCGCGCTCCTTGCCCAGGGCAATCAGGGTTTTGAGCTGCGTGCGACGCACCTCGGCATCTGCCGGCGTCGCCGGCGAACTGGCTGCGGCCAGTACATCGGCGATATTGCCCTTCTTCTTGGCCCGCGATTTGGGCGCGCGGCCAGTGGCGGCATTCTTGCGGGGCTTCTTGGCTTTTTCCTCGGCCATGGTGCTCCTCGGAGTCTTCGAGCGAAGTCGGAAAAACAGAAAATTATATTACGAATCTGAGACTTTGGGTTGCCCGTGTGGGTTCCCTCGTCGTTGCTGGATGAGCTGGGCGTATCGCTTTTGCTCCTCCGGACTCAGACTCGCGGCGCGGGCCTGCAGGGAGGCGAACTCTTCCTGCAGGACTTGGGCATGCATTTTTTCAATCGTGTCGAGAAACAGGGTTTCAACCACGTCATCCGCGATCACTTCATCCGCCTCCTCGACACAGAAGCGGGTGAGCACGGGCTCGTGGGGGGTGTTGCGGAAGTGCTCCAGCAAAGTGCCCAGCCGGGTGTCGTTCCCCAGGTCGCCCACGCTGATGGCATCGATGATGCCCACCAGGGCGCGGCCTTCATCGGACGCATCCGGAATCAGCTCTGCCGGCAATCGAGCCGCCCACGCAGGGTGTCTGACGACAATACGCAGCAGCGTTGTCTCCAGCGGAGACGGTGGGCGACGCGGTCCGCGTGGTCTCTGTGGCGGTGCACCTTTGCGTGACTTGAATTGGGTTGGTGGTGGAGTGATGCCCCATGCCTGCATCAGCTCGGCTTCGCCCAGGGCGCATCGCTGCGCCACGGATTTGACCAGCTGTAATCTCAACATGGGGGCGCCGACCCGCATCACAAGGGGTTGCGCGGCATGGGCGAACTGGGCGCGGCCCTCGGCTGTGCGCATGTCGAGATCGCCCGCCAGTCCGTCGAGCAGGAATTCAGTCAGCGGTGCCGCCTTGTCCGCGAGCGCCCGGAACGTGTCTGCGCCGGCTTCACGAACGAACGAATCCGGATCGTGTTCCTCGGGCAGGAACAGGAAGCCGATCTGTTTGTTGTCGCTCAATGCTTCGAGCGCATTTTCGAGGGCCCGCCAGGCCGCCTTTCTGCCGGCTGCGTCACCGTCGAAGCAGAAGGTCACGCGATCGACCAGCCGGAACAGCTTCTGGATGTGAGTTGCCGTGGTTGCGGTGCCGAGTGTGGCAACGGCGTTCTGCACGCCATGCTGCGCCAGTGCCACCACGTCCATGTAGCCCTCGACCACGATGGCGGTATTCTCGGCCCGAATCGACTGGCGTGCCTGGTACAGGCCGTAGAGCTCGCGGCCTTTTTCGAACAAGGGTGTTTCCGGCGAATTCATGTATTTCGGCTCGCCCTTGTCCAGCACCCGGCCGCCAAATCCAATGACGTTGCCACGCGAATCGAGGATGGGGAACATGATTCGATCGCGAAAACGGTCGTAGCGGCGACCTTGGTCATTCTCGATGACGAGGCCGGCCTCGAGCAGTGCCGGATCGCTGTACTGAGACACGACCTTTTCGAGCGACTGCCAGCCGTCCGGCGCATAACCGATGCCGAAACGTGCGGCAACCTGGCCGGTCAGTCCGCGGGCCTTGAGATAGTCAATGGCCCTGGGTGCGTTCTTTAGTTGTTCCCGATAGAAGCGCGCCGCCTGGCTCATCAGATCTGTCAGTGAGCGGTTGGCCGGCGCATGCTCCCGCTGGCCGTATCGTTTCTCTTCAGGGACTTCAACGCCCAGTTGCCGAGCAAGCTCATGAATGGCTTCCACGTAGCCCAGGCCTGCGTATTCCATCAAGAAGCCAATGGCGCTGCCGTGGGCGCCGCAACCGAAGCAGTGGTAGAACTGTTTCGAGGGGCTCACGGAAAACGATGCCGATTTTTCACCGTGGAAGGGGCAGCAGGCGAAATAGTTCGCGCCCTTTTTCTTGAGCGGTACATGGCGCTCGATCACGTCGACGATGTCGACGCGAGCGAGCAGGTCCTGGATGAAGGACTGTGGAATCACGGCAGATCGGCCGGATTCAACCGGCCAGTGCTTGCTTGACGCGTGCGGAGACGGCGCCCATGTCGGCCTTGCCCGCCAGATCGCCTTTGAGCTTGCCCATCAATTTGCCCATGTCGGCGGGGGCTTTTGCGCCTGTCTCGGCCATGGCCCGTGCGATGGCAGCGTCGATATCGGCTTCGGACATCTGCTCGGGCATGTAGGCCTCAAGAACGGTGATCTCGAAGTTTTCCTTGTCGGCCAGATCGGTGCGGCCGGCGTCGGCGTACTGCTTGGCCGAATCCTTGCGCTGTTTGAGTTGCTTTTCAATCACGGCCGTGACGCCGGCATCGTCCAGCTCGGCCTGGCTGTCCACTTCCTTCTGCTTGATATTGGCAAGCAGGAAGCGCAGGGCCGATAGGCGCTCGCTGTCGCGCGCGCGCATGGCTGCCTTCATGTCGTCCTGGATCTGTACTTTGAGGGACATGGCAAAAACTCCTGACCGTTAAACGCAAAAACCACGACGAGCGCAGCGTTGGCTGCGCCGGTCGTGGCGGGATGACTGGCCTGTTAAGGCTCAGTACATCTTCGGCGGCAGCATCTGGCTGCGCAGGCGCTTGTGATGGCGCTTCACTGCGGCGGCCAGCTTGCGCTTGCGCTCAGCGGTCGGCTTTTCGTAGAACTCGCGGGAACGCAGCTCAGTCAGCGTGCCTGCCTTTTCGATGGTGCGCTTGAAGCGACGGATTGCGACCTCAAACGGCTCGTTTTCTTTAACGCGGATGCCCGGCATTGCCTGTTCCTTCGCCTGAAATTTGGACTGAAAGCCGTGCATTATATTCGTGTACGCAGCAAATGCCAAGTCCACATGCGGGTTTTTTCGAGGCCGTTTGTCTGCCGCGTTAAAATGGCGCGTCATTCAGTGAGGTCGTCATGATTGTTTTGGGGCTGGAGAGTTCTTGCGACGAAACCGGGGTTGCGGTGTACGACACCCAAGCAGGGTTGCGGGCGCACCGGGTGCATTCACAAATTGACCTGCATGCCGCCTATGGTGGCGTGGTGCCCGAGTTGGCGTCCCGAGATCATGTGCGCCGCTTGCCGGCGCTGGTCCGGCAGGTGCTTGATGATGCCGGTCTTGCGCTGGCGGACTTGGATGGTATCGCCTACACCGCCGGGCCGGGGCTGGCAGGGGCCCTCCTGGTGGCGGCCGGTACCGCCGAGGCGATGGCGGCGGCCCTTGGCGTACCCTCACTGCCAATACACCATCTGGAAGGGCATTTGCTCTCCCCTTTGCTTTCTGCCGAACCGCCCGCGTTCCCGTTTGTCGCCCTACTGGTGTCGGGCGGACATACCCAGCTGATGGCTGTGACCGGTGTGGGCGAATACACCTTGCTGGGTGAATCGGTCGACGATGCCGCGGGTGAGGCTTTCGATAAAACCGCAAAGCTCATGGGGCTGCCGTACCCCGGCGGCCCTGCACTGGCTGCGCTGGCTGACAAAGGCGTGGCAGGGCGGGTCAATCTGCCGCGACCGATGATCCACTCGGGTGACCTGAACTTCAGTTTCAGCGGATTGAAGACGGCGGTGATGACGGCGCTCAGAGACGGTCGTCATGCGTCGGAAGATGTGGCGGCGGAGTTTCAGTCGGCCGTGATTGACGTGTTGTCCCGCAAGGCGCGCCAGGCCTTGAAAAACACCGGCATGTCCCGGCTGGTGGTGGCCGGCGGCGTCGGGGCCAACCGAGCCCTGCGCGCGGCGCTCGACGAAATGGCGCGGCGGCGCCAGTGGCGGGTTTTCTACCCTGAACCCGAGCTGTGCACGGACAACGGTGCCATGATTGCGTTTGCCGGGGCGATGCGGTTTGCCGCGGGCGCGAGCGGCCAGACGGACGGTGCTGTCACCGTCAAGCCGCGTTGGCCCCTCGATACGCTCGCAGCGCCTGCGGGCTGAGTCGCCGATTGCCTATTTCTTTCCGATCCGGGGTTCTGTCCCCGCCATCAGGCGTTTGATGTTCGTCAGATGGCGGTAGATCAACAGGGCCGCCATGATGACGCACGCTGCAGTGATGGCGGGTTCGCCGATCAGGAAGTGGGCCATCAGCGGAGCGGCCAGTGATGCCATCAAGGCCGCAAGTGACGAATATTTGAAGATCAGCGCGACCAGTGCCCACACGGCCGCGCACGCCAAGGCCAGCCATCCGCTGAACGCTCCCAATACGCCGATCGCCGTTGCAACGCCTTTGCCACCCTTGAAACCGAGCGTGACCGGATAGACGTGGCCGAGGAATGCAGCCAGTCCCGCCAGGGCAATGGCCAGCGGCGCGGATGAGCCGAAATGCGCCATGATCCAGACGGCCAGCGTGCCTTTGAGGGCATCACCGACCAGTGTCAGGATGGCGGCGGATTTCTTCCCTGAGCGCAACACGTTGGTTGCGCCCGGGTTGCCCGATCCGTAGCTCCTGGGGTCGGCGAGTCCGAACATCTTGCTGCTGAGCACGGCAAATGGCACCGAGCCGATCAGGTAGGCCAAAACGACGAAGACAAGGGTGAGTGTGGTCATCAGAAAATAGCAGGGCGGCTCTGATTGCCCCGTTCAGCTAGAATGCTCGCAATTCTAGTCGGAAGTCTGTATGGATTTCATCTTCATCGAAGAGTTGCGCGTCAAGGCCCGGGTCGGCATTTATCCGCGGGAGCGCGTCGCACCGCAAGTGCTTGAACTGAATCTGACGTTCGGTGTGCCCGATGCAGCGGCCGAGCGTGATGATATCGACGACACGATCGATTATGCCGAGGTGATCAAGCGCATTCGCGAGGACCTGGCCGAGCGCCATTTCAATCTGATCGAAACGCTTGGAGAGCACGTGGTTGCCATGCTTTTTGACGAGTTCGGCGCGCCATGGGTGAAATTGCGCATCGCGAAGATCGGCATCATGAAGGATGTGCGGCGTGTTGGCGTGTTCATTCAGCGCGGCCGCGATGGCCGTGCCATTTTCGATACGGACTGACTCGTCGTTCTCGCAAAAAACAGAAAAGCCGCTGTGACGCGGCTTTTCTGTTTTCAGCAGCGAATGGCGGCTTACTTGACGAGCAATTCGTCCAGGGATTTGCCGTCGGCCAGCCATGCGTCAACCCAGCGCGGCTTGCGACCGCGACCCGTCCAGCCCTGCGTCGGATCTGCCGGATTGCGGTATTTCACCGGAACGCGCTTGCCCTTGGCCGGTGATACCTTGCGCGTGCGCTTGGGCTTCGCACCCTCGGGCTTGGCTTCTGCCAGCACATCGCTCAGTGCAACGCCGTGCTCCGCGGCGATTTTCTTCATTGCTTTGAGCGCTTCTTTCTTGGCGGTGTCGTCGCGTCGCTTCAGCTCGGCTTCGACCTTGCTCTGAAGGCGGCGCAACTCCGCAACGCTCATTTTGTTCAGCTTGATATCCATGTCAGGCCTTTGTTGTTTGATGTCGCTCGATTCGAGCGGTTGGATTCCCGTGACGACGCTCGATGCTCGATCTCGAAAGCATCATTTAAAAAAACGGACGCAGTCAATTGAACGAGAGAGCGCCTTGATTCTGCATTAATACTTTTGGATTATCAACAGGATTTAAAACATATCATTTGTAAAATAATGCATTTGCATAAGTCAGGCGTGCGGCGTTTTCGCGGCATTGATCGTTGTCGGCGAAATGGACTGCATCAGGTCGTGTGCGTGAATGCCGACAAGAAAGCCACGCTTTCCGCCATTAATATAGATGAGCGGCAGATCGAGGATGCTGCGTTCAAGGAAGACGGGCATTGGTTTTCGCAGCCCGAAAGGGGATGTTCCGCCGACCTGATAGCCGGTGTGTTTCTGGGCAACATCGGGTTTGCATGGATGCACGCTGCGGGCGTTGATCTCGGTTGCCAGTGTTTTTACGTTCACGTCCCGGTCTCCGTGCATGAGCACCACCAGGGGTTTGCCCAGTTCGTTTTCCATGACCAGTGTCTTGATGACGGCATGCTCGGGGAGATTGAGTGACTCCGCCGCGACTCGGGTGCCGCCGTGATCCTCGTAAGCGTATAAAAAGGGCGCAAATGCGATCTTGTGCTGTTTTAAAAAACGGGTGGCCGGCGTGTCAGGGTATTTCTCGTTCATGGGTATATTCCTCAGCCGCGCGGGTGATGAATCGCATGTAATTGCTTGAGTCGTGCGCGGGCGACGTGTGTGTATATCTGTGTTGTCGAAATGTCGGCATGGCCGAGTAACAGTTGAACCACGCGCAGATCGGCACCGTGGTTGAGCAGGTGAGTGGCAAAGGCATGGCGCAAGGTGTGCGGGGACAGCTGGTTTTCGGCAATGCCCGCCTGTACGCCGTATCGTTTGATCAGACGCCAGAACATCTGACGGCTCATCGGGCCGCCCTGTCGGGTCACGAAAAGTGCTTCGCTTTGGCGGTGCTCAAGTATCTGCAAGCGCGCGCCCCGGGTGTAATCATCAAGCCAGTCGCAGGCCTGCTGCCCGATCGGGACCAGCCGCTCTTTCGAACCCTTACCCATGACGCGGAGCGCCCCGTCGTTCAGGCTGACCTGGAATGTGCTGAGACCGACCAATTCGCTGACGCGCAAGCCGGTGGCGTAGAGCAACTCGAGCATGGTGCGATCCCGCATGCCGAGCGCGCTCCCGGTGTCCGGTGCATTGAGGAGCGCGTCGACGGCTGACTCGGAGAGGGTTTTTGGGAAGCGATGCCCGGGCAGCGGGGAATCGATCGGCGCACTCGGGTCGTGGGTTACCCGTCCGTCGCGAAGCTGGCGTTGAAAGAAGCGCCGCCATGCCGACAGCAGGCGGCGTTGGCTCGCGGGTTTGGAGCGCTGTGCGAATTCAGCCAGGTAGCGTTGGAGTGATTCGGTCGATGCGCTCAGCAGCGGTGCGCGTTGTTCCTGCTGTAGCCAATGCGCAAACTGCGTCAGATCGCGGCGGTAGGCCTCGATGGAATTGCGCGCCAGGCCGTCCTCCAGCCAGAGGCTGTCGCAGAATGCATCCAGTTCGATCTGATTCTCCTGCGTCAGCGCAGGGCGTGTATCGCTTCGTGCTGCAGGAGCCATTGCTTGGTCTCGATGAGATAGCCCGCACGGTGTCCTGCAAAGCCTCCGAGCGCCTGTCGGGCAACGACGCGATGACACGGGACGAGAATCGGGTAGGGGTTGGCACCGCAGGCCTGCCCGACGGCTTGCGCAGCGCTGTTCAACTGCCGGGCGATTTCACCATACGTCAGTACCTTGCCGATACCGATACCCGAGATGGCCTGCCACACACGCTGCTGAAAGGCAGTCCCGCTGGCGCGCAATGGCAAGTCGAATTCAGTGCATGGCGATTGCAGCCAGTCGCGAAGCTGCGCGACGGCGCGTTCGGCCAGTGCATTCTGTGCCGGCACATAGGGGCTGCCGTGAGGCAGGAATCGGATCTCGTCGATGTGCTGCAGGTCGCACCTGATGCCGAGCGCACCAAACGGTGTCGGGATAACGGCCTGAAAATCCATGGGAGTATTGTGCGCGGGGATGCGCCTGCGGGGCAACTGGAGGTGGGTGCGGCGCGGCCCGAAGGCCACGCCGACCCGATTGCTCTACCCCAGAGCAAAAACGGCAAAGGCGCCCTATGAGCGCCAGAATGCGTCAGATTATGCCACAGTCACGCGCAGACGCGAAATGCTACTGGCCGAGCAGAGCTGCCTTGAGATCGGTCTGGGCGGGATGCTCACCGATCCAGACACTCAGGAGTGCGGCGTAAAAGTCGGCGCCGGCGATCGGGTCGCCGACCGGATTGCCGTCAACAAGCAACTGCGTCCCTTTGCCAGGCACATAATCCATTTGGTAGCGCTGCCCTTCGCGGGCTTCCTTGAGGCTCAGCAGTATGGCCGAGAAGGCGTCCATCCTCGGTTTCAGGGCGGCCAGCGTCGCGGCATCCTGGTTGTTTTTCAGGCCCTCCTGGAGCGAGGCGACAAATTTTTCAGCGGAAACGTTGCGCAGCAGGGTGATGTCGATCCGTTTGGTCACGTCGGCACTAATGATTCGGCGGCTGTCGGATGCCTTGGCCGGCAGGTAGAGGCCTGCCGCGTAGACATCGAAAAAGAATTTTTTGCGCAGGCCCGCGCCATTGAGCACAAGCGGATTTCCGCTCACGGTGCTTGTGTCGGCGAATGTGATCCCTGCGACGCTAGTGGCGGCATGTGAGCCCAATGTGGTCAGTGCGCAGAGGAAGGCAATGAGGATTCTCTTCATGATGTCTCCTGAAATGAAAAAGCGGGTGCCGCCCCTGCGCGACACCCGCCTATCCTAGCAGTGGTCGAACGGTCGTGCGACTTCTAGCGGCGAACCTCGCCATTTCCGAAAACGATCCACTTCTGACTGGTCAAGCCTTCCAGACCGACGGGCCCCCGGGCATGGATCTTGTCGGTCGAGATGCCGATCTCGGCCCCAAGGCCGTACTCAAAGCCGTCGGCAAATCGCGTGGACGCGTTGATCATGACTGATGCTGAATCGACTTCGCGCAGGAAACGCATCGCCGCCGTGTAGTTTTCGCTGACGATGCTCTCGGTGTGACCCGAGCTGTAGCGATTGATGTGCTCGATGGCCTGGTCGAGCCCGTCGACCACACGCACGGCAATGATCGGTGCGAGGTATTCCTCCGACCAGTCGCTTTCCTGAGCTGCCTCGAGATGACGCCCATCGATGTTGGCAGATGTCAGTGTTTCGAGCGCACGCGGACAGGCGCGCATGGTAACGCCCTTGTCAGCGAGCATCCGCCCGATGGCCGGCAGAAGCATGTCGGCCACTTCGGCGTCTATCAGCAGGGATTCAGCGGTGTTGCAGGTGCCATATCGCTGGGTTTTTGCATTCTCGATGATGGCGACCGCCTTGCTCGGGTCTGCCGCCTCGTGCACATAGACGTGGCAGTTACCATCCAGATGCTTGATCACCGGCACTCGGGCCTCGCTCGAAATGCGTTCGATCAGGCCTTTGCCGCCGCGTGGCACGATCACGTCCACGAATTGTGGCATGGTGATGAGCTGGCCGACGGCCGCCCGGTCTGTGGTTTCGATGACTTGTACGGCGGTTTCAGGCAGGCCGACATCGGCCAGGCCGGCGCGGACGCAGGCGGCAATGGCCTGGTTTGCGTTGATGGCTTCCTTGCCGCCGCGCAGGATGGCGGCATTGCCAGATTTGAGGCACAAGGCTGCCGCGTCAGCGGTGACATTGGGGCGTGCTTCATAGATGATGCCGACAACCCCCAGCGGGACGCGCATCTTCCCCACCTGGATGCCACTCGGCCGTCTTTTCAAGTCGGTCATTTCGCCGACGGGGTCCGGCAGGGCGGCGATCTGCTCAAGCCCTTCCGCCATCGAATCGATGCCTTTTTCGGTGAGGGTGAGCCGGTCGACCAGGGCGGGCTCGAGTCCGTCCTCGCGGGCCTGGGCCAGGTCGGCCGCGTTGGCCGAGAGCAGGGCGTCCTTGGCGTTGCGCAGGCGTCGGGCTATTGCGAGCAAGGCTGTGTTCTTGGCCTCAGTCGAGGCTGAAGCCAGCGTGCGGGAGGCGTCACGGGCCTGTTGGCCGACGCGTGCCATGTAGCTTTCGATATCCATGATGCTGCCAGTCAATCCGGTTGGAAGCCCACCAGATTAACCCATGCGCACGCACGGCAGCAAAAAACCGTGCTCAGCCAGCCTTGGGGCAGAGCCGCAGGCTCAATCGCAGACATTCGTCCCAGACATCGCCAGGGGCCAGTCCCTTGATGATTCGGTCAATTCTGGCGGCATGTGCCAGGGCCGCACGCACGGCGCCCGGTTGTAAGCGCTGGAGCGCTTTTTGCACAGCGTTGCGGCGTCGGTCGTCGAAGACGCGTTCCGCCTTCATGGCGGCAGAGACGGGCTGCCCCTGGTGTTGTGCTGATTGAATGCGCGCGAGCGTGCGAACTTCGTTTGCCAGCGTCCACAGAACAAGCGGCGCTGCGGTGCCTTCGCCTTCAAGCCCTTCGAGCAGGCGTGCGCAGCGGGCCGCGTTGCCCTCCAGCAGCGCCATGCGCAGGTGTTCCACGCTGTAGCGGGCGACATCGAGGACTGCATCGCGAATCTGGTCGAGCGTCAGCGATCCGGGCGGATACAGCAGCGCGAGTTTCTGTAGTTCCTGATGCGCGGCCAGCAGATTGCCCTCGACGTGATCGGCGATGAACGCAAGGGCTTCTTCGGCTGCATCCTGTTGCTGTGCAGCCAGACGCATGGCGATCCAGCGGGGCAGGTGTTCCCGCGGGGGCGCATTGCATTCGACGACAACGCCCTGCTTTTCCAGTGCGGCGAACCAGGCGGTTTTCCGGGTCGCCCAGTCCACTTCGGGCAGGGTGATGAGTGTGATGACGTCGTCGGCCTGAGCTGGCGCGGTTCCTGCCAGTTGCTTGAGCGCGTCGCCGCCTTCCTTGCCGGGCTTGCCGTTCGGGACGCGAAGGTCGACGACCTTGCGTGTGCCGAACAGGGACATGGTGCCGGTGGATTCGAAGACGGCGCCCCAGTCGAAGCCCTGGCCGCTCACGAGAATTTCACGCTCGTCGAAGCCTTGCTGGCGCGCGGCCTGACGGATGGTGTCTCCGGCCTCGGACACGAGCAGGGGCTCGTCACCGTGTACGACATAAAGCGCCCCGAGTGACTGTCCGAGTTGCGAGGCAAGTCGGTCGGGGCTGAGCTTCACTTGAGTTCTTCAGGCGTTACGGTCGACAGACGGCGCATCAACTGGCGCACCAGATCGTCTTCCATGTCGTTGTAGAGAATGTCTTCTTCCTGTGCCTTGGCGAGCAACTGGCGGGTGTCGAAGGTGTATTCCCGGCGGGCCGTGATCCTGGCCGGGATGCGTACGGTCTCGCCCGTGGGCTTGTCCAGTGAGTAGTTGAGCGTGTAACTCAGCCGATACTCTCGCGCCTTGCCGGAGGCATCGAGGCTCAGGATGTCACGCGTCGGGCTCAACTTCGACATTCGGATCACCAGATCGGCCGCCTGGGGAGTGTCGACCACTTCGACGTTGTTGAGACGCAACTGACGACGAAGATCCGAGACGATTCGATGGTGCTCATAGCCTGCAATATAGGCCGATCTGAACGCCATCTGCATTTCCCCGCGCAGGTGGAACCCGCATCCTGTCAGCAGACCTGCGCCAAGCGCTGCGCCAAGAAAAGTGCGCCGATGCATCCGTCTCATCTATGTCTCCAGTGGTGATTCCCCGTGACGGGAAGATCAGCAAACGATGTTGACCAGGCGGCCCGGCACGACGATGACCTTGCGGGGCGGTTTGCCTTCCATGAACCGCTCGGCCGGTTCGCTCGATAGCGCCGTGTTCTCGATGACGTCACGCGTGGCGTCGGCAGCGACCTTGATGCGGCCGCGCAGTTTGCCGTTGATCTGCAGCATGAGTTCGATTTCGTCCTGTACCAGTGCGCCTTCGTCAACAGTCGGCCACGGCGCGTCGATGATGTCGTCGCCGAAACCGCACTCACGCCATAGTGCGTGGCAGATGTGAGGGGTGATGGGCGCGAGTACCCGGATCAGCATCGACAGGCCTTCCTCGATGACTTCGGCATGGGCGGCGGCATGTTCCGCCGGCGCCTTTTCAAGGGCGTTGAGCATTTTCATCGTGGCCGAGGCCACGGTGTTGAACTGATGCTTGCCCAGGTCGTAGTCAGCCTGCTTGAGCAGTGTGTGCAATTCACGGCGGACTTCGGCGAGCGGCTCGGGCAGCTTGCCTGCGGTCAGGGTGCGCGTGTCGGGCAGCTGCGCTTTCAGATCGCTGGCAAAGCGATGGCCCAGCGCCCACACCCGGCGCAGGAAACGGTAGGCACCCTCGACGCCCGAGTCTGACCATTCCAGTTGCTGGTCGGGGGGGGACGTGAAGATGATGAAGAAGCGAGCAGTGTCGGCCCCGTACTGGTCCACCAGGGCTTGCGGGTCCACGCCGTTGTTCTTCGACTTGGACATCTTCTCGGTACCGCCGATGACGACCGGTTGCCCGTCTTCGCGCAGAACAGCGCTGGTGATACGGCCTTTGTCGTCACGTTCGACGTCCACGTCGGCCGGGTTGATCCACTGCTTCTTGCCGTCAGGCAGTTCCCGGTAGTAGGTGTCGGCAACCACCATGCCCTGGGTGAGCAAGCGGGTGAAAGGCTCGTCCACCGTCACCAGGCCTTCATCGCGCATCGCCCGCGTGAAAAAGCGGGAATACAGCAGATGGAGGATGGCGTGCTCGATGCCACCCACATACTGATCGACCGGCGCCCAGTAGTTGACCCGGTCGTCGACCATGCCCTCTGTGCTATCGGCGCAGGCGTAGCGCAGGAAGTACCAGGACGACTCCACGAAGGTGTCCATGGTGTCGGTTTCGCGTCGGGCCGGCTTGCCACAGGTCGGGCAGGTGCATTCGTAAAATTCCGGCATGCGGGCGAGCGGAGAGCCTGCGCCCGTGATCTCGACATTTTCCGGCAGCACCACCGGCAACTGGTCGTCGGGAACCGGTACGTCGCCGCAGTGATCGCAGTGGATCATGGGGATCGGGCAACCCCAGTAGCGCTGGCGCGAAATGCCCCAGTCACGCAGACGGTACTGCACCCGCTTTTCGCCCAGGCCTTTCTCGCCCAGATCGACCGCAATGGCATCGACGGCCTCTGCCGAACGCAGGCCATCGTACTTGTCTGAATTGACCAGCCGGCCATGCTCGGCGAAAACATCCTGCCAGTGAGACCAGGCCAGGTGTTCTTCGTCGGTTTCTCCGGTCAGAGTCGGCGTGTGATCGACCAGTTTGGCGCTCGCGTCGGCGAAAACGCCGGAATTGGAGGCCACCTGCTGGCCCCATTCGCCCGGAGCAATCACGGGGATGATGGGCAGTTGATATTTGGTGGCAAAGGCGAAGTCGCGTTCGTCGTGCGCGGGTACTGCCATCACGGCGCCCTCGCCATAACCCATGAGTACGTAGTTGGCGACCCAGACCGGCAGAAATTCCCCGGTGATCGGGTGCACCACGCGCAGCCCGGTGGGCATGCCTTTCTTTTCCATGGTGGCTAGATCGGCTTCGGCCACGCCGCCTTGCTGGCACTCGGCCACGAAGGCAGCCAGTTCCGGATTGTTCTCTGATGCCTTGAGGGCGAGTGGATGTTCGGCAGCGACCGCGACGTAGGTGGCACCCATGAGCGTATCGCCGCGGGTGGTGAACACCTTCAGCACGCCGGCTTCGCCGATGGTTTCCAGATCGTAGGGGAAGTGGACTTCCAGCCCCTCGGAGCGTCCGATCCAGTTCTTCTGCATCAGCTTGACCTGTTCCGGCCAGCCCTCAAGGCGGTCAAGGCCCTGGAGCAATTCGTCGGCGTAGGCGGTGATCTTCATGTAGTACATGGGGATCTCGCGCTTTTCGACGAGGGCGCCGGAGCGCCAGCCACGACCGTCGATGACCTGTTCGTTGGCCAGCACGGTTTCATCGACCGGGTCCCAATTGACCGTGCCGAGCTTCTTGTAGATCAGGCCCTTCTGGAACAGGCGGGTGAACAGCCATTGTTCCCAACGGTAGTACTGAGGCGTGCAGGTGGCCAGTTCGCGCGACCAGTCGACCCCGAAGCCCAGCCGCTTGAGCTGGTTCTTCATGTAGTCGATGTTGGCGTAGGTCCACTTGGCAGGCGGCACCTGGTTCTGGATGGCGGCGTTTTCGGCCGGCATGCCGAAGGCGTCCCAGCCCATGGGTTGCATCACGTTGTAACCGCGCATGCGCTGCACGCGACTGATCACATCGCCAATCGTGTAGTTGCGTACATGGCCCATATGCAGCTTGCCCGATGGGTACGGGAACATGGACAGGCAGTAGAACTTGGGACGGCTGGCGTCTTCGCCGACCTCGAAGCTTTTCTGCTCGGCCCAGTGCTGCTGGGCGGCGGTTTCTATGGCGGAGGCGTGATACTTGTCCAGCATGATGGTGTCGGGCTGCGGATCAAAACGCGCAAGTATACCGCGAAGCCGAGCTGCGACGGGGGGCTCAGGCGGCTGATCTCTCAGGAAATTTCAGCTGTAAACGAAAAAGCGGCACCCGGTTGGGGAACCGGATGCCGAACTCCATCGAGGAGAGGGAGGGAGACGGTAGGCCGCTCGCCGCCTCAGGCGGCGCGATGCCAGGTGTTACAGAAGCGTTGCCAGTTGGCCGCAGTGGCGGCAGACAAATCTTCAAAAATCGTGAGTGGCAGACGCATGGCGCGATGCTGCATGCGCATCACGTCGGCCATGTTGGGCGTGCACAGGCTGGAGTTTTCCTGGTCGAGCAGTTCGCGGAAATTTTCCATCGCAGCGCCCCAGTATTCAGCGTTGCCAACCCAGCCGGTTTCAGCGGTGGCTTTGCGCACGGCTTTGCGCCACAGAACTTCGGCGCGTTCGGTGGAGACGCCGGCCTTGCGCGCGTACCACGGCAGCAGTTTCGGTGACTTCATCTCTGTTACTCCTTCGACCGGTAACCGGTTCATATCTTTCACCGGTCGCCGCCTCGTGAGCGGCTCCGGAGCTTGGGGTTGGTGCATTGCAAATCAAACGACAGTTTGAATTCTACGCCAGTTTGAGGCCGATATCCGTGAAAAATTGCCATAAATTGTTGCTGTGCACAATCAAACCTTAGTCTTTTCGTCAGGTATATGCAAGTGGTGTAATCGGCCCGATTTGACGAGCGGGTTAAAATGGGCGCCCAAAGGAGATCCCATGGCTGATTTGCTCTCATCGCTCAATCCGGAACAGGCTCAGGCCGTTACGCTCCCGCCCCAGCATGCGCTGATTCTCGCGGGCGCCGGGTCGGGCAAGACCCGTGTCCTGACCACGCGAATTGCGTGGCTGATTCAGACCGAACAGGTCACGCCACAGGGCATTCTGGCGGTCACGTTTACCAACAAGGCGGCCAAGGAGATGATTGCGCGCCTGTCCGCCATGCTGCCCATCAACACCCGCGGCATGTGGATCGGAACCTTTCACGGCTTGTGCAACCGGTTGCTGCGCGCCCACCACCGAGAGGCAAATCTCCCTCAGCTCTTCCAGATCCTCGACTCGGCCGACCAGCTGGCCGCCATCAAGCGTCTGCTCAAGGCGCTCAATGTCGACGATGAGAAATACCCGCCCAAGGACCTGATGCATTTCATCAATGGTCAGAAGGAGCAGGGCAACCGGCCCAGAGACGTGGATGCCTGGGACGACTTCACCCGTCGGCGAGTCGAGCTGTTCGCCGAGTATGAGGCCCAATGCCAGCGCGAGTCTGTTGTGGATTTCGCGGAGTTGCTTTTGCGTACCTACGAGTTGCTGAAAAACAACGAGCCCATTCGCAAGCATTACCAGCGGCGTTTTCGCCACATCCTGGTCGATGAGTTCCAGGATACGAACAAGCTGCAATATCGCTGGCTGAAGTTGCTGGCGGGCGCTGACAGCGCCGAGCAATGTGCCAGCCTGTTCTGCGTCGGTGACGACGACCAGTCCATCTATCGTTTCCGGGGGGCGGAGGTGGGCAACATGCTCGCCTTCGAGCGCGAATTCCAGGTGCCGAACGTCATCCGGCTGGAGCAGAACTACCGTTCCTGCGGCAACATTCTCGATGCCGCCAACGCGATCATCGCCAACAACACCCAGCGGCTGGGCAAGGAACTTTGGACGGATCAGGGGGAGGGCGAGCCGATTAGAGTGTACGAAGCCTTCACCGACATGGACGAAGCGCGCTGGATGGTCGAGGAGATCCAGTCACTCGTGCGCGACGGCCACCGCCGGGGAGACATCGCGGTGCTGTATCGGTCGAACGCACAGTCACGGGTCGTCGAGCATCAGCTGTTTTCAGCCGGGGTGTCCTACCGGGTGTACGGCGGGTTGCGCTTCTTCGAGCGCCAGGAGGTGAAGCATGCGCTGGCCTATCTGCGGCTGATTGCCAACCCGGACGACGATACCGCGTTTGCCCGGGTGGTCAATTTTCCCACGCGTGGTATCGGCGCTCGCTCGCTCGAGTCCCTTCAGGACGCGGCCCGGACCTACAACGGAAGCCTGTATGGCACGGTGTCGCATCTCGGTGGCAAGCCGCGCAAGGCGATCGAGCCGTTCATCGCAATGATCGAAAAAATGCGCATGGACACGGCCTCGCTTTCGTTGCCCGAAGCGGTCGATCACGTGCTGCACCAATCGGGTTTGCGCGAGCACTATGAAAGCCAGAAAGCCAAGGAGGGCTCCGAGCGACTCGAGAACCTGGACGAACTGATCAGCGCGGCGGCCAACTTCGTGGCCGAAGCTCAGGTGCAGGACGGTGCCATCGAACACCCGCTGCTGGCGGATTTTCTGGCTCATGCCTCGCTTGAGGCCGGCGATCATCAGGCTGATGCCGGCGAGGACGCGGTGCAGCTCATGACCGTGCATGCCGCCAAGGGTCTGGAGTTCGACGTGGTGTTCCTCACCGGGCTCGAGGAGGGCCTGTTCCCGCACGACAACAGCGTGCGTGAGATCGACGGTCTCGAAGAAGAGCGTCGCCTGATGTACGTGGCGGTGACCCGGGCGCGCCAGCGCTTGTATGTGTCACTGGCCCAGAGCCGGATGCTCCATGGCCAGACACGCTACTGCATGCGTTCCCGTTTTCTCGATGAGATTCCGGTGGGGCTCACCAAATGGCTGACGCCTCAGCAAAGCGCCTCGAAACTCCACTCGCCCAGTGCTGGATATGGCAGTGGACAGCGGCGTGCAGCCAGTACCCCGGTTCAGGCGTCTCGGGATCTGAACGGCTTGAAGATCGGTCAGGCCGTGCAGCACGCCCGCTTCGGTGTGGGCACCATCGTGTCGGCCGAGGGGAGCGGGGCAGATGCGCGCATACAGATCAACTTCGGCCCGAACGGCATGAAGTGGCTCTTGCTGGGCGTCGCCAAGCTCGAGCCGGTGTGATTGGCCGGTCCCGGCTCAGTTCGCCTTCAACATTCGCGAGAGCAGGCGGCGAACCATGTCGGGTTCGAACGGTTTGTCGCAAATGCCGGAGACGCCGGCATCCTGCACGGCGGCCAGGCGCCCCGCATCGGATTCACTGGTGACCATCATGACCGGAACCGATCGTTGCCAGCTCTGATGGCGAATGTGCTCCACCAGTTGCTGGCCATCCATTTCGGGCATGTTGTAGTCGGTGACCACCAGATCGACCATGGTGTCGTTGAGGATGGCGACCGCTTCAGCGCCGTTGCCCGCTTCGATGAATTGCTCTACGCCGAGGTTGCCGAGCACCCGTTTGATGAATTTTCGCGCATTGGGGCTGTCGTCCACGACAAGTACCTTGAGCTCTTCTAGCGGTACTTCCGTGCCCGTGAGGGCTTCGGCCGACAGCAGATCAAGGGTGTTGTCCAGGGCGCGACCCAGTTGCTCGTTGGTGAACGGTTTGGGCACGATGCCGCAAATGCCTGACTGACGGACCGGGTCGAGGGCCTGCGGGTTGGTTTCGCTGGACACCAGGATGAACGCCACCTGCTCCAGGAGCGGGTGCGCGCGCATCTGCCGAACCAGATCCGTGCCCGAGCTGTCGGGCAGGTAGAGCGCGCTGATGACGACGTCGGGGCGTGTGACGTACATCGCCTCCATGGCTTCTGCTGCGGATTTTGCATGACGCGGTTCGGGAAGCCCCAGCGCCAGGCATGCCTGGGCAATTACCTTGGCCTGCATGGCGGAGGGTTCGACGATCAGCGCATTGAGCGCTGTGACGTTCATGGAAGCAGTCATGGTTCAGATCGAAAAGATGTCGGTTCTGGATGTAACGACCAACTTTCCGGAAACTTTGACTCATCGCAGTCGTCGGAGTATCACGAACCGATAATATTCCGCATGCCTAATGGAATAGTTCAGCGCTTTGCCCTGTTTTGTCCCTGTGCCACGCCATATGGCGAGGCTATTACTCACTTTTCAGCAACCCGGGAGATGTTTGCTCATGAAGAAAATGATGATTCGCAGCCTTGTCGGCCTGGCCGCCCTTGGTATCGCCGCCGGAGCCTCGGCCCAGATGAAGCCGGAAGACATGATCAAGTACCGCCAGTCCGGTTACACCTTCATGTCCTGGAACATGGGCAAGATCAAGGCTCAGGTAGTCGACGGAACGGTGCCCTTCGATAAGGCGCAAGTGCAGGCGGCCGCCAACCTGATTGCGGCCGTGGCCAACTCGGGCATGGGTGCCCTGTACGCCCCGGGCACCGACGAGGGCAAGGGGTGGAAGGAAACCCGTCTGAAGCCCGAGTTCTTCCAGAAGATGGATGAGGTCAAGGAAGTGGGCGGTAACTTCGTCAAACAGGCCAACAAACTGGCTGAAGTCGCTGCAACCGGGGATGAGGCTGCCATCAAAGCGCAGTTTGGCGAAACCGGTAAGGCCTGCAAGGCCTGTCACGAGAAGTTCCGCGAAGAGGAGTGATGCCGTTTCGGCCCGGAATGTGGCCTCGACGGTCATGAAAAAGCCGCCCTCGAGGCGGCTTTTTCATGCCCTACCAGGCCGGCGTTTCGTAATTTGCCGGCTCCGGGGGTGCCGGTGGCGGCGGATTGAAAGCACCGGAAGCTGCCCAGGTGGCCAGTGCCGCGATCACGACGGCGACTCCGAACGCAATGGGGCCGCCGCCCGTGGCGTCTTTGATCTTTGGAGACTCGACCGCTTTCTTGCCGGTGACCATGGGCGGGACAAGCCGCTCTTGCTTCTTGATCGCGTAGAACACGATCGCGGCGAGGTGCAGCCCGACAAGCAGGAAAATGCCATTCTCTCCCCAGTGATGCCACCCGGTGATGGCATCTGAAGTGTCTTTGCTGACCAGTGGATACAGGGGGCCGTTGAAGGCAATGTCGTCGTTGGAGAACAGGCCGGTCGCGGCCTGGGCAATCATCAGGGCAAGCAGTGCAAGCACCGAAAGCGCACCCAGTGGATTGTGTCCCACCCCTTGCCAGGTGCCGGCCAGATAGGCCTTGATGGCGGCCGGACCGCGAACGAACTGGCTGAACCGCGCGTAGGTCGAGCCGATCACGCCCCACACGAGCCGGAATACCAGCAGCCCGATCATGAGCAGGCCAAGGCGGCCATGCCAGACCATGAGGTTGCCACCGATCTTGACCGTGACGAAGGCGCCGATGACGGCGAGAACGAGCAGCCAGTGGAACAGGCGGGTGGGCAGGTCCCACAGGCGGATGGTGCGACTCATGATGGCTCCGGATGACGATTGACTGGCTGATAGACAGTTCGACTCGGCAAAAGCTTCCCGTTACGCGTGAAGAAATGTCTCAAACGCCGTATTTGCGCGCCAGACTGTCGTGGAGTTCCACGAACTGTCCGGTGAGCTTGTGCTTCGGATCCAGATGAATCATGGGTTTGGCTTTCTCGTGAGACTCCTTGATCTTCACCGAGGCAGAAAGATAGGGCTCGACGATCGGAAGGCCTTCGTCGATGAGCTCCTGCACCACCTTTTTGGGGAGGCTGGCGCGTGGCTGGTACTGATTCACCACGATGCCTTCGACTTGCAGATCCTCGTTGTGGTCCGCGCGAATCTCCGCCACATTGTCCATCAGCGAGTACAGGGCGCGGCGCGAGAAGTCGTCGCAATCGAAGGGAATGAGGCAGGCGTTGGCGGCAATCATGGCCGAGCGGGTATAGAAGTTCAGCGCAGGCGGCGTGTCGATGTAGATGGCATCGAATTCTTCGGCCAGTTCATCCAGTGCTTCGCGCAGCTTGAAGATCTTGTAGCGCGATTCGAGCTTGCTCTGGAGTTCTTCCAGCTCCGGATGCGACGGCATCACGTAGAGCCCCTCGAACGGACTCTCGACGAGAAAGTCGTCAAGCGGCTTCGGGTTCAGGCGGAAGTTGAGCGTCTGGTCGAAAAAGTCCGCCAGCGATGCCTCGAGGGTGTCGGCGCCATCGCCCAGCAGATAGCGGGTGGAGTTGCCTTGAGGGTCGAGATCCACCACCAGCGTCCGCTTGCCCTGGCTGGCGCTGATGGCCGCGAGGTTGCAGGTGATGGTGGATTTTCCGACGCCCCCTTTCTGGTTGAAAACCACTCGTCGCATGGTGTTGCTCCTCCCCGTGATGTGCGTAATCCGCTTTTGGTGCATTTTGCCAGCATTGTTGCGATGCGATAAGTAGGCAACTCGCTTGTTTGAGGCGCTCATGAGATAATGCGTGCTTCCCGTGCCCTGTGCGCGATCCGGTCTCTCCCCGGCCGGCGCGACACTGAGTTGCAACCGACGGACACAAGCCATCGGTACCCATTACAAATCCAAGCAACGCGAGAGGATGACACGGTGAGCGGTCCGTCGCCTCTGGCGGCGGCTTTTCTTTTTGTTCGAGAGACCTTGGAGAGGGGAACTCATGGATCAGGATTTCATCGCCGCCGCGCTGGAGTATCACCGCGCGCCCACCCGCGGAAAAATTTCGGTTGTGCCGACCAAAGGGCTGACCAACCAGCGCGATCTTGCGCTGGCGTATTCACCCGGTGTGGCCGCCGCGTGCAACGCCATTGTTGATGACGCGGCCCAGGCCAGCGAGCTGACCTCGCGGGGCAACCTCGTCGGTGTGGTCACCAACGGCACGGCCGTGCTCGGCCTGGGCAACATCGGCCCGCTGGCGTCCAAGCCGGTGATGGAGGGCAAGGGTTGCCTGTTCAAGAAGTTCGCCAACATCGACGTCTTCGACATCGAACTGGCGGAAAACGACCCGGACAAGCTCATCGACATCATTGCGGCCCTCGAGCCGACGCTCGGTGGCATCAATCTGGAAGACATCAAGGCGCCCGAATGCTTCTACATCGAGAAGAAGCTGCGCGAGCGTATGAACATTCCGGTCTTCCATGACGATCAGCATGGCACCGCCATCATCTCTGCAGCGGGCCTGATCAACGGCCTGAAGGTGGTCGGCAAGGACATCGGCGCAGTCAAGCTGGTGTGTTCCGGTGCCGGCGCAGCCGCCATTGCGTGTCTGGACCTCATGGTCGGCCTCGGGCTCAAGCGCGAGAACGTGTACGTGTGCGATTCGCGTGGCGTGATTCGCGTCGGTCGTGACGAGAACATGGAAGCCAACAAGGCCCGCTATGCGCAGCAGACCGACGCCACCACCCTGGGTGATGTGATCAAGGGGGCGGACATCTTCCTGGGGCTGTCGACCGCCGGTGTGCTCAAGCCCGAGATGGTGGCCAGCATGGCCGACAAGCCGCTGATCTTTGCGCTGGCCAACCCCACGCCAGAGATCATGCCCGAGGAGGCCAAGGAGGTGCGCCCGGACTGCATCATCGCCACGGGGCGTTCCGACTACCCGAACCAGGTCAACAACGTCCTGTGCTTCCCCTTCATCTTCAGGGGGGCGCTCGACGTCGGTGCCACCACCATCACCGAGGAGATGAAGCTGGCCTGCGTGAAGGCCATTGCCGAGCTGGCGCAGGCCGAGCAGAGCCATGCCGTGGCGGCAGCCTATTCGGGGGCGGACCTGCGTTTCGGCCCCGACTACATCATCCCGAAGCCCTTCGACCCGCGCCTGATCGTCAAGATCGCCCCGGCCGTCGCCAAGGCAGCCATGGATTCAGGGGTGGCCACGCGGCCGATCGAGGACTTCAAGGCTTACGAGCACGAACTGACCAACTTCGTTTACCAGTCCGGCATCATCATGAAGCCGGTGTTCTCCAAGGCCAAAGCCCTGCCGATGGAGAAAAAGCGGGTGCTCTACGCCGAAGGTGAGGATGTGCGCGTGCTGCATGCGGTGCGTGTGGTCATCGACGAAGGCCTGGCCCAGCCCATCCTGATTGGTCGTCCGGCGGTCATCGAACGTCGTATCGCGCAAGCGGGCCTGAACCTGGTCATTGGCCGCGACTTCGAAGTGGTGAACACCGAAGACGACCCGCGTTACCGCGAGTTGTGGCAGGAATACCACCGGATGATGTCCCGCGAGGGCAACACGGTGGAGATGTCCCGGGCCAAGCTGCGTCGCGATACCACCTTGATCGGCGCAATGCTGCTGCGCCGCGGCGACGCCGACGCGCTGGTATGCGGCACTTACGGCACCTACGATTACCACCTCAAGCAGGTGCGCGACGTCATCGGCCTGGCGCCTGAGGCGAAGCGTTTTGCGGCGATGAGCATCCTGTTGCTGCCCAAGCGCGTGCTGGCGATTGCCGACACCTACGTGAACGAGAATCCGACCGCTGAAGAAGTGGCCGAGATCGCCTGCATGGCCGCGGACGAGTTGCAACGCTTCGGTATCGTGCCGCGCGTGGCCCTGCTGTCGCACTCGAATTTCGGTTCGTCCAACTCTGCCTCGGCACGGAAGATGCGCGCCGCGCGCGACATTCTGGTCGCCAAGCGCCCGGATCTTCAGGTCGATGGCGAGATGCATCCCGATTCGGCGCTTGATCCGGAACTGCGCGCAGAAGCCGTACCGGAGACCACGCTTGAGGGTGAAGCCAATCTGCTGGTCATGCCCAACCTCGATGCCGCCAACATCAGCTTCAACCTGTGCAAGCAGGCCAACAGCGACGGTGTGACCGTGGGGCCGATCCTGTTGGGCCCCGCCAAGTCGGTGCATATCCTCACCGCGACGGCGACCGTGCGACGGCTGGTGAACATTACGGCCCTTGCCGTTGTCGACGCATCAGACCCCAAGCAGGGATAAGCTGAGCAACTGCCTGTCGAAGGGGGCGCCTGCGGGCGCCCTTTTCATTGTTTGCGGTGCGGCTTGGTAGAATCCGAACAACTGTTCAAGAGGCTTCTGTCATGAAAGATCGATTCCGATGGGCTGTACTCTCCATGCTGTCGTTGCTGGCAATACAGGCATCGGCCGAGCGCCTGCTGGTGCTCGATGAAACCCTGGTGGAGCCGGGACGCAGCGGGCGTGCGACCGTGGTCGATACGCTCCTGGACGCCCGTCTGCCGGATGAGTTGCTGGCCACGGCCCAGATCGAAGAAACGCTGGTGCCGGTGACGCTCAAGGCGGACGGCGCTCAGGAGGGGCCGAGCCGCCGGTACGTATTCGTCTGGCCGGAGACCCTCAGCGGTTTCGCCCGGGTGGGCCTGCGGGACGTTGCGCGCAATGAAGTGCTGGTTCAGGTCAAGGGCGCGGGTACGCTGGGGACCGAAACCGCCAAGGTCGCCGAGCCCGTGACGGCGGCCGCGGACGATGTGGTGCGTCAGTCCGATACGCCGGCGCTGACGACCAATGAGCCCATGTATTTTCTGGTCAGCCCGGATTCCGATCTGTCGGCGCGCTTTCAGCTCAGTTTCAAGTACCGGCTGTTTGAGCGTGACAGCGGTTTCGGCAGTCTGATCCCGATTCTCGGGGGGCTCCATTTCGGCTACACCCAGACCTCGATCTGGGATCTGGGCGAGCCGTCGGCACCGTTCCGTGATACCAGCTACCGTCCGTCCCTGTTCTACGACTGGCCCCTGACCTTCGGGCGCGAGAGCCGGCAGGAAGCGGTCCTGCGTGGTGGCTTCGAACATGAATCCAACGGTCGCGACGGCAAGTTGTCGCGCAGCATGAACATCGCCTTCGCGCAGCTCGATTGGCGGTATCGCCTCACCGAGGACGACACGCTCGGCCTCAAGCCCAAGGTCTGGTACTACATCGAGAAGGGTGACAACCCTGACATCAACGACTACCGAGGCTACGCGCAGCTGGAGACGAGCTGGTGGCACGGAGACTGGAAAGCCGCAGTCCTCATGCGCCGCGGGAAAGCCGGCAACGGCGCCACCCAGGTCGATGTGTCGTATCCGCTCAAGGGGGTCTTCTCCATGGCTGGCGGCGGGTACTTCCATATGCAGTATTTCGATGGCGAAGGCGATACACTGCTCGAATACAACCAGTCGCGGTCGCCGCAGTTCCGCATTGGTGTTTCCATCGTTCGTTGAGGTGACAGGAGAAATCGCATGAGCCACGCCATCCGTTTCGATCAGACGGGCGGACCGGACGTCCTCCAGTGGGTGCCGCTCGAGGTGCCGCCGCCGGGGCCGGGGGAGGTCAGCCTGACGCATACCGCGGTGGGGCTCAATTACATCGACACCTACCATCGGAGCGGTCTGTATCCGGTCCCGATGCCGTCCGGTCTCGGTTGCGAGGCTGCGGGCGTGATCACCGCCTTGGGTGATGGCGTGGACGGTTTTTCCGTGGGGGACCGGGTGGCCTATGCCAGCGGGCCGCTGGGTGCGTACGCTGAAGCGCGTACCCTCCCGGCCAGTGTCCTCGTCCGTCTGCCGGATGCCATATCCGACGAAGTTGCCGCAGCCGTCATGCTGCAGGGGCTGACCGCGCAGTATCTGCTGCGCCAGACCTATCCGGTGGAAGCGGGTGAAACCATTCTGGTTCATGCGGCCGCGGGCGGCGTGGGACTGTTGATGTGCCAGTGGGCAAAACACCTCGGCGTGACCGTGATCGGCACCGTCGGGTCGCCCGAAAAGGCGGCGCTGGCCAAAGCCAACGGGTGCGACCACACGATTCTCTATCGGCAGGATTCTTTCCTGGACGCCGTCAAGGACATCACGGGCGGGGAAGGTGTGCCGGTCGTGTACGACGCCGTCGGCAAGGACACGTTCATGGATTCGCTCGCCTGCCTGCAACCCATGGGCACGATGGTCTCTTTCGGCAATGCCTCTGGCGCCGTGCCGCCGATCGACATCGGTATTCTGGCCAAGATGGGCTCCCTGTTCCTGACCCGCCCGACGTTGTTCAGCTACATCGCTGATCGTGAGCGACTGGACGCCATGGCGGCAGATCTGTTCAACGTGATCGCCAAGGGCGCGGTCAAGGTGCAGATCAATCAACGCTACCCGCTGGTAGACGCAGCGCAGGCGCATCGCGATCTGGAAGCCCGCAACACGACCGGTTCGACCGTGCTGGTGGTGTCATGAAGGCATTGATGATGGGCTTGGCGCTGTGCCTGACGGTCTTCTCCGCGGCGGCTGCGCCATTGTTGTCGCCGGCCGGGATTGCCTACATGAAAGCCGAGCAGAACCGCATTGACCGCCAGTTCGCGACCCGTGCCGCACAGGTGGCCGGGGTGCCGGAATCAGTAGTTCACAAGGGCATGCCGCAAGGTCCACGCATTACCGACACCGGCCGCCGGGTGATTCAGGCCATCGAGCAGCATACGGGGAAGGCCTTGAGCGACGCACAGCGCGAACAGATTCAGGTTGCGGATGACGAACGCAAGTCCGCCATCAGCCGAGCGCGCGAGGAGGCCGAGCGCCGGTAGTGCTCTCGGGTGCGCCGCTCTGCGCGCTCAGAAAAGCTCCAGATCGTCCTTGTACGCGCGCGGCTGGATCTTGCCTTCGTCCAGCAGTTGCTGATACGAGCACACCTGGTTCCGGCCGTGATTCTTCGCGTAGTAAAGCGCCTCGTCGGCAGCGCCCAGGGCCACGGCGGCGGTATCTCCGGCACGCAGGGCCACATAGCCGATGCTGATGGTGACCTGGCCGACCTGCGGAAAGTGGTGCTTTTCGACCTTCTCGCGAAAGCGGTCGAGCACCATGGCCACATCGGCCGCCTCGGTCGGCCGCAACACGGCCACGAACTCTTCGCCCCCGAACCGGAACAGTTTGTCTTCGAAGCGGAAGCTCTCGCGCATGAGGTTCGACAGCAGGATCAGCACCTCGTCACCGTACAGATGACCGAACTGGTCATTGATGCGCTTGAAGTGGTCCGCGTCCATCACCGCCAGCCAGTGCGGATGCTCCAGGTTGCGACGATGGCGCCGATCATCGCCCGGCATCAATGATTCATCGACATGCATCGGGCGAATCGAGCCGAGGATCTTGCTCAGATTCTCGTCGAACGTACGCCGGTTCAGCAGCCCGGTCAGCGTGTCGCGCTCGCTGTAATCCAGCAGGCTCAGGTAATTGCGGTAGAGGCTGACGAAACCCAGTGCCAGCTCCCAGCGCTCGTCGGTCATCGGTGCAGCGCCCCGCAGCTCGACAATGCCGCCGATCTTGCCGTCGTAGGCCACCGGCAGACAATAGTTGAACCGGTCAGCGCCATCGACGTCATCGGCGACGTTGCGCTCTTCACTGACGCAGGTGCGGAAGTCTTCCCGGGAGTTGAGGGCAATGACCACGTCGGAGCTTTCGAAGTCGGTATCGCAGTAGCTGACGCCATCGCTACCGGCGTGGGCGAGTCGATGGAGCAGGGTCTGGTGGCCCGAGTCCTGAACCTTGAAGATGTTGACGGCTTCGGGTTTGAGGATTTCGAAAAGCGCTGTCGCAACCCCCACCTCGAGCAAGGTGCGGTCGCGATGCTGAGTGATCGTTTCGACGTGCTTGAGGAGGTGGACCATCTTGTCGCGCAGGCTCTCCAGCGTGATTTCCTGAGGATTATACGGTTGTTTTCGCCCGTCCTGAAATGCACTGGGGCGCCCCTGAGGCGGTTTACGCCCTTCGTGGCGCGTAACAGGGCGTGTCATGAGGGACGTCGCAAGGCCTGTCGCAGAAGGGTAGTCCGCCTCTTTTCTGCACCCGGATCGTTCGATGGTACCGATGACCGGCGCGTCAGGTCGAATCTGACAGGTGCCGAGAGCGACATCCGGTCGGGGCCGATGGCATCGACGCATGAGGCGGCCGCGCTGTCGTGTGGCGACGCAGCATTGCGCCGCGATTTGGGCGGCCATGCGGCCGCTGTGGCGGTTCATTGGGGCGGCACTGTACGAGTAAGCGCGCGACGCATGCCTCGTGTATAACAGGCGCATGGCCGACCAGCGTGACCCTTCGACCGAAGCTTTCCTTGATTTGCTTTATGCCCGGGTGCCTGAAGTGAGATTCACTCAGGCGCTCGTGTTCGTCAACGTGCTGGTTTTCATCTTCATGGCCTGGCACTCGGGTGCGATCTGGCGCATTCCGGGGGCCACACTCGCCGATTTCGGCGGCAACTATGCGGTGCAGACACGCCACGGCGAGTACTGGCGCCTGTTGACCTCCCTGTTTCTGCATGGCGGCATTCTTCACATTACCCTGAACATGCTGGCCCTGTACCAGGCGGGTGCGCTGGCCGAGCGGCTGTTCGGTCTGCGGCGTTTCATCCTCCTGTATTTTCTTGCCGGGCTGGTGGCGAGTGTGGCCAGCGTGTGGTGGCAACCAAACGGCTTGAGTGTCGGTGCATCGGGTGCGATCTTCGGCGTTTTCGGGGGTTTGCTGACCTCGGTGCTGGTCACGCGCCACGTGCTCCCAGAGAACCTGTATCGGCGGCTGCGTCGAGCCCTGCTGATGTTCATCGGCTACTCGCTGGCGGCCGGGTTTCTGATCCCGGGTGTCGATAATGCCGCGCACGTGGGCGGACTGGTCGCAGGTATGGTGCTGGGGGCGGCGCTGGCCTTCCCGCCGGGGCGAGAAAGCGTGGCGGTGGGCCGGATCGTGGCCGGTCTGGCGGCAAGTCTGGTGCTGGCGGGCGGATTGTGGCTGTCGGTGCCGGCGCCGGTGCCGCTCGTCCATCGCGCCCAGCATCCGGCTGTTGACGCGATGACTGCCGGATTGGCGCAGCAGGAAGAAGCGCTGGTGCAGCGTTACAACCTGCTGATGGATGCGCTGCGCCATGGGCGAATGACCGACAACAAGGCCATCGAGTTGATCGAACAGGAATTGATCCCGGCATGGAAGCAGCTCGAGAATGAGGTGGCGGCGGCGGGGCAGGGGGACTGGCGCACCGCCTCCTTGCTCAGGTATCTGGCCAAACGCCGCGACGCACTTCAGGTGCTGGTCATTGCCTTGCGCACGCACGAAGTGCGTTGGCTGAACCTCGCCAACGCGCTGCAGGCAAAAGCAGACGAGTTCCTGCTCGAATACCGCATGCTGGTGGACGAAGGCGCGCCGGCCAGCCCCTGACAATCCTGTGGAGGCATCGCGGAAAGTGCGTATGGTGCGCCGCCGTACCGGCGCGTAGGGTCAGCGTTTCCCCCTTTGTGCCAGTGGCCATGACCGAGTTTCTGCGCATCCTTGAGTTTTCCTTCTCCGTGACCGGGCCGATCTTCGTGATCCTCGTGCTCGGGGTGTGGTTGCGCCGCCGAGGCATGCTCACCGATGCCTTCGTGGAGGCCGGTTCGCGTCTGGTGTTCAATGTCGCGCTGCCGGCGCTGCTGTTCATCAGCATCAGCAAGACGCATTTCGAGGCGGCGGCGAATTTTTCGCTGGTGGCTTTCGGTGCCGTGGCCACCCTGTTCACCTTTCTGATTCTCGAATGGATTGCCTCGCGCTGGGTGGACGAGGCTTCTGATCGGGGGGTGGTTGTGCAAGGGGGCTTTCGCTCCAACATGGGCATCGTCGGGCTGGCCTATTGCATCAATGCCTACGGCGAAAAAGGGCTGGTGGCGGCGTCACTGTACCTGGGGCTGATCACCATTCTCTTCAACATTCTGGCGGTGATTACCCTCAGCCGCTCGCTGCACACCGACCGCAGCATGAAGGGGCTGCTCAAGGGGATCGTGACCAATCCGCTGATCATCGGTATTGTCGCTGCACTGCCCGTGTCGGCCATGGAGTGGCAATTGCCGGCGCTGGTGATTCAGTCGGGCCAGTATTTCGCCAATCTCACGTTGCCGCTGGCGCTGTTGTGCACCGGTGCCTCGCTCAATTTCGCGCGACTCAAACTCGAGCGCCACAGCACCTTGCTGGCCAGTATCGCCAAGCTCGTTTTCGTGCCGCTGGTGTTCGTGCTCGGGGGTTATCTGGCGGGGTTTCGGGACATCGACCTGGGGGTGCTCCTGCTGCTGTCCTCGACCCCGACGGCCGCGGCCAGCTATGTGATGGTGCGCGCCATGGGCGGCAATGCCGTGCTGGCGGCCAACATCATCGCCTTGACGACGGTGGCCTCCATTTTCACCACCAGCCTGGGCATCATGGCCTTGCGTGCTGCGGGGCTGATGTAAGTCATCTCCGTGTGTCGCATCAGGGTGTGTCAAGGGTTCGTCGAGCGGCGCTGACGGGGTAGAATTTCGCCCCATGACGACTGCCACCGACCCCCGCTTCATTCATCTCAGGCTGCACACCGAATATTCGATCTCCGACGGGATCGTGAAGGTGGGGCAGGCCATTTCCCGTGCTGCCGCTGACAACATGCCGGCGCTCGGTATTTCCGATCTGGCCAACCTGTTCGGGATGGTCAAGTTCTACAAGGGCTGCCGGGGCAAGGGCATCAAGCCCATCGTGTCGGTCGATGCGTGGATCACCAACGACGGCGATCGCGACAAGCCCTCGCGGGTGATGCTGGTGTGCAAGAACCGCAAGGGCTACGGTCAGTTGTGCGAGTTGTTGACGCAGGCCTATCTGTCAAACAAATACCGTGGCCGTGCCGAGATGCGCGCCGAATGGTTCGACGATGGTGCCGCGAGTGACCTGATCTGCCTGTCCGGCGCCATGAGCGGCGACGTGGGACAGGCGATCATGAATGGCAACACGGCGCTGGCCGAGGCCCTGGCCCGACAGTGGATGAAGCGTTTTCCCGGCAACTTCTACATCGAAGTGCAGCGGGCAGGCCATGCCGGCACGGAGGCCTACATCCGTGCGGCCGTCCAGCTGGCCAGCGATCTGGAACTGCCGGTAGTGGCGACCCATCCGGTGCAATTCCTCAACAAGGACGACTTCAAGGCCCACGAGGCCCGGGTGTGTATCGCCCAGGGCTATGTGCTGGCCGACAAGCGCCGCCCGAAGGACTTCACCGAAGAGCAGTACATGAAGTCCCAGGACGAGATGATTGCCCTGTTCGAGGATTTGCCCGAGGCGCTGGAAAACTCGGTGGAGATTGCCCGGCGCTGCTCGCTGACGGTGCAGCTGGGCAAGAACTTCCTGCCCCTGTTCCCGACGCCCGACGGCATGACGCTGGATGATTTCCTGGTGCAGGAGGCCAAGGATGGCCTCGAAGTGCGCCTCAAGGAGCTGTATCCGAACGAAGTCGAACGCGAGCAGAAGCGGCCCGAGTACGAGGCCCGCCTCAAGATCGAGACCGACACCATCGTGCAGATGGGCTTTCCGGGCTACTTCCTGATCGTGGCAGACTTCATCAACTGGGCCAAGGAAAACGGCGTGCCGGTGGGGCCGGGCCGGGGTTCGGGTGCCGGTTCGCTGGTGGCCTATTCGCTGCGCATTACCGATCTGGACCCACTCGAATATGCGCTGCTGTTCGAGCGCTTCCTCAACCCCGAGCGGGTCTCCATGCCCGACTTCGATATCGACTTCTGTCAGGACAACCGCTACCGCGTCATCGAATACGTGCGCGAGCGTTACGGCGCCGATGCTGTGAGCCAGATCGCCACCTTCGGTACGATGGCCTCCAAGGCCGTGGTGCGCGACGTGGGCCGTGTGCTCGATCTGCCCTATGGCCTGTGTGACCGCCTGTCGAAACTGATCCCGGTGGTGCAGAACAAGCCCCTGTCGCTCAATGATGCGCGCGACCAGGAACCCCAGATCGACGAGATGATGTCCGATCCTGGCGATGGTGAATCCATCCAGGAACTGTGGAGCCTGGCCGAGCCGCTCGAAGGCCTGTCACGGAACGTGGGCATGCACGCCGGGGGCGTGCTGATCGCCCCGGGCAAGCTCACCGACTTCTGTCCGCTGTACATTGCCGATGGCGACGACGCGACGCCGGTCTCCCAGTTCGACAAGGACGACGTCGAAGCCGTCGGCCTGGTGAAGTTCGATTTTCTGGGCCTGCGAAACCTCACCATTATCGATCTGGCCGTCGACTATGTCGGCCGCCTCGAAGGCACGCCGCCTGATCTGGCTGCGCTCACCTTCGATGACCCCGCCGCCTACCAGATCCTGAAAGAGGCCAACACCACGGCCATCTTCCAGGTGGAATCGGACGGGATGAAGAAGCTGCTCAAGAAGCTCGGCCCCGACCGTTTCGAAGACATCATTGCTGTGCTGGCCCTCTACCGACCGGGTCCGCTGGGTTCGGGCATGGTGGATGACTTCATCCTGCGTAAGGCCGGCAAGCAGGAGATCGATTACTTCCACCCGGACCTCAAAGCCTGTCTCGAGCCGACCTACGGCGTGATCGTGTATCAGGAACAGGTGATGCAGATCTCGCAGATCATCGGTGGCTACACGCTCGGTGGCGCCGACATGCTGCGCCGGGCGATGGGCAAGAAAAAGGCCGAGGAGATGGCCAAGCACCGCTCGACGATTGCCGACGGTGCCAAGAAGCAGGGCTACGACCCGGCGCTGGCCGAGCAGCTCTTCGACCTGATGACCAAGTTTGCGGAGTATGGCTTCAACAAGTCGCACACCGCTGCCTACGCGGTGGTCACCTACCATACGGCGTGGCTCAAGGCGCATCACTGCGCGGCCTTCATGGCTGCCACCATGTCGTCCGACCTGGACAACACCGACACCATCAAGATCTTCTACGAGGACGCGATCTCGCCGGTCAATGGCCTCACGGTCTTGCCGCCGGACGTGAACGCTTCCGACTACCGCTTCGTGCCCACCGACCGCAAGACGATCCGCTACGGGCTGGGCGCGGTCAAGGGCGTGGGCGAGCCGGCGGTGCGGGCGATCCTGAAATGTCGCGAGAGTGGTCCCTTCAAGGATCTGTTCGATTTCTGTGAGCGTGTGGACCGCCGCGCGGTCAATCGCCGTGTGGTCGAGGCCTTGATCCGTGCCGGCGCCTTCGACACCCTCGACAACGACCGCGCCAAACTCATCGCCACCGTGCCTTCGGCCATGGAAGCAGCCGAGCAGATTGCCGCCAATGCCTTGCAGGGCGGACTGTTCGATGCGCTGCCAGATGTGGGCCCGATGGTCGAATACGCCAAGGTACGTCCGTGGACCGAACGTGAGTTGCTCAAGGAAGAGAAGACGGCCATCGGCTTTTTCCTCTCCGGCCACCCGTTCAACAGCTTCAAGGCCGAGGTGCGCCGTTTCGTCCGCCGCCCCCTGTCGCAGGTCGAACCGTCACGGGATCTGACCCAGATGGCGGGGGTCGTCATGGAGGTGCGGACCAAGATGACGGCACGCGGCAAGATGGCCATCATCGTGCTCGATGACGGTACGGCGGTACGCGAGGTGACCGCCTATTCGGAGGTCTTTGACGCCAACCGCAACAAGATCGTGGTGGACGAGGTGCTGGTCATTGAAGGAAAAGTCAGCAACGACGATTTCTCCGGCGGCCTGCGCATCGTGGCCGACAAGCTCCACACCCTGGCCGATGCCAGGGTCAGGAATGCGCGAGCCCTGGAGATTCGGCTCAACGGAGAGGTGGCTGAAGCGGGTGGGGCCTCTGCCGCTGCCCAGCGCCTGCAGGATCTGCTATCGCCCTTCCGGGCTGAGGGCTGCCCGGTCCGGGTGCGTTACCGTAATGGCAATGCCGAGGGCGAATTTCCGCTGGGTGACCAGTGGCGCGTGCGTCTCGATGATGCGCTGATCGAAGGCCTGCGCGAGTGGCTGCCAGAGGACGAATCAGTCAATATCATCTACCGCTGAGCGACGGGGTCAGTCCGATACCGACCGCCCTTCCAGCAGCGCGCGCGCTTGGTCGGCGGCCATCGGCGGCCCCAGCAGACCGCCCTGTCCATGGGTGCAGCCGGCCGCGACCAGCCGCTCCCGCTGGGCATCGGATTCCAGCCCTTCGGCCATGACATCGATCTTCAGGTGCCGGCCGACATCGATGATGGCGCGCAGGATGGCCATCTGGTCGTCTGACTCGTTCAGGGCGGTCAGGAGTGACCGGTCCATCTTCAGTCGCTGAATGCCGAACTGTTTGAGGCGGGTCAGCGTGTTGTAGCCAGTCCCGAACTCGGCGACGGCGAGGCGGATACCCAGCTCCGTGAAGCGCGACAGCGCTGCGGTCACCACCGTGTCGGTATCGTGCAGAACGCGTTCGGGGAATTCGATCTCCAGCAGCGCACCCGGCAGTCCGTGGCGACTCAGGGTGTCGGCCACGGCGGGGGCGAACGACTCCAGCCGGAAGTGGCGATTGCCGATGCGCACGGCGACCGGGCATTGAGCGCCCGCCGCCCGCCACTGGGCCGCCTGTTCGCATGCCCGGTCGAGCGTCCATTCATCGACAGCGCGAATCAGCTCCAGATCACCCGTCGACCCGATGAAGCGGGCCGGCTCGATATCGCCCAGCAAGGTGTCGTGCCACAGGCAGCTGGCCTGCATCGCCGAAATGTCGCCGCTGACCAGATGCTGTCTGGGCTGAAATCGGATCGACAGGGCGTCGGTCTGCAATGCCCGACGCACCAGATGTTCTACACGCATACGCTGCTCCGATTCGGCATTCATGGATTCGGTGAAATAGCGGAAGGTGTTCTTGCCTGCATCCTTGGCATGGTACAGCGCCGTGTCTGCCCGGTTAAGGAGCGTCTCGGCGTTGTCGGCGTCGGTCGGGTAGATCGCAATGCCGATGCTGGCTGATGTTTCGACATGGCGCTCGCCAAGCTTGAGGGGCGACGCCAGGGTCTGGATGATCTTGTGCGCTACCTGACTGGCCTGACGACCATCTTCCAGATCCGGTATCACGACCAGGAATTCGTCTCCGGCCTGCCGGCCGACGCTATCGGAATCGCGTACACATTGACGCAGGCGTTTGGCGACCTGTTGCAGCAACTGGTCACCCACCGCATGCCCCATGGCGTCGTTGATGGCCTTGAAACCATCCAGGTCAAGATACATCAGGGCCACGGCGCGTTCGTCGCGCGCGGCCCGGCTCAGTGCGCGCTCCAGCCGGTCAGCCATGAGGCTGCGGTTGGGGAGTCCGGTCAGCGCGTCATGCTGCGCCATGTGTGCAAAGCGCTGTTCCTTCTCGCGCGCCTCGGTGACGTCCGAGAACACGGCGACGTAATGCGACAGGCGGCCGGACCCGTCGCGCACGGCGCTGATTGAGAGGCGCTCGGCAAACAGGCTGCCGTCCTTGTGACGGTTCCAGATGTCGCCTTGCCAGCTGCCGGTGCGTCGGATGCTTTCCCACATGGTGGCGTAGAAGGCGGCGTCGTGGCGACCCGAACGCAGCAGGGCCGGGGTGTGACCGATGACTTCGTCCGAGGTGTAGCCAGTGACCCGGGTGAATGCCGGATTGACGCGCAGGATGAGCCCCTCGGCGGAGGTGATCATGATCGCGTCGGCACTGTGATCAATGGCCCGGTCGGCCAGGCGCAGCCGGGTTTCGGCCTCGCGCAAACGGGTGATGTCGGCCATGGAGGTGACGACGGCCGTGGGGGTGCCCTCATCGTTGGCGATGGCTTTCGAATGGGCCCACAGCCAGCGTGTGCGGCCATCGGGGCGTTGAATGCCAATCAGGCCACTGTGCCCCTCGCCGTCGGTCAGGCTCTGCATGGGCGGCAGGTCACCGGTGTCGTAGGCTTCACCGTCTTCGCGCAGAAAATGCACCATCTGCGAGCCCGGGTGAAAACCCCGCATCTGTTCGTCGCTGAGCCCGAGGATCTGCGCTGCCGCCGTGTTGTGCATGAGCATCTGGCCGTCGGCGCCGCGCATGATGACGCCTTCGCCGAGGGTGGACAACACGGTACGCAGGCGTTGCTCCTCGGACTCGAGCGCCCGCGCGGTGAGTACCGTGGCGGTCATGTCCTGTACGGTAACGATCGACGTGCCTTGAGCGCCGGGCTGTCCCGAGCGGCTCGACCGGGCCACGTGAACCCAGAGCTCACGACCGTCCGGGCGGGTGCATCGGCGCGTTTCACCGGCAACGGCGCTGGCGCTGCGCGGTACTTTCTTCATCGGGGCGAGCAACGCGTCGAAGGCCCGCCCCGGCAAGTCTGCCTTGTCGATGCCGACGATGTCGGCAAGGCGCTCGTTGGCTCGCTCGATGCGTCCCTCCGCGTCGCACAAGGCAATACCGATCGCGGCCTGTTCGAAAATGCCGCGAAAATTGGTTTCGCTGGAGCGCACACGGGCCAGCGCTTCATTTTCTTGGGTGATGTCTTGGAGCAAGCCACGGAGCTCGCGCCGGCCATCCGCTGTATTGACGACGGCAGCACGATCACGGACGTGAACGACATGGCCTTGCTGATGACGCATCCGGTAGGTGACTTCGAACGGACGCTCGCCTCGCGTGCCGTCGCGGTAGGCCTGTCGGGCGCTCTGGGCGTCCTCGGGCAGGACGAAGCGATGCCATGCACCGGGGGCAAGCCAGGCCTCGCTGGGATACCCCAGCAGTTGCTCGACACTGGGCGAAATCTCGCTGACCTGGTGGGCGCCGACAACCCGGCCCCAGGCCACCGCATGCGCGCCTGCGAGCGTCGCGCTGGTGACCGTCTGGTAGGCACGTTGTTCTGCGATGAGACGGTCGGTGCGGCGCATCAGGCGGCGCAGGCAAAGGGTCAGGCTCGCGGCCACGGCAAGGCCGGCCACCCCGCCGCCGGTCAAGGCAAGCGGGTGCGACCATTGTGGCCAACCCATGGCACTGGCAATCAGTGATTGAGCGCCAAGCGCACTCGCAGCGCCGGCAAGCAGACCCCCTGCAACGCAGGCGGTGTTCGATGTGTGGATGTCTCTGTTTCTCTGCATCGTTAGACTCCACCCTCCCGATCCTATTCTGGATCGTGGCCGTGCCTGAAACATTGCGAATACTCAATTTTTCGCGATGCCGCGGGCGCGCAGGGGGCGGTGTGGATGCCGCACGCTCCGGTGGAGCGCACGGGGGTCTCATTATCGTTATGTGTGATTCGTGTGTCTGGATTGCTGACGGGGTCAGCGGCCGAGTTGCGGTGCTGGCGCCTCCACGGCCTCGTTGGAGGCTGCACACAGTTTGTGACCGCGTGCCAGCGCTTGAGGCAAGGTGTCGGTGAGGTTCTGGGCACCGATTTCGTCAACGAAGCCGGATCGTACCAGTATCGAGCGCGGTTGAGGATTGAGCTCGCACACGATCAGGGTGGCGCCACGCTTGGCCATGTTGCGCCTGAGGGTGCGCAGGATATCGAGGCCACTGGTGTCGATGCTGATCACCTTGTCCATGGCCAGAATCAGTACGTGCGGGTCGCGATCGACCTCGGTGAGCAGATATTCGAGCTTGTTGGCGGCCCCGAAGAACAGGCTGCCGAAGAGCCGGAAGGCGAGGATGCGGTCTGGCTGTCCGCCGCACATGTCGCCCTCGATCGCGATGGGCTCGATCCGGGTCAGGTCCGAGACGCGGCGGATGAAGAACAGGCTGGCCATGACCATGCCGATTTCGACCGCCAGGGTGAGGTCGAACACCACCGTGATGAGGAAGGTGCCGACCAGGGTCGTGCGATAGGCCAGCGAGAAACGTTTGAGATGGGCAAAGGCTTCCCATTCACCCATGTGAATCGACACCATGACCACGATGGCCGACAGGGTGGCGAGCGGAATGTCGCCGGCCAGGGGGGCCAGCGCCAGCACGACCGCCAACAGGACGAGCGCGTGAATGATGCCGGCCACGGGCGTGCGGCCGCCACTGCGGATGTTGGTGGCGGTGCGGGCGATGGCGCCGGTGGCGGCAAAACCGCCGAAGATCGGGGCGACCATGTTGGCAATGCCCTGGGCCATCAGCTCCTGATTGGGGTCATGACGGTCGTCGATCTGGTTGTCCGCAACGCGTGCCGATAGCAGCGATTCGATGGCCCCGAGCATGGCGATGGTCAGGGCTGGTGCGATCAGCTTGCCCAGCGTGGTCAGATCGAAGGCCGGCAGGCCCAGATCCGGCACCGCCTGGGGGATGCCGCCAAAGCGTGAACCGATGGTCTCGACGGGCAGGCCGATGACGAGGTTGACCGCCGTGGCAATGATCAGCACTGCCAGCGGGCCGGGCAGCCGCGCCATCACCTTCACGCGTCGCGCCAGCATGTTCCACAGCACCAGCACCACCAGCGAGGCCACCGCCACCGCTACAGTGGGTAGGTGAATCGTATGCAGATGATTGAAGAGCGTGCCCATCTTGCCGAAAAAATCACCCGGCAGTTGATCGATGGTGAGCCCGAGAAAGTCCTTGATCTGCGAGATGAAGATCACCACGGCAATGCCATTGGTGAAGCCGGTCACGACCGATACCGGGATGAAGCGGATCATGCCGCCCAAGCGCAGCGCACCCATGGCGAACAGCATGATGCCCGCGAGCAGGGTGGCCACCAGCAGGTTGGCGACACCATAGTCGGCAACGATGCCGAAAATGATCGGGATGAATGCGCCGGTCGGCCCCCCGATCTGAACCCGCGAGCCACCCAGCAGCGATATGAGCAGACCGGCGACGATGGCGGTCCAGATGCCTGCAGTGGGTGACATACCCGAGGCGATGGCGAAGGCCATGGCCAAGGGAAGTGCCAGAACGCCTACGGTGACACCTGCGCCCGCATCGTGGGCAAACTGAGCGCGGTCGTAGCCTGAAAGCGAGTCCAGCAGGCGCGGGCGAAAGCGCATCATGCGTCGGCTTCGACGGTGAAGTCGATGGGGGCCGGATTCGGGAGTGGGATCTCGGTGGCAACCACCGCATCGACCACGGCCTTGGGCGGGCCCTTGTGCGCCCATTCGATCAGGGCCTCAATGGCGGCCGCATCGCCCACGGCCAGCACCTCGACCGACCCGTCGGCGCAGTTGCGCGCCCACCCCGACAGACCGAGGGACAGAGCCTGTTCGACCGTCGAGGCGCGGTACCACACACCTTGCACCGTGCCGGTAATACGCAATCGTTTGGCGCGCATGCTCATGGTTGTTTCTTGGCGGCCTTGCGTGCGCGCAGGACCTTGGTGAGCTTGATGACGCCGAAGAAATCCATGATGAGGCCACCGCCGAGCATGAGTGCAGCCTGGAAGGTCGAGGCCGGGGTGTTGGGCAGCAACTGCATGCCGGTGAGCAGGTAGAGCGCACCGAGCACGGCGATGATCGAGCCGATGATGTGCACGACAACCCACTTGCCGATGGCCTGGTTGGCCAGGGTTTCGATCTCTTCACTCATGATTACTTCACTCGCATGCCCGGCGTGGCGCCGGCGTCGGGGGAAAGGATGAACAGGCCGGGGGTCTTGCCGTCTTCGTCGGAGGCGGCCAGCACCATGCCCTCGCTCATGCCGAACTTCATCTTGCGCGGGGCGAGGTTGGCCACCATGACCGTCATGCGGCCCACCAGCGTGGCCGGATCGTAGGCGGACTTGATACCGGCGAAGACCTGCCGGGGTTGCTCTTCACCGATGTCCAGTTGCAGGCGCAGCAGCTTGTCGGCGCCTTCCACATGCTCGGCGGAGATGATTTTCGCGATGCGCAGATCCACCTTGGTGAAGTCGTCGATCTTGATGAAGTCGTCAGCCGTGCTCTGGGCCTCGGCCGCTTTCTGCTGACTTTCGGCATGACGTTGCTGGCTGCTGGCCTCGGCGGCGGGCGCTGCCGGGGCGAGGGAGGCCTTGTTGGCTTCGATCAGCTTGTCGATCTGGGCGCGCTCGATGCGGGTCATCATGTGCTGGTACTTGTTGATGGCGTGACCGGCCGGCAGCGTATCGGTCAGCTGACCCCATGTCAGCGGTGCAATGTTGAGGAAGTCTTCCACCTGTGCCGCCACGGTCGGCAGGATCGGCTTGAGCAGGCCGGCCAGGATGCGGAACTGGTTGATGGCTGTCGAGCACACGGTGAGCATCAGTGCGTCCTGCCCTTCCTGCTTGGCCAGCTCCCAAGGCTTGTTGTCATTCACATACGCGTTGGCCACATCCGCCAGGCGCATGATCTCGCGCAGGGCGCGGCTGAAGTCGCGGTTGTCGTAGGCCTTGGCGACCTCGCCGGCCTCCAGGCTGGCGCGGTAGGGCGCGAGCGCCTCCAGATCCGGCTCGCCCAGCTTGCCGTCAAAGCGCTTGGTGATGAACCCGGCGCAACGGCTGGCAATGTTGATGAACTTGCCCACCAGGTCGGAATTGACCTTCGCAATCATGTCGTCGAGCGACAGGTCCACGTCTTCCATGGTGCCGTTGGACTTGGCAGCAAAGTAGTAGCGTAGCCATTCCGGATTGAGTTTCTGCTCGGTGTAGGAGCGGGCGGTGATGAAGGTGCCGCGGCTCTTCGACATCTTGGCGCCATCGACCGTCAGGAAGCCGTTGACGGCCAGCTGCGTCGGGGTGCGGTAGCCCGCGAAGTTGAGCATGGCGGGCCAGAACAGGGCGTGGAAATAGAGGATGTCCTTGCCGATGAAGTGAACCATTTCCGTGTCGCCGGCTTTGGCGCCGTCGATGAAACCATCCACATCGATGTTGCCAACCTTGCTGGCGAGATTCTTGAAGCTGGCGAAATAGCCGATCGGCGCGTCCAGCCACACGTAGAAATACTTGCCTGGCGCCCCCGGGATCTCGAAGCCGAAATAGGGCGCGTCACGGGAGATGTCCCAGTCGGAGAGCTTGTTCTCGCCCGGTTCGCCCAGCCACTCCTTCATCTTGTTGGCCGCCTCGGCCTGCAGGCGTCGTGCGCCGTTGGCATTACTGCCCTGGGTCCATTCGCGCAGGAACTCGACCGCGCGCGGGTCGGAGAGCTTGAAGAAGTAGTGTTCGGACGAGCGCATCTCCGGTTTGGCACCGGAGACCGCCGAGAACGGATTCTTGAGATCGGTGGGGGCGTAGGCGGCGCCGCACACTTCGCAGTTGTCGCCATACTGATCTGCCGCGCCGCACTTCGGGCATTCGCCCTTGATGAAGCGGTCCGGCAGGAACATGTTCTTGACCGGATCGTAGAACTGCTCAATGGAGCGGGTCTCGATCAGACCGGCGGCCTTGAGCTTGCCGTAGATGTCTTCGGCGAACCAGCGGTTTTCGTCCGAGTGCGTGGAGTGATAGTTGTCGAAAGCCACCGAAAAGTCGGTGAAGTCACGCAGGTGCTCGCCGTGGACCCGGCCGATGAGTTGCTCGGGCGTGACGCCCTCTTTCTCTGCCCGCAGCATGACCGGCGTGCCGTGGGTGTCGTCGGCGCAGACGTAGTGGACTTCGTGGCCCTGCATGCGCTGGTAGCGGACCCAGACATCGGCCTGGATGTAGCCGACCAGATGGCCGAGGTGAATATCGCCATTGGCGTAGGGCAGGGCGTTGGTAACGAGAATCTTGCGCGACATGGGGGTTCCGCGGACAGGCAAAAAGGCAAGTTTATCAAAGGCCCCGCGCGCCGCGGCAGCCTTTGCGATTACTTGGCGAGGTGAAGCAGGATTTCGACCCGCCGGTTCTGGCTTCGACCTTCGGGCGTGTCGTTGTCGGCAACCGGCTCCATTTCGCCTCGTCCTTCCGAACTCAGGCGCAACGGCGCCACACCGGCAGCCATCAGGTAGTCTTGAACCGCGCGGGCACGCTGACGGGAAAGCACCATGTTGTAGCCTTCCCGACCGATGCTGTCGGTGTGGCCAAGCACGTGCGCCAGTAACTCCGGGTGCGCGTTGATCGGCGCGACCAGTGCGTCGAGGCTGCGTTGCAGGTCCGGTTGAAGATCTGCCTGGGCGGTGTCGAAGCCGTCGGCGGCCGGTATGACCAGCTTGAGCCCGCCCCCGGGCAGGGTTTCCACAGTGATGCGGGTGTTGCCCGGTTGCTGGAAATCGCGCGCGATCGCTTGCCAGTCAGGCCCTTGCGGGGCTTCAGCCACTGGTTTCGGTGTCGGGACCTGTTCAGTCTTGGGCGTGACTGCGCACGCGCTCAGTACGAGCACGGCGATCATGCAGGTGGCAAACTGGAGTGTTTTTTGCATCGAAGCATTTTACAGTGAATGATTGACCCTCATCTCGTGAGGGGAGAATCCCGGGCCGGGCTTCGGTATGATTTGGCCCGGTGGCACGACCTGCTCGTGCCGATTGTCTTATTTGGAGTCAGGATGGAACTTGCTCAGGAACAGATTCAGGCCGCACTCAAGGATGTCGTCGACCCGTTGACGGGCAAGGACTTCGTCAGCGCGCGCTGTATCAAGAAGATTGAAATCGATGGCGACAAGGTGGCGGTGGCGATCGAAGTCGGTTACCCCGTCAATACCTGTGAGGCCGCCCTGCGCACCCAGGTGGCCGATGCCGTATCCAAAGTGGCGGGTGTCGGTTCGGTGAGCGTTGCCGTGTCCGGCCGGGTGGTGGCGCATGCCGTGCAGCAGGGTGTCAAGTTGCTCGAAGGGGTGAAGAACATCATTGCCGTGGCCTCGGGCAAAGGCGGTGTCGGCAAGAGCACGACGACGGCCAATCTGGCACTCGCGCTGGCTGCTGCCGGTGCCAAGGTGGGCGTGCTCGACGCCGATATCTACGGCCCGTCCCAACCGCAGATGCTGGGTCTGGAAGGTCGCAATCCGACCTCTCCCGACGGCAAGACCATGGACCCGCTGGAGTCCTTCGGCATTCAGGTGATGTCCATCGGTTTCATGATCGATGCCGACACCCCGATGGTGTGGCGTGGTCCGATGGCGACGCAGGCGCTCAAGCAGCTGCTGACCGAAACCAACTGGGCCGAGCTCGATTACTTGTTGATCGATATGCCGCCGGGTACCGGCGACATCCAGCTGACCCTGTCGCAGACTGTGCCGCTCACCGGTTCGGTGATCGTCACCACCCCCCAGGACATCGCGTTGCTCGACGCGCGCAAGGGCGTGAAGATGTTCGAGAAGGTGGGGGTGCCCATCCTCGGCGTGGTGGAGAACATGAGCATCCACGTCTGTCCGAACTGCGGCCATGAGTCCCACATCTTTGGCGCCGGTGGCGGCCAGAAAATGTGTCAAGACTTCGGCGTGGAGTACCTCGGGGCCCTGCCGCTTGAGTTGCGCATCCGTGAGGAGGCCGATGCCGGCCGGCCGACCGTCGTGGCCGATCCGGAAAGCAAGGAGGCCGCGCTGTACATGGATATCGCCATGAAAGTGGCAGGCAAGGTGGCCAGTCGCGCCAAGGACATGAGCCACAAGTTCCCGAGCATTGTGGTGCAGAACACCTGATGATTTGATGTGCCGGCACTCGTCGCGCTCGCCAGGCTTTCGTGGGGCGGGCGGTGCGAGTGCAGGCGGGGGCCCTGGCGCGTTTCAATTGCGCGGGTTCCTCGCTAGAATGGGCGGATTTTATAGCGCAGGCGCTGGCGTTGCCGGCCCGAACGGAGTGTGAGGATGTCCATCAAAGCGGACAAATGGATTCGCCGCATGGCGGAAAACGAAGGCATGATCGAGCCCTTCGCGCCCGAGCTGGTGCGCGAGAACGATAGCGGTAAGATCGTTTCCTATGGCACCTCGAGCTATGGCTACGACGTGCGTTGCGCCAACGAATTCAAGATCTTCACCAACATCAACTCGACGATCGTTGATCCGAAGGAATTTGATTCGGGTAATTTTGTCGACTTTGTCGGTGACGTCTGCATCATCCCGCCGAACAGCTTTGCACTGGCACGCACGGTCGAATACTTCCGTATTCCGCGTAGTGTGCTGACCGTCTGCCTGGGCAAGAGCACCTATGCGCGTTGCGGCATCATCGTGAACGTGACCCCGCTTGAACCCGAGTGGGAAGGGCATGTGACGCTGGAGTTTTCCAACACCACGCCGCTGCCGGCACGTATTTATGCCAACGAAGGCGTCGCGCAGATGCTGTTCTTCGAGTCGGACGAGATCTGTGAGACCTCATACGGAGATCGCGGTGGAAAATACCAGGGACAACGTGGCGTCACGCTGCCCAAGATCTGAACGCAATTCGCGGGCCGCTGTCTGCGGATCACGCGCAACAATCGTAACGCAGCCGCGTTACGCTGATGCCCGGGGGCGCTTCGCCCTGCGGGCTTTTTGATTTCCAGGATACGACATGCGTTTCCAGTTTCCGATCATCATCATCGACGAAGACTTCCGTTCCGAGAATACCAGCGGCTTTGGTATCCGGGCGCTCGCCAAGGCCATCGAGGGCGAGAACATGGAAGTGTTGGGGGTTACCAGTTATGGTGACCTGTCTTCGTTCGCGCAGCAGCAGAGTCGGGCGTCCACCTTCATCGTGTCGATCGACGATGAAGAGTTCGATTCGCCCGAGGCGGCGACCAAGGTCATCAACGACCTGCGCGCCTTCGTGGCCGAGATTCGAAATCGGAATGCCGACATCCCCATCTTTCTGTATGGCGAGACGCGCACCTCGCGCCATGTGCCGAACGATGTCCTGCGCGAGATGCACGGCTTCATTCACATGTTTGAAGACACGCCGGAGTTCATCGCGCGTTACGTCGTCCGCGAAGCGCGGGTCTATCTCGAAAGCCTGGCCCCACCGTTCTTCCGCGCCTTGACGCACTACGCGGCCGATGGATCGTTTTCCTGGCATTGCCCGGGGCACTCCGGGGGCGTCGCGTTCCTGAAGAGCCCGGTCGGCCAGATGTTCCATCAGTTCTTCGGCGAGAACATGCTCCGTGCCGATGTGTGCAATGCCGTCGAGGAACTCGGTCAGCTGCTCGATCATACGGGGCCGGTTGCGGCGTCCGAGCGCAATGCAGCACGTATCTTTCACTGCGACCACCTGTATTTCGTTACCAACGGTACGTCCACTTCCAACAAGATGGTGTGGCATACCACGGTGGCGCCCGGCGATGTCGTGGTGGTAGATCGCAACTGCCACAAATCGATACTGCACTCGATCATCATGACTGGGGCCGTGCCCGTCTTTCTGACGCCCACGCGCAATCACTACGGCATCATCGGGCCGATTCCGCTCGAAGAGTTCAAGATCGAGAACATCCGCAAAAAGATCGAGGCCAACCCGTTTGCCAAGGATGGCAAGGGCAAGAAACCGCGCATCCTGACCATTACCCAGTCCACCTATGATGGCGTGCTCTACAACGTGGAAGCCATCAAGGAGATGCTGGACGGCGAGATCGACACCCTGCATTTCGACGAAGCCTGGCTGCCCCATGCGGCATTCCATGATTTTTATGGCGACTACCACGCCATCGGCGACGAGCGTCCGCGTTGCGAATCGTCCATGGTGTTCTCGACCCAGTCGACGCACAAGTTGCTGGCCGGGCTTTCACAAGCCTCGCAGATCCTTGTTCAGGATTCCCAGACCCGCAAGCTGGATCGGGATATCTTCAATGAGGCCTACCTGATGCACACCTCGACCTCGCCGCAGTACTCCATCATCGCGTCTTGCGACGTGGCAGCCGCCATGATGGAGCCGCCGGGCGGAACGGCGCTGGTCGAAGAGTCGATTGCCGAAGCGCTCGATTTTCGTCGGGCCATGCGCAAGGTCGATGAGGAATTCGGGAGCGACGAATGGTGGTTCAAGGTCTGGGGGCCGGATTACCTGTCAGACGACGGCATTGCCGAGCGTGACGACTGGATGCTCAAGGCTGGCGAGCGTTGGCATGGCTTCGGGGATCTGGCTGAAAACTTCAACATGCTCGATCCCATCAAGGCAACGGTGATCACGCCGGGGCTGGATGTCGAGGGCGAGTTCTCCGACTGGGGTATCCCGGCGGGCGTGCTGACGCGTTATCTGGCCGAGCACGGCATCGTGGTGGAGAAGACCGGTCTGTATTCCTTCTTCATCATGTTCACCATCGGCATCACCAAGGGCCGCTGGAATACGCTGGTGACCGAACTCCAGCAGTTCAAGGACGACTTCGATCGCAACCGCCCGTTGTGGCGAGTCATGCCGGAATTCGTGGCCAAGTTTCCGCGCTATGAGCGTGTTGGGCTCAAGGATCTGTGTTCGCGTATCCACGACTTCTATCGTGAATACGATGTCGCGCGCCTGACCACGGAAATGTACCTGTCGGACATGGTGCCGGCGATGCGTCCCGCAGATGCCTTCGCCAAGATGGCGCACCGCGAGATCGAGCGCGTGCCCATCGATGAACTCGAAGGGCGTGTGACCAGCGTGTTGCTCACGCCCTACCCTCCGGGGATTCCGCTCCTGATCCCGGGTGAGCGTTTCAACAAGACCATCGTGCGCTATCTACGATTCGCGCGCGAGTTCAACGCGGCATTTCCGGGGTTCGAGACCGATATCCACGGTCTCGTGAAACAGGATGTAGACGGCAGCGCCGTTTATCACGTGGACTGCGTGAAACAGGGGTGATGAAAAAGTCGCCGGCGCCATTCAGGTGCCGGCGCGCCTGTACTCGACGAAGTCGACCGGGTGATCGTTATCTTCATCCGCCGGCGCATGTTCACGGCTGACTTCCCTGAACAAGGCAGCGTCCACGGGCGGAAACCAGGCATCGCCGTCCACCTCCGCCTGGACCTCGGTGAGGATGAGGCGATCGGCGGCATTGATGGCCTGTTCATAGAGCTGCGCGCCGCCAATCAGAAAGACTTTGTCTGCGTTTCCCGCTGCGGTCATTGCGCTGGCAATGCCGTCGACCACGGTGGCGCCTTCTGCTTGATATTCAGCATTGCGGGTAATGACAATGTTTTGTCGCCCCGGCAGCGGGCGGCCCAGTGACTCCCAGGTTTTGCGCCCCATGATCACCGGGCACCCGAGCGTTGTCCGTTTGAAGTGCTGAAGGTCGCCCTTCAATCGCCAGGGTAGGGTGTTTTCACGACCAATCACTCCGTTTTTCGCCACAGCGGCGATCAGGATCAGTTCGGGGCGGCTCATACCGCCACCGGCGCCGAGATGTGAGGGTGCGGGTCGTAGCCTTCCAGCGTGAAATCCTCGAAACGGAACGCAAATAGATCCTTCACGTCCGGATTTAGCTTCATTGTGGGCAGGGGCCGAGGCGCGCGACTGAGCTGCTCTCGCGTCTGATCGAGATGGTTTGAATACAGGTGGCAGTCACCGCCGGTCCACACGAAGTCGCCCGGTTCGTAGCCGCACACCTGGGCGACCATCATGGTGAACAGGGCGTACGAGGCGATGTTGAAAGGTACGCCGAGGAAAATATCGGCACTGCGTTGGTAGAGCTGGCAAGACAGCTTGTTGTCGGCGACGTAGAACTGGAACAGGGCGTGGCACGGTGGCAGCGCCATGCGATCAACGTCTGTCGGGTTCCAGGCCGACACCAGATGTCGTCGTGAATCCGGATTGCTCTTCAGTCCCGCGACCAGCTGTTTGATCTGATCGATCTCCGCACCGTCTCGAGCCGGCCAGTGCCGCCACTGGTGCCCATAAACCGGGCCGAGGTTACCGTTCTCGTCCGCCCACTCATTCCAGATCGAAACGCCGTTTTCCTGCAGGTAACGAATGTTCGTGTCGCCGGAGATGAACCACAGCAACTCATGGATGATGGAGCGGGTATGAAGCTTCTTGGTGGTGACCAGCGGGAAACCGTCTGCGAGATTGAAGCGCATCTGATGACCGAACACGGAACGGGTTCCCGTGCCGGTGCGGTCGGATTTGACGTTTCCGTGCTCAAGCACATGGCGCATGAGGTCGAGATACTGATGCATGATCAAGTTCGCATGATTGAAAGAATGGATGAGGCGATTGTACCCGGCACGTCAGGCGGCGGCACCTCTGGCGGCGGCGCCTCTGGCGGCGGCGATTCGTGTTCGCCCGATTGTATGGAATAATCCAGAAACAAAATGGACAGGAACGAGTTTGTCGACGGTTCGCCCATGCTGCTGACTTCAACCGAGAACGCTGGCAACCTGCCCGCGGTGCTTCGCGAAATGCGAGAGCACCTCAAAGGCGTTCCGGCCAATGATCCGCTCATGGCGCTGTCCGCAGTGCGTGAAGCACTCGATGCCATCGTGCTGGCCAAGGATATGGCTTTGCAGACTCAGGCGCGCGCGGTGGCTGAACTCGACGAAGCTGCCCAGGCGCCTTTGCGCGGAATCTTCAAAGGGTTCTTGCAGGCAGTCGCCTTGCGTTCGCCCCGCGGAGATGTGCTGCGTACTGCGGCCACCGGCCACTTCTCCGAAATCTCATCTGCCTGCCAACTGGTGCTGGATCGTGGCCGATATGCGATGAAAAGCCAGCCGGAAACGTTGGCGGAGATCGCGGCTCGACTCATCCGGGCGGAAACGAACCGGCTGAAATGGCAGCATATGGTTTACGGGCCGTTTGACGAAGGCCTTTGGTTGCGCACCGGCCGCGTTTTTCTGGAGAGTGTCGAGGAGGCCCGGTATCAGGTCCCCGTGACCCTGCGCTTCGGGCGGGAAACCGCGACCTCGGTCGTCAAGG